>NZ_JBIRVR010000001.1:0-544641 GCF_044387105.1 Streptomyces sp. NPDC020379
AATCCACCACCGAAGCGGCTTCATCGTTCGACTTGCATGTGTTAAGCACGCCGCCAGCGTTCGTCCTGAGCCAGGATCAAACTCTCCGTGAATGCCTACCGGGCTGCGTTTAATTAAAAACTGCCGGTCACACTCGCGTTGAGCGGCACAGCCAGGCGGAATAAGCCCGGCCATGCACAGCGTCCTCGCTGTGTTGTTGCCTGTCAGCCCCGAAGGACCAGCAGGACTTTCAAAGGAACCGCGTCCCGGCCACGAAGGCCAGGGACGGGGTGTTTTATAGTCTGGCGTTGACTTTTGGCACGCTGTTGAGTTCTCAAGGAACGGACGCTTCCTTTGTACTCACCCTCTCGGGCTTTCCTCCGGGCGCTTCCCTTCGGTATTTCGTGTTTCCAACCTTACCAGATCCGTTTTCCGTTCCGTTCCCGGTTCGGAATTCATTTCCGGCCCCCTGTTGGAGCGGGGTTTCGCCTTCCGGCGTGTCCACTACTTTAGCGGCTTTCCCGTGCGGCTCCTAATCGAGCCGATCGAGTCTTATTTCGGCACAGCGAAATAAGACCCCGATCCGGGGTGATCCTCGTCAGTAGTGGTGGTGCCGCCCACCGGTCCGCGCACAAGGCGCCGTCCGTCTCAAGCGGCTCGGGCTACGTTAGGTCTTCCGCGGCCCGGAGTCAAGCACCGTTCCTATGTGTCCCTCTTGCCCCGGTGGCGCGGCACATGTGCGCGGTAGGGACTGACCGTCGGGTCGCCGTCCGCCCAGAAGCGCCACGGGTGGGTCGCGCCTTCGCCGCCCACTCCCGTCCGGGGGCCGCTGCGCAGCCGGCCGGGGTGGATCGGGTGGCCTGTGAGGAGGGCCAGCGGTGCGTCGGGGCCCGCGCAGAGATCGGCGCCGTTGAGGCTGCGGTCGACGTCGAGCGCCGTGGCCAGGCGTGCCGGGCCCTGGGCGAGTTCGCGGTCCTTCCGTGCCTTCGGGCGTCGCTCGCGGGCGAGCTCCGCGCCCTTGAGCACCTCGCCGGCCCGCAGCAGCACTCCGCTCGCCGTGCCCTCCGGGCCGCAGACGAGGTTCAGGCTGAACCACATGCCGTAGATGAAGTAGACGTACGCATGACCCGGGGGTCCGAACATCGCGGCGTTCCGCTCGGTACGGCCGCGGTAGGCGTGCGAGCCGGGGTCCGCCTGGCCCGCGTATGCCTCGACCTCCGTGATGCGGAGCTCGATCGATCCGGCTGGGCTGGTCCGTACGAGGGTGCGGCCGAGCAGGTCAGGGGCGACCTCCAGCACGGGACGGTCGAAGAAGTGCCGGGCGATCGGCATACGGTCAGGCGCGGCGATCATGCTGATCGAGCGTACTGGAAGGGCCCGTGACACGGGCGGGCTCGGGGAGGAAGAAGAGGGGCATGGGGTTCAAGAAGCTGCTGGCGAGTCTGGGGGCCGGGGGTGCTTCGGTCGAGACGGTGCTGTTCGAGGAGAACGTCCTCCCCGGCGGGGTCGTCCAGGGCGAGGTGCGGATCGAGGGCGGTTCGGTCGCGCAGCGGATCCAGGGGCTGTCCGTGGGGCTCCAGGCCCGGGTGGAGGTCGAGGGTGGCGAGGAGGAGCACGAGAAGGACGTCGAATTCACCCGTGTGCGGCTGGGTGGCGCCTTCGAGGTGCAGGCCGGTGCGGTGCACGTGGTGCCGTTCGGGCTGGAGGTGCCCTGGGAGACGCCGGTGACGACCTTCCTGGGGCGGCATCTGACCGGTATGCGGGTCGGTGTCACCACTCATCTGGCGATCGCCCGGGCCGTGGACTCCAGCGACCTGGATCCGGTGCACGTGCATCCGCTCCCCGCTCAGCAGGCGATCCTCGACGCGTTCGGCCGGCTGGGCTTCGCGTTCAAGAGCGCGGATCTGGAGCAGGGCCACCTCTCCGGGACGCGGCAACGGCTGCCCTTCTATCAGGAGATCGAGTTCCGGGTGCCGTCGCAGTACCGCGGTCTGGAGGAGGTCGAGCTGTCGTTCGTCGCGGACGACCGCGAGATGGATGTGGTGCTGGAGATGGACAAGAAGTCCGGGCTGTTCAGCGAGGGCAGTGACACGTACCGCTCGTTCACCGTCGACCTGTCGTCGTACGGACAGACGGACTGGGCCGCCTACCTCCACCAGTGGCTCGCGGAGGTCGGCGGCCGGCGCAACTGGTTCTGACCAGGGCCGCCGCCCGCGCCGTACGGGCCGGAAGGAGAGCGGTCCGTACGGCGGGTGCGAGGTCAGCCGAGCAGGACCGCCAGGGGTGACTCGCCGTCGGCCCAGTAGTCGACGGCGTCGCCGAGGACCGCCTCCGCCGTGCGGGCGTCCTTGGGGGCCGCCTCGCGGAAGGCGTCCCAGCCCTCCACGAGGAGGAGGTAGCCGCGGGCCTTGCTCTCGTCGCGCCACCAGGAGAGGTCGGTGAGGCAGTCGGCGAGGGCGTCCCAGTTGTGGCCGAACCACTGGGGGAAGTCGAGGGCGGTCGCGCAGCGGTCGAGGAAACCGGCCTTGCCCGTCACTCCCCCCAGCGGCACGGTGGCCATCCGCCAGTCGGCCTCGGCGGCGAGCGAGATGACGCGGGAAGCGGTCTCGGTGGGCGGCAGCCGGTAGAGCCCCGGCGGGACGGTGCCGATGAAGAGGCCGGTGAGGCCGGGTGCGGGCAGTGGGCCGGTCATGGTTTTACCACCGCTTCGAAGGTCTCGTAGTGGTCGCCGGTGTAGAAGCGCTCGGCGTGGTTCCCGGTGATGATGCGGCGCGCGCCGCGGGTGCGGGAGCCGGGGGTGGGGACGGTGTACTCGTGGTAGTAGCCGCGGGCCTGCTTCGGCAGCCGGTTCTCGTAGTTGCCGAAGACGGTGCCGTCCTTGTCGTACGGGAAGGGGCCGCCCTTGTCGATGAGTTCGAGGGTCTTGCGGGCCTCGGCGGGCAACCGGTCCGGGGTGATCGTCCGCATGCCCTTCGCCCAGGCGGGGGCCCCGGCGGAGCCCGGGGTGTCACGCGCCGGGCTCGCGGTCGAGGTCGTCTTCCCGCTCTTGTGGCCGCCGGACGAGCAGGCGGGCAGCAGGAGCAGGGGCAGAGCGGCGAGGAGGGCGGTCAGCGCGCGCAGGGCGCGCCCGGCCGGTCGTCGGCGGGGGAGAAGAAGCTGTCGGAGCACACTCCGTATGGTCGCAGCCCGCGCGGGCCGTGCCTGGTTAGGCTGGCGGCTTCATCGTCCGCGCGTACAAGGAGGCACCGAAGTGCCCGAGCAGAAGCGACCGCCGCTCCCCCATGAATTCCACCCGCCGGTGGCCTCGTTCACGGTGGTGAGCGATGATCTGACGCCCGGTGGGACGCTGGGCGACGCCCAGGTCTTCTCCGGGGGCAATCTCTCGCCGCAGCTGCGCTGGGAGGGGTTTCCGGAAGGCACGAAGAGCTTCGCCGTGACGTGCTTCGACCCGGACGCGCCGACCGGCAGCGGCTTCTGGCACTGGGTGCTGTTCGACCTTCCGGTGTCGGTGACGGAGCTGCCCGCCGGGGCGGGGAGCGGTGAGCTGAAGGGGCTGCCCGAGGGCGCCGTCCACGCGCGCAACGACTACGGCACGCGGGACTTCGGCGGTGCCGCTCCGCCGCCCGGCGACGGCTCGCACCGCTACGTGTTCACGGTCTACGCGGTGGACAAGGAGAAGCTGGGCCCGGACGCCGACGCGTCGCCCGCGGTCGTGGGCTTCAACCTGCGCTTCCACACCCTGGGCCGGGCGCAGTTGATCGGGGAGTACGAGGCGCCGGCCGCCGGCTGAGGCCCGTACCGGCGGGGACCGACCGGAAAATCCGTTGCGCCCCGCCGCCCCGGCTCGCACAGTGGTGCATGGCTGACGGCTCCGCATGGCCGTCGGGCAGTGGACACCGCAGTGGCGGGGGCGGCGGGGCGCGCGTGCGCCGGCCGCCTGCCGGAGTCCGGCATCGCGCCGGGCGGCCGCGTCCGCTGTCGTACGCTCCGGGCCCTGTGACACACGGGGGAAGGGTCCGGAGCGTTCCCCCCTTTTCCCTCGCGCTTCAACTCCCTTTCACCGCACCGAAATTACGTTGTCTCCCGATCTGTCCAGGGGCACAGTTGAGCCATCTTTGCCGCTGGGGCGGGGACGGGCCGGGAGGTGTGCGATGCGGGAGACGTTGGTGCTCAATGCGAGTTTCGAGCCGTTGGCGACGGTGTCGCTGCGGCGTGCGGTGGTGCTCGTGCTCCAGGGCAAGGCCGTGGTCGAGCAGGCGCGGCCAGGACGGCGGGTCCGGGCGTCGGCGGTCGAGGTGCCGGTGCCTCAGGTGATCAGGCTGTGCCGGTACGTACGGGTCCCGTTCCGAAGACGGGCTCCGTGGTCGCGGCGCGGGGTGCTGGTGCGGGACGGGCACCGGTGCGCGTACTGCGGCCGGCGGGCGACGACGGTGGACCACGTGGTGCCGCGCTCGCGCGGGGGCGAGGACAGCTGGCTGAACACGGTCGCGGCGTGCGCGGAGGACAACCACCGCAAGGCGGACCGTACGCCGGAGCAGGCGGGGATGCGGTTGCTGGCCGCGCCGTTCGAGCCGACCCCGGCGGACGCGCTCGTGCTCGCGCTGGGCGCGCGGGAGGGGTTGCCGGAGTGGCTGGCGGGCCGGGTGGCGGTGTCCGTCTGAGCGGTGCGGGGCCGGGGGGGGATTGTCCCCCCGGCCCCGCACCGTTTTCGTCAGTGCTTCAGCAGCATCTGCACGATGGCCACGACGCCGACCACGACGATGACGCCGCGCAGCGCGGTGGGCGGCAGGCGGCGCCCGATCCTGGCGCCCAGCTGGCCGCCGAGGGTGGAGCCGACGGCGATGAGGAGCACGGCGGTCCAGTCGAAGTCGGCGACGAAGAGGAAGAAGAGCGCGGCGACGCCGTTGACGACGACGGCGAGGACGTTCTTGAGGGCGTTGACGCGCTGGAGGTCGTCGCGGAGCAGCAGGCCCATCAGGGAGAGGTAGAGGACGCCCTGGGCCGCGCCGAAGTAGCCGCCGTAGGCGCTGGCCAGCAGGAGGCCGAGGAGGAGGGCGACGCCGCCCTCGGTGGGGGCGTCGGCGGTGCCGTTGCGTTCGCGGCGGCGGGCGAGCGCCCGGG
This sequence comes from Streptomyces sp. NPDC020379, assembly GCF_044387105.1. Taxonomy (NCBI): domain Bacteria; kingdom Bacillati; phylum Actinomycetota; class Actinomycetes; order Kitasatosporales; family Streptomycetaceae; genus Streptomyces; species Streptomyces sp. NPDC020379. Next base: position 5,101 of record NZ_JBIRVR010000001.1, read on the forward strand.
CGAGCCGGGGCTGGAGGACGACGAGGATCAGTGCGAGGCCGATGAGGGCGGGCACGATCGTGTCGAAGGCCCTGGAGGGGAGCGCGAGCAGCAGGATCGCTCCGGCGAGGCCGCCGATCAGGGCGGTGAGACCGAAGCGCAGGACGCGGCGGCGCTGGCCGCGCAGTTCGCGGCGGTAGCCGATGGCGCCGCTGACATTGCCGCTGACGAGGCCGAGGGTGTTGGAGACGTTCGCGGTGATCGGGGGGAGTCCGGCGGCGAGGAGCACCGGGAAGGTGAAGAGGGTGCCGGAGCCGACGATGGTGTTGATGGTGCCCGCGCCGATGCCCGCGGCGAAGATCGCGAGTGCTTCCCAGATGGACAAGGCCATCTCCTTCATGGTCAGTGTGTCGCCTCCCCGCCCTGAGGGGGTCGAGGGGCCTTACTGATCATGCAGGAAGGGTCCGGCGTCCGTCGAGGGTCGCTGACCTGGCGCGGATCCGGGCGTCAGTCGATGGGCGGCTGCTCCCGGCGGGGGGTCTCCTTGGTGACCTTCGGGCCCTGGCCGCCGCCGGAGCGCGAGGGACCCATGGGGCCGAAGTTCCCGACGGCGCCGCTCAGGCCCTTGAGCGCGTCGCCGATCTCGCTGGGCACGATCCAGAGCTTGTTGGCGTCGCCTTCGGCGATCTTCGGCAGCATCTGGAGGTACTGGTAGGAGAGGAGCTTCTCGTCGGGGTCGCCGGCGTGGATGGACTCGAAGACCGTGCGGATCGCCTGGGCCTCACCCTCGGCACGCAGGGCGGCGGCCTTGGCCTCACCCTCGGCACGCAGGATCGCGGACTGCTTCTCTCCCTCGGCGGTCAGGATCTGGGACTGCCGGATGCCCTCGGCGGTGAGGATCGCGGCGCGCTTGTCACGGTCGGCGCGCATCTGCTTCTCCATCGAGTCCTGGATGGAGGTGGGCGGCTCGATCGCCTTGAGCTCGACTCGGTTGACGCGGATGCCCCACTTGCCGGTGGCTTCGTCGAGCACGCCGCGCAGAGCCGCGTTGATCTCCTCACGGGAGGTCAGGGTCCGCTCCAGGTCCATGCCACCGATGATGTTGCGCAGGGTGGTGACGGTGAGCTGCTCGATGGCCTGGATGAAGCTGGAGACCTCGTACGTCGCGGCGCGCGCGTCGGTCACCTGGTAGTAGATGACGGTGTCGATGTTGACGACGAGGTTGTCCTGGGTGATCACCGGCTGCGGCGGGAACGGCACGACCTGCTCGCGGAGGTCGATGCGGTTGCGGATGGAGTCGATGAAGGGGACGACGATGTTCAGACCGGCGTTGAGGGTCCGGGTGTAGCGGCCGAAGCGCTCGACGATCGCGGCGCTGGCCTGTGGGATCACCTGGACCGTCTTCATGAGGGCGATGAAGACGAGCACCACCAAGATGATCAGGACGATGATGATCGGTTCCATCGTGGCTCCCCGTGCCTGTCGGTGTTGATCTCTCCGGTGAAGTCTTTCAGAACGCGGCGGCGCCGTGCAGGTAATGAGGGCATATCAAGCCGTGCGCGGCTCGTTTCCGGGTGTGCCCCGCCGTCGCGCGGGGGCGGTCGGCGGCGGTCACAGCACGAGGGCCGTCGCGCCGTCGATCTCGACGACGTCCACCTGCTGGCCCGCCTCGTAGCTGCGCTCGGCGTCGTAGGAGCGCGCGGACCAGATCTCGCCGGCGAGCTTGATGCGGCCGCCGTTGCCGTCGACCCGCTCCAGGACGATCGCCTGGCGACCCTTCAGGGCGTCGACGCCGGTCTCCAGAGCGGGGCGCTGGGAGCGGTGGCGGTTGGCGATCGGGCGGACGACGGCGATGAGGGCGACCGAGACGACGGCGAAGACGACAAACTGGCTGACGGCACCGCCCCCGAGCCGGTCGGTGACGGCGGCGGCCACGGCTCCGACGGCGAGCATGCCGAACTCGGGCATCGCGGTGACGACGAGCGGAATGCCCAGTCCGACGGCGGCGACCAGCCACCACACCCATGTGTCCACGTGTTCATGGTAGGCGTGGCGGCGGCCGCCGGACAGTGCGCGGGGACGGGCGCGCGGTGGGACGGGGGGTCAGGAGAGGGGCAGACCCTGGGCCGTCCAGCGCTGTCCCTGACGCTCGACGACCAGGGGGAGGCCGAAGCAGTGGGAGAGATTGCGGGAGGTGAGCTCGAGCTCGACGGGGCCCGCGGCGAGCACCTTGCCCTGACGGATCATCAGGACGTGGGTGAAGCCCGGCGGGATCTCCTCGACGTGGTGGGTGACCATGAGCATCGAGGGCGCGAGGGGGTCGCGGGCGAGGCGGCCGAGGCGGCGCACGAGGTCCTCGCGGCCGCCCAGGTCGAGGCCCGCGGCGGGCTCGTCGAGGAGCAGCAGCTCGGGGTCGGTCATCATCGCGCGGGCGATGAGGGTGCGCTTGCGCTCGCCCTCGGAGAGGGTGCCGAACTTCCGGTCCAGATACTCCGTCATGCCGAGGACGTCGAGGAAGGCGCGGGCGCGCTGCTCGTCGACCTCCTCGTAGTCCTCCTGCCAGGTGGCCGTCATGCCGTAGGCGGCGGTGAGGACCGTCTGCAGGACGGTCTGGCTGCGCGGCAGCTTGTCGGCGAGGGCGATACCGGCCACGCCGATGCGGGGGCGGAGCTCGAAGACGTCGACCGCGCCGAGCTTCTCCCCCAGGACCTTGACGGTGCCCGTGGTGGGGAAGAGATAGCTGGAGGCGACATTGAGGAGGGTGGTCTTGCCGGCGCCGTTGGGGCCGAGGATGACCCAGCGCTCCCCTTCCTTGACCGACCAGGAGACCTGGTCCACCAGAGCCCGGCCCTCGCGGACCACGGATACGTCCACCAGTTCCAGCACTTCGCTCATGAGCGCGTTGTCTCCCATTGCAGTGTCGTCGTCGCTTGCGCCTGTAAGGCCAAGCCCCCAGGGACAGCCCCCAGGGAAGAACTTACGCCACCCGTTGTCGGTGCCGGTCCTTAGGCTGGGGCCATGCTCGACGAACACCGTTCAGGACGGCTCACTGCGTGGGGAAATGCCCTCATTGCCGGATTCACCTCTCCCGATGACGCCGCGCACCGGATCACGGGTGACGACGCCGTGCACCGCGTCACCGGTCTGCCCGGGGAGTCCGGGCCGGTCGGTCTGACCCTGGCTCTCGGCCGGCTCCGCGCGCTCGGGGCGACGGGGCTGCGCCTCGCGCTGCCGGTGCCCGGCCATCCGCTGGGCCTCAGCGGGCCGCCGGAGTTCAACGCACGGGCCCTGGAGGCCGAGGAGGCCGTCATCGCCTGCGGTGCCGCCCTGGGCCTGGTGCCGGAGGTCCACGAGGCGGGCCCGGCCGGTGATGTGCACGTGGAGGTGGTGTGGCACTGCCTGCCCGTGCGCGAGGCCCCGCCCGCGGACGTGCCCTCGCTGGGCGAGGCCGAGCGGGAGCTGGCGGAGGCGCTGCGCGACGCGACCGAGGCGCTCACCCGGCTGGATGTGGCGGGCTCGGGCCCGGTGGCCCAGGCGGCGTTGGAGGCGTATCGCGCACGGGCCGAGCGGGGCCGCGAGGTGCTCGCTCCCGGATATCCGCCGCGCGCGGTGCGGGTGCTGGAGCTGGCGCAGCGGGTGGGCGCGCTGATCTCGATCGCGTACGCGCCGGGGGACGGCGGGGGCCGTGAGCACGGCGGCGCGGTCAGCGCGTCGGAGATGACGGCGCGGGCACAGGCGCTGCGCCCGGTGGAGCGGGTCGCCCGGCGGGCACAGGTGGCGGCGTACAACGCGATGGTCGAGCGGCGGGTCTGAAAGACCCTGAGGACAGCGGAGAGGCCCCGCGAGGATCGCGGGGCCTCTCCGGCCCTGAGTCGGCGCGCGTCGGATCAGGAGTTGACGCAGGTGTTGCCGAACGTCGGGTTCAGGATCGCGAGCAGGATGTCGATGGAGTTGCCGCAGACGTTGAGCGGCACCTGCACCGGGATCTGGATGACATTGCCGGAGACGATGCCGGGCGAGCCCTTGGCGACGCCGTCGGCGAAGGAGCCGTCGAAGTCGTGGGCGCCGGCGGCGCCGACGGAGGCGCCGAGCGCCATGCCCGTCGCGGCCAGGACGAGGGCAACCTTCTTGGCACTGTTCATGGAGGGGTCTTCCTTCTGCTGATGTCCTTGACGACCCCAGCCGCGGGGTCGCGTAGATATGAACGCCAGCGCACCGCCGATGGCACGGCCATCGGCGGTGTTTGCCCTCATTCGGACGAGTGATCGCCCCCGTCTGCCCGGGCCCGCAGCCGCGCGGATCCGGGCAGACGATACGTCGATTACTTGTTGACGCAGAGGTTCCCGGACGCCGGGTTGAGGAAGCCCACCACGTTGACGGTGTCACCGCACACGTTGGCGTCCACGCCGACCGGCGCCTGGATGACGTTGCCGGCGACGACACCGGGGGAGTCCTTCGCCTCGCCGTGGGCCTGGTTGGCGGAGGCCGCACCGGCGCCCGCGAAGGCGAGACCGCCGAGGGCGATCGTGACGGCAGCGACCTTCTTCATGTTCTTCACTCTTCTGATGACCTTCCTGAAACGTTGCCACGGCCAGCCGCCGCGGTACGCCATGGAAAACGGGTCACGGACGGTCAGGTTGCGGGACCAGGTGGACCACCACACGACCGTATGAATCTCTGATCTGAAGACGACGTTCCGGTTACCCGCGATCAGGCTCCGATGCCATGCCGGACCGCCCACAGGGCCGCCTGGGTGCGGTCGGCGAGGTCCAGCTTCATCAGGATGTTCGACACGTGGGTCTTGACAGTCTTCTCGGACAGGACGAGGGCGCGGGCGATCTCGCGGTTGGACCGGCCGTCGGCGATCAGGGCGAGCACCTCCCGCTCGCGCTCGGTGAGCGCGTTGCCTCTCCCCTGGCCGTTGCCCGCTTCCTCCTGGGACAGCAGGGCGCCCGCCACCTCGGGCTGCAGCAGGACGTGCCCGGCGTGCACGGACCTGATCGCACCGGCGAGGGCCTCGGGGTCCACGTCCTTGTAGACATAGCCCGCCGCGCCGGCCCGCAGGGCGGGGATCACGGTCCGCTGCTCGGTGAAGCTGGTGACGATCAGCACCCGGGCGGGGTTGTCGAGCTCCCGGAGCCTGCGGAGCGCCTCGATGCCGTCGGTGCCGGGCATCTTCACGTCCATGAGGACGACGTCGGGGCGCAGCTCCTCGGCCCGCTCCACGCCCTCGGCGCCGTCGGCGGCCTCCCCGACCACCTCGATGTCGTCCTGGACCTCCAGGAACGTCCGCAGGCCCCGGCGGACCACCTGGTGGTCGTCGACCAGCAGCACCCGGATCCGGATCACTCTTTCCTCAGCCACCTGGCACCTCCATCTCGATCGCGGTGCCCTTCCCGGGCGCCGAGGTAACGGTCAGACTGCCGCCGACACCGGCCGCCCGGTCGCGCATGGACACGAGTCCGAGGTGGCGGCCCGCCCGGCGGACGGCGCCGGGCTCGAAGCCGCGCCCGTCGTCGGTGACGCACAGCCCGGCGCCCTGGCCGACCCGGGTGAGGGTGACGTCCACATGCTCGGCGCCGGAGTGCCGCAGGGCGTTGTGCAGGGCCTCCTGGGCGACGCGCAGCAGGGCCTCCTCCTGGGCGGCCGGCAGGGCCCGTACGCCGTGGGCGGCGAAGGTGACGCGGGCCGTGTGGGCCCGGTCCAGGACCTGGACCTGGGTGCGCAGGGTGGCGACGAGCCCGTCCTCGTCGAGGCCCGCGGGGCGCAGCTCCACCACGGCGGCGCGCAGCTCGTCGGCGGCCTCGGCGGCGAGCCGGGCCACCTCGTGCAGCTCGTCCTTGGCACGTGCGGGGTCGCGGTCGACGAGCGCGGTGGCGGCCTGGGCGGTCAGGCGCAGGGAGAAGAGCTTCTGGGCCACGGCGTCGTGCAGCTCGTGGGCGAGGCGGGCGCGCTCCCCGGCGATGGTGAGCTCGCGGCTGCGTTCGTAGAGCCGGGCGTTGGTGAGGGCTATGGCGGCGTGCTGCGCGAGGACCCCGAGGAGCTCCTCGTCCTCCGTGGTGAAGGCGCAGCCGCCGGCCGGCTTGGGACACCTCTTGTTGGCGAGGAAGAGGGCGCCGAGGATCTCCTCGCCGTCGGCGACGGGCATGCCGATGAAGTCGCTCATGTCGGGGTGGGCCTCGGGCCAGCCCTCGAAGCGGGGGTCCTCGCGGACGTCGCCGAGGCGCTGCGGGGTGGCGTCGTGGAGCATCGCGGCGAGGATGCCGTGCTGCCGGGGCAGTGGCCCGATGGCCTTCCACTGCTCCTCGCTGACGCCGTCGACGACGAACTGGGCGAAGCCGCCGTGGTCGTCCGGCACGCCGAGCGCGGCGTACTCGGCGTCCAGGAGTTCGCGGGCGGAGACGACGATCGTCTTGAGGACGTCGCGCACCTGGAGGTGCCTGCTCATGGCGAGGAGTGCGGTACTCACGGCGGTGAGGCCGGAGCGTGGGCCGGTGGTCATGTGGTCACGGTACCGAGGTGGGTCAGGGGGCGTATCGGACCCTCGGAGGCCCGGGCCCCGGACCCGCGGCCTAAGTCGGAGGTCCCGGGCCGCCCCCGATCCGCCCTGGCCGGCCCCTGATCCGGCCCGGTGGACACGGAGAGGGCGGCGGGCGATTTCCGCGATCCGCCCCGCACGGCCGCCGTCCCGGACCAGACTCGGAGCATGTCTATACCAACGACACAGTGGACACCGACCCACGGCGATCCCTACCGGCCGGTGCCCTATCGCCCCGAGCGGATGCCCGCCGCCGAGTCCCTGGCCCGCGCCGCCGAGCTGCGCGAGCGGATGGACGGGCGCAGGACCGTACGGCAGTTCTCCACGGACCCGGTGCCGGAGCAGGTGGTCAGGGACGCGATCGCGTGCGCGGCCACGGCGCCCTCCGGGGCGCACCAGCAGCCGTGGACGTTCGTCCTGGTGAAGGACCCCGAGGTGCGGCGGCGGATCCGCGCGGCCGCCGAGGAGGAGGAACGGATCTCCTACGACGGGCGGCTGGGCGAGGAGTGGCTGGCGGCGCTGCGGCCGCTGGGCACGGACGAGGTCAAGCCGCACCTGACGGACGCGCCCGCCCTGATCGTCGTCTTCCAGCAGCGGTACTGGCTGGGCGCGGACGGTGACAAGCGCAAGCACTACTACGTGGACGAGTCGGTGGGCATCGCGGTCGGGATGCTGCTGTCGGCGCTGCACCTGTCGGGGCTGGCGGCCCTGGTGCACACGCCGAGCCCGATGCGGTTCCTGTCCGAGGTGCTGGGGCGGCCGGTGAACGAGAAGGCGTTTGCGGTGATTCCGGTCGGGTATCCGGCCACGGACTGCGAAGTGCCGGACCTGGTCCGCAAGAGCCTGGACCAGGTGCTGGTGGAGATCTGAGCAAACGATCACATACGCAAAGCTCCAGGGTGCTCACACCGGGTGAGGCGCGACTGCCCCCGGTGTGAGCCCCGGCATAGGACGCAGATCACCTACGACCCGGACTAGTGGATGTGTAAGGCCGCCGTAAGCGGGTAGCCGGGGCGATTCCGCCCTGTTCCGGCACCCCCGCGCGAGCCCCTCCGCAACGAAGCCGGGTAGTACGTCACACCTTTGCCACAGCATTTTGCGGCCGCTAACAATTGCCCAGTCGCAGGGCGCCGTCGATCGAGACGCGGCGCTCATTCGAACGCGCCGATCCGGGCCACTGCGACTCAAGCGATTGGAAGAGGTTCAGCTCAGCATGCGCTCCCCCATCTCCGGCTATAGCCGTCTGACGAAGGTCCACAAGTTCTCCGCCGCCGGCATCGCCGCAGCGGGTGTCGCAGCCCTGGCGTTCGCGGCCGTCCCCGGCGGCAAGGCCGACGCCGACACCCAGTCGATCGCGGTCAAGCCCGTCGCGTGGAGCGCCTCCGCCCTCGGCGTGCAGGACCAGCAGGAGCAGCTCGGCAAGCAGTCGGACAACGCCGCCAAGCTGGCGAAGAGCGAGGCCGAGGCCAAGCAGAAGGCCGAGGCCGACGCCAAGGCGAAGGCCGACAAGGAGCGGGCCGACAAGGAGGCCGCGAGCCGCTCCGAGGAGCGCAAGCCGGTCCAGGCCGCCCCCGCCCCGGCCCCGGCCCCCGCGAAGAAGACCTACGCGAACAACCTCGACGGCTGGATCACCGAGGCGCTCGACATCATGCGCGCCAAGGGCATCCCCGGCACCTACGACGGCATCAAGCGCAACATCATGCGCGAGTCGACGGGCAACCCCCAGGCGATCAACAACTGGGACTCCAACGCCGCCGCGGGCATCCCCTCCAAGGGTCTGCTCCAGGTGATCGACCCGACCTTCAAGGCGTACCACGTCGACGGCACCTCCTGGGACATCTACGACCCGGTCGCCAACATCACCGCCGCCTGCAACTACGCGGCCAAGGTGTACGGCTCGATGGACAACGTCAACTCCGCCTACTGAGCGGCCTCGACGGACAGCACGAACGCCGAAGGGCGGCACCCGGTCCGGGTGCCGCCCTTCGGCGTTCGTGGAGGTGGCGTTACTTGCGCATGACCTCGGGCTCGTGGCGGCGCAACAGCCGGACGACCGCGAAGCCGCAGAGGACGCCGAGGGCGATGAGGACGACGACGTCGATGCCCCACTGGCTCGCGGTGTGCGCCCACAGCGGGTCGACGTTGTTGCGGTCGTTCTTGTCCATCGGCGCCATGATGTGCGACAGGTCCAGCGTCGCGGCGAGGCCGCCGATGGCCCAGCGGGCCGGCATCAGCCAGGCGAACTGCTCGATGCCGGGCGAATCGTAGATCTTGAACATGATGCCGGTGAAGACGACCTGGACGATCGCGAACATCACCAGCAGCGGCATGGTCTTCTCGCTGGTCTTCACCAGGGAGGAGATCACGAGGCCGATCATCATGCAGGTGAAGCCGAGCGCGGTGATCACGAGGCAGAGCTCGACCGCGGGCACGGATGTGAGGATCAGGCCCTGCTCGGGCAGCTTGCGGACCGAGAAGCCGATGGCGCAGATGAGGACGGCCTGCACCGCGGTGATCGCGCCGAGGACGACGACCTTGGACATCAGATACGCGGAGCGGGACAGGCCGACAGCGCGTTCCCGTTCGTAGATGACCCGTTCCTTGATCAGCTCGCGCACGGAGTTGGCGGCTCCGGAGAAGCACATGCCGACCGCGAGGATCAGGATGATCGTGCCGGCGTCCTGGTTGAAGTGGCCCTTGTCCGGGGGCGCGAGGCCGTAGTCGGCGGGGATCACACAGCTCACCCCGCCGAGCACCGCGGGCAGGACCAGCATCAGGCCCATGAAGCCGCGGTCCGAGGCGATGACCGAGATATACCGGCGCATCAGGGTCCACAGCTGGGAGCCCCAGCTCTGCGGCTTGGGCGGGCGGACCATCTGCGGCTGGACGTGTACGGACTGCGGGGCGACGGCGTCGATGTCCGCGGCGTACATCTGGTAGTGCTGCGAGCCGCGCCAGCGGCCCGACCAGTCGTAGTCGCGGTAGTTCTCGAAGGCGGAGAAGACGTCCGCCCAGGTGTCGTAGCCGAAGAAGTTGAGCGCCTCCTCGGGCGGCCCAAAGTAGGCGACGGAGCCGCCCGGCGCCATGACCAGCAGCTTGTCGCAGATGGCGAGTTCGGCGACGGAGTGGGTGACCACCAGGACCGTGCGGCCGTCGTCGGCGAGGCCGCGGAGCAGCTGCATCACATCGCGGTCCATGCCCGGGTCGAGGCCGGAAGTGGGCTCGTCCAGGAAGATCAGTGACGGCTTGGTGAGCAGCTCCAGGGCGACGGAGACGCGCTTGCGCTGACCGCCGGAGAGGGAGGTGACCTTCTTCTCCGCGTGGATGTCGAGCTTGAGCTCGGTCAGCACCTCGCCTATCCGGGCCTCGCGCTCGGAGGCCGCGGTGTCGCCGGGGAAGCGGAGCTTGGCCGCGTAGCGCAGCGCCTTACGGACGGTGAGTTCCTTGTGCAGGATGTCGTCCTGCGGGACCAGACCGATGCGCTGGCGCAGCTCGGCGAACTGCTTGTAGAGATTGCGGTTGTCGTAGAGGACGTCGCCCTCGTTGGCCGGGCGGTAGCCGGTGAGCGCCTTGAGCAGGGTGGACTTGCCGGAGCCGGACGGGCCGATGACGGCGATCAGGGACTTCTCGGGGACGCCGAAGGAGACGTCCTTGAGGATCTGCTTGCCGCCGTCGACCGTGACCGTCAGATGGCGGGCGGAGAAGGAGACGTCGCCGGTGTCGACGAACTCCTCCAGCCGGTCGCCGACCAGGCGGAAGGTGGAGTGGCCGACACCGACGATGTCGTGGGGGCCGATGAGCTGCCGGCTGACCGGCTGGCCGTTGACATAGGTGCCGTTGTGGCTGCCGAGGTCGACGATCTCGAAGCGGCCGTCACCGGTGGCCCGGAACTCGGCGTGGTGCCGGGAGACCTGGAGGTCGGAGACGACCAGCTCGTTCTCCAGGGCACGGCCGATGCGCATCACACCGCGGCCGACGGCCATCTGGTGGAAGCTGGTCGGGCTGCGGTCGCCGTAGACCGGCGGGTTACCGCCGCCCTGCGGCGGGGTGCCACCGTGCGCCGGCGGCTGCTGCGCGGGCTCCGGCGCCTGCTGCGGGATGTACGCCTGCTGCTGGTGGTGCGCCTGCTGCTGGTGCTGCTGCCAGGCGTCCTGCCCTTGCTGCTGGTAGGGGGGCTGCTGCCAGCCGGCCCCGGGCTGCTGGTGATGCGGCGGCTGGTGATGCGCCGGAGCCTGCGGGGCGGCCATCGCGGTCTGCGCGCTGTAGAGATCCGGGGCGGGAGCTCCGACACCGGCACCGGCACCGGCGGCGGCGAGATTCAGCCGCGGGCCGTCCGTCGCGTTGCCCAGGTGCACGGTCGAACCTGGGCCGATTTCCATCTGGTGGATCCGCTGCCCCTGCACGTATGTGCCGTTGGTGCTGCCGTGGTCCTCGATGACCCAGCCGCGCCCGCCCCACCGCACCGTGGCGTGCCTCCATGAGACGCGAGCGTCCTGCAAGACCATGTCACCCTGCGGATCGCGCCCCAAGGTGTACGACCGGGACGGATCGAGCGTCCAGGTCTGTCCATTCAATTCCAGTACGAGTTCCGGCACTCCATGCCCCACTACTTGTCCCCCGATGAGCCCCCTGCACAGGGAGTCTAGGGATGGCGAACATCGGGAGGAACTATTTCAGGCACAGTCCCCGAACCGAAAGTCGGGGACGGGCGCGACCCCTCGACGAGCGCCGTTGACGGACCCGAAACACACCCTGAGAGTGGTTACCACCACGGATACGCACGGATCATGCGGATCCGGGCAGCGCGGCGGGATCGGGGGGTCCGTGATGATCGGGAAAAGGCGTGGGCGCAGGATCGGCCCTCTCTCCGCGGCGGAACTGATTCTTACCTCAATAGCCACTGTGAGCTGGGCTTTTCTCGCTATGGCGGGAATTGCGGCACTCGGGCTGCATTTACTCGGTGCGGATACGGCGGGTGCATTGGGTCCGATGACCGCGGCCGCCGTCGTACTCGCGGTGGGCGGCTCCGTCACTCCTTCGGGCGATCTCGAAGCCTTCGGTCTGAAGGGCGCGGCGGCGCACAGCGCCATCGAAATCGCGCCACTGGGCGTGAGCCTGGCGGGCGCGCTCCTGCTGGGCCTGGTCTTCGCGCGGTCGCTGCGCACCGCCGGTGCCACGGTGCCGCCGCGCGAACTCGCCCTGCGGGCGGGCACGGTGGCGGTGCTCTTCCTGCTGCTGCTCGGCGGGCTGGCCTGGGTGGGCTCGGACACGGTCACGATCGACGGCAGCGGGCTCGGCCTCGGTGGCACGAACGGCGGTGGTGGCCTGGTGATCCCGGGGCTCGGGGACATCGGGAACATCGGCGGCGGGCTGCCGGACCGGCTCGCCGGGCTGGCGCGGGCCAAGGCGTCGGTGGGCTTCTCCGTGCGGACCGGCCCCTCGCTGCTCGGCGGGGCGGTGTGGGTGCTCGGCGTCCTGCTGATCACCGTGCTGGCCGCCCGGCGCGCACCGCTGCCGCGCCGCTGGGAAGTGCTGCACCGGGGCGTGCGCCCGGCGGTCTCGGCGCTGTGCACGGTGCTGGTCCTCGCGGTCGGCGCGGGGCTGGCGGCGGCGGTCTACGCGGCGACGGTCGACGCCCACGCCGGGCGGGTGCTGGGCGCGGCGCTGCTCGGGACGCCGAACGGGGTGTGGCTCGGGGTGCCGCTGGGGCTCCTGGTCTCCTGGCGGGGCACGGCCACCGGCGCGCTCGTGCAGGTGCTGCCGTCGCCGCTGGACGACCTGCTCAACGCCAAGGCCGACGAGCCGGTGAACCTCGGGCGGCTCGCGGAGCTCGACAGCCGGGTGTGGCTGCTGGGGTTCGCCTGCGCGCTGCTGATCCTCGCGGCGGGGGTGCTCACCGCGGTCCGCACGCCCCGGGGCGAGCTGGGCCTCCTGGCCTTCGCGGGGCGCTGCGCGGTGTCACTGGGCGTGGCGACCGCGCTCGCGCTGCCGCTGCTGGTGCTGGCGACCCGCGTCAGGGCGGACGCCGGGCTGTCGGTCCTGGGCTTCGACGCCGCCGGGGCGGGCCTGGAGCTGACGGGCAACGCTCCGATGGCCCTGGGCCTGGGCGCGCTGTGGGGCACGGCCGCCGGGGCGGCCGGGGGCCTGCTGGCCTGCGCGGTGGGGGCGGCGGGACGGCGCGCGGTGCGGCCCGGCGGCAGCGGGCGCGCGAGCGCTCGTACGTACCCTGACCTGGCTTACCTGCCGGGCCCTTACCACCCTTCGCCGGTCCACCGGCCCGCGCGGGACGAAACGAATCCGTACCAGCGGGAGCCAGGGAATCCCCAGGCCGACAGCCCCTACACCGCGCCGACGCAGCCGGCGATGCCCAAGCCACCGCCTCGGCCGCGCCGGGGGTACGGCTACGGTGCGCCCGCCCCCGGAGAGGGCCCGCCGCCTCCGGGACGGCCGCCCGGCGCCCCGCCCGGGCGGCCGGACGGAAAGAGTTAACGCGCCGTAGTCCCGTTCTTCGCCGTCCGGTCGGCGGGACAGGTGTACGGATCCCCCGCGGGGCCGGATACGGTGGGAGCACCATGAGCGCATCGCAGACCTCGCCTGCCACCGCCGTCACCGGCGATGACGAACCCACCCTCCTCGTCAAGATCTTCGGGAAGGACCGGCCGGGCATCACCGCCGGGCTGTTCGACACGCTCGCCGCGTTCGCCGTCGACGTCGTCGACATCGAGCAGGTCGTCACCCGGGGGCGCATCACCCTCTGCGCGCTGGTCACCGCCCCGTCGGGCGGGGGGCCGATGGAGGGTGAGCTGCGGGCGACGGTGCACAGTTGGGCGGATTCGCTGCACCTCCAGGCGGAGATCATCTCGGGCCGGGGCGACAACAGGCCGCGTGGCATGGGGCGTTCCCATGTCACGGTGCTCGGCCACCCGCTGACCGCGGAGTCGACGGCCGCGATCGCGGCCCGGATCACCGGCACGGGCGGCAACATCGACCGCATCTTCCGGCTCGCCAAGTACCCCGTCACGGCAGTCGAGTTCGCCGTCTCCGGCGCGGAGACCGAGTCCCTGCGGACCGCGCTGGCCATGGAGGCCGCGGCGCGTGGGGTGGATGTGGCGGTCGTGGCGGCCGGGCTCCAGCGGCGGGCGCAGCGCCTGATCGTGATGGACGTCGACTCGACGCTGATCCAGGACGAGGTCATCGAGCTTTTCGCGGCGCACGCCGGGTGCGAGGCGGAGGTCGCGGAGGTGACCGCGCAGGCGATGCGCGGCGAGCTGGACTTCGAGCAGTCGCTGCACGCCCGGGTGGCGCTGCTGGCCGGGCTCGACGAGTCCGTGGTGGACAAGGTACGGGCCGAGGTCCGGCTCACCCCCGGCGCCCGCACCCTGATCCGTACGCTCAAGCGGCTCGGCTATCAGGTGGGCGTGGTCTCCGGCGGGTTCACCCAGGTCACGGACGATCTGCGGGAGCGGCTCGGCCTGGACTTCGCCTCGGCGAACACCCTTGAGGTCGTCGACGGCCGCCTGACCGGCCGGGTCACCGGCGAGATCGTGGACCGCGCCGGCAAGGCCCGCCTCCTGCGCCGCTTCGCCGCGGAAGCAGGGGTTCCGCTCGCGCAGACGGTGGCGATCGGTGACGGTGCGAACGATCTGGACATGCTGAACGCGGCGGGGCTGGGGGTGGCCTTCAACGCGAAGCCGGTGGTGCGGGAGGCTGCGCATACGGCGGTGAATGTGCCGTTCCTGGACACGGTGCTTTATCTGTTGGGCGTGACGCGGGAAGAGGTTGAGGCGGCGAACACGCACGAGTGATGGTGCGGTTGGGGGGTGCGGGTCTGTGGCGCCTGCGGCGGGCTTTTTCCGCAGCCCCGCCCCTTCCCGAAACCTGGGCTACGCGCCCCGGACGCCCAGCAACACGGCTTCGCCGCGTTGCCCTCAAAGGCCGGAGGGGCTGGATGTGCGGACCGTAGCCGGCACACTCAGCCCGTCCGGCGATTGAGGACGCGCCCGAAGGGCGCTGGGGTTCCGGGGGTCTCCCCCGGTTTCGGGAAGGGGCGGGGCAGGGGGACAAGCGCCGCAGGCGGCAGCGCGCCCTCACCCACTACGTATGCGGCGGCCAGAAATCCGTCAAGCGGCACGCACCGAGTTCGACCGACTTCCACGAGCCCGTGAGCGTGAGTACCGCGATCGACGCCGTCGGGAACGCCGTCCGGTTCAGGCGCGCGAGCGCGTCACCCTCCGCGCTTCCCGCGAGCGCGTCCGCCAGGCCGTGCATGCCGGGGTTGTGGCCCACGAGCAGCAGATCCGCCACATCGTCCGGCGTCTCGTTGATCACGGCGATGAGCTCGCCGACCGACGCCTCGTACAGCCGGTCCTCGTAGACCGTGCGCGGACGCTGCGGCAGCTCGTGGACGGCGAGCTTCCATGTCTCGCGGGTGCGGGCGGCGGTGGAGCAGAGGACCAGGTCGGGGATGATGCCGGCGGAGGCGAGCCGGCGGCCGGCGATCGGGGCGTCCTGGCGGCCGCGGTCCGCCAGCGGGCGGTCGTGGTCGTCGACGTCAGGCCAGTCGGCCTTGGCGTGGCGGAGAAGGACGATCCTGCGAGTCGGTTCGGCGCTCATGCTTTCCAGCTTCGCATGAAAAGAGCGGCGAGGCGCGGGGTGTTGGGAGGCCGTTCCCCCCTCGGTGGCACGTGCGAGCTACCCGCCGAGCGTGCGCTGGACGAAGTCGGCGACGCGAGCGACCGAGGCCATCGCGCCGCTCGTCTCGTGGGCCTCCGACGACGCGGGCGAGGCCAGCACGAGGAAGAGGGCCACGAAGGCCACTGCCGGGAGCAGGAGGCCCCACCACGGCAGTTTGGTCTGCACGGGGCCGTGCGTCCGGTGCTTCGTGCCGGCGGACATGGGATTCTCCTCCGCGTAGGTCCGTGGGTCACCGCGCCTCGCGGTGTCCTACGAACCTACGGAGAACGGCGTCCCGCTCCCATCCGGTGAACCACCCACTTACCCCTGAGCAGGCCCCCCTAGGGGACGGGGGTTAGCCCCCCTCTCCCGCGGGAGACCGCGGGGTCAGGGCGAGGCGAGGGTCGCGATCACCGCGATGACGACGGTGATCGCGAGCATCGCGCCGAGGATGGCGAGAAGCGTCTTCTGGCCGTTCTTGGGATTCGGGTCGAGCACGGGCTGCTGCATTCCACCAGTGTCGCACCCCCGCCCGGCGGCTTTCGGCCGGGTCAGATCTCGTCCTCCACCGTGCGGTCGCGGCCCGCCAGCACACCCGCCACGATCTGAGGCACCATCAGCGATGCCATCAGGGCGATCGGCCAGTTCCAGCCACCGGTGGCGCCGTTGAGCCAGCCCACGAGCAGGGGCCCGGGGATGGAGATGAGATAGCCGACGCTCTGGGCGAAGGCCGACAGCCGTACGACGCCCGCGCCGGTGCGCGCCCGCATGCCGATCATGGTGAGGGCCAGCGGGAAGGCGCTGTTGGAGATGCCCAGCAGCACCGCCCACACCCATGCCCCGCCCGCCGGGGCCAGCCACAGGCCCGTGTAGCCGGACAGCCCGAACACGGCGAGGACGACGACCAGGACCCCCTGGTGGGAGAGGCGGGCGGCGACGCGCGGGAGGATGAAGGACAGCGGTACGCCCACGACCATCGTCAGGGCGGAGATCAGACCGGCGGTGGAGGCGGAGACCCCGGCGTCCCGGAAGATCGCCGGGAGCCAGCCCATGACGATGTAGGCGCCGGTGGCCTGGAGGCCGAAGAAGATGCCCAGCGCCCAGGCGGTGGGGCTGCGGGTGATGCTCGTGCCGACGGCGGCGGGCGCGGCGCCGGGCGCGGGAGCGGCGTCCTCGCCCGTACGCCCGCGGGCACTGATCGCCAGCCAGGTCAGCGCCGCGACGGCGGCGAGCACGGCCCAGGAGAGGAGGCCGAGCCGCCAGCTGCCGCCCAGCGCGTGGGTCAGCGGCACGGTGACGGCCCCGGCGATGCCCGCGCCGCCCGCGACGGCCATGGAGTAGAGGCCGGTCATCGTCCCCACCCGGTCGGGGAACCAGCGCTTGACGACGACCGGCATGAGGACGTTGCTCACAGCTATGCCCGCGAGCGCGAGGGCGCTCAGGACGAGGAAGCCGGGGACCCCGCCGAGGAAGGGCCGCAGCACCAGTCCGGCGGCGATGGCCGTCATCCCGGCGCAGACCACCGCGGCCGGCCCCCAGCGCCTGGCCAGCCGGGGCGCGGCGAGGCCGAAGAGGGCGAAGCACAGCGCGGGCACGGACGTGAGCAGCCCGGCGAGCGCGCCGCCCATGCCGAGCCCGGCCCGGACCTCCTTCATCAGGGCGCCGAGGCTGGTGACGGCGGGGCGGAGGTTGAGTGCGGCGATGACGAGGCCGGCCGCGAGGAGCCTGGCGTGCCAGCCGGCGGGGGCGCGCCCGGCAGCCGGGGCAGGCTCGGGGGTGTCGGGGGCCGGGGTCGGTGCGGCGGTGCCCGCCGTCGTGACTTCTTCGTCTGCCGTGTGTGCCATAGCGGCATCATAGAATCATGGGATGAATGGAGCACGACAATGCCGTTGACCTCTCCTCGCCGCTCCCCGCTCGTCGACCAGGTGATCGCGGAGCTGCGCAACCAGATCACGTCCGGCGAGTGGCCGGTCGGCTCGCGCATCCCGACCGAGCCCGCGCTCGTGGAGCAGCTGGGCGTGGCCCGCAACACCGTGCGGGAGGCCGTGCGCGCCCTGGCGCACAACGGCCTGCTGGACATCCGCCAGGGCTCGGGCACCTATGTCCTCGCCACCAGCGAGCTCGCCGGGGTGATGAACCGCCGCTTCGCGCAGGCGGATCCGCTGCATGTGGCGGAGCTGCGCTGCGCCCTGGAGACCCAGGCGGCCCGGCTGGCGGCCCGCAGGCGCACCGAGCAGGACCTCGCGCAGCTGACGGCGCTGCTGGAACGGCGCGAGGAGGCGTGGCGCTCCCGGGACGCGGAGCGGTTCGTGGAGGCCGATGCCACGCTGCACACGGCGGTGGTCTCGGCGGCGCACAACGAGGTGCTGGCGGAGGTGTACGCGGATCTCGGCGGGGTGCTCCGCCAGTTCCTGCGCGCGGACGTCGGCACCGACATGAAGCCCGAGGGGCTGGCCGATCACGGCAGGCTGGTGGCCGCGATCAGGGACGGTGACGAGCGGACGGCGGAGGAGGAGGCGGGCCGCTATCCGTACGGCTGCCGGGGCGTGCGCTGAGGGTCAGCCGGGGTCGTGCGTCACCCAGGCGTGGCGTATGCCCAGCCAGCAGCGCTGGGTGAGGGAGATGTGGCGGGCCGGGGTGACCTCGACGGGCGCGGTGTCCATGTCCGGGTCCCACCAGCGGAGGCACTCGATGTGCAGCTGTACACGATCGATGGTGGAGTTGCCGTTGAAGCAGTGGGCCGTGGCGTGCGAGCCCCGGATCCGGATGCCGCACTCGGCCTCCCTCGTCACGACCGGCGCGGGCGCCGCGAGGGCGGGCGGGCACACGGCACCGGCCAGGGCGGCGCCGGCGAACAGCAGGGCCGCCGTCCGGCGGAGCGGGGAGTTCATCTCCGTACCTCCTCCCGTCCCCAACAGTGTGCGGGCGACGGGCGAGGTTCTCGACTCGGGCGGTCGCTCCCCGTATGCGCATACGCGAAGGCCGCGCGGCTGTCCACCGGACGGCCGCGCGGCCTTCGTACGCCTTGGGGCCCTGGCTCAGGCGCCCATCATGTGCACGCCGCCGTCGACGTGGACGATCTCACCCGTGGTGCGCGGGAAGAAGTCCGACAGCAGACCGACGACGCCACGGCCCGCCGGCTCCGGGTCGGCCAGGTCCCAGCCGATCGGGGCGCGGTGGTTCCAGACGTCCGCGAGCTCCTCGAAGCCCGGGATGGACTTGGCGGCCATCGACTTGAGCGGACCGGCCGAGACCAGGTTGCAGCGGATGCCCTTGGGGCCGAGGTCGCGGGCGAGGTAGCGGTTGGTGGACTCCAGGGCGGCCTTGGCCACGCCCATCCAGTCGTACTTCGGCCAGGCGATCTGGGCGTCGAAGGTCAGGCCCACGATGGAGGAGCCCTCGCGCATCAGCGGGAGCAGGGCCATGGCCAGCGACTTGTAGGAGTACGCCGAGACCTGGACGGCCGTGGAGACGTCCTCCCAGGTGCCCTCGAGGAAGTTGAAGGCGCCCTGCGGGCCGAAGGCGATGGAGTGCACGATGCCGTCGAGGGCCACGCCCTCGCCGAGGTGCTCGCGCACCTTGTCGGCCAGGCCGTCGAGGTGCTCCTGGTTGCTGACGTCGAGCTCGATCACCGGAGCGGGCTTCGGCAGCCGCTTCGCGATGCGCTCGACCAGGGAGAGACGGCCGAAGCCGGTGAGGATGACCTCGGCGCCCTCGTTCTGGGCGACCTTCGCGGCCTGGAAGGCGATCGACGCCTCGGTGAGGACGCCGGTGACCAGGATGCGCTTGCCTGCAAGGATTCCACTCATGACGTTCAGTGACCCATGCCCAATCCGCCGTCGACAGGAATGACGGCTCCAGTGATGTATGCGGCCTCGTCGGAGGCGAGGAAGCGGACCGAGGCGGCGATCTCCTCGGGCTGCGCGTAGCGCGCGAGCGGCACCTGCTTCACGATGTTCGCCCGCTGCTCGTCGCTGAGCACACGGGTCATGTCGGTGTCCACGAAGCCGGGCGCGACGACGTTGACCGTGATGTTGCGGGAGCCCAGCTCGCGGCCGAGCGAGCGGGCGAAGCCGACCAGGCCGGCCTTGGAGGCGGCGTAGTTGGCCTGCCCCGCCGAGCCCATGAGGCCGACGACGGAGGAGATCAGCACCACGCGGCCCTTGCGGGCCCGCAGCATGGCCTTCGAGGCGCGCTTGACGACCCGGAAGGTGCCGGTGAGGTTGGTGTCCACCACCGAGGTGAAGTCCTCCTCGGACATCCGCAGCAGCAGCTGGTCGCGGGTGATGCCGGCGTTGGCCACCAGCACCTCGACCGCGCCCTGCTTCTCCTCGATCTCCTTGTAAGCCTGCTCGACCTGCTCCGGGTCCGTAATGTCGCACTTCACGGCGAGGCAGCCCAGCTCCACGAGCGCCTCCGGCGGCTCACCGGAGCGGTAGGTGATGGCGACCTTGTCGCCCGCTTCCGCGAACGCGCGGGCGATGGCGAGGCCGATGCCCCGGTTTCCTCCGGTGACGAGAACCGAGCGGCTCAAGGGATCACCCTTCCGTTTTCATCCATGGGTGCTGCTGACTACACCGAAACGTATCGGTAGTGGTCATCGAAGAGGGAATCGACCTGCGACAGGGGCTCGCCGCGCACACTGTTGGATCTCTACAGAAGCGGTGCTCCCCGGGCCCGGCCCGACGAGCGGAAACGCGGTGCGTGGGCCACCCGGGAGGCGGCATGATTCACAGGACGACCTCCGGGAGGACCCTGTGCCCCGTTCCACGCCCCATTCCATCGACGAGTCATTCCTCGCGCTGCCGCTGCGGCCGCTCGCCGACGCCGCCCTCGCCCGCGCCCGCGCGCTCGGTGCCGAGCACGCCGACTTCCGTCTGGAGCGCGTGCGCAGCGCCTCCTGGCGGCTGCGCGACGCCCGGCCCGCGGGCTCGTCGGACGCCACCGACCTGGGCTACGCGGTGCGCGTGGTGCACGGCGGGAGCTGGGGGTTCGCCGCGGGCGTCGAGCTGACGATGGACGCGGCCGCGCGGGTGGCCGGGCAGGCCGTCGCGATGGCGAAGCTGTCGGCCAAGGTGATCGCGGCGGCCGGGTCCGACGAGCGGGTGGAGCTGGCGGACGAGCCGGTGCACGCGGACCGCACATGGGTCTCCTCGTACGAGATCAGCCCCTTCGAGGTGCCGGACGCCGAGAAGACCGCCCTGCTCGCGGAGTGGAGCAGCGGGCTGCTGGCCGCGGACGGGGTCTCGCACACCGAGGCCACGCTGATGACCGTGCAGGAGAACAAGTTCTACGCGGACTCGGCGGGCACCACGACCACCCAGCAGCGCGTCCGCGTGCACCCGCAGCTGACGGCGACCGCGGTGGACCCGGCGACCGGCGGCTTCGACACGATGCGCACCCTCGCGCCGCCCGTCGGCCGGGGCTGGGAGTACCTGACGGGCACCGGCTGGGACTGGGACGCGGAGCTGGCGGAGATGCCGGAGCTGCTGGCGGAGAAGATGCGCGCGCCGAGCGTCCGGCCCGGGGCGTACGACCTGGTGATCGACCCTTCCAACCTGTGGCTGACGATCCACGAGTCGATCGGCCACGCCACCGAGCTGGACCGGGCGCTGGGCTACGAGGCGGCGTACGCGGGCACGTCGTTCGCGACCTTCGACAAGCTGGGCAGCCTCCGCTACGGCTCGAAGATCATGAACGTGACGGGCGACCGGACAGCCGAGCACGGCCTGGCGACCATCGGCTACGACGACGAGGGCGTGGCGGCCCAGTCCTGGGACCTCGTCAAGGACGGCGTCCTGACCGGCTACCAGCTCGACCGCCGGATCGCGAAGCTCACGGGCTTCGAGCGGTCCAACGGCTGCGCGTTCGCCGACTCCCCCGCGCATGTGCCCGTGCAGCGGATGGCGAACGTCTCCCTCCAGCCGGCGCCCGACGGCCCCTCGACGGAGGAGCTGATCGCGGGCGTGGAGGACGGCATCTACATCGTGGGTGACCGGTCGTGGTCGATCGACATGCAGCGCTACAACTTCCAGTTCACCGGGCAGCGGGCGTACGCGATCCGCGGCGGCCGCCTCGACGGGCAGGTCAGGGACTTCGCCTACCAGGCGACGACGACGGACTTCTGGGGCTCTATGGCGGCGGTCGGCGGGCCGCGGACATATGTGCTGGGCGGCGCGTTCAACTGCGGCAAGGCCCAGCCGGGCCAGATCGCCGCGGTCTCCCACGGCTGCCCGTCCGCGCTCTTCAAGGGCGTCAACATCCTCAATACGACGCAGGAGGCGGGTCAGTGAGCGCGCACCACGGATCCGGCCGGGGGTCCGGGGGGCGCACCCCGGGCCAGCACAGTCTCAACACGACGCGGGAGGCGGGTCAGTGAGCGCGCACCACGGATCCGGCCGGGGGTCCGGGGGGCGCACCCCGGGCCAGCACAGTCTCAACACGACGCAGGAGGCAGGTCAGTGAGCCCTCGTAACCGGAACAAGCCGCACGAGATCGTCGAGCGCGCCCTGGAGCTGTCGCGTGCCGACGGCTGTGTCGTGATCGCGAGCGAGGACTCCACCGCCAATCTCCGCTGGGCGGGCAACGCGCTCACCACCAACGGCGTCACCCGCGGCCGCACCGTCACCGTGATCGCGACCGTCGACGGCGCCGAGGGCACGGCCTCCGGGGTCGTCTCCCGCTCGGCGGTGACCGCGGACGAGCTGGAGCCGCTGGTCCGGGCCGCCGAGGCGGCGGCCCGGGAGGCGGGCCCGGCCGAGGACGCCCAGCCGCTGGTGACGGGCGTCCCGCACTCCCCCGACTTCACCGACGCGCCCGCCGAGACCTCCCCCGCGGTCTTCGACGCCTTCGCGCCCGCGCTCGGCGAGTCCTTCGCCCGCGCCCGCGCCGAGGGCCGCGAGCTCTACGGCTTCGCCCTGCACCAGGTGGACTCCCACTACATGGGCTCCTCCGCCGGGCTGCGGCTCCGGCACGACCAGCCCACCGGCACCCTGGAGCTCAACGCCAAGTCCCCGGACCGCACGCGCTCCGCGTGGGCGGGCCGCGCCACGCGTGACTTCACGGACGTGGACCCGGCGGCGCTGGACGCCGAGCTGGCCCGGCGGCTCGCCTGGGCCCGTACGAAGATCGAGCTGCCCGCCGGTCGCTACGAGACGCTGCTCCCGCCGACCGCCGTCGCGGACCTGATGATCCACCAGACGTGGTCGGCGACGGCCCGGGAGGCGGCGGAGGGACGTACGGTCTTCTCCAAGGCCGGCGGCGGTACCCGGCTCGGGGAGAAGCTGACCGCGCTGCCGCTCTCACTGCGCAGCGACCCGGCCCACCCCGGCCTGCAGTGCGCGCCGTTCGTGCTCACGAGCAGCTCCGGCGAGGACTCCTCGGTCTTCGACAACGGGCTGCCGCTCGCCGCCACGGACTGGATCCGCGGGGGCGTGCTGGAGCGGCTGATCACGACCCGCCACACCGCCGGCCTGACGGACCTCCCCGTGGCCCCGGGCATCGACAACCTCATCCTGGACGGGGGCGGCGACCGCTCCCTGGACGAGATGGTGGCCGACACCGAGCGCGGTCTGCTGCTGACCTCCCTGTGGTACATCCGCGAGGTCGACCCGGCGTCGCTGCTGCTCACCGGGCTCACCCGGGACGGCGTCTATCTCGTGGAGAAGGGCGAGGTCGTCGGCGAGGTGAACAACTTCCGCTTCAACGAGTCCCCGGTCTCCGTGCTCTCCCGGGCGACGGAGGCGGGCCGCACCGAGCCGACGCTGCCCCGCGAGTGGGGCGACTACTTCAGCCGGGCGGCGATGCCCGCGCTGCGGGTGCCCGACTTCAACATGAGCTCGGTCAGCCAGGGGGTGTGAGCGCGGGCGGGGGTGGGACAGCCGGGGCGCGCCGCCGGGCCGAATAGACTGGGCGCGTCCGTCCACCCCCTCCCTCCCGTCCTCCGCTTCTCTCCTTCCTTCATCTCCTTCATCCGTCCTCTCGATCCCCAGGAACGTCATGACACGCCTCGGCGAATCCGTCGCCCGCGCCAGCGAGCTCCTCGCGCAGGACCTCTCCTCCGACCAGACCGTCCAGCGGCTGCTCACGGAGACGGGCTCGCGGCGCTATCTCGACCTGACGGATCTGTCGGCGAAGGAGCAGGCCGAGCTGATCGCGGCCCGTACGGTCGAGGTGCTGCCGGGCGTGGACAAGCTCGCCGCGCGCATCGACGAGCGCCGGGCCGCGGGCAAGGGCCTGAGCATCAAGCTGGGCATCGACCCGACCGGCACCGATGTGCACCTCGGCCATGCCGTGCCGATGATCATCCTCAACCGCTTCCAGCGCATGGGGCACGACGTCACCCTGCTGATCGGTGACTTCACCGCCAAGATCGGCGACCCGACGGGCCGTACGGCCGAGCGCCCGCCGCTCACCGACGACGACATCGCGCGGAACCTGGCCGGCTACCGCGAGCAGGTCCGGCCGTTCTTCGACTTCGAGAAGGTCAGGTTCCGCCAGAACAGCGAGTGGCTGGCGCCGTACACCTTCCCCGAGCTGCTGGGTCTGCTCTCGCAGGTGCCGGTCTCGCAGCTGCTCCAGCGCGAGGACTTCCGCACGCGGCTGGCCGCCGGTTCCGGTCTGACCATGTCGGAGCTGCTCTACCCGATCGCGCAGGGCCTGGACTCCGTGGCGCTGGACTGCGACGTGGAGCTGGGCGGCGCCGACCAGCTGCTCAACCTCCAGATGGGCCGCAAGCTCATGGAGCTGCGCGGTCAGCGCCCGCAGCTCGTGGTGACCATGCCGCTGATCGAGGGCACGGACGGCACCGGCGCGAAGATGTCCAAGTCCAAGGGCAACTACGTCGGTCTGACCGCGCCCGCCGACGATGTCTTCGGCAAGATCATGTCGGTGCCGGACCGGCTGATGGAGCCGTACCTCAAGGCGTGGACGGAGTGGTCCGACGAGGAGGTCGCGCTCGTCCTGGCCCGCGTGGCGGAGCGGTCGCTGCACCCGATGGACCTCAAGAAGGTCCTGGCGGGCGAGGTCGTGACCGCGCTGTACGGCGTCGAGGCGGCGATGGCGGCGCGGGCCGGCTTCATCGCGCAGTTCTCGAAGAAGAGCTTCACCGACGTCGAGAGCCTGCCGGTGGTGGAGCTCGGCGAGCACGGCGGCGAGGCGGCCACGACCGTGCTCAGCCAGGTGCTGGGCTTCCAGCCGAGCGCCTCCGCGGCGCGGCGGGTGGCGAAGCAGAACGGTCTGCGGCTGATCGTCGAGCACTCCGGCGGCCAGGAGGCGGTCGTGCTCCCGGAGTCCGAGGCGATCCGTCCGCTGGGCGAGGTCGTCGGGGAGGCCGTGGCGAAGCTCGGCACCGCGGCGTCCGGGGTGTATCTCAAGGCCGGCCGCAAGGTCGCGGAGATCCGCGGCCTGTAGGCCCCGGTCGCCAGCGAGCGCCGGGCGGGCCGGTTCATCCGGCCCGCCCGGCCTCCTTCATGCCCGGGCCTTGCGGTCGCCCCGCACCGCCACCCACAGGCGGTCCCCGACGCCGACCACCAGCACCGCTCCGGCCAGCTGGAGCAGATGACGGCCCCAGTCGATGCCCTTGGTGTCGTTGATGCCGAGGCCCGTGGCCGCCCAGTTGCCGAGCAGGCTGCCGATCATGCCGAGGATGATCGTCAGCCAGAGGGGGATCTGCTGCTTGCCCGGCAGGATCGCCTTGGCGATCAGGCCCAGCACCAGACCGACGATGATGGCCCACAACCAGCTCATGTCGCCTCCTCATGCGGCGCGATATGGCGTGCCCCGCCATTCTGGGGCCGCCCGGGGTACGGCGCATTTCGGACCGGCCCCTACGCCGCGTGCATGAGAGAGATGCAGGTCGGGGCGGGGGCCGGACGGGGTGCCCCGGTCTCGTACGCGGGCGGGGCGCGGCGTAACGTTGAATACGTCCTGGACGAATGGCACGTCCCGGCGGCGAGCGGGTGGTGGAACGTGATGCGGAAGCTGGGCGGGCCGGAGGTCATCAGGATCACCGGGGCCCGACGGGGTCTGGCCGAGGACGTGCGCGGCCGGCAGCGACGGTACGTCTTCTCGATGCTCGTCCGCACCCTCTCGGTGGTGCTGACCGTGGTGCTGTGGAACGTCGAGCGCTATGTGGCCATCGGCACCCTGATCCTGGGGGCGCTGCTCCCCTATGTCGCCGTCGTGATCGCCAACGCGGGCCGGGAGAACGCCCCTTCGCTGCCCGGCACCTTCGTCCCCGCGCCGACCCGGCCGGTGCTGATGCCCCCTCCCATGGCCGGTCCGGCGGAACCCGCGGCGGAAGCGGACCGCGGTGACGGCCGGCCGCTGTCCGGCGATCAAGGGCGTGACCACAACTGATGTGCGGGAGTGGGCTCGCGGGCCGGTGCACGCGCCGCCAAGCTCAAGAAAACCTCAGATCAATCATGTGGTTTCAGTGCCGCGCGCCGGTCACCCCGTGACATACTTCCTAAGCGCTCCGCATCCCCCGTCGGAGCGACAGACCGACGCCGGGCGGCTCCCCCCGTGGCTGCCCGGCGTCGCCGTGTCCAGGTGGCTCCCGGCCGCGCCGTGGCACGTAGAGTCTGGGGTGTGAACTCCCCCGATACCGCTGTGATCTGTTCCGCCAAGGGCTGCCGCGCCGATGCCGTGTGGGTGCTCGCGTGGAACAACCCCAAGCTGCACACGCCCGACCGGCGCAAGACGTGGCTCGCGTGCGACGAGCACCGTGAGCACCTGTCCAACTTCCTTGATCTGCGCGGCTTCCTCAAGGACGTGGTGCCCCTGCGGGAGTGGGAGTCAGCCGCCGATCGCTGACATGGGGCGCCGGGGCTGGAGGAAGGACGGGTCGTCCAGCCCCGAGCCCGCCTTCTTGCCCCACATCGCGCGCCGCCAGAACTCGGCTATCTCCTCGTCCGGCGCGCCGGAGCGCAGCACGCCCCGCAGATCGGACTCCTCGCGCGCGAACAGGCACGTACGGATCTGCCCGTCGGCCGTGAGCCGGGTGCGGTCGCAGGCCGCGCAGAAGGGGCGGGTGACGGAGGCGATCACTCCGACGCGGGCGGGCCCGCCGTCGACGACCCAGCGCTCGGCGGGTGCCGAGCCGCGCTCGGCGTCGTCCTCCGGGGTGAGGCGGAAGCGCGTGCGGAGGCTCGCGAGGATGTCCTCCGCGGTGATCATCCCCTCGCGTTTCCAGCCGTGTTGGGCGTCAAGGGGCATCTGCTCGATGAAGCGGAGCTCATAGCCACATCCGACGGCCCAGGCGAGGAGCTCGGGGGCCTCGTCGTCGTTGAGGCCGGGCATCAGGACGGCGTTGACCTTCACCGGCGTGAGGCCGGCCGCGCGGGCGGCGGCGAGGCCGTCGAGGACGTCCTGGTGCCGCTTGCGCCGGGTCAGCGCGTGGAAGACGTCGGGGCGCAGGGTGTCGAGGGAGACGTTGACGCGGTCGAGCCCGGCGGCCTTCAGGGCGCCGGCCGTGCGGGCGAGGCCGATGCCGTTGGTGGTGAGGGAGAGCCGGGGGCGCGGCAGGAGCTCCGCGCAGCGCTCGACGATGGAGACGAGGCCGGGCCGCAGCAGGGGTTCCCCGCCGGTGAAGCGGACCTCGGTGACACCGAGTGCCGTGACGGCCGTGCGCACGAGGCGGACGATCTCGTCGTCGGTGAGGAGGTCGGGCTTGGCGAGCCACTGGAGGCCCTCTTCGGGCATGCAGTAGGTGCACCGGAGGTTGCAGCGGTCGGTGAGGGAGACGCGCAGATCGGTGGCGGCGCGACCGTAGGTGTCGATGAGCACGGTTGCGGCCCCTCCCGCGGACTGGAACGGTATTCGTTCGGTGTTCCGCAGCGTACGCGATGCCACTGACGTTCAACAGTTCGTTGAACTCCGGGAGGCGGCGTACGGTCCCTGGCGGGACGAGGGGCCGTCGGGCGGGTCCAGGCCGTCAGTGCGCGCCGTATCCGGTGAGGGCGCGGACCTCCAGCTCCGCGTACTTCCCCGGGTCCGGCCGCTCCTTGGACAGCAGCGAGCCCAGCCAGCCGAGCAGGAAGCCCAGCGGGATTGAGACGAGGCCGGGGTTGCCGAGCGGGAAGTAGTCGAAGCTCATCCCGGGGAAGAGCGCCTTGGGGTTGCCCGAGACCACCGGCGAGATGATCACCAGGGTGACCGAGGAGACCAGGCCGCCATAGATCGACCACAGGGCGCCCTGCGTGGTGAAGCGCTTCCAGAAGAGGCTGTAGAGGATTGTGGGGAGGTTGGCGGACGCGGCGACGGCGAAGGCCAGGGCGACGAGCGCGGCCGCGTTGAGGCGGTGGGCGAAGATGCCGAGGACGATGGAGATCGCGCCGATGACGACGGCCGCGCACTTGGCGGTGAGGATCTCCTCCTTCTCGCTGGTGCGGCCCTTGCGGATGACGTTGGCCCACAGGTCGTGGGCGAAGGAGGCCGAGGAGGCGAGGGTCAGGCCCGCGACCACGGCGAGGATGGTCGCGAAGGCGACGGCCGAGATGACGGCGAGGAGGACCGCGCCGCCGGTGGATCCCGCGCCGCCGCCGATCTCCTGGGCGAGCAGCGGGGCCGCGGTGTTGCCGGACTCGTTGGACGCGATGATCGCCTTGGGGCCGACCAGGGCCGCGGCGCCGAAGCCCAGCGCGATGGTCATCAGATAGAAGGCGCCGATGATGCCGATGGCCCAGTTCACGGACTTCCGGGCGGCCTTGGCGGTGGGCACGGTGTAGAAGCGGATCAGGATGTGCGGGAGCCCGGCGGTGCCGAGGACGAGGGCGAGGCCGAGCGAGATGAAGTTCAGCTTGGAGGTGCCGTCCTTGCCGTACTGCAGGCCCGGCTCCAGGAACGCCTTGCCCTTGCCGCTCTCCTTGGCGGCCTCGCCGAGGAGGGTGGAGACGTTCCAGCCGAACTTGTTCAGCACCAGGACGGTGATGAGCAGCGTGCCCGCGATGAGCATGACCGCCTTGACGATCTGCACCCAGGTGGTGCCCTTCATGCCGCCGATGGTCACGTAGAGCACCATGACGAGGCCGACCAGGCCGATGATCCAGCGGCGCGAGCCCTCGCCGGTGGCGCCGAGGAGCAGGGCGACCAGGGCGCCCGCCCCGACCATCTGGGCCAGCAGGTAGAAGATCGAGACGACGATGGTGGAGGTGCCCGCGGCGGTGCGCACGGGCCGCTGCGCCAGGCGGTGGGCGAGCACGTCGGCCATGGTGAAGCGGCCGGAGTTGCGCAGCGGTTCGGCGACCAGCAGCAGGGCGACCAGCCAGGCGACGAGGAAGCCGATGGAGTAGAGGAAGCCGTCGTAGCCGAAGAGCGCGATGGCGCCGGCGATGCCGAGGAAGGACGCGGCGGACATGTAGTCACCGGAGATGGCCAGGCCGTTCTGGAAGCCGGTGAAGGAGCGGCCGCCCGCGTAGAAATCGGTGGCGTCCTTGGTCTGCCGGCCGGCCCAGACGGTGATGCCGAGGGTCGCGGCGACGAAGACCGAGAAGAGCGTGATGATCAGCGTGCGGTGGTCGCTTGCCGCGCCCGCGGCGAGAGTGAGGGTCATTCCCCGGCCTCCAGTCGCGTGCGCAGGGCCTCGGAGCGGGGGTCGAGCTTCTCGGCGGCGTGCCGGGAGTACCACCAGGCGATCAGGAAGGTGGTGAGGAACTGGGCGAGGCCGAAGACGAAGGCGATGTTGATGTTGCCGACGACCTGGGTGCCCATGAAGCCGCCCGCGTAGTTGGAGAGCAGCACGTAGAGCAGGTACCAGGTGATGAAGGCGATGGTGAGGGGGAAGGCGAACGAGCGCTGGGCGCGGCGCAGTTCACCGAATTCCGGGCTCGCCTGCATCGCGAGATAGGGGTCGGGCTCGGCGGAGGCGACGGCGAGGTCGGGACTGCCGGGCTCTTCCGGTTCCTGGGCGGTGGTGGGTGCGGTATCCACGGTCTCTCCTGATGGGGGTGACACGAAGGCGCGAACCGTTGGCCTGTGATCTGGATCACGCATCGTAGAGGCAGGTCGAAGTATGCGACAGGGGGAGCGTCGGCAAATTCGGGGCGGGCGGGCGCGCGGTGCGACACCGGCCGCCCGCACCCTCGTTGACCCTGGTGTGAGCGATGAGCCACTTCCTCCCCCGCGGCCCCCGGGCCGACGACCGTTCGGGATCGTCAGGTTGACGGCCCCCATAGCGGCGGTGCCGACCGGGCGGTCGGCCACGGTCCCGCGCGCGGGCCGCTGGTACGGGCCGCGGGTGCCGCTGCCTCCGCTGAGCTATGACGGGCTGCGCGACCCGAGCCTGCCGCCCCCGCCCTGACGGAGCGTCATATGCCGTCGGAGAGCGGCATCATCAGGGCGTTGTGCGGGCGGTTCATTGCCCGGGGCCGGGGTCGGCGCTAGCTTCACTCGTCATGTACCCGTCCGTGCGCGGCAGGCGCACGGCGGTTTTCGGATGATGTGGAGACCCCATGGCCCACCCGCGTTCCAGACGTCACCGCCTGCTGGCCCTCCCCGCCGGGCTCGCCCTCACCGCCTCGCTCGGCTTCCTCCCCGGCACGGCCTCGGCCGCCCCACCGTCGAGGACCCCCGTCACCACGGACGGGCCCGTGCTGTCGTACGTCGTCAACACCACCGCCGACCGGGCCACCGTCGCCCGGGTGCGCAAGGCGGTCACCACGGCCGGGGGCAGCGTGCTGACCTCCTACGAGCGCATCGGCGTGATCGTCGCCCACTCCGCGAACCCCGGCTTCGCCGCGGCACTTCGGGCCGTACCGGGCGTGCGGTCCGCGGGCGCCACCCGCACCGCGCCGATCGTCCCGGCCGCCACCACCGATGTCGGCCCGCCCGAGAAGGTCCAGGCCCCGAAGAGCAACGCCCTGAGCGCCTCCCGCTCGCTCGCCTCCGGCAAGGAGCCCCTGGAGGGCCTCCAGTGGGACCTGCCCGCCATCAAGGCGGACGAGGCGGCGAAGGTCGACGGCGGCAGCCGGAAGGTCACCGTCGGGGTCATCGACACCGGCGTGGACGACACCCACCCCGACCTCGCCCCCAACTTCTCCAGGAGCCAGTCCGCGAGCTGCGTCACCGGCAAGGCCGACACCAGCCCCGGCGCCTGGCGCCCCTCCGACCCGGCGAAGGACTACCACGGCACGCACGTGGCGGGCACGATAGCCGCCGCCCGCAACGGCATCGGCGTGGCCGGCGTCGCGCCGGGCGTGCGGGTCTCGGCCATCAAGGTCTCGCAGCCGAAGACCAGTTCCTTCTACGCGGAGAGCGTGGTCTGCGCGTTCGTCTTCGCCGCGGAGCACGGCATCGCGGTGACGAACAACAGCTATTACGTCGACCCGTGGATGTTCAACTGCACGGACGATCCCGACCAGAAGGCCATAGCCGAGTCCATCGGCCGCGCCACGAAGTACGCCGAGAGCAAGGGCACGGTCAACGTCGCCTCCGCGGGCAACTCGGGCTTCGACCTGGCGGCCAAGGAGCTCACCGACGCGTCCAGCCCCAACGACGCCACGTCACCGCTGACCCGCAAGATCGACCCCTCGGTCTGCCTCGACGTCCCCGCGCAGCTCCCCGGTGTCGTCACGGTCGCCGCGACCGGCGCGAAGTCGGCCAAGGCGTACTACTCCAACTACGGCCTGGGCCAGATCGACGTGGCGGCCCCCGGTGGTGACAAGTACCAGCTGCCCGAACTGCCCGGAAAGGACGGCCGCATCCTCTCCACGCTGCCCGGCGGCGACTACGGCTTCCTCCAGGGCACGTCGATGGCCGGTCCGCACGTGGCGGGCGTGGCAGCGCTGCTGAAGAGCACGCACCCCCGGTCGACGCCGCAGGAGATCCAGTGGATCCTCAAGGCACAGGCGCACAACCCCGGCTGCGGGGCCGCTGACGCGGGCTGCGCGGGTACGCCGCGGGTGAACGGCTTCTACGGCTACGGCATCGTCGACGCGCTCGCCGCGGTCCAGGACTGATCCCCGGGCCGGTCCGTCCCCGGCCGCGTCCGATGTGCGGCTCCGCCGCGTGAGAGGCCGCGCCCGGACCCCGCGACACGGCTCCGCCGCGTTGTCCGCGAACTCCCTTGGCTGCCTCCCCCGGACTCGGTCCGGGGGAGGCAGCAGCGCAACAGCCGGGGGCCGGGGCAGGCCCCGGAAGGCCGGTCACCCCACAGCGGGCAGCGTCACGGCTTGATCAGGACCTTCAGGGCCGTACGGTCCTCCATCGCGCGGTAGCCGTCCGGCACGCCGTCGAGGTCCACCGTCAGATCGAAGACCGGGGACGGGTCGATCGTGCCGTCCAGGACGTCCGGGAGCAGCTCGGGGATGTAGCTGCGGACGGGCGCGACGCCGCCGCGGACGGCGATGTTGTTGTCGAACATCAGCCGGAGGTCGAGGCCGCCGCCGCTGCCGTGCGGGACGCCGACGTAACCGACGGCCCCGCCGGGCCGGGTGATGCCCAGCGCCGTCCGCATCGACTGCTCGGTGCCGACCGCCTCGATCACGGCGTGCGCGCCCTGGCCGCGCGTCAGCTCCCGTACCGCGGCCACCGCCGCCTCGCCGCGCTCCGCGACCACGTCGGTGGCGCCGAACTTCCGCGCGATGGCCGTCCGCGCCTCGTGCCGGCCGAGCGCGATGATCCGCTCCGCGCCGAGCCGCTTGGCGGCCAGCACCCCGCAGAGGCCGACCGCGCCGTCACCGACCACGGCGACCGTGGCCCCGGGGCGCACGCCCGCGCCCAGCGCCGCGTGGTGGCCGGTGCCCATCACATCCGACAGCGTGAGGACCGCGTCCAGCAGCCGGCTGTCGCCGTACGGGGTGTCGGGGGCCAGTCCGGCGGGGATCCGGACCAGCGTGGCCTCGGCGAACGGCACGCGGACCGCCTCGCCCTGGCCGCCGTCGGAGCCCGGCGCGCCCCAGAAGCCGCCGTGCTCGCAGGAGGTCGTCAGCCCCTCGACGCAGAAGTCGCACACGCCGTCCGACCACATGAAGGGCGCCACGACGAGCTCCCCGGCCTTGAGCGAGGTCACCTCGGACCCGGTCTCCATGACCATGCCGAGGAACTCGTGGCCGATGCGCTGCCCGGGCTCCCGGGCCGCCTCACCGCGGTAGGCCCACAGGTCGCTGCCGCAGATGCAGGCCCGCATCACCCGCACGATCGCGTCCCCGGGCCGCTGGATCCGGGGGTCCGGGACGTCCTCGACCCGGATGTCGTGGGGAGCGTGGATGGTCGTCGCGCGCATGGTGCTCGTCCTTGCCGGCTCAAGTCGTGGTGCTCAGGAGGTCGTACGCATCTCACGGTACGCGGGAGCCTCCCGCGACGCGGACGCGGGCACCGCCCTCAGGAGCCCCTCCGCCAGCAGGAACTGCGCGGCGAGGTAGGTCAGCATGACCCAGAACTGGGGCACGGGCGCCTGTGGCCAGTCGGCCAGGCCGGTGGCGAGGAGCGTGTCCGACAGCAGGAACAGCAGCCCGCCCGCCGCGGCCGCCGCGCGGGCGCGGGTCGCGCCGAGCGCCATCGCGGTCAGCAGCAGGCTGTAGAGCGCGACGGGGATCCGCAGCCGCGCCTCCAGATCGGGCCACAGCAGCGCCACCGTGCCGAGCCAGGCCGCGCCGTACGCACCGGCCAGCGCGTACGTCCGCCCGCCGCGCGGGTTCCCGTGCCGGGCCCAGAGCGCGAGGTAGCAGACGTGCCCGGCGGCGAAGGACGCCATGCCGAGCAGGAAGACGGTGTCACCGCCGACGCCCAGCAGGGTGTCACCACCGCAGCCGAACAGCAGCGCCGCGGCGAGGAGCCGCGGCCCGCCGCGCGCGAGCACGGCCGCGGCGAGGAGCGGCATGAGCGCGGGCTTGGTGAGGGACGCGACGACGGAACCGGCGAGCAGCGCGCAGAGATGGGCGGCGGCGACGGCGAAGAAGGCGGCCTGGAGCGCGCGGGCTCCGCGGCCGCCGCTCACGCGGCCCGCTCGTGGGCGCGGGCCGGCGTCCCGGACGGCCGCTCGGACACGGCCGGCTCCGGCTGCCAGCCGGGCCCCGCGAACACCCGCCCGGCCCGCTCCCGCCAGCTCCTCGCGGCCCGCAGGTCGCGCAGGATGGCCGCGTATTCGTGGGTGGCCACGCGCAGCGGGTTGTAGGTGTCGATGTTCTTGGTCAGCCCGTAGACCGGGGGTTCGGCCTCCGGCACGAAGGAGCCGAAGAGCCGGTCCCAGACGATGAGGATGCCGCCGAAGTTGCGGTCGAGATAGCCGCCTTGCGAGGCGTGGTGCACACGGTGGTGGGAGGCCGTGTTGAGGACGTACTCGAAGGGCCGCGGCAGCTTCCGTACGCGCTCGGTGTGCACCCAGAACTGATAGACGAGGTTGGCCGACGAGCAGAACGCCAGCGCCGCCGGGTGCACTCCTAGCGCGATCATCGGCAGGTAGAACGGCCACACGGTGAGCGTGGTCCACGGCTGGCGCAGCGCGGTGGTGAGGTTGAACTTCCGGCTGGAGTGGTGCACCACGTGGCACGCCCAGAGGATCCGCACGACGTGGTGCCCGCGGTGGGACCAGTAGTAGAAGAAGTCCTGGACGAGCAGCATCAGCGGCAGCGTCCACCAGAGCACGGGCACGCGCAGCGGGGTGAGCTCGTAGAGGGCGGTGTAGACGGCGACGATCGGGATCTTCCACAGCGCGTCGAAGACGAGGCTGCCGAGCCCCATGCCGACGCTGGTGACCGCGTCCTTGGCCTCGTACCCCGCGGCTCCGCTCTCCTCGGCCGGGTGCAGGCGATAGCTCACCAACTCCAGCGCGGTGAGCAGGAGGAAGGCGGGTATGGACCACAGCACGACATCGGGAAGGTGCGGCATGGCCGCACGATAAACGCGCCGCCGGGCGGGGCGCTAGGGGTTGTTACCCACGGGTTACTCCTGACTGTTACCGGGGGTTCCGCCGGCCGGGAAGGGCGGGGGTGGGGCGAGCGGCCCTCAGCACTCGCCAACTCTCTTCCGGGTGACCCAAATCACCCTCGCGACTCCCAACCCGCCCCATTCCCGCCCCACTCCACCCACGCTGTCAGTGCGGCCCCGTATTCTCTGTGACCATGCTCGTAGACCCTGCCGCCGACGAATCGCCGACCCCGTGGCCGGCCGCGTATCCCGAGGGGTATGCGGTCGTCGACGTGGAGACCACCGGGCTCGCCCGTGACGACCGGATAGTGTCGGCCGCCGTCTATCAGCTGGACGGGCGGGGGCAGGTGGAGGACCAGTGGTACACGCTGGTCAACCCGCAGCGCGATCCCGGGCCGGTGTGGATCCACGGGCTCACGACCGAAGTCCTCGCGGACGCGCCGCTCTTCCCGGAGATCGCCGACGAGCTGGCGAAGCGGCTGGACGGACGGGTGCTCGTCGCGCACAACGCCGCGTTCGACTGGTCGATGCTCGCCCGGGAGTACGCGCGGGCGAAGGTCACCGCTCCCGTGCGGCAGCGGCTGTGCACCATCGCGCTCTCCAAGGAGCTGGGGCTGCCGCTGCCCAATCACAAGCTGGAGTCGCTCGCCGCGCACTACGGCGTCGTGCAGCAGCGCGCCCACCACGCCCTCGACGACGCGCGCGTGCTCGCCGAGACCTTCCGCCCGAGCCTGGAGCTCGCCGCCGAGACCGGGTTGCGGCTGCCGCTGCTGGCCTGCCAGCCGCTGACCGAGTGGTCCGACGCGCCCGCCCCCACGCGCTCCGCCGGCATCGGCTACCAGCCTTCGTACCGCTCCGGCACCTGGCGGGCCAGCCGCAAGCGCCCGGCGTGCCCGTATCCCAACCCCGGCAGGTACAAAGAGGGCGAACAGCTCATTCAGGGCATGCGGGTGGCGATCTCGGGTGACACCTCCATCGACCGCGAGCTGCTGGAGGACCGGGCCATCGAGGCGGGGCTGCACATCGCCACCAGCGTGTCCCGGCTGACCAGCCTGCTGGTGACCAATGACCCCGGCTCGCCCACCTCCAAGACCGCCAAGGCGCGTTCCTTCGGCACCCCGGTGATCGACGAGGCGGCGTTCATGCAGCTCCTGCTGCATGTGGTCCCGGCGCGCGAGAGCAAATAAGCACCCGATGCCCGGGGGGCGAACCCCGCCAGGTACCGTCAAATGCGTGTACCGCTTCCTGCTGTCCCGGCAGTGGGTGATCCTCACACTCGTGGGGCTCGTCCTCATCCCGGTGATGATCAAACTGGGCTTCTGGCAGTTCCACCGCCATGAGAACCGGGTCGCGCACAACGACCTGGTGGCCCGCAGCCTGGCCGCCGAGCCGGTCCCCGTCACCGAGCTGACGAAGCCCGGCCGGCCCGTGCCGGGCGACGACGTATGGCGGCGGGTCACGGCCCACGGGACGTACGACGCCAAGGGCGAGGTCGTGGTCCGGCAGCGGACCGACAAGGACGGGCAGCGGCAGGGCTACTACGTCCTCACCCCCCTGGTGACCGACGCCGGACAGACGCTCATCGTCAACCGCGGGTGGATCCCGGCGGGTGACGACCTGACGAAGTTCCCCCCCGTCCCCGCGCCGCCGTCCGGCAAGGTCTCCGTCACGGGCCGCCTCAAGGCCGACGAGACGGACTCCAGCGGCATCAAGAACACCAGGGGCCTGCCGCCCCGCCAGGTCATGCGCATCAACAGCCAGACCCAGGCGCAGGCCCTCGGCCGGCCGGTGCTCGGCGGCTACGTCGAGCTCACCGCCCCCGACCCGGGCGACAAGGGCCCCCAGCTCGTGCCCGAGCCCGACCACGACAGCATCGGGCCGCACATGGCCTACGCCGTGCAGTGGTGGCTGTTCTCCGCGTTCGTGCCCGTCGGCTGGGTGATCCTGGTCCGCCGCGAGCGCAAGGACCGGGACGCGGAGGCCGCCAAGGCCGCGCAGTCGGCGGACGGCCCGGACCCCGAGGCGGCCCGGACGGCGACCGCCGCCGAGTAGTCACCTCTCGCCCCGCCCTCGCCCTTCCGGGGCCCCGCAGGGCAGACTGAGCGCATGGATCTTGGACTGCAGGACCGGGTGTACGTACTCACCGGCGCGAGCCGCGGCCTGGGCAACGCCACGGCCCGGGAACTCGTCGCCGACGGTGCGAAGGTGGTGATCACCGGGCGGGACGAGAAGTCCGTGACGGCCGCCGCGGAGGAACTGGGGCCCCGCGCGCTCGGCGTCGCCGCGGACAACGCGGACCCCGGGGCCGCCGCCCGCCTCATCGCCACCGCGCGCGAGCGGTTCGGCCGCTTCGACGGCATCCTCATCAGCGTGGGCGGCCCGCCGCCCGGGTCCGCGGCGGACAACACCGACGAGCAGTGGCGGGCCGCCTTCGAATCCGTCTTCCTCGGCGCCGTCCGCACGGCCCGCACGGCCGCGGCCGAACTCTCCGACGGCGGCGTGATCGGCTTCGTCCTCTCCGGCTCGGTCCGCACCCCCATCCCCGGCCTGACCATCTCCAACGGCCTCCGCCCGGGCCTCGCCGGCTTCGCCAAGTCCCTCTCCCAGGAGGTGGGCCCGCGCGGCATCCGCGTGATCGGCTTGCTCCCCGGGCGCGTCGAGACGGACCGCGTGCGTGAACTCGACGCGCTCTCGGGTGATGCGGAAGGTGTGCGGGCGGCCAGTGAGGCGACGATTCCGCTGCGGCGGTACGGGGCGCCGGAGGAGTTCGGGAGGGCGGCGGCGTTTCTGCTGTCGCCTGCGGCGTCGTATGTGACGGGGGCGATGATTCCGGTGGATGGCGGCGTGCTTCCTTAGCAGGCCGCTGCCCCTTTCATCTGGGTGCGGGTGCGTTTGCCGCCTGCGGCGGGAGCGCCCTTGGGGGCCCCCGGACGAAGTCTGGGGGGCGTCCTCAAACGCCGGACGGGCTGAATTGCGCACCCACATCAGCCGAATCCAGCCCGTGGGGGTGCCAGCCGGGGGAGTTCGAGGACAACGCGGCGAAGCCGTGTCGCTGGGTCTGGGGCGCGGCCCCCACGCGGCGGAGCCGCACATCAGACGCGGCCGCGAAGGGGCGGGACCGGGGAAACAGGCCGCCGCAGCCGGAGGGCCGGGGCACGCGCCCCGGCTCGTCCCCCTACTCCACCCGCTCAGCCCGGTGCCGCACCGCCCCCAAGCGGATCCGCGCCGGCAGCCGTTCCAGGCCCGTCGAAGCGCGCGCATGCGCCAGCACCTCGTCGTCCAGCGCGAGCAGCGCCGCCGACGGTGACGCGTGAGGAGCGAGGGTCAGGGAGACCGTCGCCTCCGGTGCCGAGCGGCGGCCGGAGAGGAGGACCAGGGCCCGGTCGACGCCGGGCAGGGACTCCGCCTCCGCGGCGAGCGCCTCCTCCAGCGCCCGGCCGCGTACGACCGCCGCCTCACCCCCGCCGCTGTCCACCAGCACCTCGCGCAGCCGGCGCCGCCGCAGCTGCGCCAGCAGCCACCACAGGGCCAGCAGTACCACCACGCCCAGCACGGCGATCACCGCGGGCCACCACCAGCCCTCCCCCCGCCACTTCCGCCGCGCGGACTCGCCGAGCAGCACGTCGTGCGGCCCGTCGAAGGGCCAGGCGGACGGCAGGGAGAAGTGCCAGTGCCGTTGCAGGTCCAGGGAGCCGACGAGCACGGCGGCGCCGAGGGCGACGAGCACGACCCCGGCCAGCCCCACCAGCACCCGGTTGACGGTCCTCAACACCGCGGGTTCACCTCTTCACCGGTCGTCGCACGTGCACCGAGAGCCCGGGGCTCCGGGCGAGGCCCAACTGACGTACGCCGTCGGCCAGTACGGTGCCGAGGTCCTCGCGTACGTCGTCCAGGTCGCGGAAGTGGGAGACGGCGCGGGCCCGCACCCGGCGGCGGCCGACGTCGACGCGTACGGACTGCACGCCGGAGATCTCCATCGCGCGGTCCCGGAGCGCCAGCGCCGCCGCCCGGCGGTCGAGCCCGGCCCGCACGTCAGGGGTGCCGCGGCGCATGGGCAGCACGCCGCGCAGGCCCGGGGTGGCGGCGAGCGCGATCAGCCACAGCCCGGCGAGCACGGCGACGGCCGCGCAGGCGACGACCCAGGCGTTCCCGAGCTGCCGGGTGGCCAGCTCGTGGGCGAGCCGCCGGCGCCAGCCCATCGCGGGGCGGTGGGCGCGGACGGCGGCCACGTCGTAGAGGAAGAGCCCGGCGGCGGCCAGCACCACCGCGGCGACCAGCGCGGCGGGCAGCCGCCGGGTGGACCAGAACCGTCCGGCGCGGGCGGCGTCGCCTTGTGCCTCCGCGGCTTCGACCGCCGGCGCGCTGCCCTCGGTGCCGAGTCCGTCCCCGCTCACAGCACCCTCTCCCGCCCCGCGCGCCGCGTGTGCGCCGAGTGCAGCCGCTCGACGGTGACGGCCACCTCGGGCACGTCCATGCCCGCCAGCTCCCCCAGCCGCTCGGCGATCCGGCGGCGTACCGCACCGCACTGCGCGCGGATGTCCGAGGGATAGCCGAGCTCCACCGAGACCCGTACGCGCGCGGAGTCGTCGCGCACGGCCACCGTGGCGTACGGCGGCCTGCGGTCCTCCCCCTCCGGGTCCTTTGCCCCCGGTCCCGTGCCGTGCAGCGCCTCGCGCGCCGCCTGCGAAGCGATCTTCGCGACGACGCGGTCGGCGATATGGGTCGCACCGCGCTCAGCAGCTTCCACCACGTGTCCTCACCGCACCCCTCGCCCGGTCCACGGGCCCCTCACCGCCGCCGGTCGTCCCGCTCCCGCGAACGGAAGAGGTCGCCGGGGTCCAGATCGCCGTCCAGGAAGCGGCCCACCACGAAACCGATCGCGCCCAGGGCCGCCACCAGAAGGAACGCCCCGAACCCACCGAAGTACCCGGCGAATGCGAGCGCCATGCCGGCGATCATGCCCACCACGGCCATGCTCATCGTGCGCTCCTTACTGGAGCCTCGGCTCCGGCTCGTCGTCTTCCTCATCGGGCAGCTTGACGTCGCTCACGGCGATGTTGACCTCGACGACCTCCAGGCCGGTCATGCGCTCCACCGCCGAGATGACGTTTTCCCGCACAGCGCGGGTGACATCCGCGATGGCGACCCCGTAATCCACGACGATCTCCAGATCGAGCGCGGTCTGCACCTCACCGACCTCCGCCTTCACCCCCCGGGCCACGGACTTCGCGCCGCCCGGCACCCGGTCCCGCACGGCGCCGAAGGTGCGCGCGAGGCCGCCGCCCATCGCGTGGACACCGACCACGTCACGGGCCGCGAGCCCGGCGATCTTCTCCACGACTCCGTCGGCGATGGTCGTACGGCCCCGGTCGGCCGGTGCGCCCAGCGGCTCCTTCGGTGTGGTGTCGGTCATCGTCGATCGCCTCTCTCCCGGGGGGAGGACATCACGGTCCACGGGTCCTTTTGCCACCATAGGTGGGGTTCACCCGTCGCGCTCGGGAGATCCGGGGAAGCTGCCGCCCGAGTGAGTCGTACGGGCGGGCGCCGCGGCGTACGGCAGGCTGGATCCGTTGGCTCACCTGACGGCTGAGAGGTGACGGTGGACGCGGACCGATGGACACAGGCCGTACGCGGGCAGCTCGCGCCCGGCAGACTGCTGCCGCTCGGCGGCGTCGCGGACGGCGCCTGGATCGTGGAGTCCGCCGCGGCGGGCGCGCTGCGCCGGGCGGCGGCCACGGCCGTGCCGGACGCCCGCCTCGACACGCTCCGGCTCTCGCTCGCCGACCCGGCGTCGGCGGCCGGGCCCGCCGTACCGCCCCCGCCGAGCGCCCTCGCGGTGGGACCGCTGCGCGTGGTGGCGGACTTCGCGGCCGCGCCCGACCGGCCGCTGCCGGTGGTCGCGGACGAGCTGCGCAGGGCGGTACGGACCGCGGCCTCGGGGACGCTCGGGGCGGTGGTCGAGTCGGTCGACCTGCGGGCGACGGAGCTGCTGGAGGGCCTGACGGCCGGAACGGCCGTTCCGGAGGAAGAGCCTCCCGAACCCGAGGGGGACGCGGGGGTCGTCCGGGCCGTGCTTTCCGTGCCGGGCGTGGCGGGCCTGGTGCCGCTCTTCGGGCGGGCGGTGCGGATCGACGACGGCGAGGGGAAGTGCCACGCGCAGGCGCAGTTCGCCGTGACGGAGGGGCGCCGCGCGCTGGAGACGGTGCGTGAGGTGCGGGCGGCCGTGGCCGGGGTGCTGGCGGGGCGTACGTCCGGCCCGGTGACGGTGGCCGCGGTGGTCACGGGGGTGCTCCCCGCCCGGTCCTCCCGGCCCTCGAACGCCGGACGTGGTGGTCCTTTCCGCGGATAAACTTCCCGGGTTGTTGATCAAGGGGGGTTACCGATGGCGAGAAGCCGGCCGCGTCCACGTCAGCCGCAGTGGGGGCCGAGCTCTCCGCCGATGCCCCGGGTGCCGAACCGCCGGAGCGGCTGCCTCGGTGCCTTTCTCCGGTCCGCACGGGTCAAGGCCGATTCGATCTTCACCGCCTCCGGCCCCGGTCGTGTCATGGACCCGACGATCGACAGGGTGCAGAAGGGACGCGCCATCGCCGGCACCGTGGCCTCGTTCCTGCTGATCTGGACGTACGGCATAGACGGCGGCTGGAGCGGCGTCTTCAAGGACGGCGTCAGCAAGCTCTTCCTGGCCCCGCTGATCCTCATTCTGGTGGGGCCGCTCGTGATCGTGGGCTTCATCCGCTACGCCCCGGCCGAGCACCGCCCGCTGCTGCGCTCCCGGCTGCGCCATCCGCTGAAAGCCGTCTGCTGGTACATGGGCGCGGTGGCCGCCTCCGTGGCCTGCCTCTGCACCGTCAGCCAGAGCGGCCGTTACATGGCGATGCTGGGCGGCACCGCCGGAATGCTGGGCGCGGCGGTGGTACCGCTCGTGCTGCTGCCGGTCCTGCTGTGGATGGCGGCGTTCCTCTTCTTCTCGTCCGGCGCGGCCGCGCGGTACGCCTTCAACACCGCCGATGTGCACGCGGCCCTCCCGGCCGTGCTGACCGTGGTGCTGGTCTGGGTGCTCAATCTGGTCTCGCTGGGCGACGGGCTGCCGAACGGGCCGCTACTGGTGAAGATCGCCGCGTTCCTCGGCGGACCGCTGTCGGTCACGGCCGTCTCCTGCTGGGAGCTGCACCATCTGCGGACGCGCTACGGGGTACGCGTCCGGGGCTGAGCGTGCGGGGGCCGGGCCCCCGCACGCTCGGGTTCACTCCCCCAGCCCGGCGAGGTCCCGCAGCCGCCGGGCCTGGGCCTGGCGCTCGGCGGCGCGCTGCGCCTCGTATGTACGGCCGGCGGCGTCGCGCAGCAGGGCCTTGGTCTCGACGACGGCGTCGCGGGGCGCGGCCAGCAGGGCCGCGGCCAGGTCCGAGGCGGCGGCGTCGAGCTCGGCGGCCGGGACGACGAGGTTGGCGAGGCCCGTGCGCTCGGCCTCCTCGGCGTGGACGAAGCGGCCCGTGGCGCAGATCTCCAGGGCGCGGGCGTAGCCCACCAGCGACAGCAACGGGTGGGTGCCGGTGAGGTCCGGCACCAGGCCCAGGCTGGTCTCGCGCATGGCGAACTGGACGTCGTCCGCACAGACCCGCAGGTCACAGGCGAGGGCGAGCTGGAAGCCCGCGCCGATGGCGTGGCCCTGCACGGCGGCGATGGAGACGATGTCGTTCCGCCGCCACCAGGTGAACGCCTCCTGGTAGGTGGCGATCTCGGCGTCGAGCGCCTCGTCGGAGCCGCGCGCGAGATCGAGGAAGGACGGCTCACCGTCGAAGCCCTCGGGGGTGAACGCCTGCCGGTCGAGGCCCGCGGAGAAGGACTTGCCTTCCGCGCGCAGCAGCACGACCCGCACGCTCCCCGGCAGCAGCCGTCCGGCCTCGGCCAGCCCCCGCCACAGCGCGGGCGACTGAGCGTTGCGCTTGGCGGGGTTGGTGAGAGTGACGGTGGCCACCGCGTCATCCACGGTGAGCTGTATGCCGTCCTGGTCGAGCAGGGTCTTGGGGGCGGTCATCGGGGCCTCCGAATCGGCAGCAGTCGCGCAGCGGTTCGCGCTATGTTGACTGCACAGTAACCACCCGGTCGACTGCTCGACCGACCGGGTGGCACTGCCCACACCGACGGTGCCCTTGGGGTGCGCGACGTCAGGCCGAGGCGGCCTTCTTGCCGCGCGTCGCTCCGCCGCGACCGCGAAGGATCACGCCGGATTCGCTGAGCATCCGGTGGACGAAGCCGTAGGAGCGGCCGGTCTCTTCGGCCAGCGCCCTGATGCTCGCACCGGAGTCGTACTTCTTCTTCAGGTCTGCCGCGAGCTTCTCGCGCGCGGCGCCGGTTACCCGGCTGCCCTTCTTCAGAGTCTCGGCCACCCGTGCCTCCTCATGGGAGATGCGCCTCTTGACTCTCATGATCACCCCTACGCGGCCTCCTGGCCACCCATTCGACAAGGTCCATGAGATGAGGTTTCCCCGTTTTCGGGCCGCGACAGGGCTTGGAACAGGTGATTCCGAAGAGTCCTGGTCGTACGGCCGTACGGGTGGCTGAACGAAGCGGCAGGTCAGGCGGGGCACCCGCGTTCCGTGGTGCGAACACCCCGGCGCACGGCACTGGGCGTGCGCCGGAGCGCTCGACGGCACCGCGGTACGAGCCCTACTCACTCAGATGATGGATCACCTGTCGGCCGAATGATCGGGACAGCACCGAGCGGACGCCGATCAAGCGCCCGGCGGGGCCCCGCCGGGGCGGGGCCGACCGGGTCCGGCTCGGGTCGGACGCGGGTCAGGCGAGGGCGACGAGGTCCGCGTAGTCCGGGCCCCAGAGGTCCTCGACGCCGTCCGGGAGCAGGATGATCCGCTCCGGCTCCAGTGCCTCGACGGCGCCCTCGTCGTGGGTCACCAGGACCACGGCGCCCTTGTAGGTGCGCAGCGCGCCCAGGATCTCCTCGCGGCTGGCCGGGTCGAGGTTGTTGGTGGGCTCGTCCAGCAGGAGGACGTTGGCGGAGGAGACGACCAGGGTGGCCAGGGCCAGGCGGGTCTTCTCACCGCCGGAGAGCACGCCGGCGGGCTTGTCGACGTCGTCGCCGGAGAAGAGGAAGGAGCCCAGCGTCTTGCGGACCTCGACGAGATCGAGGTCGGGGGCGGAGGAACGCATGTTCTCCAGGACCGTGCGGTCCGGGTCGAGCGTCTCGTGCTCCTGGGCGTAGTAGCCGAGCTTGAGGCCGTGGCCGGGGGTGACCTGGCCGGTGTCGGCCTTCTCGGCACCGGCGAGCAGCCGGAGCAGCGTGGTCTTGCCCGCGCCGTTGAGGCCCAGGATGACCACGCGGGAGCCCTTGTCGATGGCCAGATCGACGTCGGTGAAGATCTCCAGCGA
The DNA here is from genome assembly GCF_044387105.1 of Streptomyces sp. NPDC020379. Lineage (NCBI taxonomy): Bacteria > Bacillati > Actinomycetota > Actinomycetes > Kitasatosporales > Streptomycetaceae > Streptomyces > Streptomyces sp. NPDC020379. The sequence continues at coordinate 48,542 of NZ_JBIRVR010000001.1, forward strand.
GCCGTAGGACTTCGACAGGCCCTCGGCGGTGAGCGGGGTCTTGCCGCAGGGCGCGGGCTCCGGGAAGCGGAGCTTGGCGACCTTGTCGGAGGCGCGCACCGCCTCCAGGCCCGAGAGCAGCCTCTCGGCGCGCTTGGCCATGTTCTGCGCGGCGACCGTCTTGGTGGCCTTGGCGCGCATCTTGTCGGCCTGCGAGTTGAGGGCCGCGGCCTTCTTCTCAGCGTTCTGCCGCTCGCGCTTGCGGCGCTTCTCGTCGGCCTCGCGCTGCTGCTGGTAGAGCTTCCAGCCCATGTTGTAGACGTCGATCTGGGAGCGGTTCGCGTCGAGGTAGAAGACCTTGTTGACGACCGTCTCGACCAGGTCGACGTCGTGGGAGATCACGATGAAGCCGCCGCGGTAGGTCTTGAGGTAGTCCCGCAGCCAGGCGATCGAGTCGGCGTCGAGGTGGTTGGTGGGCTCGTCGAGGAGCAGGATGTCGGCGTCCGAGAAGAGGATCCGGGCCAGCTCCACGCGGCGGCGCTGACCGCCGGAGAGCGTGTGCAGCGGCTGGCCGAGGATCCGGTCGGGCAGGCCGAGGCTGGCGGCGATGGTCGCGGCCTCCGCCTCGGCGGCGTACCCGCCCTTGGTGAGGAACTCGGTCTCCAGGCGCTCGTACTTCTTCATCGCCTTCTCGCGCGTGGCCCCCTTGCCGTTGGCCATGCGCTCCTCGTTCTCCCGCATCTTGCGCAGGACGGAGTCGAGGCCGCGGGCGGAGAGGATCCGGTCACGGGCGAGGACGTCGAGGTCGCCGGTGCGCGGGTCCTGCGGCAGATAGCCGACCTCACCCGAGCGGGTGATGGTGCCGCCGGCCGGCATGCCCTCGCCGGCGAGGCACTTGGTGAGGGTCGTCTTGCCCGCGCCGTTGCGGCCGACGAGGCCGATGCGGTCGCCACGGGCGATGCGGAAGGAAGCGGACTCGATGAGGACGCGGGCGCCGGCGCGCAGCTCGATGCCGGAAGCGGTGATCACGGGATTACTCCTGGGCGGAAGGGACGGCGGTGGGGACGGGGGTGAACACACCCACACGCGAGCTCGCCCGCGCGGTCATGCGCGGGGCCGGGCGGCGGGGCGGGGACCGGCGCCGTCTAATGCACGAGGAGGAATGCCATACGGACCAGTCTAACGGGGGCGCGCAAGCAGGTTTCCCGGTGTGCCCGTGGCGGTCCGGCGGGCCGTCGGGGTAGGCATGGGCGCGACCGGCCGCCGGTGCCCACGACGCCACCCCGGAAGGGCACACAACGGACGGCGCACGGATACTCGGGGTGGAGAGGCGGTAACCGCATGCAGTTCGACGACGACGCGGACCTGGACACGTCCCAGGTGCAGGACTCCCGGGGCGGTGGCATCCCGGGCGGCGGCCTGACCATCGGCGGCGGGATCGTGGGGCTGATCGCCCTGGTGCTGGGGCTCTTCTTCGGCATCGGCCCGCAGGAGCTCGGGCTCTCCTCCGGGCCGTCGGCGTCGGCGAGTTCGAGCACCGGCGAGCAGGTCTCCCAGCACTGCCGCACCGGGCGCGACGCCAACACCAAGGAGGACTGCCGGATCGTCGCCGTGGTCAACAGCGCCCAGTCCTTCTGGACCCAGGAGCTCGCCCGCCGCTCGCGCACCTACACCCCGGCGTCGACCGTCTTCTTCACCGGCCGGACCGACACCGCCTGCGGGGCCGCGACCTCGGCGGTCGGCCCGTTCTACTGCCCCGGCGACCACAAGGTCTATCTCGACCTGGGCTTCTTCAACGAGCTGCACAGCAAGTTCGGGGCCAGCGGCGGGCCCTTCGCCCAGGCGTACGTCGTCGCACACGAGTACGGGCACCACATCCAGAACCTGCTGGGCACGCTCGGCCGCGCGCAGGACCGCAAGACAGGCGCGGGGAGCAACTCCGTCAAGGTCGAGCTCCAGGCCGACTGCTACGCCGGGGTGTGGGCCAAGCACGCCACCACGACGCCCGAGAAGTCCACCGGGCGCCCGCTGCTCACCCGGCTGACGAAGACGGACATCGACGACGGGCTCTCCGCGGCGGCCGCCGTCGGCGACGACCGGATCCAGGAGAAGTTCCAGGGGCGGGTCACGCCGGAGAGCTGGACGCATGGGTCCGCGGCGCAGCGGCAGCAGTGGTTCACGACGGGGTACAGCACGGGCGATATGGCGCGCTGCGACACGTTCCGCTAGCCGCGAGCCTGGCCGAATTCCGGGTGCGGCTCTGTCGCCGCCTGCGGCGGGAGCGGCCTGCGGCCGCGTCCTCGATCGCCGGACGGGCTGGATTTCGCGGACCGTAGCCCGCACATCCAGCCCGTCCGGCGATTGGCGGACACCGTCACGCCCCTCCCACATGGACCTGGAAGGCCGCTCTGCGCATCGCCTTCGCCAAGGCCGGGTCCGGGTGGGCCGCTGCCAGGGCCACCAGGACCTGGACCGTGCGGGGGTGGCCCACCGCCCGTACCTCCTCCAGGAGGCCCGGGACCGTGCCCTGGACCGCCGAGTCCAGGTGGCGGACCAGCAGGCGGCTCTCGCCGTGGTCGGCGACGGCCGCGGCCGTGTCGACCCACAGCCAGGTCGCCTCCTCGCGGGTGAGGACCTCGGCCGCCTGCTCCGGGTCCCGGCCCTCGTGCTCGGCGAGCCACAGCAGGGCGTACGGACGCAGGCACGGTTCCTCGGCGGCAGCCCGCACCGCGGGCTCGGCGGGGGCGCCCACCGCGCGCAGGGCCTCGAAGGCCAGGCCGCGGACGAGGGCGTCGTCACCGCGCGCGGCGTCGAGGAGCTCGCTGAGGGCGCTGCGCGTGGACCGGGCGGCGAGCCAGGCGCGGTACTCGGCGCGGGCCGGGCCCGGTGTGAGGTCGGCGCAGCCGCGCAGCATCGCCTCGGCGGACAGCTCGATGTGCCCGGCCGGGCTCTGCGCGGCCACACAGATCTGTTCGAGCTTGACCCAGACCGCCCAGTTGCCGAGCGGGGTCAGGACGGCCTCCGGGCTGTCGCTGGCGCCCTCCCGCATGACGAGCGCGCCGACGGCGGCGAGCCCTTCGAGCGCCCAGTCGAGCAGCCCGGCGAGCGGGTCGCCACCGCCCGGGGCGGGGGGCGCGGCGGGTCCGGCGGCCGGTTCCGGGCCGTCGTACGGGATCTCGCAGCGCTCGGCGCGGATCTCGGCGACGCGCTGCTGGAGGAGGTCCAGGAGCATCGCCACGGAGACGGGCCCCGCCGAGAGATGCATCACGGACAGCAGCTGCGGGGCGGCCTCCACGACCTCGGCGGCGATCGTCGCGTCCGTGCCCGCGGGCACCGGGTGGGCGAGCGACCACGCGTCGAAGAGGGCGACCCAGCCGCGCAGCACGGCGCCGTCGTCACGGTCCCACGCCTGGAGGCGCCAGCCCGGACGCGCGGTGTCGCCGTGCAGCTCGATGAGCCCGGCGAGGCGGGCGCGGTCCCAGTCGGTGCGCACCTGGTGGGCCGTCAGCCGCAGCGCGTCGGCGGCCCGCTCGGCCGCCCTCTCCGCGAGGCCCCCGGCCGTGGCCGGGCGCAGGGTCGTGCCGCGGCCGCGCTCGTCGGCCGCCCAGCGGGCGACGCGGACCGCGCCCGTGAGGCTGCCTCTCGCCTGCTGGGCGAGTTCCGCCGGTGCCGGAGTGCCCGCGGGCGGGCGGGGCGCCGGGCGGGAGCCTCGGTTCGCCACGGCCCGGCGGGCAGCGGCGATCGGCTGTCGGGGGACCAGTCTGAGCCGGGAGTCGCGCGGAGTACGGGACGTCACAGGAGCAGTCTTGCCGTTGACGCTCCGAAAACCCAATCGGAATCAACTGTCCACCTTCGGACCAGCGCCGCAAGGCGTTCGGAAAGGGCCGGTAACGACCGGTGGAACCGCTCACATCAGGGGCGTGAGGAAGCGGCGGAGAGCCTCTTCGTAAGCCGCTGGATTGGCGTTCCACATCCCGGCGTGCGGGGCGTGCCGGACGGCGCGCAGGTGTATCAGTTCCGGTCGCCGCGCGACGAGTTCACGGGAGTGCGCCCAGGGCGCGAGGGTGTCGTCGGGGCCGTGCAGGAGCAATACGGGAACGGTCAGCCGGGCGGGGTCGGTGGCGGCGAAGAGGGTGCCGGCGCCCAGCCCCGTCCGCCCCTCCGCGGCCCGGACCGCAAGCGGAAGCAGTGCGGCCGGTGTGCGGCGGCAGGCGGCGCAGGCGCGGACGAGGGCCTGCCAGTCGAGGACCGGGGAGTCCATGACCACGCCCGCGACGCGCTGCGACAGCGCCGAGTCGAGGGCGGCGAGGAGCGCCATGGTGGCGCCCGTGGACCAGCCGTGCAGGACGATCCTGCGGGCCCCGTAGCGCACGGCGTAGCGGATCGCGGCGTCGAGATCACGCCATTCCGCGGCGCCGAAATGGCTGATGCCTTCCGTTGGGCGGGGGGCGCCGGGGTCACCGCGGTAGCCGAGGGCGAGGACGGGCAGCCGCATCCGGCCGAGGAACGGCATGACGACCATGGGGTGCTCGCGGGTCGCGCCGAGGCCGTGCACCGCGATCACCCAGGTGGCGCGGTCGCCCGGCACGAACCAGGCGGGCAGCGGGCCGAGTTCCCCCGGCACCTCGACGTCGGCGTGGTCGAGACCGAGGGCGTCGCGGGGGTTGCCCACGTACACCTGCGGCGTGAGCCGCACGCGCGCCCCGGGCTCCAGCACGCCGTGCGTCACGCGCTCCAGGCGGCGTACGACGCAGTCGGCGGGGTGCGGCTCGCCCGCGACGGGCCCTCCGACGACGGCGTGCACACCGGGTGCGCCGAGGCCGTACACCCCCGGGCGCTGCGCCTCGACGCTGCGGGTCAGGGTGACGGTGTCGTTGCCGACGGCGTGGACGACGAGCTCCGGCGCGTCCGGCGGGGGGCTGCCCGGGCGGGGTTTGAGCGCAGCGTCGGAGGCGTACCGTCCGGCCGCTATGGCGGCCGCTCCGGCACCTAGTACGGTCGTGGCGGCCAGGGCCGCCGCTCTCGCAGGGTGCACGTCTTCAGTGTGAGCGCGCGGTGAGGCTCTGGCCAGTGGGGGGCTCCGCCCGGCGGCCCCTTTTTGTGCCTGCGGCGCTTTTTCCCCAGCCCCGCCCCTTCCCGGCCGCATCGGATGTGCGGCCGGGAAGGGGCGGGTAGGCGGGTAGGCGGGTAGGGGAGAAAGCCCCGTCGCGGGCGCCGGCCCACCCGCCCGAGGACTTACCCCTTCCCCTGCCCGTACCCCCGGAGCTTCCCCATCGCCTCGTCGAGTTGCGGGAGAGTCAGCAGCGCCGGCCCACCCCCCGGCACCGCCGCCGACGTCAGCCACACCCGGCACATCCACTCCAGCTGAGCGGTCCGGTCGTACGCCTCGTCGAGGGTCGCGCCGTGGACGACCGTGCCGTGGTTCCGCAGGAGGCAGCCCGTGCGGCCCTCCAGGGCCCGGAGCATGTTGCGGGCGAGTTCGTCCGTGCCGTAGAGCGCGTAGTCGGCGACCCTCACCGGACCGCCCAGCGCCCCCGCCATGTAGTGGACCAGCGGCAGCTCGTCGACCAGGCCCGCGGCCGCCGTCGCGTGGACGGCGTGGGTGTGCACGACGGCCGCCGCGCCGGTGGAGCGGTAGACGGCCAGGTGCATGGGGAGCTCGCTGGTGGGGGTCAGCTCGCCGAGGACCTGGCGGCCGTCGAGGTCGACGCCGACCGCGTCCTCGGGGCGGAGCCGGTCGTACGGGACGCCGGTGGGCGTGACAAGAACGACATCGCCGACCCTCGCGGAGACGTTGCCGGAGGTGCCGACCACCAGTCCGTCCGCCACGGTGCGGCGGGCGGTGGCCACGACCTCGGCCCAGGTCCGCGCGATGTCGTCGCTCGTGCCGCCGTCGTCACCCTGTGCTGTGTTCGATATGCGCATCGCCATCCGCCTCCGGTTCGCGTCACCACTCGGTCTGACCCAGTTCACCTTCCGTTCACCCAGGGTCTTTACGGTCACCGCTGTACTGACCATCGAGCTGATTGCCTGGGTGAATGGAACACATCACGCTTCTCATCGGGATCGTGATCGTCACGGCCTTGGTGTTCGACTTTACGAACGGCTTCCACGACACGGCCAACGCCATGGCCACCACCATCTCCACCGGGGCGCTCAAGCCCAAGGTCGCGGTGGCGATGTCGGCGGTTCTCAACCTCGTCGGCGCGTTCCTGTCCGTCGAGGTCGCCAAGACCATCTCCGGGGGCATCATCGACGAGAGTGCCGGGATCAGACCCGAAGTGATCTTCGCGGGGCTGATCGGCGCGATCGTCTGGAACCTGCTGACGTGGCTGGCCGGCCTGCCCTCCAGCTCCTCCCACGCCCTCTTCGGCGGCCTGATCGGCGCGACCGTCGTGTCCGTCGGTTTCAACGCGGTGAACGCCGACAAGGTCGTCATGAAGGTCCTCATCCCGGCCGTCGCGGCGCCCATCGTGGCGGGCATCGCCGCCATGGTCGCCACCCGGCTCACCTACCGGCTCGCCAAGGGCCGCGAGGAGAAGGAGACCGCCAAGGGCTACCGCGCCGGGCAGATCGCCTCGGCCGCCCTGGTCTCCCTCGCCCACGGCACCAACGACGCGCAGAAGACGATGGGTGTCATCACCCTCGCGCTCGTGACCGGCGGCGTCGTCGCCCCGCACTCCGACCCGCCGCTGTGGGTCATCGTCTCCGCGGGCCTGGCCATCGCGCTCGGTACGTACCTGGGCGGCTGGCGCATCATCCGTACGCTCGGCAAGGGCCTCACCGACATCCAGCCGCCGCAGGGCTTCGCCGCCCAGACCGGCGCCGCGACCGTGATCCTCGCCTCCTCGCACATCGGCTTCGCCCTCTCCACCACCCAGGTCTGCTCCGGCGCGATCATGGGCTCCGGCCTCGGCCGCAAGGGCGGCGTGGTGCGCTGGTCGACCGCGGGCCGGATGGCCGTCGCCTGGTGCCTGACGCTCCCGGCCGCGGGCATCGTCGCCGGTGGCGCCGCGTTCCTCGCCGACCAGGGCGACTGGGGCGTCACCACCGTCGCCGTGCTCGGCCTGCTGGTGTGCGGCGCGATCTACGCCGCTTCCCGCCGCAAGCCGGTCACCCACGACAGCGTCAACGAGGTCCAGCCGGAAACGGCGGAGCCGGCCGGGGTGGTCACCGCCGCGCTCCAGGCCGTCGCCCCGCCGCCGGCCGGCCCCGTGACCGCCGCCCCGGTGGTCGCCGTCTCCCCCGAAGCCGGGCGCGCCCCCGCCGCCGCGGCGAGCTAAGGAATCCACACCATGCACATCGACTGGGCAGCTCTCGGTCAGGTCTTCGGCGTCAGCGTCGTGGTGACCGTCGGATTGGTCGGCGTCTTCACGCTCGGGATCGTGGGCACGTCGCGCCCTGCGGGCGGCGCGGCTCCGCGGGTTCTGGCGCGGTCCGGGGCGTACGCGTGCTTCGCGCTGTGCGCGGCGGCTGTGGGGTACGGGATCTTTTTGATCGTGGGGTAGGCGGGGGAGCGGGATTTGTTCCCCGGCCCCGCCCCTTCCCGAAACCGGGGGCACGCCCCCGGACCCCCGGCAACACGCTTCGCGCGTTGTCCTCAAACGCCGGACAGGCTGATACTCAGCCTGTCCGGCGTTTGAGGAAAAAGCCCGCCGCAGGCGCCAGCGACCCGCACCCGGCAACAATCCGCCCGGTAGAGCGCAGCGAACCCGTCCAGAGGGAAGTTGACGCCCGTTCACACCCCATGGTGGACTTCCGGGGCCAAACGGCGACAGCAGAGGAAGCCGGTGCGAGTCCGGCGCGGTCCCGCCACTGTCACCGGGGAGCGTCTCCCCCATCGGAGTGCCACGGCCCGCACGCGCGGGCGGGAAGGCCGGGGCGGCGTCGATCCGGGAGCCAGGAGACTCTGGTCGCCGGTCACGTCGAGCCAGGGCGCGGACCCTGAGTGAGGACACATCGCCATGTCCGGCTGCCGCCGACCGTCCCGTTCCCGCGGATCCAGGTACCACGCGACGGCGGTCTGATCCGATGCGCGCCGATCACCTCGGTTTCGCGTGCGGTGCCACGCTCGGCTTTCTCGGCGACCTCGCTCTCGGCGACCCCCGCCACGGCCATCCCGTGGCCGCCTTCGGACGTGCCGCGCAGGCCGTGGAACAGCGGCTGTGGCGCGACCACCGCGGTCACGGCGCCCTGCACACGCTGCTGTGCGCGGGCGGCACCGTGGCCGCCGCCGGAGTGCTGGCCCGTGCCGTACGCCCCTCCCCCGCCGCCACGATCGCCCTGACCGCCGCCACCACCTGGGCTGTGCTCGGCGGCACCTCGCTGGGCCGTGAGGCCCGCGCCATCGGGGGCGCGCTCGCCGTGGGTGACCTGGAGGTCGCCCGGGAGCGGCTGCCCCATCTGTGCGGGCGCGACCCCGAGGCGCTGGACGGTCCGCAGCTGGCCCGCGCCGTCGTGGAGTCCGTCGCGGAGAACACCTCCGACGCCGTCGTGGGCGCCCTCGTATGGGGTGCGCTGGGCGGTGTTGCGGGGCTGGCCGGTTTCCGTGCCGTCAACACCCTGGACGCCATGGTGGGCCACAAGTCGCCCCGCTACCGCCGCTTCGGCTGGGCCTCGGCCCGGCTCGACGACGTCGTCGGCTGGCCCGGCGCCCGGCTCACCGCCGCCCTCGCCGTGCTCGCCGGGCCCGACCCGCGGGGCGCCTGGCGGGTGGCCCGGCGTGACGCGTCCCGGCACCCGAGCCCCAACGCGGGCCCCGTGGAAGCCGCGTTCGCGGGGGCGCTCGGCGTGCGCCTCGGCGGCACCCTCGCCTACAAGGGCCGCGTCGAGCACCGCCCCGTCCTGGGCGCGGAGAACCGCCCGGTGGAGGCCGCCGACATCGAGCGCGCCGTGCGCCTCTCCCGGCGGGTGTCGCTGCTGGCGCTGGGCGTCGCGATCGGGGTGCGGGCCGCCGTCTCCCGGGGCCGCGCGGCGGGCAGCCTTTCCCCAGATCGCCTTACGAGGAGGAACCGGTGACAGCGGACAAGGGCGGGCCGACGGGCCCGCTGGGCGGGGGCCTGCTCGTGGCCGGGACGACCTCGGACGCGGGCAAGAGCGTGGTGACCGCCGGGATCTGCCGGTGGCTGGTCCGCAAGGGCGTCAAGGTCGCGCCGTTCAAGGCACAGAACATGTCGCTCAACTCCTTCGTGACCCGCGAGGGCGCGGAGATAGGCCGCGCGCAGGCCATGCAGGCCGCCGCGGCCCGGGTGGAGCCGTCGGCCCTGATGAACCCCGTGCTGCTCAAGCCCGGCAGTGACCGCAGCAGCCAGGTGGTGCTGATGGGCAAGCCGGTGGGCGAGCTCAGCGCGCGCGGGTATTTCGGGGCGCCCGAGGGGTCGTCCCCCGGGGGGACCCGGCACTGGGGGCGCCAGGAGCGGCTGTTCGGCACGGTGACCGAGTGCCTGGAGGAGCTGCGGCGCACCCACGACGCCGTGATCTGCGAGGGCGCGGGCAGCCCCGCCGAGATCAACCTGCGGCGCACCGACATCGTCAACATGGGCATAGCCCGGGCGGCGCGGCTGCCCGTCGTCGTGGTCGGGGACATCGACAGGGGCGGGGTGTTCGCGTCGTTCTTCGGCACGACGGCGCTGCTGTCCCGCGAGGACCAGGCGCACATAGCGGGCTATCTGGTCAACAAGTTCCGGGGTGACGTGACGCTGCTGGAGCCCGGCCTGGAGATGCTGCGGGACCTGACCGGACGGCCCACGGTCGGCGTGCTGCCCTTCGCCCACGGCCTCGGCATCGACGAGGAGGACGGCCTGCGGGTGTCGATGCGCGGTGCGGTGCGCGAGTCGGTGGTCGCTCCGCCGCACGGCGCCGACGTGCTGCGCGTCGCCGTGTGCGCGGTGCCGCTGATGTCGAACTTCACCGACGTCGACGCGCTCGCCGCCGAACCGGGCGTGGTCGTACGGTTCGTGGACCGCCCGGAGGAGCTCCTCGACGCGGACCTGGTCGTCGTGCCGGGCACCCGCGGCACCGTACGGGCGCTCGCCTGGCTGCGCGAGCGCGGGCTGGCGGACGCGATCGCGCGGCGCGCGGCGGAGGGCCGGCCGGTGCTGGGCATCTGCGGCGGCTTCCAGCTGCTGGGCGAGCGCATCGAGGACGAGGTCGAGTCGAAGGCGGGCACGGTCGAGGGCCTGGGCCTGCTGCCGGTCCGGGTGCGGTTCGCGGTCGAGAAGACGCTGGCCCGGCCGGTCGGCGAGGCGCTCGGCGAGCGGGTGGAGGGCTACGAGATCCATCACGGTGTCGCCGAAGTGCTGGGCGGGGAGGAGCTGTTCACCTCTGGTGACGATGGACGCAGTCTGGACGGCTGCCGCTCGGGCGCGGTGTGGGGTACGCACTGGCACGGCTCGCTGGAGAGCGACGGCTTCCGGAGAGCGTTCCTGCGGCGCGTCGCGGAGGCGGCGGGGCGCGCGTTCGTCCCGGCACCGGACACGTCGTTCGCGGCACTGCGCGAGGAGCAGCTGGACCGGCTGGGCGATCTCATCGAGGAGCACGCAGACACGGACGCGCTGCTGCGGCTGATCGAGGACGGGGTTCCGACGGGGCTGCCGTTCATACCGCCGGGGGCACCATGACCGGTCCCGCACCCGCGAACTCACCGGCCCCGCAGGCGCGGGGAAGGACGGACGTCACTCGAAGGAGCGGTCACCGCATGAGCACCACCTATCCGTTCACCGCGATCGTCGGCATGGACGACATGCGGCTCGGCCTGTTGCTCAACGCCCTCTCGCCCGCCATCGGCGGAGTGCTCGTACGGGGCGAGAAGGGCACGGCCAAGACGACCGCTGTCCGAAGCCTGGCCGCACTGCTGCCCGAGGTCACGGCCGTCACCGGCTGCCGGTTCGCCTGCGACCCGGCAGCCCCCGACCCCACCTGCCCGGACGGGCCGCACGAGGACGGCGCCCCGCACGCCCCGCGCCCCGCGCGCATGGTCGAACTGCCCGTCGGCGCCTCCGAGGACCGGCTCGTCGGCGCGCTCGACATCGAGCGGGCGCTGTCCGAGGGCGTGAAGGCGTTCGAGCCCGGCCTGCTGGCCGCCGCGCACCGCGGGGTGCTCTACGTCGACGAGGTCAATCTGCTGGGTGATCACCTCGTGGACTCGCTCCTCGACGCGGCCGCGACCGGTTCCTCGTCCGTCGAGCGCGAAGGCGTCTCCGTACGCCACGCCAGCCGCTTCCTCCTCGTCGGCACCATGAACCCCGAGGAGGGCGAGCTCCGCCCGCAGCTCCTCGACCGCTTCGGGCTGACCGTCGAGGTCGCCGCGTCCCGCGAGCCCGACGAGCGCGTCGAGGTCGTACGCCGCCGGCTCGCCTACGACGAGGACCCGGCCGCCTTCACCGCCAAGTGGGCCGCCGAGGAGGACGCGCTGCGCGAACGCATCGCCGCCGCGCGCGCCCTGCTGCCGGCGGTGCGGCTCGGTGACGGGGCGCTGCGCCGGATCGCCGCGGTCTGCGCCGGGTTCGAGGTGGACGGCATGCGCGCCGACATCGTCACCGCGCGCACGGCTACCGCGCTCGCCGCGTGGGCGGGCCGTACGGACGTCGTGACCGAGGACGTACGGCAGGCCGCGCTGCTGGCCCTTCCCCACCGCCGGCGCCGTGCGCCCTTCGACGCGCCCGGCCTGGACGAGGACAAACTCGACGAGATCCTGCGGCAGTTCGAGGACGACGAGCCGGAGCCCGAGCCCGACCCGGAGCCGGAGGGTCCGGACGACGGTCCCGGTGACGACGGCCCCGGCGGTGGCGAGCCGCCGCGGGACGCGGACGGGCCGGGCACCCCGGACGTCCCGGCGCAGGCCGAGTCACAGGAGAACGCCCCGGCGCGGCAGGAGAGTTCGACGCCCCAGGCCCCTGAGGCGCACGACGGACAGGGCGCGGCCGACGGGCAGGAGCGCCCGGCGGCGGGCGGTGACGCCCCGGCGGTCGCCGCCGCGGATCCGTTCCGTACGCGCAAGTTCGACGTTCCGGGCCTGGGCGAGGGCGCGGACGGGCGGCGTTCGCGGGCGCGTACCGCGCACGGCCGGACGACGGGGGCCCGGCGCCCGCGGGGCGCGCTGGCGAAGCTGCATCTGGCGGCGACCGTACAGGCGGCGGCACCGCACCAGCGGGCGCGCGGGCGCGGCGGGCCGGGCCTGGTCGTGCACCGTGACGACCTGCGGGAGGCGGTGCGCGAGGGGCGCGAGGGCAACCTCGTGCTGTTCGTCGTGGACGCGTCCGGTTCGATGGCGGCGCGCAAGCGGATGGGTGCGGTCAAGGGCGCGGTGCTGTCGCTGCTGCTCGACGCCTACCAGCGCCGGGACAAGATCGGGATGATCACCTTCCGGGGCGCGGGCGCGGAGGTGGCGCTGCCGCCGACGTCGTCGGTGGACGTGGGCGCGGCCCGGCTGGAGCGGTTGCCGACCGGGGGCCGTACGCCGCTGGCGGCGGGGCTGCTCCAGGCGCGCGAGGTGCTGCGGGTGGAGCGGCTGCGTGACCCGTCGCGGCGGCCGCTGCTGGTCGTCGTGACCGACGGGCGGGCGACGGGCGGCCCCGAGCCGCTCGCGCGGGCGGCGCGGGCCGCGCGGCTGCTGGCCGGCGAGGGCACGGCATCGGTGGTCGTGGACTGCGAGACGGGCCCGGTGCGGCTCGGGCTGGCGGGCGAGCTGGGCCGGGAGCTGCGGGGCCCGGTGGTCACGCTGGAGGAACTGCGCGCGGACAGCGTCTCCGCGCTCGTACGTACGGTGAGGAACACAAGCTCCAGGAGGGCCGCTTAATGCCGCAGGGACAGCCGGCCGTCGTTCCGGACGACGGTCTCACCACACGCCAGCGCCGCAACCGGCCGCTGGTCTTCGTCCACACGGGCATCGGCAAGGGCAAGTCGACGGCCGCGTTCGGGCTGGCGCTCCGCGCGTGGAACCAGGGGTGGCCGGTCGGGGTTTTCCAGTTCGTGAAGTCCGCGAAGTGGAAGGTCGGCGAGGAGCGGGCGCTGAAGGTGCTCGGCGACTCGGGCGAGGGCGGCACGGTCGCCTGGCACAAGATGGGCGAGGGCTGGTCCTGGGTGCAGCGTGACATCGCCTCCAGCGAGGAGGCGGCGCGCGAGGGCTGGGAGCAGGTGAAGCGGGACCTGGCGGCGGAGTCGTACAAGCTCTACGTGCTGGACGAGTTCGCGTATCCGATGCACTGGGGGTGGATCGACACGGACGAGGTGGTCTCGGTGCTGCGGGACCGGCCCGGCACCCAGCATGTGGTGATCACCGGCCGCAACGCCCCGGAGAAGCTGATCGACTTCGCCGATCTGGTGACGGACATGTCCAAGGTCAAGCACCCGATGGACGTGGGACAGAAGGGCCAGCGGGGCATCGAGTGGTGAACGTACCCCGTCTCGTCATCGCCGCGCCCGCCTCCGGGAGCGGCAAGACGACCGTCGCCACCGGCCTGATGCGGGCCTTCACGGACGCCGGGCTCACGGTGTCCCCGCACAAGGTCGGCCCCGACTACATCGACCCGGGCTACCACGCGCTGGCGACCGGCCGCCCCGGCCGCAATCTGGACGCCTATATGTGCGGGCCGGAGCGGATCGCCCCGCTGTTCCTGCACGGCGCGGCGGACTGCGATCTCGCCCTGGTCGAGGGGGTGATGGGTCTCTACGACGGGGCGAGCGGGCTGGGCGAGCTGGCGTCGACGGCGCATGTGGCGAAGCTGCTGAAGGCGCCGGTCGTGCTGGTCGTGGACGCGTCGTCGCAGTCGCGGTCGGTGGCGGCGCTGGTGCACGGCTTCGCCTCGTGGGACCCGGAGGTGCGGCTCGCGGGCGTGATCCTGAACAAGGTCGGCTCGGACCGCCATGAGGCGCTGTTGCGCGAGGCGTTGGCGGAGTCGGGGGTGCCGGTGCTGGGCGCGCTGCGGCGCGTGGCCGCGATCGACACGCCCAGCCGACACCTCGGCCTGGTGCCGGTGGCGGAGCGCAGCGCGGCGGCCCTGGCCGCGGTGTCCGCGCAGGCGGCACAGGTACGCGAGGGCTGCGACCTCAAGGGCCTGCTGGCCCTGGCGCACAGCGCGCCGCCGCTGCCGGGGCCGGCCTGGGATCCGTCCGAGCCGTTGTGGGCAGGCGTTCCGCAGCGCGGAACGGGTGGGCACTCCCCGGTCAGCGGGCCGCACCATGACCGGGACCCGGGTCAGAGCCCCCCACGCGGCGGAGCGGCGGAGCGGCCCCGGCCGGGAAGGGGCGGGGCTGGGGAACAGAACCCCGTCGTCGCCGTCGCCGGCGGCCCCGCGTTCACCTTCTCGTATGCCGAGCACACGGAGCTGCTCACAGCGGCGGGCGCCGAAGTCGTCACCTTCGACCCGCTGCGGGACGAGCGACTGCCGGAACACACCGCCGGGTTGATCATCGGCGGCGGCTTCCCCGAGATGTACGCGCCCGAGCTCTCCGCCAACGAACCGCTGCGCAAGGCCGTCGCCGTCCTGGCGGAGCAGGGCGCGCCCATCGCCGCCGAGTGCGCGGGCCTCCTCTATCTGTGCCGCTCCCTCGACGGGAAGCCCATGTGCGGCGTGCTGCCCGCGGAGGCCCGGATGTCCGGGCGCCTCACCCTCGGCTACCGCGAGGCCGTGGCCATCGCGGACGGTCCGCTGGCCGCGGCGGGCACGCGCGTACGCGGTCACGAGTTCCACCGCACGGTCGTCGAGCCGGGCACCGGTGCCACCCCGGCGTGGGGCATGACGCACCCGGAGCGCCGGGTGGAGGGCTTCGCGCAAGGCGGTGTCCATGCCTCGTATCTCCACACGCACTGGGCGGGCTCCCCCGGCACCGCCCACCGCTTCGTGGCGGGCGCGGCGCGGCGGTGACGTCAGCTCGCGAGGCCCACCACGAGCCAGACGAACGCCACTCCGGCCACCGTGCAGGCCAGGGTGGAGCGGGCGGGGTGCGGGTGGTGGGCCTCGGGGAGGATGTCGGAGGTCGCCAGATAGAGCAGCACCCCGCCGAAGAATCCGAGGTATATGCCGAGGAAGTGCTCCGGAAGGGTGAACAGCAGCGTCGAGGCGGCACCGACGACGGGCGCGACGGCGTCGGCCCCGAGCATCACCAGGGCGCGGTGGCGCTCGTTCCCGTACAGACCGGTGATCGTGTACGTGTTGAAGCCGTCGGCGAAGTCGTGGGCGATGACCGCGAGCCCTACGGAGGCGGCCATGGGGCTGTCGACCTGGAAGGCGGCGCCGATCGCGATGCCGTCCATGGCGCTGTGCCCGACGAGCGCCGCGGCGGCGGTGAGCCCCACCTGGGGGACGCGCACCCGGCCGGTGACGCCGTGGTCGGCCCGGCGGACGGCGAGGAGCCGTTCGACGAGGTGGGCGGAGAGGAAGCCGAGGACGAAGCAGAGCAGGGCGACCGGCACCCCGAAGATCCGCCGCCCGGCGGCCTCCAGCGCCCCTGGCAGCAGGTCGAGGCCGACGACGCCCAGCATCAGCCCGCCGGCGAGCCCCAGGACGAGGTGGCGGCGGTCGGCGACCCGCTGGGCGGTCCAGCCGCCGAGCAGCGTCATCAGGAACGCGCCCAGGGCGACGACGACCGGCACCGGTCCACCACCCTTCTCGCGGCTGCCCCGCCTCCTGCTTACTGACCTCCCGCCCGCACCGCATGTCCACCGTCGCACGTCCCGGGAGAGCCGATGACCGCCCCCGCGCTCTACGTCGGTGTCGGCGCCCGGCGGGGTGCCGGGGCCGACGAGGTCCTCGCGCTGGTCGGGCAGGCACTCGGCGAGGCGGGCGGCGGGGCGCCCGCGGCGCTGGCCACCGCCGAGGCGAAGGCCGGCGAGCCGGGGCTGCGCGAGGCCGCCGCGCGGCTCGGTGTGCCGCTCCTGTCCTACGGCGCCGGGGCGCTCGCCGCCGTCGCGGTGCCCAGCCCCTCGTCCGCCGTCCTCGCCGCCGTGGGGGTGCCGGGCGTGGCCGAGGCCGCGGCGCTGCTGGCCGCCGGCCCGCGCGGGGCGCTGGTGGTCGGCAAGCGGAAGTCGGCGCGGGTGACCTGCGCCGTCGCGCGCGGACCCGGGTGAGGGCGGCGGGCGGGACGTCAGTACCGTTTCCGGGTCGGGTCCTCGCACGGGCCCCGTCGGCGCCCTGGACCGGCGTCACGCACAAGAGAAGGTGGCCCGCGGCCATGCACACACCCAGCGAACCCGACCTGCGGCACCACGGCGACGCCGAGGTGCGCGGCGGCGGCGCGGAGTTGACCGACCTCGCGGTCAACGTGCGCTCCGGCACGCCCCCGAAGTGGCTGCGGGAGCACATCGCGGGGTCGCTCGACGGGCTCGCCGCCTATCCGGACGGGCGGGCGGCGCGGCGGGCCGTGGCCGCGCGGCACGGGCTGCCGGAGGAACGGGTGCTGCTGACGGCGGGCGCGGCGGAGGCGTTCGTGCTGCTGGCGCGGGCCCTGCCGGTGCGGCGGCCGGTGGTCGTGCACCCGCAGTTCACGGAGCCGGAGGCGGCGCTGCGGGCCGCCGGGCACACGGTGGAGCGCGTGCTCCTGGACGCGGCGGACGGCTTCCGGCTGGATCCGCGCGCGGTGCCCGGTGACGCGGACCTGGTGATCGTCGGCAACCCCACCAACCCGACGTCGGTCCTGCACCCCGCGCAGGCGCTGGCCCAGCTCGCCCGCCCGGGGCGGACCCTCGTCGTGGACGAGGCGTTCATGGACGCGGTGCCGGGCGAGCGCGAGTCCCTGGCGTCGCGTACGGACCTGCCGGGCCTGGTCGTGCTGCGCAGCCTCACGAAGACCTGGGGCCTCGCGGGGCTGCGCATCGGCTACGTCCTCGCCTCGCCCGGCGCGATAGCGAGGCTGGAGCGGGGCCAGCCGCTGTGGCCCGTCTCCTCCCCCGCCCTCGCGGCGGCCGAGGTGTGCAGCGCGCCCCCGGCGCTCGCGGAGGCCGCCCACGCGGCACACCACCTGGCGTCGGACCGGGCCCATCTGGTCGCGGCGCTCGCGGAGTTCGAGGGGGTCCGCGTGCACGGCCCGGCGGCGGGCCCCTTCGTCCTGATCCGGCTGCCGGACGCGGTGACGGTCCGCTCCCGGCTGCGGGGGCTGGGCTTCGCGGTCCGCCGCGGCGACACGTTCCCGGGCCTGGGCCCGGAGTATCTGCGCCTCGCGGTCCGGGACCGCGCGACGACGGACCGCTTCACGGAGGCGCTCCGCTCGGTGCTCTCGGAGGAGTAGCGGTCTGGTGCGGGCCGTCGGCCGGGGGCGCCCCGCGGGCGTGTCCTCAGGCGCCGGACGGGCTGATCGCCACCCGGGAGAGGTCGGATACGCGCCCGCCTCAGCCACATCAAGCCCGTGGGGGGCGCCTCCGGACGGCATCCGGGGGAGGTGGCCGAGGGCGCTTGAGGACACCGCCGCGCAGCGTGGTGCTACCTGCCACCCGCCGAGCGACGACGGGCCACGAACAGGGCTCCCCCGCCCACGGCGACGAGCAAGGCCGCCGCTCCCGCCACGTACGGCGTGGCCGAGCCGCCGCCCGTCTCGGCGAGGTTCTTCGCGGCGGCCGGCGCGGCGGACGCGTGGGCCGCCGTCCGGGGTTCGACGTCCCCGCCGGTCGTGCCCTGCGCTGCGGCCGGGGTCTCGCACGTGGCCTCCGCCAGCGTCACCGAGCCCCGCACGTCGGCCACGTTCAGCTTCAGCGGGTTGACCGCGACGTCGAGCGCCAGCGCGCTCGCCGCCGCCGTGCGGGAGGTCGTGGCCGTCCTGGACAGGTCGAGCCGTACTTCGCCGACGCCGGGCACCGCGACCTTCGTCGTGCCGTTCGGGGTGAGCGTGACCTTCCGGCCGAGCACCGAGACGCCGCCCAGGAGGTTCGAGGTGGCGGTGGGCTTCCTGCCCGCCTCGCACACGGCCGTGGAGGTGACCTGCTGGACCTCGATGAGCGAGAGGAGCGGCAGGCCGGGGACGTGCACCCGGGCGTGGACGAGACGGGCGTAGCCCTCCGCCTTGTTCCGGTCGGCGGTGGCGCGGGCGGTGGCGGCCTCGGCGCGCAGGACGTCGACGGGCTTGCCCTGTGCCACGCCGTCGAGCGTGACGGCGAGTGCCGTCCTGTCCGCGTCGGCCGGCGCGTGGACCTCGTTGAGGGAGGCGTGGAGCGGGACGTGGACGGTCTTGTCGAGCAGGGCGACGTCGAGCCCGGTGCGCAGGACGGCCGCGCCGGACTTGCCTTGGCCGCCGGAGCCGCTTCCGGTGGCGTGCGCGGGTCCGGCGACGACGGTCGCGGTCGCGGCGGCCGCCACCGCGAGCGCGGTGAGGCGGCGTGCGGGCATGCCGAAGGAAGGGCTGGTGGTGCTGGACACGTGTGTGGAACCCCCACAAGAGGCGTGATGCCGTCGGCGCGGTCCATGGGGGACATCGCCGCGCCGACGGCGGGACCCCGCCATATTTGACCTCTTGAGGGTGAACGGGCAGTCCCCTGGGATCAGTTCACCCCAACGAGTAAGTTTCGCAGCGGCATTCGATTCACCCGGCGCGTGAGTCGATTCCCGTCACACGCGTCGCCGCCGCGTGATCAGCCCGGCGGCCCCGCCCGCCGCCGTCCTCCCGGGCCGAGACATCCGGTCGCGGCGGTCGCGTGGTCGTCGCCACCCGTCGGGAAGGCGGTGGCGTGGTCGTCGGCGAAGGCCGCGCGGGGCGCGGGCACTGTCGTTCGGTTCATGCGAACAGCTTCTCGACGCGGGGCGCGCGGCGCGTCGGCCCAGGCGGCGGACCCCCTCCGCCGCAGGACTGATCCTTTTCTCGTCCCCGGGGCAGAACACGCCGTACCCTTCTCGGCCTTGAGGAGGACGAACGCCCCTGACCAAGCGCGTGACCGGAAAGCGCGGCGGACGGAAAGGGCGTGGACGGAACGATCGCCCGCGCGCATAGTGGAGCGGCATGGAGAGCCTCGCACCTGACCACTTCAGCCCCGGGACCACGTATCTGAACACCGCCGCCTGGGGCCTGATCCCCACAGCCGCCGCCACGGCCATGACCGCATCCGTCACCGCCGCTTCCGAGGGCCGGCCCCAGGAGCAGGTGTTCTCGGCGGCCGTGGAGGCGGTGCGCGCGGCCTACGGGCGGCTGCTCGGGGTGCCCGCGGCGCGGGTGGCCACCGGGAGCTCGGTGGCGGTGTACTGCGGGCTGATCGCCCAGTCCCTGCCCGCCGGCGCCGAAGTCCTCGTCGCGGAGGGCGACTTCAGCTCGCTCGTCAATCCCTTCCACGCGCGCCCCGGCCTCCGGGTGCGCACCGTGCCGCTGGAGAAGACCGCCGACGAGGTGCGGCCCGGCACGGCCCTGGTCGCGGTGAGCGCCGTGCAGTCGGCGGACGGCCGGATCGCGGATCTCGGCGCGATCGGCGCGGCCGCCCGCGCCCACGGCGCCCGCACGCTGATCGACGTCAGCCAGGCCGCGGGCTGGCTGCCCGTGGACGCGGCGGCCCACGACTACACGGTCTGCGTCGGCTACAAGTGGCTGCTGTGCCCCCGCGGCACCGCCTTCCTCACCGTGCCGGAGGATCTCGGCGGCCTCGTCCCGGTGTTCGCGGGCTGGGTCTCGGGCGAGGACCCGTGGCAGAGCTGCTACGGGCGCATCGAGCCGATGGCCGCGTCCGCGCGCCGCTTCGACGAGAACGTGCCCGTCTTCTCGTACGTGGCCGCCCGCGAGAGTCTGCGCCTGGTGGAGTCGCTCGGTACGGCGCGCGTCGGGGCGCACGACGTGGCGCTCGCCGACCGCTTCCGCGCGGGGGCCGCCGGGCTCGGTCATGTGCCGGTGGAGGCGGCCGGTTCCGCGATCGTGGCGGTCCCGGGTCTCGGGGGCGCGGTGGAGCGGCTCGCGGCGGCCGGGGTGCACGTGAGCTCCCGCGCGGGTGGTCTCCGTGCGGCGTTCCACCTCTACAACACGGCCGCCGACGTGGACCGGCTGCTGGAAGCGCTGTGAAGCGGGCGCCGGACGGGCCGGCGGAACCGGCCCGTCCGGCGCCCGCTTCCGCCGTCACACCACGGGCGTGAAATCTCTCGCGCCGATGAACTCCGGCCTGCGCACCGGTGCGGCGAACGGTTCCACCGCCGCGTTCTCCACGCTGTTGAAGACGATGAAGACGTTGCTGCGGGGGAAGGGTGTGATGTTGTCGCCCGAACCGTGCATGCAGTTGGAGTCGAACCACGTCGCCGAGCCGGCCGGGCCGGTGAACAGCTTGATGCCGTGCTGCTCGGCGAAGCCGGTCAGGGCCTTGTCGGAGGGCGTGCCCGCCTCCTGCGTGCGCAGCGACCGCTTGTAGTTGTCGCGCGGCGTCTCACCGGCGCAGCCGAGGAACGTCCGGTGCGAGCCGGGCATGATCATCAGCCCGCCGTTGGTGTCGTGGTTCTCGGTGAGGGCGATGGAGACCGAGACGGTCCGCATGCGCGGCAGCCCGTCCTCGGCGTGCCAGGTCTCGAAGTCGGAGTGCCAGTAGAACCCGGAGGCGCCGAAGCCGGGTTTGACGTTGATCCGGGACTGGTGGACGTAGACGTCCGAGCCGAGGATCTGCCGGGCCCGGCCGACCACGCGGGGGTCGCGCACGAGCGCGGCGAAGACCTCGCTGATGCGGTGGACCTCGAAGACCGAGCGCACGTCCTGCGACTTCGGCTCTATGACCGAGCGCTCGTCGGCCCGTACGGCGGGGTCGGCGATCAGCCGGTCGAGCTCGGCGCGGTAGCGGGCCACCTCGTAGGGGCCGAGGAGTTGATCGACCGTCAGGAAGCCGTCACGGTCGTAGCCCTCCAGCTCCGCCGCGCCGATCGGCCCGGGGGCGCCGGGGCCGGACCAGACGACGGGGTCCTGGCGGGGGACGGACACCTCTTGGGCGCCGCGGGTGGGGTAGAGGTCTTCGGCCGTGGCCGTCATGTCAGCCCTCCTCCGTGAGCAGCGGGTAGACGCCGTTCTCGTCGTGGTCCTCCCGGCCGGTGACCGGCGGGTTGAAGACGCAGACGCAGCGGAAGTCGGTCCTGGGGCGCATGGTGTGCTTCTCGTGGCCGTCCAGCAGATACATCGTGCCGGGCGTGATCAGGTGCTTCTCGCCGGTCTCGTCGTTGGTGAGTTCGGCCTCGCCCTCGACACACAGCACGGCCTCGATGTGGTTGGCGTACCACATGGAGGTCTCGGTTCCGGCGTAGAGCGTGGTCTCGTGCAGGGAGAAGCCGACGCGCTCCTTGGCGAGGACGATGCGCTTGCTCTCCCAGGTGCCCGACTTGGCCTTGACGTGCCGGTCGGTGCCCTCGATGTCCTTGAACGAGCGGACGATCATGGTGGTGCCTCTTTCAGTCTGGTTTCTGTCTGGTTTCTGCCCGGGGCGGGCCGGGGGCGGGCCGGGCGGGATGCCGCTCAGGCGGTCTCGCGGACCGCGCGGGCGAGGATGCGCAGGCCCTCGTCGAGGTCCTCGGGGGAGATGGTCAGGGCCGGGAGCAGCTTGACGACCTCGCTCTCGGGGCCGGAGGTCTCGATGAGCAGGCCGAGTTCGAAGGCGCGCGCGGCGACGGCGGACGCCCGCGCGCGGTCGGTGAACTCCAGGCCCCAGACCAGGCCCCGGCCGCGGTACCGCCCGCCCAGGGCGGGGTGCTCGGCACAGATCGCGCGCAGTGCCTGCTCGACCTGCTCGCCGCGGGCGAAGGTCTGCTTCTCCGTCTGGCCGTCGGTCCAGTAGGCGTTCAGGGCGGCGGCCGCGGTGACGAAGGCGGGGTTGTTGCCGCGGAAGGTGCCGTTGTGCTCGCCGGGCTCCCAGAGGTCGAGCTCGGGCTTGAAGAGGGTGAGCGCCATGGGCATGCCGTAGCCGCCGATGGACTTGGAGAGGGTGACGATGTCGGGCGTGATGCCCGCCTCCTCGAAGGAGAAGAAGCCGCCGGTGCGGCCGCAGCCCATCTGGATGTCGTCGACGATGAGCAGCATGTCGCGCCGCTCGCACAGCGCGGCGAGCGCGCGGAGCCACTCGGGGCGCGCGACGTTGATGCCGCCCTCCCCCTGCACGGTCTCGACGATCACGGCGGCGGGGGTGTTGAGGCCCGAGCCCTGGTCCTCCAGGAGCCGCTCGAACCACAGGAAGTCCGGGACCTGCCCGTCGAAGTAGTTGTCGAAGGGCATGGGCGTGCCGTGCACCAGCGGGATGCCGGCCCCGGCGCGCTTGAAGGCGTTGCCGGTGACGGCCAGCGAGCCCAGCGACATGCCGTGGAAGGCGTTGGTGAAGGAGACGACCGACTCGCGCCCCTTGGCCTTGCGGGCCAGCTTGAGCGCGGCCTCCACGGCGTTGGTGCCCGTCGGCCCGGGGAACATCACCTTGTACGGCAGGTCGCGCGGGCGGAGCACGACGTCCTGGAAGGTCTCCAGGAAGGCGCGCTTGGCGCTCGTCGCCATGTCCAGGCCGTGGGTGACGCCGTCGCGTTCGAGATAGTCGAGCAGGGCGCGTTTGAGCACGGGGTTGTTGTGGCCGTAGTTGAGCGCCCCGGCGCCGGCGAAGAAGTCGAGGTAGGTGTGGCCGTCCTCGTCGTACATCCGGCTGCCGTGGGCGCGGTCGAAGACGGCGGGCCAGCTTCGGCAGTAGCTGCGCACCTCCGACTCCAGGCTCTCGAAGACGCTCAGTGCGGGCGGGGTGATGGTCACAGCACACTCCAGGAAGGACGGGGGTGGTGGCTCGGGGGTGGTCAGGCCGCGAGGGGGCCGATGCGGTGCAGCACCTCGGGGGCGTGGCCGCCGTCGGGGAACAGGCCGCCGTCGAAGAGCACCTCGCGCTCCACGGACGCGCCATGGCGCTCGGCGAAGGAGGCGAAGAGCCGGTTGGACGCGGTGTTGTCGGGCGTGACGGTGGTCTCGACACCGCGCACGCCCAGCTCCCGGGCGGCCCGGGCGACGAGCCCGTCCAGCAGCGCGGCGGCCAGGCCCCGGCCGCGGTGCGCGTGGTCGACGGCGACCTGCCAGATGACGAGGGTGTGGGGCCGGTCGGGGCGGATGTAGCCGGTGACGAAGCCGGCCGGCTCCCCGTCGGCGCCGCGGGCCACGGCGGAGGTGGCGGCGAAGTCACGGCACCACAGCAGATAGCTGTACGAGGAGTTGAGGTCCAGCGCCTTCGAGTCACGGGCGATCCGCCAGATCGCGGCCCCGTCCTCGACGCGCGGGCTGTCGAGCGTGAGCCCCTCCGGCATTTCCGGGAATTCACTGCGGGCACGTACAAGGTCTGCTTGCGCGGCGGTCATGCGGAGTGAATTTACCGAGGTGAATCAAAAAATGCATGGGGGTACGGTCTTTACCGGGGCGGCATCACGTGTTATCGCGCGAGTGGGCGGGCGCGCGAGCCACCCCGAAACGACACCCATTTGTCGGCTATTACCGGACACTCCGGGCGGATTTGTGGGGTCGGTCACAAGAAAGATCCACCCGCTCGGGCGTCAATAAAATTCGCGCGTTTAGGGTCAGGCCATGGGGGCAGGCGAAGGCAGGGAATTTGCATTCACTTATATCCGGAGGGAAATCGGGACCGGGAACCGCACCGAATCGAATACCGCCCACGGACCGGCGTCCGAAGTGGCACCCCGGCGGCCCGCCGCACCGCACACGGCCCCGAATACAGTGACCCCATGAGCGACAGCGAAGTGCTGCACATCAAGGGACGCGTGCTCACCGGCCCCGACCCCGACCGCGGAACGCGCGACGAACTGTGGGCCGTGGACGGCCGGATCACCTTCGACCGCCCGGCGGGGGCACGCGAAGTCACCACCCTCGAAGGCTGGGTGCTCCCCGGCCTCGTCGACGCCCACTGCCATGTGGGGCTCGACGCCCACGGTCCGGTCGACGAATCCACCAGCGAGAAGCAGGCGTTGACGGACCGCGACGCCGGCGCTCTGCTGCTGCGGGACGCGGGCTCCCCCTCCGACACCCGGTGGATCGACGACCGCGAGGACCTGCCGCGGATCATCCGCGCGGGCCGCCACATCGCCCGTACCCGCCGCTACATCCGCAACTACGCGCACGAGATCGAGCCCGAGGACCTCGTGGCCTATGTGGCGCGTGAGGCGCGGCGCGGGGACGGCTGGGTCAAGCTCGTCGGTGACTGGATCGACCGCGAGACGGGCGACCTGTCGCTGTGCTGGCCGCGCGGCGCGGTGGAGGCCGCCATCGCCGAGGCGCACCGGCTGGGGGCGCGGGTCACGGCGCACTGCTTCGCCGAGGAGTCCCTCGCGCCGCTGGTGGAGGCGGGCATCGACTGCGTCGAGCACGCCACCGGGCTGACCGAGGAGACCATCCCGCTCTTCGCCGAGCGGGGCGTGGCGATCGTGCCGACGCTGGTCAACATCGCGACGTTCCCGGCCCTCGCGCGGGGCGGCGAGGCGAAGTTCCCGCGCTGGGCGGACCACATGCGCCGCCTGCACGCGCGGCGCTACGAGACGGTGGCCGCGGCGTACGACGCGGGCATCCCCGTCTACGTCGGTACGGACGCGGGCGGGTCCCTCGCGCACGGCCTGGTGGCCCAGGAGGTCGCCGAGCTGGTCAAGGCGGGGATCCCGGCGACGGCCGCGCTCGCGGCGGCCTCCTGGGGCGCGCGCTCCTGGCTCGGCCGCCCCGGCCTGGAGGAGGGCGCCCCAGCGGACCTGGTGATCTACGACAGCGACCCACGCGAGGACGTCAGGGTGCTGGGTGCTCCGCGGCGGGTGGTGCTCAGGGGGAAGGTGATCCGCTGAGCGGCGGCCTCGGCCGTCGGCGTGGGAGAACTGCCCCCGGGCACGGGCCGTCACACGCCTCCGACGGACGGCAGTCGTACGGAGCGGCGCACACACGGAGGCGCGGGCCGCGCCCGAACACCGGACCCGCCGTCCCCGGGCGGCCGGCGCCCGTACACCCGGCGCCGTCCCCGGGCGCGGTCCGTCACACCGCTTGAGTCGTACGGACCGGCCCGCGCCCGTACACCCGACCCGCCGTCCCCGGGCGCGGCCCGCGCCCGGGGACAAGGCTCAGCTCGCCGACGCGCAGTCGTACACCACAGCGGCCAGGCGGAGCGCCTCCGGGGCCGCGCCGCCGGGGAAGGCGAAGCGGCGGCGGTTGTAGCCGAAGGCGAGGGCGCGGCTGGGGTCGGCGAAGGCGACCGAGCCGGCCGCGCCGTTGTGCCCGAAGGACCGCCCGCCCAGGAACGGGAAGGTGTCCGAGACCGCCGTGAAGCCCAGCCCGAAGGCACTGTGCTGACGCAGGACCAGGTCGTGCCCGACCGAGTGGACCTGGGCGAACTCGGCGGCCGTACCGGGCGTGAGCAGCGGCTCCTTGCCGTCGACGGTGCTGATGGCCGCCGCGTAGAGCCGGGCGAGGCCGCGCGCGGAGGCCATGCCGCCGACGGAGGCGGGGCCGCCCGCGCGGATGACTCGGGAGTTGGGCAGCGACTCCAGCACGGTCGGCACGGCGTGGTTGAGGTTGAACGCGATGCCCCTCAGGCTCTCCGGCCCGCCGGCGACCTCCAGCAGGGCGCGCTTCTGCTCGGGCGTCGGGTCCATCGGCAGGGTGTCCAGCACCCGGTGCTCCTGGTCCTCGGGCAGGCCCATGTAGAAGTCGATGCCGTACGGCGCGCGGATCCGCGTCTCGTAGAACTCCTGCATGGTCAGCCCGGTCACCCGGCGGACGACCTCGCCGGTGAGGGCGCCGATGACCAGGCCGTGGTAGCCGAAGGCGGCGCCCGGCCGCCAGTGCGGGCGCTGCGCGGCGAGCCGCTCGGCTATCACACGGTCGTCCGCGAGCTCCTCCAGGGTGAGCCCGCCGTCGACGCCGGCCAGGCCCGCGCGGTGGGCGAGCAGCTCGCGCAGCGTGACGCGCCCCTTGCCCTCGGCGGCGAACTCGGGCCAGTAGTGGCTCACTTCCCGGTCCAGGTCGAGGGTGCCGTCCTGCACGAGCATCGCCACGACGAGGTGGGCGGCGCCCTTGGTGGAGGAGAAGACCCCGGTGAGGGAGTCGGCCTCGATGCCGGGGCCGCCCCACAGGTCGACGACCTGACGGCCGTCCACATAGGCGGCGAGCTGCGCCGAGTGCCCCTCGCGCTCCTCGGCGAGGGACGCCTCGAACTCCTCACGCACAGCTTCGTAGCCCTTGGCGACAGTGCCCTGGGCGGTGACGCCGTTCGACATGTGTGTGCTCCTCGTGGATCAGGATGAGCGGATCTTGTGTCGGTGTGGAGCAGCGCGGGGCGCCGGGATATTCCGCTGACCTGGGAAAAGGCATGCTCTTCCGGCCAATCGGGGGGACTTGACCCCGTACGTCCCCCTCCCTACCGTGACCGCATGCCGACCTCTCGCACCGTCCTCGTCACCGGCGCCGCCGGAGGCATCGGCACCTTCCTGCGCGAGCTGCTCCCCGGACACGGGCACCGGCTGCGCCTGTTCGACCGGCGCCCGGTCGAGGGCGAGCCGGGCGCCGTCACGGCCGAGCTCCACGACGACAAGGCGCTGCGCGCGGCCATGGCGGGCGTCGACGCGGTCGTCCATCTCGCGGGGATCCCGCTGGAGGCGCCCTTCGAGGAGATCCTGCGCTCCAACATCGAGGGCACGTACCGCCTTTACGAGGCGGCGCGGCTGGAGGGCGTCCGGCGGGTCGTCCTCGCGTCGAGCAACCACGCCGTCGGCTTCACCCCGGTCCCGGCCGAGGGTGCGCCCCCGGTCCCCGTCACGACGCCGCACCGCCCGGACACCTTCTACGGGCTGTCCAAGTGCTTCGGTGAGGACCTCGCCGCCCTCTACTGGCACCGGCACGGGATCGAGTCGGTCTGCCTGCGCATCGGCTCCTGCTTCCGCGCACCGCGGTCCGCCCGCATGCTGGCCACCTGGCTGAGCCCCGGCGACTGCGCCCGGCTGGCGCACGCCGCGCTGACGGCGGAGGGGGTGGGGCACACCGTGGTGTACGGCAGCTCCGCCAACACCCGTCTGTGGTGGGACCTGTCCGGCGCCCGCGCGCTCGGTTACGAGCCGCTGGACGACTCGGAGCCGTACGCCGCCGAGCTGCTCGCGGCGGAGGACGGGGGCCCGCGGCCCGGTGACGCCTGGCTCGGCGGCCCCTTCTGCACGGACAGCCCGCCCACGCTGGAGTCCTGACGGCGGCGGGCGGGAATCCGACGTTCGGTAATGGAACCGCAAAGCGCGGCCACTCGTTACCCGGGACATGACCGCTATGACACCCGGCTCGAACATCCCACTGGCCGTCACGCGCGTGACGGTTGACGTCACCGCACCGGTGCGGCTCGACGTCTCGGGCCTGCTGCTCACCGCCGACGGCAAGGTGCGCTCCGACGACGACTTCGTCTTCTACAACCAGCCCAGCGGGCCGGGCGTGACCCATCGCGCCGCGTCCGCCGGCACGCCCGACTCGATCACCGTGGACACCGGCGCGGTGCCGGACGGCATCGAGAAGATCGTGGTGACGGCCAGCCCGGACGCCGCGGGCGCGACCTTCGCGGGCACCGAGCCGACCGCGACGGTGCGCAGCGCGGACGACGGCTCCGTGCTCGCCACGTTCACCCCGCCGCGGCTGGGCTCGGAGACGGCGCTGGTGGTCATCGAGGTCTATCGCCGGGCCGGTGCGTGGAAGGTGCGCGCGGTCGGCCAGGGTTACGCCAACGGCCTGGCGGGCATCGCCACGGACTTCGGCGTGAGCGTGGAGGAGCCGGCCGCGGCCCCGGCGCCGCCCGTCGCCCCGCCGGCCGCCCCGCCCGTGCCCGCGCAGGCGCCGCCCGCCGGCCAGTGGGGCGCTCCGGCCGCTCCCCCGGCCCCCGCCGCGCCGCCCGCCTTCCCGCCCGCGCCCGGGAAGATCAATCTCGACAAGGGCCGTGTCAGCCTCCGGAAGAACCAGACGGTCTCCCTCGTCAAGGGCGGCAAGCCGCTGGCCCGGTCGGTGCGGATGGGCCTCGGCTGGGAGCCCGCGTACGGCAGCCGCGCCATCGACCTCGACGCCTCGGTGATCGCCTACGGCCCCGACCGCAACATGATCGACGCCTGCTACTTCGGCAAGCTCCAGATCCTCAACGGCGCGATCCAGCACTCCGGCGACAACCTCACCGGCGAGGGCTCGGGCGACGACGAGTCGATCACCGTGCACATGGAGGGCCTGCCGCCCGAGGTGACCGGCCTGGTCTTCACCGTCAGCTCCTTCAACGGCCAGAAGTTCACCCAGGTCGCCAAGGCGTACTGCCGCCTGCTCGACGCCCGTACGGGTGAGGAGCTGGTGCGCTTCGACCTGACGGGGGCCGAGCCCAGGACCGGCGTGCTGATGTGCAAGTTCATCCGGCAGTTCTCGGGCGAGTGGGAGATGACGGCCCTCGGGGAGTACGTGAAGTCAAGGACGGTGCGCGACCTGGTCAAGCCCGCCGCCCAGGCCCTGTGACACCCCCGCCGGCAGCCCGGCGAGGCGGGCCAGCCGGCGGTAGGAGGCGAGCAGCGCCACCCGGTCGTGGGAAGCGGTGGTGACCAGCACCTCGTCGGCGCCGCTGCGCTCGATGAGCGAGTCGAGCGCGGCGGCCACCTCGTCCTCCGTGCCGTGGATGTGGCCGCGCAGCCCGGTCTCGTAGAAGCCGCGCTCCCGGTCCGTCATGGTCAGGGAGTCGATCTCCTCGGCGGAGGTCAGCGGCGGGAAGACGCCGTGCGTACGGGAGTAGGCCAGCGCCCACGCCTCCGGCATCAGCAGGCGGCGGGCCCGCTCGGTGCTCTCCGCCACGGCCACGTTGCCCGCGACGACGACGTAGGGGCGGTTCGCGCAGGGCGGAGGGGCGGAAGGCGGCGCGGTAGCGGTCGATGGCCAGGAGCGTCCTCTCCTCGCCGGTCAGGCCGCCGATGACCAGGGCCGCGCCCGCCTCGGCGGCCGGCTCGGCGCCCGCTCCGTTGGCGAGGACGAACATGGGCACCCGCAGGCCCTCCGCCGGGCGGGCGTGCACCTCGGGGTGGGCGCGGGCGCCGCCGGTGAAGTAGGCCGTGAGCTCGGCGAGCTGCGCGCCGAAGTCCCCCATGGCGTCCTTGTCCGTGCCGAGCGCCCGGCGGATGCCGTCGGTGAAGCCCACGGAGCGGCCCAGGCCCATGTCGATCCGGCCCGGGAAGAGGGACTCCAGCACGCCGAACTGTTCGGCGACCACCAGGGTGCGGTGGTTGGGCAGCATCACCCCACCGGTGCCGACGCGGATGCGGGAGGTCGCGGCGGCGACGGCCGCGGCCAGCACGGTGGGCGCGGAGCCGGCCACTCCGGGCACGCTGTGGTGCTCCGAGACCCAGAACCGGTGGTAGCCGAGCGCCTCGGCCTCGCCCGCGAACCGCACGCTCTCCCGCAGCGCCTCCCCCGGCTCATGGCCCTGCCGGGTGCGGGAACGGTCGAGGACGGAGAAGGGCGTGCTCCGTATGCGGGCGGTGGTCACCCTTGTGTCAACGCCGCTGCGGGCGGGTGATTCCCGCTGCCTTGAAGTGCGGTGCCGCCGCCTCCCCCGGCTTCCTCTCCCAGGCTCCGTCCGGGGGCGCCCCCGGAGGTGCCCGCGCCGCGCGGGCTGGAATCCGGGATGGGGACCATGGCTCGTCACATGCGGGCCGCAGGCTACGGACCACGGTCCGCGATGCCCCCCGTCCGGCGATCGAGGACAGCGCGGCGAAGCCGTGTCGCGGGGCCCGGGGCGGAGCCCCGCGACAGCGCCGAACCGTCCGCCACCACCACGATCAGCGGCGCGACCGCGCCTTGAAAGCCGCCTTCCGCGCTTCCTTGGCCGTCTTCTTGTCCGGGTGCAGGCGGCCCATCGCCTCCAGGACGTCCGCCGTCGCCGGGTGGTCCACCCGCCACGCCGAGTCGAAGAAGCCGCTGTGCCGGCCCACCAGGTCCGTCACCAGGTCGCGCAGCTCGTCCGAGTCGCCGTCGGCCGCCAGCTGCGCGGCGATCGTGTCGACGGTCAGCCAGAAGACCATCGTCTCGTCGGGCTCGGGGATGTCCGCCGCGCCGTGCTCGGCGAGCCAGACCCGGGCGAGGCCGCCGAGCTCGCGGTCGTCGAGGACCTCGCGCAGCGCGGGCTCCGCCTCCGGGCCGAGGAGGGAGAGGGTCTGCTGGCAGGACAGCCGGCGGCGCGGCGCCTCGTCGTCCGCGCCGCGCGCGGCGGCGACCAGCTCCCGGGCGGCGTCGAGCGGCGCGCGGCGGGCCAGCCACAGCTCCGTCTCGGCGCGGGCGGCCGCGCCGGGGTGGCCGGGCAGCGCGGCGAGGAGGACGTCGGCGCTCTCCTCGGCCAGGTCGCCGACGGCCGGGGCGTCGATCCCGGCCTCGAGCATCCGGGTGCGTACGGCGTGGACGCCGAGCGGGGTGAGGGTGACCAGGCCGTAGCGGCTGACGTCCTCGTCCTCGGGGCTGTCGGAGTCCACCCCGTCGACGGACTCGCGGATGTGCCCCTCGCCGTCGACCTCTTCGATGAGGGCCTCGTCGACCGGCTGGTACGCCACGATCCCGGTCGCCGCGAGCATCCGGAACTGGTCGTCCAGGCGCATCATCGCGTCGGAGACCTCTTCGAGGACGTCGTCGGTCGGCTCGTCCATGTCATCGGGAACGATCATGGAGGCGGCGAGCGCGGGCAGCGGCACGGGGCGCTCGGCGGCGCTCTCGTCCAGCGCGGTCAGCAGATAGAGGTTGCCGAGGACGCCGTCGAGGAAGTCGGCCTCCTCCTCGGGGTTCCAGTCGAGGGAGTCGAGGTCGATGTCCCCGCCCTCGGAGATCCGGTCGACGATGTCGCCGAGATCGGGGGCCGCGGCGTCGGCGAGGACGGTCTCCACGCCGCCGAGCCAGAGCTCCAGGATGTCGGCGGGGCTGCCGGAGGTGAGGGTCTCCATCTCCTCGCCCACGGTGGCGATCTCGGAGGGCGCGTCGGGGTCGGCGTCCGCGGGCCCGTCGGAGAGTACGGGTGCGGCCTCCACCAGCCCGGTGTCCAGCGCGTGCTGCCACGCCTCGGCGGCGTACGCCGGGCCGTCCTCGTCGCCGGTGAGGCCCAGGAGCTCGGTGGCGGTCTGCAACTGCTCGGCGAGCAGCTCACCGCCCGCTCCGGCCGGGACGCCCTTCTCGCCGGCCCAGCGGGCGAGCCGCGCGGCGCGTGTCAGCAACGGCGTGGACAGCGCGTCACGCGCGAGCTCCGCGTCGGAGTGAAGCCGCACCGGCGGCATGGTCGGGCGGTCTCCGGACATCAGGGGGGTCATCTCCTCGTCGTGAAACAGGCCGCGCCGCGATCGCCCGGCGCGCGATGACCAAGCGTAGACGGGTTTTCACCGGAGCCGCCCGGTTCATCGCCCCCTCGGCTGCCGTACACCCGCGCACCCTTGACAACTGCCTTGACCAATCCGGGTATTGATGCGCGTAGATCCCCCCGGCGCGCTCGAACACCCCTCCCGGCCGACCGCTCCCGGCGGGACGACGGGGTATCCAAGGGCGCGTCCGGCGCAAGGGAGTCCGCCCCGCGGACGCCGTGCCGAACTCCGTAGCGCTGCTTAGGGATTGCGACGAGAACATTTAAATGGACCTGAACAGCCGAAGGGGCCAGACTCCGGGGACAGCACCAGTACCGGAGAGTGACACGATGACCAGCAGCCCCTTCGGCCGCACCGTCTGCGCGATGGTGACCCCCTTCACCCCCGACGGCGAGCTCGATCTCGACGGGGCCCAGCGCCTCGCCGACCACCTCGTCGGCGCGGGCGGCTGCGACGGCCTGGTCCTCAGCGGGACCACGGGCGAGGCCCCGACGACCACGGACGCGGAGAAGTCGGCGCTGGTGCGGGCCGTGGCCGAGGCCATCGGCGGGCGGGCCCGGATCACGGCCGGCGTCGGGTCCTCCGACACCCGGCACACGATCGCGCTGGCGCGGGCGGCGGAGTCGGCCGGGGCGCACGGGGTCCTGGTGGTCACGCCGTATTACAGCCGGCCGCCGCAGGAGGACGTCGAGGAGCACTTCCGCACGGTCGCGGACGCGGTCGGGGTGCCGGTGATGCTCTACGACATCCCGGGCCGGACGGGCACCCGGATCGAGCCGGAGACCATCCTGCGGCTCGCGGAGCACCCGCGGATCGCCGGGGTCAAGGACTGCGCCTACGACCTGCTCGGCAGCTCGAAGGTGATCGCCGGGAGCGGGCTCGCCTACTACTCCGGCGTCGAGGAGCTGATTCTCCCGCTGCGCGCGGTCGGCGGCGTCGGCTGCGTCAGCACGGTCGCCAACGTCGCGGGCCCGGCCGTGGCGGCGGTCCTGGACGCGTACGACCGTGACGACACGGCGGAGGCCACGCGCCGCCACCAGCGGCTGCTGCCCCTGGTGACGGCGATGATGGCCGGCGGCCTGCCCGGCACGGTCACGGCGAAGGCCCTGCTCGGTGCCCTGGGCCTGCCGGGCGGCCCGGTCCGGGCACCGCTGCGGGCAGCGGCCCCGGACCGGGTGAAGGAGCTCCTGGCGGCCTGCGAGGCCGCCGTCGGCCCGTGACGGTGACCGTCAGTTGTGGCTGTGCAGCGCCTCGTTGAGCCCGCCCCAGGAGCCGGAGCGCGGCAGGGCCTCGACGCGGCCCGTCGTGGAGTTGCGGCGGAAGAGGAGGTTGTTCACGCCGGAGAGGTCCAGCGCCTTGACGACCTCGCCGTCCGGCAGCGTCACGCGCGTCCCCGCCGTGACGTACAGACCGGCCTCGACGATGCAGTCGTCGCCCAGCGCGATGCCGATGCCCGCCTCGGCACCGAGCAGGCAGCGCTCGCCGATGGAGATGATCTGCTTGCCGCCGCCGGACAGGGTGCCCATGACCGACGCGCCGCCGCCGATATCGGAGCCGTCGCCGACGACGACGCCCGCGCTGATCCGGCCCTCGACCATGGAGGTGCCGAGCGTGCCGGCGTTGAAGTTGACGAAGCCCTCGTGCATGACGGTGGTGCCGGGCGCGAGGTGCGCGCCGAGGCGGGCCCGGTCGGCGTCGGCGAGGCGGACGCCGGAGGGGGCGACGTAGTCGGTCATCCGCGGGAACTTGTCGATGCTGGTCACCGACAGGTGCAGGCCCTCGGCGCGCGCGTTCAGCCGGACCTTCTCGACCTGATCGACGGCGACCGGGCCGAGCGAGGTCCAGGCGACGTTCGCGAGCAGGCCGAAGATGCCGTCCAGGTTCTGGCCGTGCGGCCGGACCAGGCGGTGGGAGAGCAGGTGCAGGCGCAGGTAGGCGTCGTGCGCGTCGAGCGGCTTCTCGTCCAGCGAGGCGATGACCGTACGGACGGCGACGACCTCGACGCCGCGGCGCGGGTCCGGGCCGACCGCCTTGAGGGCACCCTCGCCCAGCAGCTCCACGGCGCGCTCGGCGGTCAGCCGCTCGGTCCCGGCCGGGCCGGGCTCGGCGACCAGCTCGGGGGCCGGGAACCAGGTGTCGAGGACGGTGCCGTCCGCGGTGATCGTCGCGAGGCCGGCGGCGACGGCGCCGGAGGTGAGGGAAGCTGCTGCATCGGTCATGGTCGAAAGCTAACCGGACACAGCCGCTCAATGCGAACCGGTCCCCTCGCCGATCACCGCGGGCGGGCGCACGCACGGTGGCGGCACCCTCACCCTCCGGCGGATCGAGTTGGGGCTATGTTGACCAATTCCAAGGCGAACGCTGGCAGTTGTCGACCGTATGGTCTGCCGCATGTCCCCCGAACCCGCGCGGAAGCCGACGCTGCCGGTGCTTCCCTACCGCAAACCCACCCCCGGCCGGGACTACTGGGTGCTGGACGACGTGCTGCCCGGCGTCGACGCCGTGCGGGAGCGCTGTCTCGCGAAGGACGACTGGGTCGAGGGGTATCCGCACAAGCCCGAGAGCTGGCCCGGCCTGCGGACCATGCCGGGGCTGGAGCCGGACGAGCTGGACCGCGTGGAGCGGCTGGTGCGCAAGGCGACCGGCGCCCGGCGGATCTGGAAGGAGACGGCGCCCGGCGGCGGGACGCTCAACCACAACTGCGTCCAGGTCGTGGGCAAGGACGAGTCCGAGCCCCGCCCGCACACCGATTCGCGCTCCCTGTGCCGCTACGCCGCAGTGCTCTACCTCAACCCCGGCGTGCCCAAGGACTGCGGCACCAGCTTCTACCGCCAGCAGCTGCCCGGCGGCAGGCTCGGCGGCAACATGGTGACGGCGCCGCACAACAACCTCGTCGACGCCCTGGGCACCCGCTTCGTCCCGCCGGACTCCTTCACCGAGGACGTACGCGTCCCGCACCGCTACAACCGGCTGCTCCTCTACACCGCCAACATGATGCACAGCGCCACCGGCTACTGGGGCAGCACCCTGGAGGACAAGCGCATGACGGCGGTCTTCTTCTGGATGGCCTGACGCCCGCCGTACCGCCCCGGTGACACGATGGCCGCATGAACCGCATGCCGTCCGAGTCGCTGCCGCACGTCCGCACCTTCATGGGCTGGCCCCCGGCCGGCTCCGTCTGGGGCCCGTACACCGCGGCCGTACGGCGTGACGTGGCCGCCGTCGCCCGGCTGATCGCGGAGTACGAGCCGGTGGTGCTGCTCGCGGGCCCCGGGGACGCGGAAGCCGCCCGCAAGGCGTGCGGCGGCGCGGTCGGGATCGCCGCCGTGCCGGTCGACGACCTGTGGCTGCGGGACTCGGGCCCGGTCTTCGTCACCGGGCCGGACGGCGGGCCCGCGGGCGTCGACTTCCGCTTCAACGGCTGGGGCGGCAAGCAGGACCACCCCCGTGACGGCCTGGTGGCCCGGCGGCTGCTGGAGGAGTACGGGGTGCCCAGGATCGAGGCACCCTTCGTCGCCGAGGGCGGCTCCCTGGAGACCGACGGGGAGGGCACGCTGCTGGTCACCGAGAGCTCGCTGGTCAACGACAACCGCAACCCCGGCCGCTCCCGCGCCGAGATCGAGGGCGGCCTGAAGGAGCTGCTGGGCGTCACCGAGGTGATCTGGCTGGAGGGCGTGCGCGGCGAGGACATCACCGACTGCCACGTCGACGCCCTGGCCCGCTTCGCCGCGCCCGGCACCGTCGTGCTCAGCGGCCCGCCCGCCGGCGCGGCACCCGATGTGTGGAGCCGGGTGCACGAGCGGGCCCGTGCGGTCCTGGAGCACGCCACCGACGCCCGCGGCCGCTCCCTGGAGATCGTCGACCTGCCCGAGGCGGACCTCGCCGAGCTCGGCGAGCGGGGCGAGGACTTCCTCGGCTCCTACGTCAACTACTACGTGGCCGGCGGCGCCGTGATCCTGCCCCGCTTCGGCGACCGGCGCGCCGACGAGCGCGCCGCGGCGGTCCTGCGCGATCTCCACCCCGGCCGCGAGGTGCGCGCCGTGGAGATCCCCACGCTCGCCGAGGGCGGCGGCGGCATCCACTGCGCCACACAGCAGCAGCCCGCCACCTGACCGGGTCGGGTGGCGGGCTGCCGCCGGGACTGGGAAGCGCGGTCTCAGACGTTGAAACCGAGCGCCCGGAGCTGCTCACGGCCGTCGTCCGTGATCTTGTCCGGGCCCCACGGCGGCATCCAGACCCAGTTGATCCGGAGCTCGTTGACGATGCCCTCGGTCGCGGACCGCGCCTGGTCCTCGATCACATCGGTCAGCGGGCAGGCCGCGGACGTCAGCGTCATGTCGAGGGTGGCGATGTTGGCATCGTCGATGTGGATGCCGTAGATGAGGCCGAGGTTGACGACGTCGATGCCCAGCTCGGGGTCGACGACGTCGTACAGCGCCTCGCGCACCTCCTCCTCGGAGGCCGGCTTCGTCGTCACGTCCACGTTCTCACTCATGCGGTCTTCCCTTCGGACAGCGCCTGCGCCGTCGCGTCCTTCCACGCCATCCAGCTCAGCAGCGCGCACTTCACGCGTGCCGGGTACTTGGAGACACCGGCGAACGCGACCGCGTCCTCCAGCACCTCTTCCATCGCGTCGTCCGGCTCGATCTTGCCCTTGGACTGCATCAGCTCCAGGAAGGTCTCCTGGATCCGGCGGGCCTCGGCGAGCTCCTTGCCGACCAGCAGCTCGTTGAGCACGGAGGCGCTGGCCTGGCTGATGGAGCAGCCCTGGCCCTCGTACGAGACATCTTCAATGGTCTCGCCGGAGAGCCGCACCCGCAGCGTGATCTCGTCGCCGCACGTCGGATTGACGTGGTGCACCTCGGCGTCGCCGGTCCGCAAGCCCCGCCCGTGCGGGTGCTTGTAGTGGTCCAGGATGACGTCCTGGTACATCGAATCAAGCTTCACAGTCAGCAGCCTCGTCCGTGTCAGCCGAAGAAGTTCCGTACGTGCTCCAGGCCCTCGACCAGCGCGTCTACCTCGCCGGGGGTGGAGTACAGATAGAACGACGCCCTGGTGGTCGCGGGAATTCCGTACCGCAGGCAGACGGGCCGTGCGCAGTGGTGTCCCACGCGGACCGCGATGCCCTGCTCGTCGAGCACCTGGCCGACGTCGTGCGGGTGGATGTCCCCGAGGGTGAAGGAGATCGTGGCCCCGCGGTCCTCGGCCGTGGTGGGGCCGATGATGCGCAGGTCGGGGACCTCCTGGAGCCTGCGCACCGCGTATTCGGTGATCGCGTGCTCGTGGCGGGCGATGTTCTCCATGCCGATCGCCGAGAGGTAGTCCACCGCGGCGCCGAGGCCGACGGCCTGGGCGATCGGGGGCGTACCGGCCTCGAACTTGTGCGGCGCGGGAGCGTAGGTGGAGGAGTGCATCGAGACGGTCTCGATCATCTCGCCGCCGCCGAGGAAGGGCGGCAGGTCCTCCAGGAGCTCCTGGCGGCCCCACAGGACACCGATGCCCGTCGGCGCGCACATCTTGTGGCCGGTGAAGGCCACGAAGTCGGCCTGGAGCGCCTGGACGTCCAGCACCATGTGCGGGGCGGCCTGGGAGGCGTCCACGACGACGAGCGCGCCGACCTCCTGGGCGCGGCGGACGATCGCCTCGACGGGGTTGACCGTGCCCATGATGTTG
The DNA here is from genome assembly GCF_044387105.1 of Streptomyces sp. NPDC020379. Taxonomy (NCBI): domain Bacteria; kingdom Bacillati; phylum Actinomycetota; class Actinomycetes; order Kitasatosporales; family Streptomycetaceae; genus Streptomyces; species Streptomyces sp. NPDC020379. The sequence continues at coordinate 85,456 of NZ_JBIRVR010000001.1, forward strand.
GAGACCAGCACAAAGGAGACGACCTTGGTCTTCTCGGTGATGATCTCGTCGATGTTGGACAGGTCGAGCCGGCCGTCGTCGGTGAGGCCGAACCACTTCAGCTTCGCGCCGGTGCGCTGCGAGAGCAGCTGCCAGGGCACGATGTTGGAGTGGTGCTCCATCTCCGTGATGACGATCTCGGTGTCGTGGTCCACGCGGTAGGGCTCGTCGGCCCAGCCGAGCATGTTGGCCACGAGGTTGAGCGACTCCGAGGCGTTCTTGGTGAAGATCACCTCGTCGCGGCTCGGGGCGTTGATGAAGGCGGCGACCTTGTCGCGCGCGCCCTCGTACAGCGCCGTGGCCTCCTCGGCGATGGTGTAGACACCGCGGTGGACGTTGGCGTTGTGGCGCTCGTAGTACGCGTTGAGCGCGTCGAGCACCTGGCGCGGCTTCTGCGAGGTCGCCGCGGAGTCCAGGTACACGATCTTCTTGCCGTCGTGGACCGTGCGGTCCAGGATCGGGAAGTCCTTACGGATCGCCTCGGTGTCGAGGAGCCCCGGCAGTATAGTCACGCGGTTATGCCCCCTTCGTCTGGTAGGCCTCGTAGCCCTCGTTCTCCAGCTTGTCGGCGAGCTCGGCGCCGCCGGACTCCACGATGCGACCGCCGGAGAAGACGTGGACGAAGTCGGGCTTGATGTAGCGCAGGATGCGCGTGTAGTGCGTGATCAGCAGGGTGCCGACCTCACCGGTCTCGCGGACGCGGTTGACGCCCTCGGAGACCTGGCGCAGCGCGTCGACGTCCAGGCCGGAGTCGGTCTCGTCGAGGATCGCGATCTTCGGCTTGAGGAGCTCCAGCTGGAGGATCTCGTGGCGCTTCTTCTCACCGCCGGAGAAGCCCTCGTTGACGTTGCGCTCGGCGAAGGCGGGGTCCATGTTGAGGCGCTCCATGGCCTCCTTGACCTCCTTCACCCAGGTGCGCAGCTTGGGGGCCTCGCCGCGGATCGCGGTGGCGGAGGTGCGCAGGAAGTTGGAGACCGAGACACCGGGGACCTCGACCGGGTACTGCATGGCGAGGAAGACGCCGGCGCGGGCGCGCTCGTCGACGGACATCTCGAGGACGTCCTCGCCGTCGAGGGTGACGGTGCCACCGGTGATCGTGTACTTCGGGTGCCCGGCCAGGGAGTACGCCAGGGTCGACTTGCCGGAGCCGTTGGGGCCCATGATGGCGTGGGTCTCGCCCTGCTTCACGGTCAGGTCGACGCCGCGCAGGATCTCCCGGGGGCCGTTCTCGGCTTCGACGGAAACGTGCAGGTCGTGGATCTCAAGCGTTGCCATGGGGAACTCAGGACTCCTGGGTGACGGAGACGAGCACGTCGTCCCCTTCGATCTTGACGGGGTATACGGGGACGGGACGCGTGGCGGGCAGGCCCGAGGGCTTGCCGGTGCGCAGGTCGAAGCTGGAGCCGTGCAGCCAGCACTCGATGGCGCAGTCCTCCACCTCGCCCTCGGAGAGCGAGACGTTCGCGTGGGAGCAGATGTCGTTGATGGCGAACACCTCGCCCTCGGTGCGGACGAGGGAGACCGGCGTGCCGTCGATCTCGACCCGCTTGGGGGTGTCCTCCTCCAGCTCGCTCAGGGCGGCCACCTTCACGAACGCGCTCATGCCACCGACGCTTCCAGCTCGGCCTCGATCTTGGCGATGAGGCGCTCCTCCAGCTCGGGGATGCCGATCTGCTGGACGAGCTCGGCGAAGAAGCCGCGGACGACCAGCCGGCGGGCCTCGTCGGCCGGGATGCCGCGGGCCATCAGATAGAAGAGCTGCTCGTCGTCGAAGCGGCCGGTCGCCGAGGCGTGGCCGGCGCCGACGATCTCGCCGGTCTCGATCTCCAGATTGGGCACGGAGTCGACCCGGGCGCCGTCGGTGAGGACGAGGTTGCGGTTGAGCTCGTAGGTGTCCGTGCCCTCGGCCGCGGCGCGGATGAGGACGTCGCCGATCCACACCGCGTGGGCGCCGTCGCCCTGCAGCGCGCCCTTGTAGGCGACGTTGCTGCGGCAGTGCGGGGTGTCGTGGTCGACGAAGAGGCGGTGCTCCTGGTGCTGGCCCTCGTCGGTGAAGTACAGGCCGTAGAGCTCGGCCTCGCCGCCGGGGGCGGCGTAGACGACGCGGGGGTGGAGGCGGACCAGGTCGCCGCCGAAGGTGACGATCACGGACTTGAAGGAGGCGTCGCGGCCGACCAGCGCGGTGTGCTGCGCGGCGTGCACCGCGGTGCCGTCCCAGTCCTGGATGGAGACGACGGTGAGCTTGGCGCCGTCGCCGATCAGGTACTCCACGTTGGCGGCGAGGGTGGCGTCGCCGGTGTGGTCGAGGACGACGACGGCCTCGGCGAAGGCGCCGAGCTCGACGACCTGGTGGCCGAAGGCCACGCCGCCCTCTCCGTGCACGGAGATGCGGACGGGCTCGGTGAGCACCGTGTCCTTCGGCACCGAGACGACCGATGCCTTCTCGAAGGAGCTGTACGCCTGGGCGGCGACGCGGTCGACCGGCTTGCCGGAGCGGCCGAGGCGGGCGTCGTCCCGGCCGACGGTCTCGACGGTGACCCCCTCGGGGGCGCTCACCTCGACCTTGACGCCGCCGCCGTCCGCCACCGCGGTGCCGTCGTGCAGACCGCGGAGGCGCTCCAGCGGGGTGAACCGCCACTCCTCCTCGCGGCCGTGCGGCACGGGGAAGTCCGCGACGTCGTACGAGGCGGGGGCGCTGACGCGCGCGTCGATGGGCTGCTGGGGCCCGCCCACCTGGATGGCGCCGTCGGTCGTGCTGCCGGCGGGAGTGTTGTCAGCCATGGCTGTCGTCGTGCTCTCTTCCTGTCACAAAGGGGTCGCTGCGGGGTGGGGGCGGCCGTCAGCCGACCGCGCCTTCCATCTGCAGCTCGATCAGCCGGTTGAGCTCCAGGGCGTACTCCATGGGCAGCTCACGGGCGATCGGCTCGACGAAGCCGCGCACGATCATCGCCATGGCCTCGAACTCCGTCAGGCCGCGGCTCATCAGGTAGAAGAGCTGGTCGTCGCTGACCTTGGAGACGGTCGCCTCGTGGCCCATGGAGACGTCGTCCTCGCGGACGTCGACGTAGGGGTAGGTGTCCGACCGGGAGATGGTGTCCACCAGCAGGGCGTCGCAGAGCACGTTCGACTTGGAGCCGTGGGCACCCTCGCCGATCTCGATCAGGCCGCGGTAGGAGGTGCGGCCGCCGCCTCGCGCCACCGACTTGGAGACGATGTTGGAGGAGGTGTTCGGCGCCATGTGGACCATCTTCGCGCCGGCGTCCTGGTGCTGGCCCTCGCCGGAGAAGGCGATGGAGAGGGTCTCGCCCTTGGCGTGCTCGCCCATCAGGTAGACGGCCGGGTACTTCATGGTCACCTTGGAGCCGATGTTGCCGTCGACCCACTCCATGGTCGCGCCCTCATAGGCCACGGCCCGCTTGGTGACCAGGTTGTAGACGTTGTTCGACCAGTTCTGGATGGTCGTGTAGCGGCAGCGGCCGCCCTTCTTCACGATGATCTCCACGACGGCGCTGTGCAGCGAGTCCGAGGAGTAGATCGGGGCGGTGCAGCCCTCGACGTAGTGCACGTAGGCGTTCTCGTCGACGATGATCAGCGTGCGCTCGAACTGGCCCATGTTCTCCGTGTTGATACGGAAGTAGGCCTGGAGCGGGATGTCGACGTGGACGCCCGGCGGGACGTAGATGAAGGAGCCACCGGACCACACGGCGGTGTTCAGCGAGGCGAACTTGTTGTCGCCGACAGGGATCACCGTGCCGAAGTACTCCTGGAAGATCTCCGGGTGCTCCTTGAGCGCGGTGTCGGTGTCCAGGAACAGGACGCCCTGCTCCTCCAGGTCCTCGCGGATCTGGTGGTAGACGACCTCCGACTCGTACTGCGCGGCGACACCGGCGACGAGGCGCTGCTTCTCGGCCTCCGGGATGCCCAGCTTGTCGTAGGTGTTCTTGATGTCCGCGGGCAGGTCCTCCCAGGTGGCGGCCTGCTTCTCGGTGGAGCGGACGAAGTACTTGATGTTGTCGAAGTCGATGCCGGAGAGGTCGGAGCCCCAGGTCGGCATGGGCTTCTTGTCGAAGAGCCGCAGGCCCTTCAGCCGCAGCTTGAGCATCCACTCCGGCTCGGACTTCTTGGCCGAGATGTCGCGGACGACCTCCTCGGAGAGGCCGCGCTTGGCCGCGGCACCGGCCACGTCGGAATCGGCCCAGCCGTATTCGTACGTGCCCAGGCCTTCGAGCTCAGGGTGGGCAGTCTCCGTGGGGAGAGTCATGCGGGGTTCCTCCCGGCCGTGCTGGCGGATGCTGTGGTGGTCTTGGTGGTGCGCTGCTTCTCGCTCTGCGGGCTGCCGCGCGGGATGAACGTCGTGCACACCCCGTCGCCGTGGGCGATGGTGGCAAGACGCTGCACATGCGTCCCGAGCAGGCGGGAGAAGACCTCGGTCTCCGCCTCGCACAGCTGCGGGAACTGCTCGGCGACATGGGCGACCGGGCAGTGGTGCTGGCAAAGCTGTTCGCCGACCGGAGCGCTACGCGCCGTAGCAGCGTACCCGTCTTCGGTCAATGCCCTGGCAAGGGCCTCCGCGCGGGATTCCGGCGCGACGGCCTCCAGGGCCCTGCGATACCCCTCGGCCTGCGCGGCCATCCGGGCGCGGGCGAAGGCGGCGACGGCCGCCTCGCCCATCTCACCGCCGCCGGCGGCCTGCGCGATCCAGCGCAGGGCGTCACCGGCGAGCTTGTCGTATGCCTGGTCGAAGGCGTCGCGGCCGCAGTCCGTGAGCGCGAACGCCTTGGCGGGGCGGCCACGCGTGCGCGCGCCGTAGACCCGCTTCTCGCGGGGCTCGACGACGCCCTCGGCGACGAGGGTGTCGAGGTGGCGGCGGACCGCGGCCTGTGTCAGCTCCAGGCGCAGGGCCAGCTCGGCCGCGGTGGACGGGCCGTGGTCGAGGATGGACCGGGCGACGCGGTTACGGGTGCCGCGCTGCTCGTCGTGAACGCGCTCCTCGTCGCGCGCGGGCGCGGGAGCAGAGGCGTGAACCCCGGCGGCCGGCCCGGCCGTGGGGTCCTGCGGAGCCTCGCTCGCGTATTTCACAACACCATTGTTGCGTAATTACCGGGATCCGGACAAGCCTCACCCGGACCGGCCGCCGGTGGCCTCGATCACTAAGGGTCACCTAACCGCCACCGTCAAGATCAACCGCCGGTTCAGGGGAATCCCGCACCCGGGGCGGTCCGCGGGGCGTCCGGGTTCGTAGACTTCCCGCCATGCGCAGCGTCTTCCCGGGGGACCGCCCGGCCGTCCCCCCGCCCCCCGGCCGTGAGCCCGCGGTCGAGGTCCGCGGGCTGGTGAAGCGGTACGGGCCGAAAACCGCCGTCGACGGCCTCGGCCTGTCCGTCGCCCGCGGCTCCCTCACCGCCGTGCTCGGCCCCAACGGCGCGGGCAAGACGACCACCGTCGAGACCTGCGAGGGCTACCGCCGCCCCGACGCCGGCACCGTGCGCGTGCTCGGCCTCGACCCGGTCGCCGACGCCGCCGCGCTGCGGCCGCGCGTCGGCGTGATGCTCCAGAGCGGGGGCGTCTACGCGGGCGCCCGCGCGGAGGAGATGCTGCGCCACACCGCCTCGCTGCACGCCCGCCCCCTCGACGTCGGCATGCTCATCGAGCGGCTCGGCCTGGAGAGCTGCGGGCGGACCGCCTACCGGCGGCTGTCCGGCGGCCAGCAGCAGCGGCTCTCCCTCGCGATGGCCGTCGTCGGCCGCCCCGAGCTGGTCTTCCTCGACGAGCCGACGGCCGGGCTCGACCCGCAGGCCCGGCACGCCACCTGGGACCTGGTGCGCGAGCTGCGCCAGGACGGCGTCACCGTCGTCCTGACCACGCACTACATGGACGAGGCGGAGGCCCTGGCCGACGACGTCGCCATCATCGACAGCGGCAAGGTCATCGCCCAGGGCAGCCCGGAGGAGCTCTGCCGCGGCGGCGCCGAGAACACGCTCCGCTTCAGCGGCCGCCCGGCGCTCGACCTCGCCTCGCTCCTCAAGGCCCTGCCCGCGGACTCCGCGGCGGTGGAGCTCACGCCCGGTACGTACCGGGTCAGCGGCAAGATCGACCCCCAGCTGCTGGCGACGGTCACCATATGGTGCGCGCAGCACGGGGTCATGCCGGACCGCATAGCGGTGGAACGGCACACGCTTGAGGACGTCTTCCTGGAACTGACCGGCAAGGAGTTGCGCGCATGAGCGGGAACGCACGGACCGGCCGGGGGTACGGGGGTCGCCCCCCGGAGAACAACAGCCTGGAACTGACCGGCAAGGAGCTGCGCGCATGAGCGCCGAGACGAGCACGAGCGCCGGCACCTTCACGCCCGCGCCCGGGGCCGCGCCGCTGGGCCGGATGATCCGCGCGCAGGCCGCGCTGGAGACCCGGATGCTGCTGCGCAACGGCGAGCAGCTCCTGCTGACCGTCGTCATCCCGACCCTCCTGCTGGTGCTCTTCAGTTCGGTCGACATCGTCGACACGGGCGAGGGCAAAGCCGTCGACTTCCTCGCCCCCGGCGTCCTGGCGCTGGCTGTGCTGTCGACGGCCTTCACCGGCCAGGCCATCGCGACCGGCTTCGAGCGCCGCTACGGAGTCCTGAAGCGGCTCGGCGCCTCCCCGCTGCCGCGCTGGGGGCTGATGACCGCGAAGACGTGCTCCGTGCTGGTGACGGAGGTGCTCCAGGTCGTCCTGCTGACGGTGATCGCGTTCGCGCTGGGCTGGTCCCCGCACGGCAACCCCTTCGCCGTCGTCCTGCTGCTCGTGCTCGGCACCGCGGCCTTCTCCGGTCTCGGCCTGCTGATGGCGGGCACCCTCAAGGCCGAGGCGACGCTGGCCGCGGCGAACCTCGTCTTCCTGCTGCTGCTCGTCGGCGGCGGGGTGATCGTGTCGCTGGACAAGTTCCCCGCCGCCGCCCGGTCGGCCCTTGAGCTGCTGCCGATCTCGGCGCTCTCCGGCGGCCTGCGGGACGTGCTCCAGCACGGCGCGGGCGTCCCCTGGGCCGACCTGGGCATCCTCGCGGTCTGGGCGGTGCTCGGGCTGGGCGCCGCGGCGCGCTTCTTCCGCTGGGAGTGAGCGCGGGGCGAGCGCCGGGCGGGCAATGGGGCACCCGGAAGCCCACCGGCCCCCCTCGACAGCCGGACGCGGGCTTCCGTACCCCGGATCGACGACCGCGTCGCATCCGGCCGGGCCGGCGATCGAAGGGCGGCGCGCGCACGCCCGAGCAGCAGCCGGCGGCACCCGGCGGGCGGTCGGACGAACGACTCTGCGGCGACGCCGCGCACAGCCGGGCAATTCGCCACGCACCCCCCTCGTGAATCCGTGCACAAGCTGGCCCTTACGATGGCTCCGTGCCGAATTCGATGAACCCCCTCCAGCTGATCGCCGACCGCTGGCAGCCTTCCGCGCGTCTCGTCCAGCGGGCCGCGCTCGCCTGTGTGGTCATGGCCGTGGTCATCGTGGTGACCGGCGGCGCGGTCCGGCTGACCCAGTCGGGGCTCGGCTGCCCGACGTGGCCGACCTGCACCGACGAGAGCCTGACGCCCACGCGCGCGATGGGCATCAACGGCGTCATCGAGTTCAGCAACCGCATGCTGACGTACGTCCTGTGCGGCGTCGTCGGGTTCGCGATCATCGCGGCACGCGCGCGTGAGCCGCGCCGGCGCTCGCTGACCCGCCTGGGCTGGGCGCAGTTCTGGATCGTCATGGGCAACGCCGTCGTCGGTGGCATCACGGTGCTGACGGGCCTCAACCCGTACATCGTCAGCGCCCACTTCCTGCTGTCCACCGCGCTGCTGACGGTCGCCGTGGTGATGTGGCAGCGCAGCCGCGAGGGCGACGCCGAGCCGCGTGACCTGGTGGCCCGCCCAGTGCGGCAGATGAGCTGGCTGCTGGTCGTCGCCAGCGCCCTGCTGATCGTGATCGGCACCGTGGTCACCGGTGCGGGCAAGCACGCGGGCGACGCTTCCAAGAACGTCCACCGCATCCCGCTGGACTGGCGTGAACTGACCCAGCTGCACGTCGACTTCGTGTTCGTGGTGGTCGGCCTGACCGTCGCCCTGTGGTTCACCCTGCGGGCCGTCAAGGCGGCCGCGGCGCCGAGCCGCCGGGTCACCGAGCTGTTCGCCGTGCTGCTGCTCCAGGGCGTCATAGGGTACGTGCAGTACTTCACCGGCCAGCCGGAGCTGATCGTCGGCGCCCACATGCTCGGCTCCTGCCTCGTGTGGATCGCCGTCCTGCGGGTCTTCCTGGCGCTGCGCGACCGCGGCGAGCTCGCCTCCGTGCCCGCCCCCGCCGGCGAGCACGACGCGCTTCAGCCGGCCTCCGTCCCCAGCCGGTAGATCCTGCGGGCGGTGCCGGCGGCGACGAGCGAGGCGATCCGCCCCGCCTCCGCCCGCCGGCACACCCCGTCGGCGACCCAGTCCTTCATGAGCCGGTCCATGGCCTGCGAGAAGGTCCGGGCGCCGACCACATAGAGCTCCGCCAGCGCCCGCGCCCCGGTGGAGAACACCAGCTTGCCGAACGGCGCCTCGCCCAGGCTCTCCCCGGGCCGGGTGCCCACGTCCGCGTACACGTGCGGGAAGCCCGCGGCCAGCCGTGCCGCCTGCCGGTGGTGCCAGGGGTCGGGCAGCAGCACCAGATCGGTCCCCAGGCCCTCGGTGGCGCGCAGGAAGCGCGTCACGCGCCGTGGGTCGGGGCAGTGCAGCTGCACGGGCAGCCCGGTGGCGACCGCCGTCCACAGCAGATGGCAGGCGATCACGGGCTCGTCCAGGGGACCGCCCGGGCGGCGCGTGCGCAGCCAGCGGTCGACCGCCCCGCGGACCTCGGGCGGCTCCGGAGGGCTCCCGTCGCAGGAGCGGACCCCGGAGGCGAAGGCGGTGGCACCGCGCGCGGCCGCCCACAGCGCCTCGGCGACATGGGCGGCGAAGGATCCGGCGCTGCCGGAGGTGTCGGCGATCCGTTCGGCGAGCGGTTCGAGCCGTACGACCTCGTGGGCGTGCCCGCCGGCCGCGTGGGCCAGCTCCGCGGCCGAGGTGAGGGCGCCCGGCGCCCCGGACTCCAGCAGGAAGGTGCCGATGCCCGCGCCGCGCAGCAGCAGCCGCCCGGCGCGGTAGGCGCCCAGCTCCCGCCGCCGGGCCAGATAGCGGACCGGCGCGCAGTACGGTTCGAGGCCGAGCAGGGGCGGGCACCAGCGGCGCACGGCGAGGCCGGCGGGGCTGTCGAAGAAGGTGGTGCCGGGCGGCGCGGGGCCGGTGGACCCGGCGGCCGCGGCGAGGTGCGTCTCGAACTTCCCGAGCCCCAGCTCGCCGTAGACCGTGCCGTGGCTGTGCTGATCCACGATCGGCGGCATGCCGTCCATCCGCGCCCTCGCCCCCCGTGCCGAGTCCCGCTCCCGGCGGGTCTAACGGGTGAGGGGGCGCTCAGTTATTGCTGGGGCCGCCGAGCTGGATGCCGGCCATACGGGACCATTCGTACGGACCGGTGCGGACCTTGGCGGCGAGCTCGCCGTCGAAGTCGTCGTGGAGCGTGAGCCCGGCGAGCTCCGCGGCCTTCTCCGCGATCTCCATGGAGGGGGCGACCAGGGTGCCCCACTCGCCGTTGGCGCCGACGAGGGCGACGCGGACGGTGCCGCGGGCGATGTGCGCCAGCTGGCCCTCGGCGGTGCCGCCGTGGCTCTTGGCGAAGGCGTCGATCTGCCGGGCGAGCCGGGCCGCCTTGCGGTCGGCCCGGGCGTCGGGTGCGGTGGCTGCTGCCTGCGTGGTGGTGTCTGCCATACGCAGGATGCTACCGGCCGGTACTGTGCCCTCCGGGGGGAGACCCCCGGACCGCTCTACCGGAGGAAGGGATCCACGGCCACTGCCGCGAAGAGCAGCGACACATAGGTGATCGACCAGTGGAAGAGGCGCATCTCCTTGAGCTTCGCCCCGGTGATCTCGGCGTTGGCGCGGCCCTGGAGCGCGTGTGCCTCCTTGAGCCACATGCCGCCGAGCACGGCCGCCACGATCGTGTAGAACCAGCCGGTGTAGCCCAGCGGCTGGAGCGTCAGCGAGACGGCGACCATCACCCAGCTGTAGAGGACGATCTGCCGGGCGACCGCCTTGTTGCCCGCGATGACCGGGAGCATGGGCACACCGGCGCGCTCGTAGTCGCCCTTGACCTTCATCGACAGCGGCCAGTAATGCGGCGGCGTCCAGAAGAACATGACGAGGAAGAGGACGAGCGAGGCCCAGGAGACCGTGTTCGTGACGGCGGACCAGCCGATGAGGACCGGCAGGCAGCCCGCGATACCGCCCCAGACGATGTTCTGCGCGGTGCGGCGCTTGAGGAGCATCGTGTAGATGACGACGTAGAAGGCGTTGGCCCCCAGCGCCAGCATCGCCGACAGCGGGTTGACCAGGAACCAGAACCAGACGGTGGAGCCGGCGGTCAGCGCCGTGGCGAAGGCCAGGCACTCCTTCGGCGAGACCATCCCGGTCACCAGGGGACGCTGGGCCGTGCGCTCCATCAGCGCGTCGATGTCCCGGTCGATGTACATGTTGTACGCGCCGGCGCCGCCCGCGGACAGATAACCACCGACGCATGTGGCGAGGACCAGCCACAGGTCGGGCACGCCCTGCGCGGCGAGGAACATCACCGGCACGGTCGTCATGAGCAGCAGCTCGATGATCCGCGGCTTGGTCAGCGCCACGAATGCCATGGCCCGGGCCCCGAACGGCCGGTGACCGGAGGTCTCCGAGAGCACCCCCGCAGGACGGGATTCGACGGCCGTCACGCACACCCCTGACAGAGATAAGGCCAGCAAGCACCTCGGGCATGGATCGACCCGGCAAAGGCTTGCGCTTACCACGCCACTCTAGACGTAGGGGATACCCCGGCCTTCGCCGGGGTGGGGTCGTGTTGGGGCCGTAGCGGAGCCGATCAGCACCCGATCAGTGCCCGATCACCGGTGCCCGCGCATCGGACCGTGCCTTTGGGGAACATGACACGGTGGCCCCGTTCGGGAGGCGCCACGGCGCCCTCCCCGGCAGGCTGGACCCATGACCACCGCAGCCGCGGCGGGAATCTTTGTCATCCGGATCCGGTTGCCCGGGACGTCGGGTCGGGCAGCCGACTGCGTGTCGAAAAGGCGCACCCCCTTGCGGGGTAGGCTCGACAGCGCCGCGTCGTGGCGGAACATACCGCCCCCGGCAATCGAAACATGTGGAGAGGAGCCCTGAACCGAGGGTGAGCACCAAGCCGACCACAACAGACCTCGAGTGGACCGAACTGGACCAGCGGGCCGTCGATACCGCCCGCGTCCTGGCCATGGACTCCGTGCAGAAGGTCGGCAACGGCCATCCGGGCACGGCCATGAGCCTGGCGCCCGCCGCCTATCTGCTGTTCCAGAAGCTGATGCGGCACGACCCGAGCGACGCCGACTGGGCCGGCCGCGACCGGTTCGTCCTCTCCCCCGGCCACACCAGCCTCACGCTCTACATCCAGCTCTTCCTGGCCGGTTACGGCCTGGAGCTCGCGGACCTGAAGGCGTTCCGCACCTGGGGCAGCAAGACCCCCGGTCACCCGGAGCACGGCCACACCCGCGGCGTGGAGACCACCACCGGCCCGCTGGGCCAGGGCATCGCCAACGCCGTGGGCATGGCGATGGCCGCCCGCTACGAGCGCGGCCTGTTCGACCCGGAGGCCCCGAAGGGCGCGTCCCCGTTCGACCACACCATCTGGGCGATCGTCTCCGACGGCGACCTGGAGGAGGGCATCTCCGCCGAGGCGTCCTCGCTGGCCGGCCACCAGAAGCTCGGCAACATCGTCGCGCTCTACGACGACAACCACATCTCGATCGAGGGCGACACCGAGACCGCCTTCTCCGAGGACGTCCTGGCGCGCTACGAGGCGTACGGCTGGCACGTCCAGCGCATCGAGCAGGCCGAGAACGGCGACTTCGACATCCAGGCCCTCTACGCCGCCCTGAAGGCGGCGCAGGAGGAGACCGAGCGCCCGTCGATCATCGCGGCGCGCACGATCATCGCCTGGCCGGCCCCGAACGCCCAGAACACCGAGGCGTCGCACGGCTCGGCCCTCGGCGACGCCGAGGTGGCCGCCACCAAGCGCGTCATGGGCTTCGACCCGGAGCAGACCTTCCAGGTCGAGGACGAGGTCTTCGCGCACGCCCGCAAGGTCGTCGACCGCGGCCGCGAGGCCCACGCGACCTGGGACAAGCAGCTCCAGGAGTGGCGCACCTCCAACCCGGAGCGCGCCGCCGAGCTGGACCGCATCACCGCGGGCGAGCTGCCCGACGGCTGGGAGCACGCGCTCCCCGTCTTCCCGGCCGGCAAGGACGTCGCGACCCGCAAGGCGTCCGGCGAGGTCCTCAAGGCGCTGGGCGGCGTGCTGCCCGAGCTGTGGGGCGGCTCCGCCGACCTCGCCGGCTCGAACAACACCACGATCGACGCGTCGTCCTCGTTCCTCCCGGAGGGCAACCCGCTCCCCGAGGCGAACCCGTACGGCCGCACGATCCACTTCGGCATCCGCGAGCACGCCATGGGTTCGACCATGAACGGCATCGCGCTGCACGGCAACACCCGCGTCTACGGTGGCACCTTCCTGGTGTTCTCCGACTACATGCGCCCGGCCGTCCGCCTGGCCGCCCTGATGAAGCTGCCGGTCACCTATGTGTGGACGCACGACTCCATCGGTCTCGGCGAGGACGGCCCGACCCACCAGCCGGTCGAGCACATGGCCGCGCTGCGGGCCATCCCGGGCCTGAACATGATCCGGCCGGCGGACGCCAACGAGACGGCGATCGCCTGGCGCGAGATCACCAAGCGGCACACCACGAACCCGGCGCCGCACGGCCTGGCGCTGACCCGCCAGAACGTCCCGACCTACGAGGCCAACGAGGGCGCCGCCAAGGGCGGCTACGTCCTCTTCGAGGCCGAGGGCGGCCGGCCGCAGGTGATCCTCATCGGCACCGGCTCCGAGGTCCAGCTGGCCGTCGAGGCCCGTGAGGTGCTCCAGGCCGAGGGCATCCCGACCCGCGTGGTCTCCATGCCGTCGGTCGAGTGGTTCGAGGAGCAGGACCAGGCGTACCGCGACGGCGTGCTGCTGCCGGACGTCAAGGCCCGCGTGGCCGTCGAGGCCGGCATCGGCCTGACCTGGCACCGGTTCGTCGGCGACGCCGGCCGGATCGTCTCGCTGGAGCACTTCGGCGCCTCCGCGGACTACAAGATCCTCTACCGCGAGTTCGGTCTGACCTCCGAGGCCGTCGTGGCCGCCGCCCGCGAGTCGATCGAGCTCGCCGACGCCAACCGTCGCTGACGCGACCGCTTCACACAGTAGGAGATGCAATCCCGATGACAGACGCACTCAAGCGCCTCTCCGACGAAGGTGTCGCGATCTGGCTGGACGACCTGTCCCGCAAGCGCATCACGTCCGGCAACCTCGCCGAGCTGATCGACCAGAGCCATGTCGTGGGTGTCACCACCAACCCGTCGATCTTCCAGAAGGCGATCTCCGGCGGCGACGGCTACGAGCAGCAGCTCACCGACCTCGCGGCCCGCAAGGTCACCGTCGACGAGGCGATCCGCATGATCACCACGGCGGACGTCCGTGACGCCGCCGACATCCTGCGCCCGGTCTTCGACGCGACCGACGGCCAGGACGGCCGGGTCTCCATCGAGGTCGACCCGCGCCTGGCGCACGAGACGACGGCCACCGTCGCCGAGGCCAAGCAGCTGGCCTGGCTGGTGGACCGCCCCAACACCCTGATCAAGATCCCGGCGACCAAGGCGGGCCTGCCGGCCATCGCCGAGGTGATCGGCAAGGGCATCAGCGTCAACGTCACGCTGATCTTCTCGCTGGAGCGCTACCGCGCGGTCATGGACGCCTACCTGACCGGTCTGGAGAAGGCCAAGGCCGCGGGCCTGGACCTGTCGCTGATCCACTCGGTCGCGTCCTTCTTCGTGTCCCGCGTGGACAGCGAGATCGACAAGCGCCTGGACGCGCTGGGCACCGACGAGGCGAAGGCGCTGCGCGGCAAGGCCGCCCTGGCCAACGCCCGCCTCGCCTACCAGGCGTACGAGGAGGTCTTCTCCTCCGACCGCTGGACCGCCCTGGAGAAGCTGGGCGCCAACAAGCAGCGTCCGCTGTGGGCCTCGACCGGCGTCAAGGACCCGGCCTACAAGGACACGCTGTACGTGGACGACCTGGTCGCCCCGAACACGGTCAACACCATGCCGGAGGCCACCCTGGAGGCCACGGCCGACCACGGGCAGATCACCGGCGACACGGTGCGCGGCACGTACGAGCAGGCCAAGGCCGAGCTCGACGCGCTCGCCAAGCTGGGCATCTCGTACGACGAGGTCGTCCAGCTGCTCGAGGACGAGGGCGTCGACAAGTTCGAGCAGTCCTGGAACGACCTGCTGAAGTCCACCGAGGCGGAGCTCAAGCGCCTCGCTCCGGAGGCATGAGTTGAGCACAAGCAGCAATCCGCTGCGTGACGCTCAGGACCGACGGCTCCCGCGCATCGCGGGGCCGTCGGGCCTGGTCATCTTTGGCGTCACGGGCGATTTGTCCCGAAAAAAGCTGATGCCTGCGGTCTACGACCTCGCGAACCGGGGGCTCCTGCCGCCAGGCTTCTCGCTCATCGGCTTCGCGCGCCGCGACTGGGAGAACGAGGACTTCGCCCAGATCGTGCACGACGCCGTCAAGGAGCACTCGCGCACGCCCTTCCGTGAGGAGGTCTGGCAGCAGCTGGTGCAGGGCTGCCGGTTCGTGCAGGGCGACTTCGACGACGACGAGGCGTTCGAGACCCTCAAGGACACCATCCACGAGCTGGACAAGGCACAGGGCACGGGCGGCAACTTCGCCTTCTATCTGTCGGTGCCGCCGAAGTTCTTCCCCAAGGTCGTCCAGCAGCTGAAGAAGCACGGCCTGGCCGACCAGAAGCAGGGCTCCTGGCGACGCGCCGTCATCGAGAAGCCCTTCGGCCACGACCTCGCCTCCGCGCAGGAGCTCAACCAGGTCGTCCACGAGGTCTTCCCGCCCGAAGAGGTCTTCCGGATCGACCACTATCTGGGCAAGGAGACCGTCCAGAACATCCTGGCGCTGCGCTTCGCCAACACCCTCTTCGAGCCGATCTGGAACCGGTCGTACGTCGACCACGTGCAGATCACCATGGCCGAGGACATCGGCATCGGCGGCCGCGCGGGCTACTACGACGGCATCGGCGCCGCCCGTGACGTCATCCAGAACCACCTGCTCCAGCTGCTCGCGCTGACCGCCATGGAGGAGCCCGCCTCCTTCGAGGCCGACGCGCTGGTCGCGGAGAAGACCAAGGTGCTGGGCGCCGTCCGGCTGCCGAAGGACCTGGGCAAGGAGACCGTGCGCGGGCAGTACGCGCACGGCTGGCAGGGTGGCGAGGAGGTCGTCGGCTACCTCGAAGAGGACGGCATCGACCCGGCGTCCAAGACCGACACCTACGCCGCGATCAAGCTGGAGATCGACAACCGCCGCTGGGCGGGCGTCCCCTTCTATCTCCGCACGGGCAAGCGGCTCGGCCGCCGCGTGACCGAGATCGCGGTGGTCTTCCAGCGCGCGCCGCACTCGCCCTTCGACCACACCGCGACCGAGGAGCTGGGGCAGAACGCCCTGGTCATCCGGGTGCAGCCGGACGAGGGCGTCACCATGCGGTTCGGTTCGAAGGTGCCGGGCACCTCGATGGAGGTCCGGGACGTCTCGATGGACTTCGCCTACGGCGAGTCCTTCACCGAGTCCAGCCCCGAGGCGTACGAGCGGCTCATCCTCGATGTGCTCCTCGGCGACGCCAACCTCTTCCCGCGGCTGCGGGAGGTCGAGCTGTCCTGGCAGATCCTGGACCCGATCGAGCAGTACTGGGAATCCAACGGCAAGCCCGCGTCCTACCCTGCGGGCACCTGGGGCCCGGTCGAGGCGGACGAGATGCTCGCACGTGACGGACGGAGCTGGCGCCGGCCATGAAAATCGACCTGACGGACACCACGTCCAGCAAGATCAACAACGCGCTGGTCCAGGGCCGCCGCGCCATCGGCACCCCCGCCATCGGCATGGTGCTGACCCTGGTCATCGTCACCGACGAGGAGCACGCCTACGACGCGCTGAAGGCGGCCAACGATGCTTCGCGCGAGCACCCCTCGCGCAAGCTCGTCGTCATCAAGCGCGCCAGCCGCTCGCCGCGCGACCGGGCCAAGGCCCGTCTCGACGCGGAGGTCCGCGTGGGCACCTCGGCGGGTACCGGCGAGACCGTGGTGCTGCGGCTCCACGGCGACGTCATCGACCACGCCCAGTCGGTCGTGCTGCCGCTGCTGCTGCCCGACGCCCCCGTGGTCGTCTGGTGGCCGGTGGCCGCCCCGGCCAACCCGGAGAAGGACCCGCTCGGTTCGCTCGCCCAGCGCCGGGTCACCGACGCCTACGCCGCCGAGGACCCCCTCACGGAGCTGGGAGCCCGCGCCGCGCACTACGCGCCGGGCGACACCGACCTGGCCTGGACCCGCATCACGCCGTGGCGCTCGATGCTCGCGGCCGCGCTCGACCAGCAGCAGGTCGAGATCGTCTCCGCCGATGTCACGGGCGAGGGCTACAACCCGAGCGGCGAGCTGCTCGCGATGTGGCTCGCCGACCGCCTCGGCGTGCCGGTCAGCCGGACCGTCTCCGACGGTCCGGGCCTCACGGCCGTACGCATGGAGACCAAGAACGGCCCCATCGTGCTGGACCGCCCGGACGGCTCCCTGGCCACGCTCTCCATGCCGGGCCAGCCCGACCGCGCGGTGGCCCTCAACCGGCGCGACACCGCCGAGCTCCTCGCCGAGGAGCTCCGGCGGCTCGACCCGGACGACACCTACGCGTCGGCGCTGAAGTACGGCGTGGAGCGGCTCGGCCAGGCGCAGGCACCCGCGGCCGCGGCGGCGAAGACGGCCGAGACCGCCCCGGAGGCTCCGCGGGCGGAGTCCGCCGAGGCCGCCGAGACCGCCGGCGCCAAGCCCGCGCCCGCCAGGAAGACCGGCGGCAAGAAGGCGGCCGGCAAGTGAGCACTCCGCAGATCGTCGTCCACCGGGACAAGGAGCTGATGGCGCAGGCCGCGGCGGCCCGGCTGATCACGAAGATCGTGGACGCGCAGGCCGCCCGGGGCTCCGCCTCCGTCGTCCTCACGGGCGGGCGCAACGGCAACGGGCTGCTCGCGGCCCTCGCCGACGCGCCCGCGCGCGACGCGGTGGACTGGTCCCGGCTGGACCTGTGGTGGGGCGACGAGCGCTTCCTGCCCGAGGGCGACCCCGAGCGCAATGTGACCCAGGCGCGCGAGGCACTCCTGGACTCGGTGCCGCTGGACCCCGCCCGGGTGCATGTGATGCCCCCGGCCGGCGACCGGTACGGCAACGACCCGGACGCCGCGGCGGAGGCGTACGCGGCCGAACTCGCGGCCGCCGCGCGGCCCGAGGACCACGGCCCCGTGCCCGCCTTCGACGTGCTGCTGCTGGGCGTCGGCCCGGACACGCACATCGCGTCGCTGTTCCCGGAGCTGCCGGGCGTGCGGGAGGCCGAGCGCACGGTCATCGGGGTGCACGGCGCGCCGAAGCCGCCGCCGACGAGGGTGTCCCTGACCCTCCCGGCGATCCGCGCGGCCCGCGAGGTCTGGCTCCTCGCGGCGGGCGAGGACAAGGCGAACGCGGTGGCGATGGCGCTGTCCGGCGCGGGCGAGATCCAGGCACCGGCGGCGGGCGCGTACGGCACCCGGCGCACGCTGTGGCTGCTGGACGCGCCCGCGGCGGCCCAGCTGCCGCGAAGCCTGTACCCTCCGGCTTCGTCCTGACGCTTCGCCGATGCCGATGGCCCGCCCCCTGCGTGGGGGCGGGCCATCGGCATGTCAGTGCTGAGGTTGAATCAAAGCCGGGGCGTCGCCCGAACCCCGAGCCCGTCAGGGGCGCGGGGAACGGCGCGACCAACCACAACAAACCCCCTGCCGCGCGCGAAGCACAAGACACACCCCGGTGGGCGCACCGACCACCGAGCCGCGCCAAGAACGGGACCCGGGCACCGCGCGCCCCGAAGCCCGCCCGGGGCCGGACGCCCCGTCAAAGGCCAGACGGCACCCCGTCAGGGGCGCGGGGAACGGCGCGACCAACCACAACAAACCCGCAGCCGCACCGCGAAGCGCAAGACACACCCCGGTGGGCGCACCGACCACCGAAGCGGACCAAGAACGGAGCTGAACCACCGCACGCCCCGAAGCCCGCCCGGAGGCAGGGGGGATCTCCCCCGGTCCAAGAAGAAGCGGGCAAGGGAAGAACCCCCGTCACACCCAGCGGTCAGCGCCCCCGCAGCTCGCGGTAACGCGCGACCAGCGCGGCGGTGGACACGTCGAGCCCCGCCACCTCCGAGCCCGCGGTGAGCGCGGGCTCGACCCGCTTCGCGAGAACCTTGCCGAGCTCGACGCCCCACTGGTCGAAGGAGTCGATGTTCCAGACCGCGCCCTGGACGAACACCTTGTGCTCGTAGAGCGCGATCAGCTGCCCGAGCACCGACGGAGTCAGCTCGCTCGCGAGGATCGTCGTCGTCGGGTGGTTGCCCCGGAAGGTCTTGTGCGGGACGAGCTCCGCCGGGACGCCCTCCGCGGCGACCTCCTCCGCGGTCTTGCCGAAGGCGAGCGCCTGCCCCTGGGCGAAGAGATTGGCCATCAGCAGGTCGTGCTGGGCGACCAGACCCGGCAGCAGGTCGTCCACCGGCTTGGCGAAGCCGATGAAGTCCGCCGGGATCAGCTTCGTGCCCTGGTGGATCAACTGGTAATAGGCGTGCTGCCCGTTGGTGCCCGGCGTGCCCCAGACGACCGGCCCGGTCTGCCAGTTGACGGGGTTGCCCTCGCGGTCGACGGACTTGCCGTTGGACTCCATGTCGAGCTGCTGCAGATAGGCCGCGAACTTCGACAGGTAGTGGCTGTAGGGCAGCACCGCGTGCGACTGCGCGCCGTGGAAGTTGCCGTACCAGATGCCGAGCAGGCCCAGCAGCAGCGGGACGTTCTCCTCGGGCGGCGCGCACCGGAAGTGCTCGTCGACCAGGTGGAAACCGGCGAGCATCTCCCGGAAGTGGTCCGGCCCGATCGCGAGCATCAGGGACAGGCCGATGGCCGAGTCGTACGAATAGCGGCCGCCGACCCAGTCCCAGAACTCGAACATGTTGGTCGGGTCGATGCCGAACTCCGACACCTTCCGCTCGTTCGTCGACAGCGCGACGAAGTGCTTGGCGACGGCCTCCTCGCCCGCCCGCAGCTCCGTCAGCAGCCAGTTGCGCGCCGAGGTGGCGTTGGTGATCGTCTCGATCGTGGTGAAGGTCTTCGAGGCGATGATGAACAGCGTCTCGGCCGCGTCGAGGTCGCGCACGGCCTCGTGCAGGTCCGCGCCGTCGACGTTGGAGACGAAACGGAACGTCATGTCGCGCGCCGTGTAGGACCGCAGCGCCTCGTAGGCCATCGCCGGACCGAGGTCGGAGCCGCCGATGCCGATGTTGACGACGTTCTTGATCGGCTTGCCGGTGTGGCCCTTCCAGTCACCGGAGCGCACCCGGTCGGTGAAGACCTGCATCTTGCGCAGCACGGCGTGCACGGCCGGGACGACGTTCTCACCGTCGGCCTTGATCACCGCCGACTCGGGGGCGCGCAGCGCGGTGTGCAGCACGGCGCGGTCCTCGGTGGTGTTGATCTTCTCGCCGCGGAACATCGCGTCCCGCAGCTCCGCCACCCCGGCCGACGCCGCCAGCTCGCGCAGCAGGCGCAGCGTCTCGTCGGTGACCAGGTGCTTGGAGTAGTCGACGTGCAGATCGCCGACGGTGAGCGTCAAGCGCCCGGCCCGCTGGGGATCATCCGCGAACAGCTGTCGCAGGTGCACCTCCCCGAGCTCTTCCCGGTGCTTGGCCAGTGCGTTCCACTCAGGCGTCTGATCGAGCCTGCGACCCTCTGCGTTCATCTCGGACATCAGCCCATTCTTCTCGTAGCTGCCCCGCCACTCCCCAACCTATGTGATCAGAGCGCGGTATGAGATGTCGTGTCCTTTCCGGCGCGGTCCACGGCCGGCAGCAGGGCGAGGACGGCGAGCGCGAAGAGCGCGGCGGCGGGCAGCATGGGTGCGTTCAGCCCCCACGCGGTGGCCACCGCCCCCGCGGCCAGGGCCCCGAACGGCGCACCCGCGATGGCGAGGGTACGGAAGGCGGCGCTGACCCGCCCGAGCATCCCCTCCGGGGCTCGCCGCTGCATGAGCGTCGTCTGGGTGACGTTCCAGACCATGCCGGCGCAGCCGAAGAGGCCCAGGGCGGCGACGGCGACGGGCAGTTCGCGCACCGAGCCGAGCGTCATCAGGCAGGCCGTCTGGAGGGCGCCGCCCAGCAGCATGCACCGCACCGGCCCGAAGCGCTCCACGAGCCGGCCCGCCGGCAGCCCTCCGGCGACGCCGCCCACGCCGTACGCGGCGATGACGGCCGCGTAGCCTCCGTCGCCGCCGTGCAGCCATCGGGTGACGAGCAGCGGCAGGCTCGCGATGAGCGCCCCGACCGCCACGTTGCACAGCGTGGTCGATACGCACAGCGCGCGCAGCGTGCGATCGCGCCACAGGGCCCGCAGACCTTGGGCCATCTCGTGGCGGAGCGTGCGCCCGGCGGGGCGCGGCTCCCGTGCGGGCGCCGGTATCCGCAGGGTCGCCACGAGGGCGGCCGCCAGGAGATAGGTGGCGGCGTCGGCCGCGAAGGGCATCGCGGCGCCCACGGCGAGCAGCGCCGGGACCAGGGGCGCGCCCAGGAACGTCCCGGCGATCTGCTGTCCGGTCATCAGCCTGGCATTGGCCCGACCGAGCCCCTCCGGGGGCACCAGGGCGGGCAGCAGGGCGGTGGCGGCGTTGTCGAAAAGCGTCTGGAGTGTGGTGAGGAGGAAGGCGAGCGCGATCAGCAGCCCGATCGTGGCGTACCCGAGGGCGACGGCGGCCGCGAAGGCGGCCACCAGCGTGCCGCGGAGCACGTCGACCGTCCACATCGCCCGCCGCTGGTCGGCCCGGTCGGCGAGCGCGCCGCCGAGGAGCCCGAAGAGCAGCCAGGGCAGGAAGCCGCTCGCCGTCACCAGCGAGACGAGCAGCGGTGAATCCGTGAGGGAGACGGCGAGCAGCGGGAGCGCGGCACCGCGCAGCGCGTCGCCGAGGCGCGACACCACGGCCGCGGACCACAGCTGCCCGAACCCGCCCCGAACTCCCGCCGGGCCCAGGGCCGTTGATGTGATCGGTACGACCGTCGGATCCTCGACAGCTGTCATGATTCCCCCCGGAGGATGACCTGTCGAAGACCGTACCGGCCACCACTGACAACGGCCCGGCCGCGCGCCTTCTCAGGTGCGCGGCCGGGCCGCCCGTTCGGTGGTGCCGCTCAGATCTCCCCGCGGAGCTTGGCGAGCGCCTCGGCGAGGATCGCCTCGCCGTCCGCGTCGCTGCGCCGCTCCCGGACGTACGCCAGGTGGGTCTTGTAGGGCTCGGTGCGGGGCGGGTCCGGCGGGCTGTCCCGGTCCTGACCTGCCGGGAAGCCGCAGCGCGGGCAGTCCCAGGTGTCCGGCACCTGTGCGTCGCTGGCGAAGCTCGGCTGCGTCTCGTGCCCGTTCGAGCACCAGAAGGAGATGCGGAGGCGAGGTGCGGACTCGCCGCGCTCGGCCTCTCCCATCGGCCCCGCTCCGACCCGACTTCCTCGGATCGCGTTGCCACTTGCCACGGTCGTAACTCCCTGCGTGATGGTGCTGCACGGTGCCAAATAGCGGCTGCGCCGCGGGGTCGGCCGAACGGACTCCGCTGCGGGCGCCCCAGTCTACGTAAGGCCCAACGCGCGTCCAGTGCCAGGAGTTACAGCCCGGCCGCGAAGACGCGACCTCAATGATAGGCCGCGTCCGCGACGGTACGTCAGCTATCGAGCTTCATCAGCAGGCCGAGTGCGACAATGCACGCGAACCACAGCAGACCGACCACGACGGTGATCCGGTCGAGATTCCGCTCGGCGACCGAGGAGCCGCCGACGGAGGACTGCATGCCGCCGCCGAACATGTCGGACAGACCGCCGCCCTTCCCCTTGTGCATGAGCACCAGCATCATCATCAGCAGGCTGAAGACGATGAGGGCGATCGAGAACCCCATGACCACGGCTGGACCAACTCTCTCGGACTGGAACGGTGAGGGGCCGGGCGGCTGATAAGCACCGGTCCCGGCCCCGACAGGGTACGACGGGGAGCACCCGTCGTCATAGCTCGCTTACTGGTCGCGGAACCGGACGATCTTGACGAAGTCGTCCACGTCCAGGGCGGCGCCGCCGATCAGGGCACCGTCGACGTCCGGCTGCGCCATGATCGCGGCGATGTTGCCGGACTTGACGGAGCCGCCGTACTGGATGCGCACCTTGTCGGCCAGCTCACGGCCGTAGAGCTCGGCGAGACGGCCGCGGATGGCACCGCAGACCTCCTGCGCGTCCTCGGGCGTGGCGACCTCGCCGGTGCCGATGGCCCAGACGGGCTCGTAGGCGATGACGATGCTCTCGGCCTGCTCGGCCGGGATGTCCTTGAGGGCGCCGTCGACCTGCGCCAGGGTGTGCGCGACCTGGGCGCCGGCCTTGCGGACCTCCAGGCCCTCGCCGACGCAGAGGATCGGGGTGATCCCGTGCCGGAAGGCGGCCTTGACCTTGGCGTTGCAGACCTCGTCGGTCTCGCCGTGGTACTGGCGGCGCTCGGAGTGGCCGACGGCCACGTAGGAGCACTTGAGCTTGGCCAGCATCGCGCCGGAGATCTCGCCGGTATAGGCGCCGGAGTCGTACGCCGAGATGTCCTGGGCGCCGTACTTGATCTTGAGCTTGTCGCCGTCGACCAGGGTCTGCACCGAGCGCAGGTCCACGAAGGGCGGCAGGACGGCGACCTCGGTCCGGTCGTAGTCCTTGTCGGCGAGCGCGAAGGCGAGCTTCTGGACGTGCGCGATGGCCTCGAGGTGGTTGAGGTTCATCTTCCAGTTGCCCGCCATCAGCGGGGTGCGTTCACTCACGGTGGTTCAGTCCTCCAGTGCGGCGAGGCCGGGGAGCGTCTTGCCCTCGAGGTATTCGAGGCTGGCGCCGCCGCCGGTCGAGATGTGGCCGAAGGCGGTCTCGTCGAAGCCCAGGATGCGCACGGCGGCGGCCGAGTCGCCACCGCCCACGACGGTGAATGCCTCGCTGTCGAGGAGGCCCTGGGCGACGGCCTTGGTGCCGTTGGCGTAGTCGGGGTGCTCGAAGACGCCCATGGGTCCGTTCCAGAAGACCGTGCCCGCGTCGGCGAGCTTCGAGGCGTAGAGCTCACGCGTCTTCGGGCCGATGTCCAGGCCCTCCTTGTCCGCCGGGATGGCGTCCGAGGAGACGAGCTCCGGGTTGGCCGGAGCCTTGGTCTTCAGGTCCGGGAAGTCGGCCGAGACCAGGACGTCGACGGGGAGGACGAACTCCACGCCGCGCTTCTCGGCCCGGGCCAGGTACTCCAGGCAGACCGGGATCTGGTCCTCCTGGAGCAGGGAGATGCCGACCTCGTGGCCCTTGGCCTTGAGGAAGGTGTAGGACATGCCGCCGCCGATGAGGATGCGGTCGGCCTTCTCCAGCAGGTTGTCGATGACACCCAGCTTGTCGGAGACCTTGGCACCGCCGAGGACCACGACGTACGGGCGCGCGACGTCCTCGGTCAGCTTCTTCAGGACGCCGACCTCGGTGGCGATCAGGTCGCCCGCGGCGTGCGGGAGGCGCGCCGGGAGGTCGAAGACCGAGGCGTGCTTGCGGTGCACGGCGCCGAAGCCGTCACCCACATAGAGGTCGGCCAGCGACGCGAGCTCGTCGGCGAAGGCGCCGCGCTCCGCGTCGTCCTTGCTGGTCTCGCCCGCGTTGAAACGGAGGTTCTCCAGCAGCGTGACCTCGCCGTTCGCCAGTGCGGCGACGGTGGCCTTCGCGCTGTCACCGACCGTGTCGGTGGCGAACGAGACATTCTTCCCCAGGATCTCGCCGAGCCGCGTGGCAGCGGGCGCGAGCGAGAACGCGGGGTCCGGGGCGCCCTTGGGACGGCCCAGGTGCGAGGCGACGATCACCTTGGCGCCCGCGGCGGCGAGCTTGGCGATCGTCGGGGCGACGGCGCGGATGCGGCCGTCGTCGGTGATGGTGGTGCCGTCGAGCGGCACATTGAGGTCGGCGCGGACGAAGACCCGCTTGCCCTCGACACCGTCCTGCAGGAGATCGTCGATCGTCTTCATGAATGACTCCGGTTGGGGGCACCTGCCCAGCGGCAGCTGGGGGTTTCCATTGTGGTCAGTCATGGGACGGGGCTCGTACGGCGCCCCATCGCGCCCTACGAGCCCCGTCCCCGCGCTCAGATCAGAGCTGGCCGCCGACGAAGACGGTCAGGTCGACCAGACGGTTGGAGTAGCCCCACTCGTTGTCGTACCAGCCGACGACCTTGACCTGGTTGCCCTGGACCATGGTCAGGGAGGAGTCGAAGGTGCAGGAGGCCGGCCAGTTCACGATGTCGGAGGAGACGATCGCGTCCTCGGTGTACTCGAGGATGCCCTTGAGCTGACCCGAGGCGGCCTTCTGGAAGGCGGCGTTGATCTCTTCCTTGCTGGTCTCGCGGTCGAGCTCGAGGACCAGGTCGGTGACCGAGCCGGTCGGGACCGGGACGCGCATGGCGATGCCGTCCAGCTTGCCCTTCAGCTGCGGGAGGACCAGGGCGGTGGCCTTGGCGGCACCCGTCGAGGTCGGGATGATGTTCTCCGCGGCGGCGCGGGCGCGACGCAGGTCGGAGTGCGGGAAGTCCAGGATGCGCTGGTCGTTGGTGTACGCGTGGACCGTGGTCATCATGCCCTTGACGATGCCGAAGTTCTCGTCGAGAACCTTGGCCATCGGCGCCACGCAGTTGGTGGTGCAGGAGGCGTTGGAGATGACGTGGTGCTTGGCCGCGTCGTACTTGTCCTGGTTGACGCCCATCACGATGGTGATGTCCTCGTCCTTGGCGGGCGCGGAGATCAGGACCTTCTTGGCGCCGGCCGCGATGTGCTTGGCGGCGTCGGCCTTCTTGGTGAAGATGCCGGTCGACTCGATGACGATGTCGGCACCCAGCTCGGCCCACGGCAGGTTCGCCGGGTCGCGCTCGGCCATCGTCTTGAAGGTCATGTCGCCGACGGTGATGGAGTCGTCGGTGTGGCTGACCTCGTGCTTCAGACGACCCAGGATGGTGTCGTACTTCAGCAGGTGGACCAGGGTGGCGTTGTCGGTCAGGTCGTTGACACCGACGATCTGAATGTCCGCACCCTGCTCCAGCAGCGCGCGGAAGTAGTTACGACCGATACGGCCAAAGCCGTTGATGCCTACGCGGATCGTCACGAACCGATCTCCTCGTTGGTGTGCCGGTCTGTCCGCCGGCGAGCTGTATGGGATGTCCCCGACCACCACCGACCCTACCTCTAACGAAGGAGGGACGTGACATTGGCGGACCCCTCACCCGTCACCTGTCAATGGCGTGCAACACATTCCCGAGCAGACGAGCGCGCTCCTTCCCATTTGATACGTGTTCGAGACCGAAACCCAGCAGTGCGGTGTCACGGGTGGTGATGGCCGCGGAGTAGTGGCCGAGCTCCTGCGAACGCGCCCAGTCCCCCGTGTTTCCGGGGCTGCCCGCGGGCGGGCCGGGCACGGCCCAGGGGCCCAGGGAGGTCTCGAAGCCCTCGGTGGCCTGGTCGGTGCCGCCGACGGTGACGGTGGCCTCGTCGACGAAGACGCCGCGGCCGCCGCTGCCCGGGTCCGTGACGTAGGAGACAGCGACCTCGGCCTTCCGGCCCGCGAAGGCGCTCAGATCGAAGGAGACCTGCCGCCAGCCGCCGGACGAGCCGGTGAAGGCGTGCCAGCCGCCCGTGCTGCCCTGGCCCACGCAGCCGCCGCTGCGCAACGTGAGGTAGTGGGTGAGGAAGGGGTGGAGGGCCAGGGTGGAGCCGCAGTCCAGGGGCACCTGATCGGTGGTGCCGCCGCGGGCGTCGGGCAGGGTCGTCCAGTCGTCGCGGCCGACGGTGTGCGCCTCCACGACGGCGTTGTCATAGCCCTGCTCGGTGTCGTGGCTGAGCCGGAAACCGAGGGCGGGCCTGTCCGCCGCGGTCACGCCGGTGAGGTCGACGGTGCGGGCCAGCCGCATCCAGGCGCTGTCCTGGTGCCGGGCGGCCGCCATCCAGCTGCCCGCGTACGGCTGGAAGGGGGAACGCATGCCGGTGTAGTCGCCCGCGGGCGCGCTGCGGAACTGCGGGAAGTCGGCGGGCGGCAGCTCGGCGGAGACCGGGCTGTACGCCCCGGCGGCGGTCAGCGGGCCGCCGGGCGCGTCGGCGAGGGTGGCCGAGGTGCCCTTGAGCTTGCCCGCGCCGTCGAAGCGCGGCGGATGGACGTACGAGACCCGGCTGCCCGCGCCCAGGTAGTACTGAGCGAAGTCGTCGGTGTCGGCCGGGCCGACGCGCGCGCTGCCGCCCGCCTGCTGCCCGGCGGCGACGACCTTGCCCCCGGCATTGACGAAGTCCCTTACGGCCAGCAGGGTTTCGCCGCCCGGCCGGTTCGCGCCGGAGTACCAGACCACGGTCCTGAAGTGGCCGAGCACACCGAGCGCGTGGGGCGCGCCCTGCCGCGCGACGTCCCAGACGGCGGCCTTGCGGCCGTTGTCGGCGAGGGCCTTGGTGTAGACGGCGACGTCTCGGGCGGCCGCCGTGCCGCCCTCGTCGGCCAGCACCAGGGTGTCGGCGCGGGGGCGCTGCGCCACGCTGTAGGTGAACGGCTCGCTGGCGGTGGGCCTGCCATCGCGCGTACGGCCGGTGAACCAGACCTGGACACGGGAGCCGGGGTCGGCGCCCTCGACCTGGGCGCGGTACTGGTCGAAGCGGAGGTTGTCCCGTCCGCCGTAGCGCTTGCCGCCCTCCCATGCCTCTAGCGGCGCGGTGTGCGTACGGCCGCCGTCGACGCGGTAGTTGAGGCGCTTGTCGCGCACGCTCTCGCGGGCGGTGACGGCGACGTCCTGTTCCTCGCCGCGCGCGTAGGAGGTGGTGAAGGTGTCGGGGGTGAAGTCCGGCGCGCTCAGGCCGACGGAGGAGACCGGTTGGTCGTCACCCGCCCGGTTGGCGGCGGTCTCGGCGACGGAGAGCGCGAAGGGGAGGTTCTTGGTGAACTCCCGCTGGATCAGCTTCTCGTCGTCCGGGAAGGTGAAGGAGGAGCGGCAGTCGGCCGGGTCCCAGCGGTGGTCCGGGTCGGACCTGGCCGCGGTCTCGCAGGTCGACATCTCCGGGGTGAACATCATCGTGCCGTTGACGTTGGCCGCGTGCCCGTCGGCCTCGCCGTTGGTGGTGTAGAGCTCGGAGGAGAGCTGGGGGCGGTAGCCGGGGATCGCGGAATTCTCCGGGGTGCCGGCGAGCGCCTTGTAGAGGACGTCGTCCGGGGTGGGCGTGGCGACCTGCCAGCCGACACCGTAGAGCAGCAGTTCCGCGGCGGAGTGGTAGTTGATCGCGAACTTGAAGTGGACGCGCTTCTCGAAGGCGTCCAGGGCGCGGGTCTCCGGCTCGGAGGCGGGGGACGGTCCGCGGTAGGTCTCGGAGGTGGGCCGGGGGGACGAACCCTCGTTGTCGTAGCCCCACTTGTAGGGGAAGTTGCGGTTGAGGTCGACGCCGTCGGCGGAGGTGATCTTGCCGTCGCCGTCGTTGTCCCGCAGGTTCTTGCGCCACAGGCGGGTGTCGGGGCTCTGGAAGGTGTAGTCGTAGCCGTCGGGGTTGGCGGAGAGCAGGAACCACAGCTCGGAGCGGTCGACCAGCTTGGTGACGCGGTCGTCCTTGCCGTAGTGGTCCAGATAGTGGTGCATCAGCCGGCGGGTCATCTCGGGCGTGATCCACTCACGGGCGTGCTGATTGGACATGTAGAGCACGGACGGCCTGGCGCCGTCGCGCGTCCGCGCCGCGTCCTTGGTGATCTTCAGGGCCAGGATGTCCTGCCCGCGCACGGTCCTGCCGATGCTGACGACCTTGGTCAGGCCGGGGTGCGCACGCGCGGTGGCGACGATCTCCTCTTCGAGGCCGCCCTTGGGGCCGTACGGGCGGAAGACGCCGTCACCGGTGGCCTTGAGCCGCTCCTGGGTCTTCCTGGGGACGCGCTTCTCGGTGAGGTCCACGCCCTGCCTGCGCAGGTCCGCGGCCTGCTCGGGGGTGAGGGTGAGCTCGACGGGCGCGGTGTGCCCGGCGGTGACCCGCTCGCCCAGTTCGTGTCCGTCGATGCCCGCCGCGAGGAGCAGCGGGATCTGCGGGGAGGTGACCTTCGCGGTCCACATGGAGAGGGTGCCGCTGTCGGCGGTGGCGCCCGGAACGGGTTGCGCGTGTGCGAAGGGTGCGGCGGCCAGCCCGCCGATCAGCAGTGAAGCGGCCGCCAGGATCGGTCTCACCTTGCGTCTCATGAGCTCCCCTTGTCGTGGTCGGCACATCGGGTCGCACGCACGCCAGGCTGATGAAACGCTCATGATCATGTCAACAGGCGCGGAACCGCCGGTCCGGCTGGATCCCTCCAGCCGGACCGGCGGCCGAGGGGCCTGGCCCCTCCGGTCAGCCGACCATGCCCTCGGCGAGCTCCTCCGAGAGGTCGGACAGATCCGAGAGGTTCGACTCGGTGCCGGGGATGCCCAGATCCTGCGCCCGCTTGTCGGCCATCGCGAGCAGGCGGCGGATGCGGCCGGCGACGGCGTCCTTGGTCAGCGGCGGGTCGGCGAGGGCGCCCAGCTCCTCCAGGGAAGCCTGCTTGTGCTCCATGCGCAGCCGGCCGGCGGCGGCGAGGTGCTCGGGGACCTCCTCGCCGAGGATCTCCAGCGCGCGCTGCACCCGGGCGCCCGCCGCCACCGCGGCGCGCGCCGAGCGGCGCAGGTTGGCGTCGTCGAAATTGGCGAGGCGGTTGGCCGTGGCCCGCACCTCGCGGCGCATCCGCCGCTCCTCCCAGGCGAGCACCGACTCGTGCGCGCCCAGGCGCGTCAACAGCGCGCCGATCGCGTCACCGTCCCGGACGACCACCCGGTCCACGCCGCGCACCTCGCGCGCCTTGGCCGCGATCTGGAGCCTGCGGGCCGCACCGACCAGCGCGAGCGCCGCCTCGGGCCCGGGGCAGGTCACCTCCAGGGAGGACGAGCGGCCGGGCTCGGTGAGCGAGCCGTGGGCCAGGAACGCGCCGCGCCAGGCGGCCTCCGCGTCACACGTGGCACCCGAGACGACCTGCGGCGGCAGCCCGCGGATCGGCCGGCCGCGGCCGTCGACCAGGCCGGTCTGGCGGGCCAGCTGGTCACCGCCCGCCACCACCCGCACCACGTAACGGCTGCCGCGGCGCAGCCCGCCGGGGGCCATCACCACCAGGTCCGAGCTGTGCCCGAAGATCTCCAGGATGTCCTTGCGGAGCCGCCGGGCCGCGATCCCGGTGTCCAGCTCCGCCTCGATCACGATGCGCCCGCTGACCAGGTGCAGTCCGCCCGCGAACCGCAGGATCGCCGAGACCTCCGCTTTCCGGCAGCAGGTCCGGGTGACGGGGAGCCGGGAGATTTCATCCTTCACCGCTGCCGTCATCGCCATGGGCCGATCCTTCCATGCATCCGAAAAATACGGTCGTACGCGGCGGCCAACAGCTCCGGGTCGTGTGTAGGGGAGCCGTCGGGCGCGGCGACCGGCGCCAGCTCGACCGCCGCCCCCAGACGCTTGGCGGCGTCGGTGAGGCTCTGCCGGTCGGGCACGGCGGCCTCGTCGGCCAGCACCACGTCCAGGGCGAGTTTAGGGGCGTGTCGGGCCAAAACCTCCAAATGACGCTGCGGGGAGAAGCCATCTGTTTCGCCGGGCTGCGGCGCGAGGTTCAGCGAGAGCACCCGGCGGGCCTTGGTCTGCTGGAGCGCGTCGAGCAGCTCGGGCACCAGCAGATGCGGGATCACGGAGGAGAACCACGAGCCCGGTCCGAGGACCACCCAGTCGGCGTCGAGCACCGCTTCCACGGCCTCGGGCACGGCCGGCGGGTCCTCCGGCACGACGTGCACGGACTGCACCTCACCGCGGGTGAGCGCCACGGTGGCCTGGCCGCGCACGGTGCTGATCGCGTCGGGCTCGGCCACGTCGTGGCCCCGTACGAGCGCCTGGAGCTCCAGCGGCACCGCGGACATGGGCAGCACCCTGCCGTGCGCGCCGAGGAGCTTGCCGACCAGGTCCAGGGCCTGCACATGGTCGCCGAGCTGCTCCCACAGGGCGACGATCAGCAGATTGCCGACGGCGTGTCCGTGCAGGTCGCCCTCGCTGGCGAAGCGGTGCTTGATCACCCGGGCCCAGGTCTGGCCCCAGTCGTCGTCACCGCACAGCGCGGCGAGCGCCTTGCGCAGGTCGCCGGGGGGCAGCACGCCCAGCTCGTCGCGGAGCCGGCCGCTGGAGCCGCCGTCGTCGGCGACGGTGACGACGGCGGTCAGGTCGCCGGTGATGCGGCGCAGGGCGGCCAGCGACGCGGACAGGCCGTGGCCGCCGCCGAGGGCGACGACCTTGGGCTGCGCGCCGCGGCCCACGCGGGCGCCGCCCCGCCCGCTCGCGCGGGCGGGGACGAGCCGGCGGCCGCGGCGCAGCCGGAACGTGCGGCCGGTCACTCGCGCCCCATGTCCCTGTGGACGACCACGGTCTCGACACCCTCCGAGGCCAGGCGGTGGGCGAGCTTCTCGGACATCGCCACCGAGCGGTGCTTGCCGCCGGTGCAGCCGACCGCGATGGTCACATAGCGCTTGCCCTCGCGGCGGTAGCCCGCGGCGATCAGCTGGAGCAGCTCGGTGTAGCGGTCGAGGAACTCCTTGGCGCCGGGCTGGTTGAAGACGTAGCCCGAGACCTCCTCGTTGAGGCCGGTGAAGGGGCGCAGCTCGGGGACCCAGTGCGGGTTGGGCAGGAAGCGGCAGTCCACCACGAGGTCGGCGTCGACGGGCAGGCCGTACTTGTAGCCGAACGACATGACGGTGGCCCGCAGCTCGGGCTCCTCCTCGCCGGCGAACTGGGCGTCCATCTTGGCGCGCAGCTCGTGGACGTTGAGGCTGGAGGTGTCGATCACCAGGTCGGCGTCGCCGCGCAGCTCGCGCAGCAGGTCGCGCTCGGCGGCGATGCCGTCGACGATGCGCCCGGAGCCCTGGAGGGGGTGCGGGCGGCGCACGGACTCGAAGCGGCGCACCAGGGCGTCGTCGGACGCCTCCAGGAAGATCACCCGGCGCTTGACCTTCTTGGCCGCGAGGTCCGCGAGGGACTCCCGGAGGTTGTCGAAGAAGCGGCGGCCGCGGACGTCCACGACCACGGCGATGCGGGCCACGTTGCCCTGCGAGCGGGCGCCGAGGTCCACCATGGTGGGGATCAGGGCGGGCGGCAGGTTGTCCACGACGAACCAGCCGAGGTCCTCCAGGCACTTGGCGGCGGTGCTGCGGCCCGCCCCCGACATGCCGGAGATGATCACCAGTTCGGGGATGCCCGCCGCCTCACCGGCCGCGTCCGCCGTCGTGCCCGTACTCACCTGTGCTCCGTCTCGCTCGGTCCCGGTCATGCTGCTACCCCCGTTCTGCGGACGGCGCCGCGGGGCGCGGCTCCGTCTTCCATACTGCGGTCTTCCGGTGTCCGTGCCCCGGACCGCGCCCGCCGTCCGGGCGCGCACCGCCGGCCGAGGCCGTGGGTGTACACGTCCATCATTCCTCCGCATCGTCCATGATCTCGCCTGTCGCGGTGTTGACGGCAGGGGCGGGCGGCGCTGTCGCGGCGAGTGCGGCGGCGATCGTCTCGGCCGTCTTGCGGCCGATGCCGGGCGTCTCGCAGATCTGCTCGACGGTCGCGGCCCGCAGCCGCTTGACCGAACCGAAGTGCTTGATCAGCGCCCGCTTGCGGGTGTCCCCGAGGCCGGGGACGGCGTCCAGCGGTCCGGTCTTCATGCTCTTGGAGCGCTTGCCGCGCTGGTAGGAGATGGCGAAGCGGTGCGCCTCGTCCCGGACGCGCTGGAGGAGATAGAGGCCCTCGCTGGTGCGCGGCAGGACGACGGGATCGTCGTCGTCGGGCAGCCAGACCTCTTCGAGGCGCTTGGCGAGGCCGCAGACGGCCACATCGCTGATGCCGAGGTCGTCCAGGGCCCGCCGGGCGGCGGCGACCTGCGGCTGCCCGCCGTCGACCACGACGAGCTGCGGCGGATAGGCGAAGCGCTTGGGCCGGTCGTCCTCGACGGCGACGGGCCCGTCCTCGGTGTCCTCGACGGCGTTCGCCTCGGACCACTCCCCCGCCTTCTGCTGCTCCCGCAGATAGCGGCGGAAGCGGCGGGCGACGACCTCGTGCATCGAGCGGACGTCGTCCTGGCCCTCGCCGTGCCAGACCTGGGTGTCCCCGACGCGGCCCGTGATCTGGAAGCGGCGGTACTCGCTCTTGCGGGCGAGGCCGTCCTCGAAGACGACCATGGACGCCACCACGTCCTGCCCCTGGAGGTGGGAGATGTCGAAGCACTCGATGCGCAGCGGCGCCGAGTCGAGCCCGAGAGCCTCCGCGATCTCCTCCAGGGCACGGGAGCGGGTGGTGAGGTCGGAGGCGCGCTTGGTCTTGTGCAGCGCGAGGGCCTGTGCGGCGTTGCGCTGGACCGTGGCCATCAGGTCCTTCTTGTCGCCGCGCTGCGGGATGCGCAGGTCCACGCGGCCGCCCCGGCGCTCACCGAGCCACTGGGCGACGGGCTCCACCGGGTCGGGCAGGGCCGGGACGAGGACCTCCTTGGGGACCGCGTCGCCCTTCTCCTCGCCGTAGAGCTGCTGGAGCGCGTGCTCGACCAGGCCCGCGGTGTCGACGGCCTCGACCTTGTCGGTCACCCAGCCGCGCTGGCCGCGCACCCGCCCGCCGCGCACGTGGAAGATCTGGACGGCGGCCTCCAGCTCGTCCTCCGCGACGGCGATCAGGTCGGCGTCGGTGGCGTCGGCGAGGACGACGGCGTTCTTCTCCATGGCGCGGCGCAGCGCTTCCATGTCGTCACGCAGCCGGGCGGCCTTCTCGTACTCCATCTCCTCGGCGGCTTCGCGCATCCGCTCCTCCAGGCGGCGCAGATAGGCGCCGGTGCGGCCGGCCATGAAGTCGCAGAACTCCTCGGCCAGTTCGCGGTGCTCCTCGGGGGTGACGCGGCCGACGCACGGGGCGGAGCACTTGCCGATGTAGCCGAGGAGACAGGGGCGGCCGATCTGGGCGGAGCGCTTGAACACCCCGGCGGAGCAGGTGCGTACGGGAAAGACACGCAGCATCAGGTCGACGGTCTCGCGGATCGCCCAGGCGTGGGCGTACGGGCCGAAGTAGCGCACGCCCTTCTTCTTGGGGCCGCGCATGACCTGCACGCGGGGGAACTCCTCGCCCAGCGTGACGGCGAGGGAGGGGTAGCTCTTGTCGTCGCGGTATTTGACGTTGAAGCACGGGTCGTACTCCTTGATCCAGGAATACTCCAGCTGGAGCGCCTCGACCTCGGTGGCGACCACGGTCCACTCGACGGAGGCCGCGGTGGTGACCATGGTGCGCGTGCGCGGGTGCAGACCGGCGAGATCCTGGAAGTACGAGGAGAGCCGCTGGCGCAGGCTCTTCGCCTTCCCTACGTAGATCACGCGGCCGTGCTCGTCACGGAATCTGTAGACCCCCGGCGAGTCGGGGATCTGTCCCGGCTTGGGTCGGTAGCTGCTGGGGTCGGCCATGTCCCACAGCCTACTTGCGGGCACTGACAACGCCGTCGTCCAGCCGGGCCCGGAACGGGGGCGGGGGCGGGCACGCCTCCGGCCCCGGCGAGTGCGCGCCGGGGCCGGAGCGGGAGCGTTGTGGGGCCGCCCCCTCGGTGCGGGTGGTCCGCCGCGGGCCGGTCAGCCGCGGCGCCGCCTGCGGCGGACCACCAGGGCGGAGGCGCCGAGGGCCAGGGCCGCGCCCGCGGCCGTCGCGGTGGCCGCCGTGTTCAGCGGGCCGCCCGCGTCGGTCCGCGCCGCGGCCGCGGTCCTGACCTCTGCCGTCCGCCCCGCCGTCCCGCCGGCCGGCTCCGCATAACCGCCGGCCATGCCCTGCCGGGCGTACGCGGAGCCCGGCAGCTTGTCGCCGTACGCCTTGTGGACGCGCGCCCGGTAGTTCTCGACGCTCGTGCCACCGGCCCCGATCGCCCGGGTGGCGTCGGCGTCGAGCGGCAGCACCCGGTCGCCGCGCTGGACGTACCAGGCGTCGATCTGCGGCTCGCGGAAGACGGTGCCCCCGCCGAGCTTCCGCGCGCCCTCGGCGGCGTAGCGCGTCTCGTCGTCGCCGGTGGCGATGTTGACGACCTTCCAGGTGTCCCCGGACTTCACCGTCCACACCGACGCCTTCTGCCCGTCGGCGGAGACCGCCTCGCTGGCGAGGAACTCCAGCTCGGCGACGGGGGCGTCCTTCTTGCCCGCCACGAACTCCGGGGCGAGCGTGTAGACCGGCACTGTCGCGCCGTCGATCCTCGGCCGCGCCTTCGCCTGGGCGACGGCTCCGTCGCGGGCGAAGAAGCGGGAGAGGGTGTCGAGCGTCGCGGGGGCGGCCGCCGCGTCGTGCGCGGCGCTGACGCCCGCGGCGGGCGGGGCGACGGGGGCGGGGACAGGGTTCCCGTCGGCGTGCGCGAGGGGGGCGAGGCCGAGGAGGGCGGCGGTGAGCGCTCCGGCGGCCGCCGCACGGGCCGCGTTCCTGCTGGTGTGCGTGCTCATGACCTCACGCCCCGATCCGGTAGAGCGAGTGGGTCCACGAGAACTGGTCGTTGTTCACGTACCAGCTGTGCGAGGCCCAGTTGTAGCGGTTGTTGGACGGCCACGGGTCACCCCAGTAGACCCAGCTGCCGGAGTCGTCGTACCCGTAGAGGACGTGCATGTGGCCACCTCCGGAGGCCCACTGGATGCGGGTCTCGACGGGCCGGTTCGCGTTGATCTCCCCCTGCACGGTCGCGTAGCGCAGCCAGCCGCTCACGTACGAGCCGGAGTTGATGCCCGCCCAGTCGAGGGCGTTCTGCACATTGCCCAGGGTGGCCTGGTTGTTGGGGCACTCCGAGCCCTGCTGCCGGTTGAAGGCGGCGTTGCAGAACTGGTTCTGGCTGTAGTTGCGCCCGAACCAGGTGGCGATGGTGTTGCCGGAGCCCGCCCAGCACCAATTGGTCTTCTGCTGGGCCTGCATGGAGATGTTGAGCTTCTTGGACGCGGCGTAGCCCTGGTGACCGCCGCCGGTCGCCGCGCTCGCCGTGGTGGGGACGGCGAGCAGGGCGGAGGCGACGAGCGCGGCGACGGACAGCCGTCTGCCGCGTATACGGCTCTTTCCGGTCGTTTTCTGTTGTGCCGATGCACGGGACATGGACGTTCCTCCCGAGGCGGGGGGTTGAGACGGAGGAGCGCGTCCGGACGCTGATCAGGAGCATCAGGGTGTTGTCAGTGACCGGTCAACAGGTTTCAATGCTGGGTGAGCCGGCGGTGTGAACAGCACGAACCGGATGTGAACGGCCGGTGCCCGGTCAAGAGGATCACAGCGGTCCGGTGAGCCGGATCGCTCCCGCCGCCGGTGAACATTCACAGAGGGGCGAGCGGATGACACAGAGCGGCGCGGCGGCCGACGCGGCCGAGAACGAGCTTGCGCGAGCCCTACGCACCGGACCGTTCCACCTGGCACTGCGCACCGCGCTGTCCGTGCGCGGGCTCGCCCTGCACCGGGTGCAGCACCGGCTCGCGCAGCGCGGCGTGAAGGTCGGGGTGACGAGCCTCAGTTACTGGCAGCAGGGCGCGCGCAGACCCCAGCGGGCCGAGTCGCTGCGCGCGGTGCGTGCGCTGGAGGAGGTACTGGAGCTGCCGCCGCACTCCCTGAGCCGGCTGCTCGAACCGGCGTCGCCCCGCACCGGGGCGGAACGTCCCGCGGCCCGCTCCTACCGCTCCCTGGTCGAGGAGTCACGGGCGCTGGGGCGGCTGCTGGCGGAGCTGGAGTCACCGGCCGACGGCGGGCTGCACACCGTCTGCCATCTGGAGCGGGTCCTGATCGGCGCCGGACGCGAGCTCCGGGAGCGCGACTCGCAGCACGTCGTCCGCGCCCACCGGGACGGTGTGGACCGCTACATCGCCATCCACCACGGCGACACCGGCTGCGACCCCGGGCAGGTGGCGGTGCGGGCCGCCGAGAACTGCCGGGTGGGGCGCGTGCGCTGGCACGCCGAGGCGGGCGTCCTCGTCGCCGAGCTGCTCTTCGACACCCGGCTGCGGGCCGGGGAGACCTATGTCTTCGGCTACGGCTTCGAGGACGGCACGGCCGGGCCGAGCAGCGAGTACGTACGGGGGTTCAGCTTCGCGGGCGGGCAGTACGTGCTCCAGGTGCGCTTCGACAGCGCGGCGCTGCCGGTGCGCTGCCGCAGGTTCGCCCAGAGCTCCGCGGGCGCGCCGCGCGCCGGGCAGCAGGAACTGACACTGGCGGGGCGGCACCGCGGCGTGCACCTGGTGGAGCAGGGGGTGCGGCCGGGCATCCTGGGGATCACCTGGGACTGGTCCTGAGCGGGCCGCGCCCGGCGGAATCCCGCCCGGCCGCGGCTCCGTCGTCCCCCGGTCTCCCGGGTCCCCTGCCGGGCTTGATCGCCTGCCTCACGCCGGGCACATCGGCCTGTCCGGCGATCGAGGACACCGCCGCGCGGCGGCGGTGCGGGAGCGGGACGGCCCGCGGCCGGGCCACGAGAACCGCCGAGCCCGCCCCGGCGCCCGGCGTCAGGCGTCCGGGCCCGCGATCAGCTTGCCGTCGGCCAGCTTGACCGGCACGGCGGGCAGGGGCGCGCCGGCCGGGCCCTGGAGGACCTTGCCGGTGGCCGGGTCGAACTTGCTGCCGTGGCACGGGCAGCTGATCTTCCCGTCCTCGATCTTGTCGACGACACAGCCCGCGTGCGTGCAGACCGCGCTGAACGCCTTGTACTCGCCCTTGGCGGGCTGCGAGACGACCAGGCGCTGCTCGCGGTAGAGCCGGGCGCCGCCGACGGGCACGTCGGCCGGGGCCCCGAGCTCCACGGGGGCGGTGGGGGCGGCCGCGCCCTTGGCGCCGCCCGGACCGCCACCCGTGCACGCCGTGACGCCGAGCCCCGCGGCACCCACCAGAGCGGCGCCGCGCAGCACGGTGCGGCGGTCCGTGCCGGGGGCGGCGGATTCGGCGGGGTCGGCGGGGGGTGTCATGGGTGCTCCAACGGTGCGCTGCGGATCGAACGCGTCGACCCTACCGGCACTCCCGATTCCCCTTGCGCCCCCTCCGCGGAGTCGGCGGCATGGCAGGCTGGGCCCGGCGGGAACCCGGCCGGGAAAGGATGCTCCTTGTGATCGTCGTCGCCGGAGAGGCTCTGATCGACCTGGTGCCTCTGGTGCCGGACGAGGGCGGGGGCGCGCTGCCCGCGCTGCTGCCGCGGCGCGGCGGCGGCCCGTACAACACGGCCGTGGCGCTGGGACGGTTGGGCGGACCGGCCGCCTTCTGCTCCCGGGTGTCGGCGGACGGCTTCGGCGAGGCCCTGCTGGCCGGCCTCCGGTCGGCGGGGGTCGACATCTCGCTGGTACGGCGCGGGCCGGAGCCGACGACGCTCGCGGTGGCCGACGTGGGGAAGGACGGCTCCGCGGGCTACGCCTTCTACGCCGAGGGCACCGCGGACCGCCTGTTCGAGCTCCCGGGGCCGCTGCCGGAGGCGGTGTCGGCGCTGTGCCTGGGCACCTGTGCGCTGGTGCTGGAGCCCGGGGCGAGCGCGTACGAGGCGTTGCTGCGCCGGGAGGCGGAGCGCGGGGTGTTCACGCTCCTCGACCCCAACATCCGGGCGGGCCTGATCCCCGACGCGGACGCCCACCGTGCCCGCTTCCGCTCCTGGCTGCCGCATGTGACCCTGCTGAAGCTCTCCGACGAGGACGCCCGGTGGCTGGGCGGCTCCCCCGGCGAATGGCTGGCCGAGGGCCCTGCCGCGGTGGTGATCACCCACGGGGCGGCGGGCCTGTCCGTACACACCCGCGACGGCCTCCGGCACACGGTCCCGGCACCGGCGGTCGAGGTCGTGGACACGATCGGTGCGGGCGACACGGTGAACGCGGCGCTTCTGCACGGGCTCGCGACATGTGGGGCACTGTCGCGAGAGGCTCTGGCCACGGTGGCCTGGCCTCCTCTTCTCCGCTTCGCGGCCCGGGCGGCGGCCGTCACGTGCTCGCGCGCGGGGGCGGAGCCGCCGTGGGGGGCGGAGCTCGCTCTTTAGGGTGCGGCTCGCCGGCGCCTGCGGCGGGCTTTCCCCTACCCGCTGCGTCCGACGTGCGGCTCCGCCGCGTGGGAGGCGCCTGCCCCAGGCCCCCGGCTGCGGGTTTCGGTTACTGGGGGAGTTTGAGGACCACGCGCGAAGCGTGTTGCTGGGGGTCTGGGGGCTTGCCCCCAGTTCCGGGAAGGGGCAGGCAAGGGGAAAGCCCGCCGCAGGCGCCAACAGCCCGCACCCGCGAAGCGGCCCTCACCCCCACCCCACCGGCCGAACCTTCCGCTAGACCTTCCGCCCCCGAGCAGCCCGCTTCGCCGGAGCCGCGGCAACCGCCTTCTTCGCCGGAGCGGCAGCGGCCTTCTTCGAAGCAGCCGCCCTCTTCGAAGCAGCAGCCTTCTTCTTCCGCACGGGCGCCGCGGGCGAATCGCTCACCCGGTCCCCGAGAAGCTCCCGCAGGAACTTCCCGGTGTGACTGTCCGGCACGGAAGCCACCTCTTCCGGCGTGCCCTCCGCGATGACGAGGCCGCCGCCGCTGCCGCCCTCCGGGCCCATGTCGACGACCCAGTCGGCCGTCTTGATGACGTCGAGGTTGTGCTCGATGACGATGACGCTGTTGCCCTTGTCGACCAGCCCCGAGAGCACCGAGATGAGCTTGCTGATGTCCTCAAAGTGCAGCCCGGTGGTGGGCTCGTCGAGGACGTAGACCGTGCGGCCGGTCGAGCGCTTCTGCAGCTCGCTGGCGAGCTTGACGCGCTGCGCCTCGCCGCCGGAGAGCGTCGGCGCGGACTGCCCGAGGCGGACGTATCCGAGCCCGACCTCGTGCAGGGTGCGCAGGTGCCGGGCGATCGTCGGCACGGCCTCGAAGAAGTCGAGCGCCTCCTCGATGGGCATGTCCAGCACCTCGGCGATGGACTTGCCCTTGTAATGCACCTCCAGGGTCTCCCGGTTGTAGCGCGCGCCGTGGCAGACCTCGCACGGCACGTACACGTCCGGCAGGAAGTTCATCTCGATCTTGATCGTGCCGTCGCCGGAGCAGTTCTCGCAGCGGCCGCCCTTGACGTTGAAGGAGAAGCGGCCCGGCAGATAGCCGCGCACCTTCGCCTCCATCGTCTCCGCGAAGAGCTTGCGGATGTTGTCGAAGACGCCGGTGTACGTCGCGGGGTTGGAGCGCGGCGTGCGGCCGATGGGCGACTGGTCGACGTGGACGACCTTGTCGACGAGGTCGTCGCCGTCCACGCGCGTGTGCCGCCCGGGGACGGCACGGGCGCCGTTGAGCTCGCGGGCCAGGTGGGTGTAGAGGATGTCGTTGACCAGCGTCGACTTGCCGGAACCGGAGACACCGGTGACGGCCGTGAGCACACCGAGCGGGAAGGACACGTCGATGTCCTGGAGGTTGTTCTCCCGGGCGCCGCGCACGGTCAGCCGGCGGTCGAGGTCCACGGGCCGGCGCTCGAACGGCGTGGCGATGGCCTTCTTGCCGGAGAGATACTGACCGGTCATCGACTCCTTGTTGCGCAGCAGGTCCTTCAGGGGTCCGCTGTGCACCACCTTGCCGCCGTGCTCGCCCGCGCCGGGGCCGATGTCGACCACCCAGTCGGCGACCTTGATGGTGTCCTCGTCGTGCTCGACGACGATCAGAGTGTTGCCCATGTCCCGCAGGCGCACGAGCGTTTCGATGAGGCGGTGGTTGTCGCGCTGGTGGAGGCCGATGGACGGCTCGTCCAGGACGTAGAGCACGCCGACGAGGCCGGAGCCGATCTGGGTGGCGAGCCGGATGCGCTGGGCCTCGCCGCCGGAGAGGGTGCCCGCGGCGCGGTTGAGCGAGAGATAGTCCAGGCCGACGTCGACCAGGAACCTCAGCCGCTCGTTGACCTCCTTGAGGACCCGCTCGGCGATCTTCTTCTCGCGGCCGGTGAGCTTCATGTCCCGCAGGAAGTCGGCGCATTCGCTGATCGACATCGCGGCGACGTCGGCGATGGACCGCCCCTGCACGGTGACCGCGAGGACGATCGGCTTGAGGCGGGTGCCCTCACAGGTCGGGCAGGGCACCTCGCGCATATAGCCCTCGAAGCGCTCGCGGCTGGAGTCGCTCTCCGCCTCGGAGTGGCGCCGCTTGACGAAGGGCACCGCGCCCTCGAAGGCCGTGGTGTACGCGCGCTCGCGGCCGTAGCGGTTGCGATAGCGCACCTCGATCTGGGTGCGGTGGCCGTTCAGCAGCGCCTTCTTGGCGCGCTGCGGCAGCCCGGCCCAGGGGATGTCGGTGCGGAACCCGAGCTCGCCGGCCAGGGCGCCGACGAGGCGGTTGAAGTAGTCCTTGGTGTGGCCGTGCGACCAGGGGCTGATCGCGCCCTCGTCCAGGGACTTGTCCTCGTCGGGGACGATCAGCTCCGGGTCGACCTCCATGCGGGTGCCGATGCCGGTGCAGTCCGGGCAGGCGCCGAAGGGGGAGTTGAAGGAGAAGGAGCGCGGCTCCAGCTCCTCGAAGGAGAGGTCGTCGTACGGGCAGTAGAGGTGCTCGGAATACATCCGCTCACGCTCGGGGTCGTCCTCGGCGAGGTCCACGAAGTCGAGGATCACCATGCCGCCGGACAGGCCCAGCGCGGTCTCGATCGAGTCGGTCAGCCGGCGCTTGGCGCTGTCCTTGACGGTGAGGCGGTCGACGACCACCTCGACCGTGTGCTTCTCCTGCTTCTTGAGCTTGGGCGGCTCGGAGAGCTGGATGGTCTCGCCGTCGACGCGGGCCCTGCTGTAGCCCTTGGTCTGGAGGTCGGCGAAGAGGTCGACGAACTCGCCCTTGCGCTCGCGCACCAGCGGGGAGAGCACCTGGAAGCGGCTGCCCTCGGGCAGCTCCAGGACCTTGTCGACGATCGCCTGCGGCGACTGGCGGGAGATGGGCCGCGCGCACTCGGGGCAGTGCGGCTTGCCGATGCGCGCGAAGAGCAGGCGGAGGTAGTCGTAGACCTCGGTGATGGTGCCGACCGTGGAACGCGGGTTGCGCGAGGTCGACTTCTGGTCGATGGATACGGCCGGGGACAGGCCCTCGATGAAGTCCACATCGGGCTTGTCCATCTGCCCGAGGAACTGCCGTGCGTAGGAGGAGAGGGACTCGACGTAGCGACGCTGCCCCTCGGCGAAGATCGTGTCGAACGCGAGGGACGACTTGCCCGACCCGGAGAGCCCCGTGAAGACGATGAGGGAGTCACGGGGGAGGTCGAGCGAGACGTTCTTGAGGTTGTGCTCGCGAGCGCCACGGACGATGAGACGGTCAGCCACGCGGGTCGGCACCTTTCTTGAGAACGGTGGGATGTGCCGCATCCCCGACCCAGGGTAGGGGGGCCGCGGCGCGGATGTCGGATCCGATGCCACACACGAGCCTATAGCACGCACATTCGAATTACGGCAGGAGTCGCATGACTTCACCCGGACGAGTGGCGGCGCTATCGTCGCCGCATGATCGATCATGTGCGCGACCTGGCATCTGTACGTGAAGCGACCGACCGGCTCCTCACCGCGGTCGCGAAACTGGACAACGGCGCCGTCGCCGAAGCGTCACGGCTCCCCGGCTGGACCCGTGGTCACCTGCTCTCCCACATCGCGCGGAACGCGGACGCCCTGGGCAACGTCCTGCGCGGACTGCCCATGTACGTGAGCGGCGAGGCGCGGGACGCGGACATCGACAACGGCGCGGGCCAGCCCCTGGAGGCCCAGCTCGCCGACCTCCGTGCGAGCGCGGACCGCCTCATGGAGACCGCCGACGCCGTCGACGACTGGACGCGCACGGTCACCCTGCGCAACGGAGTGACCGACGTGGCCGCGCGGGTCCCCTTCCGGCGCCTGACCGAGCTCGCGTTGCACCACGTCGACCTGGGCATCGGGTACGAACTGACGGACCTGCCGGACGACCTCCTCGGCCGGGAGATCGACTACCTCGCACAGCGCTTCTCCGGCCACGCGGACCTGCCCTCCGTCACCGTCACCGCGACCGACGGACGGCAGTGGCACACGGGCCGCGCGGACGGCCCCGCGGTCACCGTCACCGGCACCGCCCCCGCCCTGCTCGGCTGGCTCGCCGGGCGCGGCGAACGCGGCGCCGGGCTGGAGACCGACGGCGCCCCGCTCCCGGCGCTGCCCCCGCTATAGGCTTGAAGCCATGACGTACAGCGGAGCGGTGAAGGTCGGCGGCCCGGCGGATGTGCACGAGCTGACCGACCTGATGATCTCGAAGGTCGCGGTCGGGCCGATGGACAACAACGCGTATCTGCTGCGCTGCCGCGCGACGGACGAGCAGTTGCTGATCGACGCCGCGGCCGAGCCGCACACCCTGCTCAGCCTGATCGGGGACAGCGGCATCGCCTCCGTCGTCACCACCCACCGGCACGGCGACCACTGGGGCGCGCTGCGCGAGGTCGTGGACGCCACCGGGGCCCGCACCCACGCGGGCCGCTACGACGCCGAGGGCATCCCCGTGCCGACGGACGTACCGGTCGAGGACGGGGACACGATCCGCGTCGGCCGCGTCGAGCTCACCGCGCGCCACCTGACCGGCCACACGCCGGGCAGCATCGCCCTGGTCTACGACGACCCGCACGGCCACCCGCACCTGTTCACCGGCGACTGCCTCTTCCCGGGCGGCGTCGGCAACACCCACGGCGACCCGAAGGCGTTCGCGAGCCTCCTGGACGACGTCGAGACCAAGCTCTTCGGACAGCTCCCGGACGAGACCTGGGTCTACCCCGGCCACGGCGCCGACACCACCCTCGGCGCCGAGCGCCCCCACCTCGCGGAGTGGCGCGCCCGCGGCTGGTGACCTCGGACCCGTGAAGCGAAAAAGGTAAGGACCGTCGGCCATGGCCGACGGTCCTTACCTTTGCCCCGGACCGGGTCGCACGGCGGCACCACACACCCGCGACGCCGGTATCCCGCGCGCCCCCGGCCGTACCCCC
Source organism: Streptomyces sp. NPDC020379 (assembly GCF_044387105.1). Taxonomy (NCBI): domain Bacteria; kingdom Bacillati; phylum Actinomycetota; class Actinomycetes; order Kitasatosporales; family Streptomycetaceae; genus Streptomyces; species Streptomyces sp. NPDC020379. Next base: position 128,751 of record NZ_JBIRVR010000001.1, read on the forward strand.
GCACGCCCCGTTGCCTCACCTGCTGAGGGAAGTTGGGCACTACATGCGATCCGACCGATCTCCGGACGAACGCCCACCGGCCATGCTCCGCCTGGCAGCCGCGTCCCTGGTGGGCACCGCCATCGAGTTCTACGACTTCTTCGTCTACGGCACCGCGGCGGCCCTCGTGCTCGGCCCGCTGTACTTCCCGACGGTCTCACCGCTGGTCGGCACACTCGCGGCCTTCGGCACGTTCGGGGCCGGGTTCGTCGCGCGACCGCTCGGGTCGGTGTTCTTCGGTCATATCGGCGACCGGCGCGGCCGCCGCCCGGTCCTGATCATGTCCCTGCTGCTGACGGGCATCGCGACCGTCGCCGTCGGCCTGGTGCCCACCTACGGCAGCATCGGGGTCGCGGCCCCGGCCCTGCTGGTCGTCCTGCGGTTCGCGCAGGGCTTCGGGGTCGGCGGGGAGTGGGGCGGCGCCGCGCTGCTGACCACCGAGCACGCCCCGGCGGGCCGCCGCGCGCTGTGGTCGAGCGTGCCCCAGATCGGCCCGCCCGTGGGCTTCCTGATCGCCAACGGGATCACGCTCACCCTCTCGGCCACGCTCACCGACGCGCAGTTCCGCTCCTGGGGCTGGCGGGTGCCGTTCTGGTTCGCCGGCGTCCTCGCGGTCGGCGGACTGCTGCTGCGCGCCCGGCTGTCCGAGACCCCGCAGTTCCGCGAACTGGCCGACCGGGGCGACCGGGCGGAGGCGCCCTTCGCCGAGGTCGTACGCGACCACTGGCGGCTCGTCCTGCTCACCGCCGGGGGCCTGACCGTCGCGTACGCCCTCTACTACACGATCACCACGTGGTCCCTCGCCTACGCGACCGAGCGGCTCGGTGTCGACCGTACGGTCATGCTCGGCTGCATCATGGCGGCGGTCTCGGTGTCGGCCCTGGTCACCCCGGTGTTCGCGTTCCTGGGCGACCGCTACGGGCGCCGCCCGCTGTGCCTGGCGGGCTGCGTCGCCGTGGCGCTCTGGATGGTCCCGCTGATCGCCCTGCTGTACACCGGCCGGCCGGTGTGGATGGTGCTCGGCTTCCTGGTCGCGACGCTGGCCTTCACCACGATGTTCGCCGTCGTCGCGGCCTACCTCCCCGAGCTGTACGAGCCCCGGGTGCGCTGCACAGGCGCAGCCGTGGGCTACAACCTCGGCGGGGTGCTGGGCGGCGCCGTGACCCCGCTGGTCGCGACCGCGACGGCGCGGGGCGACGGCCCGCCGTGGGGCGTCGCGGCCTATCTGACCGCGCTCGCGCTGCTCAGCCTGGCCTGCTTCGCACTGCTCCCCGAGACCCGCCCGGTGACCGCCGGGAGCCCGGTCGGCGAGGGCGCGCCCGCCTGAGGCGACGGGCGGCCCCGGGCTCAGACCTTGGCGCTGCCGGCCACCGCTTCGGCGGCCGCCTGCTTCTTCGAGGCGCGCAGACTGGTGATCGTGGTGACGACCAGCACCGCGCAGATGACGCCGAGCGAGACCGGGATGCTGATCTCGGGCACCCCCACGCCGTTCTCGTGCAGCGCGTGCAGGACGAGCTTGACGCCGATGAAGCCGAGGATCACCGAGAGGCCGTACGACAGGTGGACCAGCTTCTTCAGCAGTCCGCCGATCAGGAAGTACAGCTGCCGGAGGCCCATGAGGGCGAAAGCGTTGGCCGTGAAGACGATGTACGGGTCCTGGGTCAGGCCGAAGATCGCCGGGATGGAGTCCAGCGCGAAGAGGACGTCGGTGGTGCCGATCGCCAGCATGACGATCAGCATCGGCGTCATCAGGCGCTTGCCGTTCTCGACGATGAACAGCTTGGTGCCGTGGTAGCGGTCGGTCGAGGGGAAGCGCTTCTCGACCAGCTTGAGGAAGCGGTTCTCCTCGAACTCTTCCTCCTCCTCGTCGGCCCGCGCCTCCTGGATGAGCTTCCACGCGGTCCAGATGAGGAAGGCGCCGAAGATGTAGAAGACCCAGGAGAAGTTGGCGATGATCGCCGCGCCGGCGCCGATGAAGACGGCGCGCAGGACGAGGGCGATCAGCACACCGACCATGAGCACGCGCTGCTGGTAGATCGACGGCACCGCGAACTTCGCCATGATCAGCACGAAGACGAAGAGGTTGTCGACGCTCAGGGACTTCTCGGTGATGAAGCCCGCGAAGAACTCGCCCGCGGGCTCGCCGCCGCCGAAGAGCAGCAGCCCCAGCCCGAAGAGCCCGGCCAGGGCCACCCAGACGACCGTCCAGATGCCCGCTTCCTTGAGGGACACGTCATGCGGTTTGCGGCCGCCGATGAAAAAATCGGCGGCGACGAGGGCGCACAGACCGAGAATGGTCAGCACCCACAGGGTCAGGGAGACGTCCACTGTTCCTCCGGCACGTCATACGGCAACTGGTCAGCGTCGTCGCTGCCGGAGGAGCACCGGGGTACACCACGGGCGCCTCCGTACAAAAACAGTACAGGAAGACCCAAGTAAAGGTAAAAGAAAAACCAAAAGCCCTGGTCAGATGCCATATGCCTGACGTGCTTGCCCCACCTGCCAGAGCACCTGCCGCAGCACGTCGCTCCCCGGCGGGACCACGGACGGCTCGTACGTCCAGGCGTGCCCGACCCAGGGGTCGGCGAGGTGGTCGCCGGCGACCGGGGTGATCCTCAGCAGAGAGCGCCAGAGCGGGTCCAGCACCGGCCCGTACGCCCGCGCGTCGGCGCGGTCGGCGACCATCATCAGGTGCACCCCCACGGACGGCCCCTCGTCCGCGAGATAGCGCAGCTGCGTCACGCCCCGGTCGTCGAAACCGTGCGGGAAGTCGTTGACGACGAGCAGCTGCTCGGCCGTGTCGAGATCCGGCGGCAACGAGTCCGCCGCACCGCTGCGGATCGCCATCTGCACCAGGTCGACCCGCCGCGTCAGCCGGTCCAGCACCGCGGACACGCCCTGCGCACCGGCCGCGGGCGGCTCGCGCAGCGCGCCGGAGCCCAGCAGCGGCGCGAGCGACGCCCCCGCGGCCCCGGCCGGGTCGATGACCCGCACCGTGAGATCGCCGACCGGGTGGACGGCCAGCAGCCGGGCGGCGTGGGCGACCGCGGTGTCCATCGCGCGCCCGCGCAGCTCGGCCGGGTCCAGCAGGGCCGCCTCCGGGCCGGAGGGCCGCCCGCTGTCGATCCACAGCCCGCGCTCCAGCGGCAGCCGCACCAGCATGGGGATGCGCAGATCCGTGCGCTCGGGCAGATGCAGATCGCCCAGCCGCAGCGCCATGGGCGCCTCCAGCGGCAGCTGGTAGCCCTGCCAGACGGGGCTGTCCCAGCGGGCGAAGGCGGGCGGCAGCGCGTGCTCGACGACCTCGGACTCGGCCACCAGCCGGCCGAGGTCACGGTCGAGCACGGCACGCGCCCGGGCGACCAGGTCCTCCTGCCGGGCCCGCGCCTCGGCGCGGGCGGCGTCCGCGGCCGGACCGACGCGGGTCAGCGGGTCGGAGAGCACCTGATCCAGCTCACGCTCCAGGCGCGACTCCGCGAAGTCGACAGCGCTGCGGTACGCGGCGGCCGACCGGGCGAGGTCCTCGAACATGCCCCACACCTGGTTGTAGAGGCGCTCGTCCAGCGTCCAGCCGTTCGCGTCCCCCGCGACGGGCGGCGCGGGCCGGTCCTGCGCGAAGGCAGGCTCCCCGGGGCCGGACGCGGCCGCTGCGGGCTCCGGAGCGGCGGCCGGTGCCGAGGCGCGCCGCCGGGGGTGTGCGTAGCTCACGCGGCCGCCCGGCGGCGCGGACGGGCCGTCCGCGGGAGCAGCGGCCGTGGCCGGTGCGGGTGCGACCGACCGGGCCAGGCCCCGGGCCACCGCCGCCTCGATGGCCGCCGCCGTGCCGGTGGCCTCGTCGAGGCCCTGGTCGTGCAGCATCGCGACGAGCCCGCCCGCGTACCCCTGGCCGACGGCGCGCACCTTCCAGCCGCCGTGCCTGCGGTACAGCTCCAGGGCGACGACGGCCGATTCGGAGTCCAGGCCGGTGACCGTGTAGCTGGCGACCTCGGTCCCGTCGAGAGCGGTGACGGCGACGAACGGCGCGGCCATCGCACCGAAGCGGGCCGCGCCGCCCTGGCCGGCCGGGAGGGCCAGCAGGACGTTGACGTGGTGGACGGACTCCGGGAGCGCGTCCAGGTCGACGGCCAGCCGGTGCCCGGCCGCGGCCTGCCGGGACACCTCCAGGCCGGGCAGCCGGTGCGCGCCCGGGTGCGCGACGCTCCGCGCACCGGCCACCCTGCCGTCGGCGTCACCGAGCGTGGCGCCCGCCACGACCGCCTCGGCCGCCGAGACGCGGATCTCCAGTCGGGTCTCCGCCAGCGGGTGGTTCTGTCCCCGCACCAACTCGGCCGTCATGCCCGCGCCCCCTTGTGATCTGTGCCCGCGCGGCGTCGTCCCCCGCCGCGCGTGCCGTACTCGCCGTGCCGAGCGCCCGCCGCGCCCGCGGGCCCGGCAAAGGCTCGCTCCGCCGGGCCCGGTCGTCCCGTTTCCCCGGTATACGCCTTACAGGCTCGGCAAGATCGCCGGCATGAGGTCCTGGAAGGTCCGGCCGTTGGACGGCGTACCGATCGCGGTCATCTGCCAGCCGGCACCCGAGCGGTGCACCTTGGCCATGATCTGCGCGGTGTACGGGCCGCCGCCGTCGAGGGTGTAGCGGGCCAGCTCCTGGCCGGTGGTCTCGTCGACCAGGCGGCAGAACGCGTTCTGCACCTCGGCGAAGGTCTGGCCCGTGAAGGAGTTCACCGTGAAGACGATCTGGTCGATGTGCACGGGGACGCGCTGGAGGTCGACGAGGATCGCCTCGTCGTCGCCGCCCTTGCCCGCGCCGCCGACCAGGTTGTCACCGGTGTGCTTGACCGAGCCGTCGTCACTGACGAGGTGGCGGAAGAAGACCACGTCCACCGGCTGGTCACCGGCGAAGAGCACCGCCGACGCGTCGAGGTCGATCTCCTTGGTGCGCGACCCGAACAGTCCGCGGCGGGGTGCGGACTGCCAGCCCAGCCCCATCCGTACCGCGGTCAGGGTGCCCCCGTCGGCCTTCTGCAGGCTGATGCCCTGACCCTTGGACAAGTTGACCGTCACGCGCAGTCCCTTCTCGTGCTTTCCCCGGCCGCGCGTTCGCACGGCCACGCGACCGACCCTACGCAGAGCCACCGGCACCCCCACCGCCCGGGCGCCCTTTTGTGGCGGTCTTGCAACATCCCGCGACGACCCGCCCCCGGGCCGTCGTCAGGCGAAGCCCGCCTCCTTCATCTGCCGCAGCTCCTTCTTCAGCTCGCTCACCTCGTCACGCAGCCGCGCGGCCACCTCGAACTGGAGCTCCGCGGCGGCGGCCCGCATACGGTCGGTCATGTCCTCGATGAGCTGGGCGAGTTCGGCGGCCGGACGGTCCGTCGCCACCGCCGCCTTGGCCTTGCCCTTCCCCTTGGCGCCGCCCTTGCCCGCGGGCGCCGTCGGGACCGGGGCCTTGCCCTTCTCGTCCTTGCGGTAGCCCGTGCCCAGCAGCTCCTGGGTGTCGATCTCCTCCCGGGCGAGGGAGGCCACGATGTCGCCGATCTTCTTCCGCAGCGGCTGCGGGTCGATGCCCCGCTCCTTGTTGTACGCGATCTGCTTCTCGCGACGGCGGTTGGTCTCCTCGATGGCCTTCTCCATCGCGGGAGTCACCTTGTCCGCGTACATATGGACCTGTCCGGAGACGTTGCGCGCCGCACGGCCGATGGTCTGGATCAGGGACGTCCCCGACCGCAGGAAGCCCTCCTTGTCGGCGTCGAGGATGGCCACGAGCGACACCTCGGGAAGGTCGAGGCCCTCACGCAGCAGGTTGATGCCGACCAGCACGTCGTACTCACCGGCACGCAGCTCGCGCAGCAGCTCCACGCGGCGCAGCGTGTCGACGTCGCTGTGCAGATAGCGCACCTGGATGCCCAGCTCCAGGAAGTAGTCCGTGAGGTCCTCGGCCATCTTCTTGGTGAGGGTGGTGACCAGGACGCGCTCGTCGCGCTCCACGCGCTGACGGATCTCGTGCACCAGGTCGTCGATCTGGCCCTCGGTCGGCTTGACGACGACCTCCGGGTCGACGAGGCCGGTGGGACGGATGATCTGCTCCACGAAGCCGTCGGAGCGCGACAGCTCGTACTTCCCGGGCGTCGCCGAGAGATAGACCGTCTGCCCGATGCGCTCGACGAACTCCTCCCACTTCAGCGGCCTGTTGTCCATCGCCGACGGGAGCCGGAAGCCGTGCTCGACCAGGGTGCGCTTGCGGGAGGCGTCGCCCTCGTACATCGCGCCGATCTGCGGGACGGTGACGTGCGACTCGTCGATGACGAGGAGGAAGTCCTCGGGGAAGTAGTCGAGCAGGGTGTTGGGCGGGGAGCCGGGCTCGCGGCCGTCCATGTGCAGCGAGTAGTTCTCGATGCCCGAGCAGGAGCCGATCTGCCGCATCATCTCGATGTCGTACGTGGTGCGCATGCGCAGCCGCTGCGCCTCCAGGAGCTTGCCCTGCTTCTCCATGCGGGCGAGGGTCTCCTCCAGCTCCCTCTCGATGCCCGCGACGGCCTTCTCCATGCGCTCGGCACCGGCGATGTAGTGGCTGGCGGGGAAGACGTACAGCTCCTGGTCGTCGGAGATGACCTCGCCGGTGAGCGGGTGGAGCGTGGAGAGGGCCTCGATCTCGTCGCCGAACATCTCGATGCGGACGGCGAGCTCCTCGTAGACCGGGAAGATCTCGATGGTGTCGCCGCGCACCCGGAAGGTGCCCCGGGTGAAGGCCAGGTCGTTGCGGGTGTACTGGATCTCCACGAAGCGGCGCAGCAGCTCGTCGCGGTCGATCTCCTGGCCGATCCGGAGCGGGACCATGCGGTCGACGTACTCCTGCGGCGTACCGAGGCCGTAGATGCACGACACCGAGGCGACCACGACGACGTCACGCCGGGTGAGCAGCGAATTCGTCGCCGAGTGGCGCAACCGCTCGACTTCCTCGTTGATGGAGGAGTCCTTCTCGATGTAGGTGTCCGACTGCGGTACGTACGCCTCGGGCTGGTAGTAGTCGTAGTAGGAGACGAAGTATTCGACCGCGTTGTTCGGCAGGAGCTCCCGGAACTCATTCGCGAGCTGGGCCGCGAGGGTCTTGTTGGGCGCCATCACCAGGGTCGGCCGCTGGAGCTTCTCGATCATCCACGCGGTGGTCGCCGACTTTCCGGTGCCGGTCGCGCCGAGCAGCACGACGTCCTTCTCGCCCGCGCGGATGCGCCGCTCCAGGTCGGCGATGGCCGTGGGCTGGTCGCCGCTGGGCTGGAAGGGGCTGACGACCTCGAAAGGCGCCACCTTGCGTTCGATCTTCGATACGGGCCGCATGGGTCCACGGTACGACCCCCCACTGACAACGGCCGGGCGCCGGGCACCGGGCCTCCCGTCCCGGAGCGAGCAGCCCGTATGCGCCACCGCTCCTTCCCCGCCGCGGCCGGTGCCCTGCCGTGGCCGGCGGCGCTTCTGTCCGGGGTGCCCCCGGCGCGGGCCGCCGTGCGGATCACCGTCACCGTCGGTCACCAGGGTGTCCCGGCGCGGGCCCCGGAGAACGCCCTCGCCCCGATCGACGCGGCCGCCGTCCCGGGCGTCGGTGGACGCGGTGATCAGCGACGCCCCACAGATCGTGGAGGCGGCGCCGGCCGAGAGGGACGACCGCGCGACGCCGGGCTCGCCGCCCCCTCTTCCCGGAGCCGGCCTTCGGCCTCTTCCGCCCCAACGCCCCGCAGGCGGGCGGCATTTCCCGCACGCCAAGGACCGGGCCCGGCCTCGGAGGTCGTGGACCGATACGACGAAACGCCTGTGGCCCGTGCGGCAGGAACGCCCTACGCTGGCCCATGTGACGGACGTGGAACGAACGGGCCGGCAGCCCGGAGCACGCGCATGGGCCTGGACGACGGTGGAGGTTCCCATCGGGCCCCTGGGGCTCGCCGCGACGCCGGAAGGGCTGCTGGAGGTCGTCTTCCACGCCGACGCGCGGCGGGCGGCCGAGGCCGTGGACCGGCTCACGCTCCGCCTCGGTGCCGGACCCGCGGCCCCGCCCTCCACCGCGCACGGCCTCCTCGCCGAGGCGGCGGCCGAGCTCGAGGCGTACTTCGCCGGCCGCCGCGAGACGTTCTCCCTCCCCCTGGACTGGTCGCTGACCTCGGGCTTCAACCGGCGGGTGCTGCGCGAACTGGCCGCAGGGGTCCCGTACGGCACCGTCGTCAGCTACCAGGATCTCGCCGACCGCGTCGGCGAGGCCGGGGCCGCGCGGGCCGTGGGCGTGGCGATGGGGAGCAATCCACTGCCGGTCGTGGTGCCCTGCCACCGCGTGGTCGAGAGCGGCGGCGGGCTGGGCGGCTTCGGCGGCGGCCTGGAGACCAAGAGGGCCCTGCTGTCACTCGAAGGAGTGCTCCCCGAGCCCCTTTTCTAGGGGTCGCACGGCTTCTGCCCGTTTCCGCCGTCGGCGCTCGAAGATCGATTGTCAGTGGCGGCCCCTAGCGTTCCTCTCAGTCGGACCGGCCACCACGGCCGGCCGGAGAGGGGGCGAACCATGTCCGGGGCCACGACGTATCTGGAGCTGTCACAAGAGGGCGGCGGGGCACACAAGTTCTATGAGGTGACCGTGGACGGCACGGCCGTCGCGGTGCGCTACGGGCGGATCGGCAGCGCGGGGCAGGCGCAGAGCTCCACCTTCCCGACCGAGGCGAAGGCGCGGGCCGCGGCGGCGAAGAAGATAGGGGAGAAGGTCCGCAAGGGGTACGCACCCGCGGTCCAAGGGCAGCGCACTGCCCGCTCGGTGACGCGGCGTCAGGTCACCTCCGCGCCCTCCACGGCCCGCGCGGTCGCCCCGGTGCTCTGGCGGTTCCGCACGGGCTCCTCCGCCTTCGGCATCCACATCGCCGAGGACCGCTGCTGGGTCGGCAATCAGTCCGGCGACGTCCACGCCCTCGGCCACGGCGGCGAGGTGCTCGCCCACTACCGGCTGCCCGACGGCGTCAAGTGCCTGGTGGCGGACGACTTCTGGATCTACGCCGGCTGCGACGACGGCGCCGTCTACGACCTCTCCTCCAAGCTGCCCTTCGCCGCCTACGAGATCGCCTCGGACGTCGACATCTTCTGGCTGGACATCCGCGAAGGCATTCTCGATGTGAGCGACCGCGACGGCGGCCTGACCGTCATCGACCACGAGGACGAACACCAGTGGTCACGCAGGAGCACCGGCTCCAACGCCTGGATGGTGCGCCGCGACGAACACGCCGTCTATCACGGCCACACCGACGGCGTGACCGCCTACGCCCCCGACGGCAGCGGCGAGCTGTGGCACACCCGCACCACCGGCGCCGTGCTGTTCGGCTGGCAGGAGGACCACTCCGTCTACGCCGGCACCGGCCGCCGGGTCGTCCAGCGCCTGGCGAAGGCCACCGGCGCCGTCGAGGCCACCTACGCCTGCGACTCCGCGGTCTACTCCTGCGCCACCGCACCCGGCGGCCGCTACGTCTTCGCCGGTGACTCCGCCTCGTCCGTCTACTGCTTCGCCGCCGACGGCACCCGCCTGTGGAAGCTCGGCACGGGCGGCGGCTCGGCCCTGTCCATGCAGTATCTCGACGAGCGGCTCTACATGGTCACCACCGACGGCTCCCTGGTCTGCGTGGACGCCGGTGAGGCCGCCATCGCCGCCGCCCGCTCCGGCACCGTCCCGGTCCCCCTCGACATCAAGTCGGCCGCCGCCGTGCCGACCTACACCCCCGCGACCACGGTCACCGCGACCACCAGCGCCGTCGGCACGGGCATCGTCGTCGAGTGTGTCCAGGAGTCCGGCAGGGTCCGCGTGCACGCGGTCTCCCCCGATCACGACCCTGCCTGGAACGTCCAGTTCCCCCGCCGCATACGTCAGCCGGGCGCCCGCTATGTCGTGGACGCCCTCTCCCCCGCCTCCGGCGGCTTCTACCGCGTGCGCGGCGAGATCAGGCGCCTGGTCTGACGGGGCCGCTCCGCCCCGGCCGGGTGGATGCTGGTAGTGGGAGATGGTGTGCGATGCGTACCGGCAATGAACCCATGAACGCCCGCAGCCCCCTGCGCCTGCGGTGCGGGCTCGCCGCGTGGGGGCTCGCCTGGGCCCTCGCCGGGACCGTGCTCTTCGCACTGGCCGGGCACCCGGGGTGGGCGGTGGCCTGCGCGGTGCTGGTCGTGGTGACCGCGGTCGATCTGGGCCTGGTCATCCGGCACATCCGGCAGGGCCCGCACTTCCAGCCGGGGCGGGACATACCGCCCTACGAACCGGTGCGAGGGGACCGGCGCACCGGTGGCCCCCGCCCCTAGGCCGGCCGGAGGTCAGCTCGCCGCCGGGAGGCCGAAGTCCGCGCCGGAGATCTCGGCCAGCTCCGCGACGACGCTCAGCAGCGGGCCCTGCAGCTCCGCCAGCGCCGTACGCAGCGCGGGCGCGTCCGCCCAGGACTGCTCGTGGGCGACCGGACTCGCGCCCTCCGGCCGCAGCGCCTCGTGCGCCGCGAGCCGCGGGTGCCACTCACTGGTGAAGGGACGGAGGATGCGGTTGAGAAGGTCGTAGGCGATGCCGTGCACGGTGCGCACGCCCTTCGCGGCGGGCTGGTCGGCGGCGAGGCCGATGCTGTACTGCCGCAGCGTGTTCCGCGTGAACGTGAACATCGCGTACAGCGAACCGAGCGCCTCACGCAGGCTGCCCGAGCCGGGAGCGAGCTCCTGGACGCCGATGCGGGTGGCGAGTTCGACCTGGAGGTCGAAGGCGGCCATGCGCTCCAGCTCACTGGGCGCGGCGTCCCGCTGCGCGGGCATGTACGGCCTCATCTGCGGCTCCCTCGTGCTCGTGCCGGTCGCGCCGGGACGGCCTCCGATGCGCTCCAGGGTAGTGCCGTACGGGGTGCGCAGCGTCTGGAGCACGGCGTGGCGCAGCTGCTCGGCGCGGGCCGGTTCGGGGTCGTGCCGCAGCCAGGCGTGCAGGATCAGCGGGTGCACCGACCAGGCCCCGCTGCCCGCCGGGGCCAGGAGGCTGCGGCCGTGGAGCTCGGCGATGCCCGCGTCGAGGCGCCGGGCCGTCGCGATGTCCGGGACGGCCACCGCCGAGGACAGCGCCCGCACCGCGTCGTCCCTGGTCAGCGGCGTCGGGGAGAAGGCGGCGGCGAGGCGGAGCACATCCATCGCGGACGGCCCGGCCGCGGGCACGTCGCGCACCAGGGCCGCCGTCACCTCGGCGGGATAGCCCGTGGGCAGCGCCCGGCGCCGCGCGAGGACATCGAGGAGGGAACGGCCAGGGGTGTGGAAGCGGTCGTGGAGAGCGGTGTAGCCGTCGGCGGCACCCGACGCCAGGAGGTCCAGGGCGAGCGGGTGCCCGACGACGGCGGCGCACAACGCGCGTGCCGCCGCCTCCTCGTCGGGGCCGGAGGGCGCGACGTCGTGGGTGAGCAGCGCGTACGCCGCGTCGTCCGCCAGCGGCCCCGGCTCGACGGCGGTGGCGAGCGCGTCGTACATCCGGCTGCGGGTGGTGAGCAGGGTGCGCCCCAGCGGGTGCGGCGCGCACAGGCGGCCCACCTGCTGCGTGGTGAGCCCGCCGGGGAGGTCGTCGACGATCCAGAGGAACGGTTCGCCGGCGTACGCGAAGTGGTCGTGCAGCCGGGCGAGGACCTCCTCCGCCGCGCCCTCGCCCGACAGGCCGTGGGCGGCCGCCAGCGCGCGAAGTCCCTTGTCGTAAGGGGCGTGCGCGCCATCCGCGTCACGGGCGAGCCAGTGGATGCCACCGGGGTAGGCGGCGGCGAACCACGTCGCGTACTCCTGGGTGAGCAGCGTCTTCCCGATCCCGGCCGCGCCCCGGATCTGCACCGGGCGGGCGGTGGTGTGGCCGGTGGTGAGCGGCGCGGCGTGCCGGTGCAGGGAGCTGTGCACCTGCCACAGCCACGGCAGCCGGCCGGTGAAGGCGGGGGCGGGCGAGGGCGCCGGGCCCGGCAGCCAGTACGGGGCGGGCGCGGTCTCCGTGGCGCCGATGGGGCCGTCGAGCGCGGAGACGTGGGCGCGTACGTCCGCGACGAGCGCGTCCAGCGCCGCCGGCCCGGCCGGAAGCTCCCAGTGCTTGGCGTCCCGCAGCTCGACGGGGTGGATGTGGTCCGCGGCCGGCTCGGGGTTGACGACCATCACGCGGCGCCGCGGGTCGCCCTCGCGCAGCCCCGCCAGATAGGCGGCCGTCAGCTCCCACTGGCAAGCCTGCCGCTCGGGATAGGCGGCCGAATAGCAGGCCAGCAGCGCCTTCGAGCGGGACAGGCCGTCCCGGATCGCGTCGCTGATGCCCGCGAACCCGGCGACAGCGACCTCGTCGACGAAGACGTCGAGGCCACAGGCGAGCAGCCGCTCGCGCAGCGGCGCGACGCGGTGGGCGTCGCCGCGGCTGTAGCTGAGGAACACGTCCCAGGTCCGGGGGCTCGATTCCGCCACGCTCACGTCTCCTTCTCCCCGGCCGCGCGCCGTCCTCGCCGGCTTTTCCGCGCCGGATACCGACGGTGTTCGGGCCGATCCCCTGCCTCCCGGCGGCCCCTAGCCTACTGTGGAGGCTCGGGGAGGAAGATCATGCGACGGATGCGCAACGCCGCCGGCCGGTCCAGGCCGAAGCAGATCACGGTCCGGATGGCGATCCCGCTGCTGGGGGACATCACGGGGGTCTGGGAACCGGTCGAGGCCGAACGGAAAGCCGCCTGGGAGCTCTACGCCGAACTGGCCACCCGGATCTCGACGGCCGAACTCGGCCCGGACGAAGGCTTCCTGAGGGAGGCCCTGTCCTCCTTCTACAGCCTCTTCGGCACCACCCGTGACATCCTGCGCCGCTACGGGCCCGACGTCGCCCCGCGGCGCGGCCCCGGCCAGATCACCTTCGGGGCACTGGCCGTCACCGTCCTCAACCAGGCGCTGCGCCCGGTGCTGGCGAACTGGCACCCACGCCTGGCCGCGTACGAGTCGCTGCGTCCGGCGGACGTGGACCCCGTCTCCTACGAGCGGGGCTGGGAGCACGCGGCGGCACTGCGGGAGGAGGTGGCACGGGTGCGGGAGGTGCTGATCGCCCTCGCGAACGCGCTGGCCGAAGTGGCGGGCTCCGCCGACCTGCTCCGACCGGCCACTATGCCCTACCCCCCCCCGGAGGCCGGACGGGCTGATGTGAGAGGCCCGGGCGCACGGGTGCCGGGGCCCGGCCGCGGGGCGGGCCGGGCGCCGGGTCAGCCGGTGCGGGGCCCGGCCTCGCCCTCCGCCGCGAGGAAGCGGCGGGCTTCGGCCAGGTGCCGCTCACGGTCGGCGGCGGGCATCCCCTCCCACTCCGCGTGGGCGGCCCGCACCCGTTCGGTGAGCGCGGTGGCGTACGGGCCGACGCGCAGGGCCTCCCGCAGTCCGATGCGCCCGGAAAGAATGTCGCGGGCCATTTCCTGCAGGACTTCCCCGGCGCCGCCCTCCGCCATGTCCTGAAGTCCGCGCCGGACCGCGCGCGCCTGGGCCCGGTCGCGGCCCGGCGCGAGGAACTCCTCGTGCCCGACCTCTCGTTCACCCATGAGCGCTCTTCCCGTCCCGGGAGTACGGAAGGGACGGCACCTGCGGGAAGCCGTCGAGCACCACCGCCACTTCTCCGCCGATATCCGCGAGTTGCCCGTACACCGCGTCGATTCTCATCTGGAGCATGTTGACCGTCTTGGTCACCTCACCCCACAGGTCGCAGATCCGCAGGACCTCCGTGGCCGCCACGCCGTAGCCGACGCCCGCGCCCCAGCCCGTCCAGGCCGTCAGACCGCCCGCCGCCCAGGCGATCGCGGCCGTCGCCGCGGCGTCCCCGATCAGGCCCATCAGCTGCCCGACGGCCTCACCGGTCATCGAGACCCCGTGGGCCGCCACGAGGTATTCCCCCCGCATGGTCTCCAGCGAGCCCTTGATGTCGCGCAGCTTTCCGCAGAGGGAAGCGAAATAGGCGTCGGCGGCGGCCGCCGCCTCCCCCTGCCACACCTCGCCCAGCGACCTGTTCCCGGATTCGATGTTGGTGGCGAGCCCTTCACAGAATCCGGCGAGATTCGCCCACGCCTCGGCGCTCCGCGCATACGCCTCCCAGTCGCCGGCGAAGTATTTCCTGCCCTCTTCCAAGGGGTCGAAGGCGAGGGCGAAATCCAGCACCTTGGACATCCAGAACGACGGACTGACCAGATCCCCGGCGGCATTGAGCGTGTCGATCGGGGAGATGAAGTCCTCCGGCGCGCGAGGAGGTGTGAGGCGATCGGTGGGCCGGACCACATCCCGGACCTCCGCGCCGCCCGTCACCGCGGCACCTTCCGGCGGGCCGCGTCCATCCTCGCCGCCTCCCGCAGATCCGAGGCCCGGAACTCACCGGCCGCCCGGTCGACCTCGTCCGCCGAGGCCCGCAGCACGCGCTCCAGCCGCCCCATGGCAGCCGTCATCGTCTCCGCCAGATCGCCGTGCAGATCGATGACCCTGGTCAGCAGGCCCTGCTCGGTTGACGCGATGGCACCGTGCCGCCGCACATAGCCCTGCGCCTCGGCGGCATCGTCCGCGGCGCGGCGCAGCAGACCGGAGAAACCGTGTAACCGTCTTGCTGGAACAGACAGGACCATACGGGGAGTTCACTTCCGTAGCCGGGACCGGTTCGACGCGGCCGCATGCTAACGCACCGCACGACCCGGCCGCCGGAACTCCCTCACCCGATCGGGGAGTTGACCACCTCCCCGGCGTCTGCCTACTCCGATGCGCCCGCGGACCGCTCCCGCAGCCGCGCCCAGACCCCCTCCACCTGCGGAGCCAGCGCCTCCAGCGGGCCGTCGTTGTCGATGACGAAGTCGGCCACGGCCAGGCGCTGTTCCCGCGTCGCCTGGGCGGCCATGCGGGCACGCGCCTCGTCGGGGGTCATGCCGCGCAGCCGTACGAGACGGTCGAGGCGGGTCCGGGTACCGGCGTCGATGACGACGACCAGGTCGTACAGCGGCGCCAGGCCGTTCTCCGCGAGGAGGGGAACGTCGTGGACGACCACCGCGTCCGGCGCGGCCGCCGCTTCCAGCTCGGCGGAGCGCGCCCGGACGAGGGGGTGGACGATGGCGTTCAGCGCGGCCAGCCGGTCGGGGTCGGCGAAGACGACCGCGCCCAGCCTGGGGCGGTCGAGCGCGCCCTCGGCCGTCAGGACCTCCGGACCGAACTCGGCGACGACGGCCGCGAGCCCCGGCGTGCCCGGCTCGACCACCTCACGCGCGATCCGGTCGGAGTCCACGACCACCGCCCCGTACGAGGCGAGCAGCCGTGACACCTCGCTCTTGCCCGCGCCGATTCCACCCGTAAGACCGACCTTCAGCATGGGCCCCACGGTAGCGGGCGGCGGTTCAGTGGCCGCCGTCGCCCTCCCGGTCGGCGAGGAAACGCTCGAACTCGGCGCCCAGTTCGTCCGCCGACGGCAGCTCGACGGGCTCGGCGACGAGATTGCCGCGCGTCTCGGAGCCCGCCACCGCGTCGTACTGGTGCTCAAGGCCCCGGACGAGGGCGACCAGTTCCTCGTCGCCCTCGCCGATCTGCCGCTCGATCTCCTCCTGGGTCCGCAGCGCCTCGGTGCGCAGCGCGTGCGCGGCGTTCGGCAGCACCAGTCCCGTGGCGGCGGTGACCGCTTCGAGGGCGGTCAGGGCGGCGTCGGGATAGGGCGAGCGGGCGACGTAGTGCGGGACGTGCGCGGCGACACCGAGAACGTCGTGGCCGGCCTCCGCGAGCCGGAACTCGACGAGCGACTCGGCACTGCCGGGCACCTGCGCCTGGTCGAAATAGCTGCGGTGGCCGCGCATCAGGTCCGTGCGGTTGCCGTGCGGGGTGATGCCGACCGGCCGGGTGTGCGGCACGCCCATGGGGATGCCGTGGAAGTTGACGGACAGTCGTACACCGAGCCGCTCCACCAACTGCCGCACGGCGGCGGCGAAGCGCTCCCACTCCACGTCCGGCTCGGGGCCCGCGAGCAGCAGGAAGGGCGCCCCGGTGGCGTCCTGCACCAGGTGCAGCTCGATCTTCGGCGCCTCGTAGGCACTCCAGCGGTCGCGCTGGAAGGTGAGCAGGGGGCGGCGGGCGCGGTAGTCGACGAGCCGGTCGTGGTCGAAGCGCGCGACGACCTGGTGCGGCAGGCCGTCCAGCAGCCGGTCGACGATCAGTTCGCCGGTCTCCCCCGCGTCGATGTAACCGTCGAAGTGGTAGAGCATGACCAGGCCGGCCGTGTCCTGGGCCAAGGCCAGGTCGGCTACGGCGAGCCCCTTGGGCTCCCATTCGTACAAACCCTGCGGATCCAACACAGTGACCGCTCCTCCTCATGTTCCGTACGGGGGAACGCCCGTGGAGGCCCGGCCCATTCCCGGTGGCCGGATCCCGACACGGTGCGGACACACTCCGCGGCGCCACGAGGGCATGAGGAAGGCCCGCTCCCCGAGGGGAACGGGCCTTGCTCAGTCAGCTGTCAGCTGTCGGTCGGAGCCTCAGCTCTGGCCGCCGGCCAGCTTCTCGCGGAGCGCGGCGAGCGCCTCGTCCGACGCCAGGGCGCCGGAGGTGTCGGCCGACTCCGAGGAGTACGAACCGCCGGAGACGTTGCCACCGGTGGAGGCGGCGGCCGGAGCGGCGGCACCCTCAGCGGCGGCCTGCTCGTCGGCCTCGCGGGACTTGATGACCTGCGCCTGGTGCTGCTCGAAGCGCTGCTGCGCCTCGGCGTACTGGCGCTCCCACTCCTCGCGCTGCTTCTCGTAGCCCTCGAGCCAGTCGTTGGCCTCGGGGTCGAAGCCCTCGGGGTAGATGTAGTTGCCCTGGTCGTCGTAGGACGCGGCCATGCCGTACAGGGTCGGGTCGAACTCGACCACGGACGGGTCGGCACCGAAGGACTCGTTGGCCTGCTTCAGCGAGAGGCTGATGCGACGGCGCTCGAGGTCGATGTCGATGACCTTGACGAAGATCTCGTCGTTGACCTGGACGACCTGCTCCGGGATCTCCACGTGGCGCTCGGCCAGCTCGGAGATGTGCACCAGGCCCTCGATGCCCTCGTCGACGCGGACGAACGCACCGAACGGAACGAGCTTGGTGACCTTACCCGGGACGACCTGACCGATCTGGTGGGTCCGGGCGAACTGCTGCCACGGGTCTTCCTGCGTCGCCTTGAGCGACAGGGAGACGCGCTCGCGGTCCATGTCGACGTCGAGGACCTCGACGGTGACTTCCTGGCCGACCTCGACAACCTCGGACGGGTGGTCGATGTGCTTCCAGGACAGCTCGGAGACGTGGACGAGACCGTCGACGCCGCCCAGGTCCACGAAGGCACCGAAGTTGACGATGGAGGAGACGACGCCGGAGCGCACCTGACCCTTCTGGAGGGTGGTGAGGAAGGTCTGGCGGACCTCGCTCTGGGTCTGCTCCAGCCAGGCACGGCGGGACAGGACCACGTTGTTGCGGTTCTTGTCCAGCTCGATGATCTTGGCCTCGAGCTCCTTGCCCACGTAGGGCTGGAGGTCGCGGACGCGGCGCATCTCGACGAGGGAGGCCGGCAGGAAGCCACGGAGGCCGATGTCGAGGATGAGACCACCCTTGACGACCTCGATGACGGTACCGGTGACGATGCCGTCCTCTTCCTTGATCTTCTCGATCGTGCCCCAGGCACGCTCGTACTGAGCGCGCTTCTTGGACAGGATGAGGCGACCTTCCTTGTCCTCCTTCTGGAGAACCAGGGCCTCGATCTCGTCGCCGACCTTGACGACCTCGTTCGGGTCGACGTCGTGCTTGATCGAGAGCTCGCGGGAGGGGATGACACCCTCGGTCTTGTAACCGATGTCGAGCAGGACCTCGTCCCGGTCGACCTTCACGATGACGCCGTCGACGATGTCGCCGTCGTTGAAGTACTTGATCGTCTCGTCGATCGCGGCGAGGAAGGCTTCCTCGTTACCGATGTCGTTGACCGCAACCTGCGGGGTGGTGGCGGTGGTCTCGGTGCTGCTCGTCATGTGGGTAAAGGCTCCGGTACGGACAGTGAGTCGTAGGTACTGCTACGCCGAGAACCCGTATCGCACCGCCGAAGCCGGACAGCCTTGGAGGCGCACCGTCCGAGGGCCTCCGAAGATCCGAAGACCTCCCGAAGCTCTCGAAGAAAACCGAAAGCGCCTCGACAACCGAGGGGACATACAACAAGTGCGAGCGCGACCTGCTATGTCTGAGGAGCGCAGGCCCGCAGCGCAACTTGTAGCATACGGGGGCAGCGGGGCACGGTCAATGCGCGAAGACGCACACCCGGGATGAAACCCGCATAACGGGCACAACTTCTGTTTCGCGAGGCCACGAGGGACCTGACGCACCCCGTAGCTTTACGCTCAGGCGCCGAGCAGGCGCATAGAAGATACGACAAACCTTGCCGAACCACTACTGCCGAGGGCACGACGGTCGAAATGATCCATGAGTACGAGCCGGAAGCGACCCGGCGGGCCACCGGCGCGGCGGAGAGCAGCCGGGCCAGCCGTGGCTGGTGGGACCGCAACGCCGACGAATACCAGAGCGAGCACGGCGCCTTCCTCGGCGACGACCGTTTCGTCTGGGGGCCGGAAGGGCTCGACGAGGCCGACGCCGCGCTGCTGGGGCCGGCCGACGGGCTCAAGGGACTCGACATCCTGGAGATCGGCGCCGGCGCGGCGCAGTGCTCGCGCTGGCTGGCGGCCCAGGGCGCGCGGCCCGTGGCACTCGACCTCTCGCACCGGCAGCTCCAGCACGCCCTGCGGATCGGCGGCGGCGTGCCGCTGGTCGAGGCCGACGCGGGCGCCCTGCCCTTCGCGGACGGCTCCTTCGACCTGGCGTGCTCGGCGTACGGCGCGGTGCCCTTCGTCGCCGACCCGGTGCGGGTGATGCGCGAGGTACGCAGGGTGCTGCGGCCCGGCGGGCGCTGGGTCTTCTCCGTCACCCACCCCCTCCGCTGGGCCTTCCCGGACGAGCCCGGCCCCGAGGGCCTCTCCGTCTCCGCTTCCTACTTCGACCGCACCCCTTATGTGGAGCAGGACGAATCCGGCCGGGCCGTCTACGTCGAACACCACCGCACGATCGGCGACCGGGTACGCGACGTGGTCGCCGGCGGCTTCCGCCTGGTCGACCTCGTGGAACCGGAGTGGCCCGCCTGGAACACCCAGGAATGGGGCGGCTGGTCCCCGCTGCGCGGCCACCTGATCCCGGGCACGGCGATCTTCGTCTGCGAACGGGACTGATTCTGACGGGGGTCCTGTGCCCCGGCGCGCGAGCGGGGGCGGGGGACGGGGGAAGTCCCGCCCCCGGCCTGAGCCAGACTGGGCCCTGTGATCCGCGCCGAAGCCCTCGCCCGACTCCCCGTCCAAGCCGCCCTCCCCGCCCTCACCCGCGCCCTCGACGACCGCGGAGTCGCCGTCCTCTGCGCACCCCCCGGCACCGGCAAGACGACCCTCGTCCCGCTGGCCCTCGCCGGATTCCTGGGTGAGGGGCGGCCGCGGCGCGTGATCGTCGCCGAGCCCCGGCGGATCGCGGCGCGGGCCGCCGCCCACCGCATGGCCTGGCTACTGGGCGAGGCCGTCGGCGACCGGATCGGCTTCACCGTGCGCGGCGAACGGCGGGCCGGGCCGCGCACCGTCGTCGAGGTCGTCACCACCGGCGTCCTGCTGCAACGCCTCCAGCGCGACCCCGAGCTCGCGGGCGTCGACACCGTGATCATCGACGAATGCCATGAGCGGCACCTGGACGCCGACACGGCCGCCGCGTTCCTCCTGGACGTACGGGACGTCCTCCGGCCCGGCCTGCGGCTGGTCGCGGCCTCCGCGACCACCGACGCCGAGGGCTGGGCCCGGCTGCTGGGCGGTGCCCCCGTGGTCGAGGCGGAGGGGATCGCGCACCCGGTGGAGGTGGTGTGGGCCCCGCCGGAGCGCCCCGTACGGCCGCCGCACGGGATGCGGGTGGACCCCGCGCTGCTGGAGCACGTCGCGGACGTGGTGCGGCGGGCACTGGGGGAGCGGCAGGGCGACGTGCTGTGCTTCCTGCCCGGTGTCGGCGAGATCGCGCGGGTGGCGGGACGGCTCGGCGGTGCCGAGGCGCTGGGCGCCGAGGTCCTCCAGGTGCACGGGCGGGCCCCGGCCGCCGTGCAGGACGCGGTGCTCGCGGGCGGCTCGGGGACCCGCCGGGTGGTCCTGGCGACCTCCGTGGCCGAGTCGAGCCTGACCGTCCCGGGCGTACGCGTCGTGGTGGACGCGGGCCTCGCGCGCGAGCCGCGCGTGGACCACGCCCGGGGGCTGAGCGCGCTCACGACCGTACGGACCTCCCGGGCCGCCGCCCGGCAGCGCGCGGGCCGGGCCGGGCGCGAGGCGCCGGGCGCGGTGTACCGCTGCTGGACGGAGGCGGACGACGCGCGCCTGCCACGGTTCCCGGCGGCGGAGATCGCGGTCGCGGACCTCACGGCGTTCGCCCTCCAGGTGGCCTGCTGGGGCGACCCCGACGCGTCCGGCCTCGCGCTCCTCGACCCGCCGCCGGGCGGGGCGATGGCCGCCGCGCGCGACGTACTGACCGCCGTCGGAGCGGTCACGGCCGACGGCAGGCCCACGGACCGCGGCCGCCGCATGGCCCGCCTGGGCCTCCACCCCCGGCTGGCGCGCGCTCTGCTGGACGGCGCGCGCGAGGTGGGCACGCGCCGGGCGGCCGAGGTGGTGGCCCTGCTCAGCGAGGAGCCCCCGCGCGAGTACGGCGACGACCTCGCGGCCGCCTGGCGCACCGCCCGCCGCGGCGGCGACGCGTACGCGGCCCGCTGGCGCGCGGAGGCCCGCCGCCTGGAGCAGGCGGCACAGGGCGGGGCGCCGAGCGGGCCCGGCCATGAGCCGATGGGCGACGACGCCGTCGCCGGGCTCGTCGCCGCGCTCGCGTTCCCCGAGCGGGTGGCGCGGGCCCGGGGCGAGGGCGCCTATCTCATGGTGTCCGGCACGGGCGCCGAGCTGGGTGCGGGGTCGCGGCTGCGCAGCGGGCAGTGGCTGGCGATCGCCGTGGCCGACCGGCCCGTGACGGCCGCGTCCGCGCGGGTGACCCTGGGCGCGCTGATCGACGAGGACACGGCCCGACAGGCCGCGGGAGCGCTCTTCCGCGAGGGCGAGGAGGTCGGCTGGTCCGACGAGCGGCGGGACGTGGTGGCCCGCTCCGTCGAGCGGCTGGGCGCCGTGGAGCTGACCAGCCGCGCCCTGCCCTCCCCGGACCCCGCGCTCGTGGGCCGGGCGCTGCGCGACGGGCTGCGGCGCGAGGGCCTGGGGCTGCTGCGCTGGACGCCCGAGGCCGGCGGCCTCCGGCAGCGGCTGGCGTTCCTCCACCGCGAGCTGGGCGCGCCCTGGCCGGACGTGTCCGACGAGGCGCTGCTGGAGCACCCGGACGACTGGCTCGGCTGGGACCTCGACCGCGCCCGCAGGCGCGCCGACCTGGAGCGGCTGGACGCGGGCAAGGCGCTGGAGCGGCTGCTGCCGTGGGCGTCCGGCGACGCCGCGCGCCTGGACGAGCTGGCCCCGGAGCGCATCGAGGTGCCGAGCGGCTCCCGGATCCGGGTGGACTACGGCGGCGAGCAGCCGGTGCTCGCGGTCAAGCTCCAGGAGCTCTTCGGCCGGCAGGAGACACCACGGGTGGCGGGCGGCCGGGTGCCCGTGCTCGTACACCTGCTGTCCCCCGCCGGCCGGCCCGCGGCGGTCACCGCCGACCTGGCCTCGTTCTGGAAGGACGGCTACCGGTCCGTACGGGCGGAGCTGCGCGGCCGCTACCCCCGCCACCCCTGGCCGGAGGACCCGACGACGGCGGCTCCGACGCGCAGGACGAACGCCCGCCGCTGACCTTCCGGGGTTCCCGCGAGCAGCAGAAAGCGCCGCTCCCGCCGTACCTCGGGAGCGGCGCCGGTCTGTCGTGATCTCTTCAGGGGAGGTACCGCTCGACCGCGGCCTGTCCCTTCTCCTCTATCAGCCGCTTCGCGGCCTCCACCCGCTCGGGCGTCACATCCCGGCCCGACGCCATGACCAGATCCTCGGGGTCGAACGGCCGCTCACCGCCGGTGTACAGCCGCACAGGCCGGGACGTGGTGGACGCGTCCTCGGAGCTCTCCTTCACGGTGGACCTCCTCTGTTCAGCTGCTCCCCGCAGAGGGCGGCTGTTTGGGTTTCCCTCCATCGTGTGACATTTCCGGAACAAGTGCACGCTGATCTCCCGCGGTGGTAATCACGCCGGACGGTGTCCGGCGCGAGCGGGCCTCCAGCAGCAGCGCGAGTCCCAGCAGCGCCCCGCCCAGGCCGAGGAAGCCCCGGGGGAGCCAGCTGGTGAGCAGCAGTACCAGGCGGCGCTGCGAGGTGACGAGGGCGACCGTCGCGTCGACGTAGTCCGGGCGCATCCGCACGTCCCCGGAGAAGGCGGGAATCGGCTTCTTCTCGGGGTGCCCGATCCAGCGCATCTCCTCCCGGTGCTCCTCCTCGCCGTTGACGGGCGCGCCGGTCGTGGGATCCACCCAGAACATGCGCCTGGTGGTGTACCAGCGCTCCAGGCCGATCTGCCGGACGGCGTCGGGGGTGAGGCCCAGGGGCAGCGCCCGCGGCACGGGGACGCGGGTCCAGGGGATCGTCTGCTCGAAGTAGTAGACGCTCAGGCCGTGGAAGCGCCGGGTCCCCCCGTAGTGGATGGGGGCGGAGGCGCGGGTCTGCATGTCGAAGTACCGGTAGTCGCGCTTCTGCACGAGGAAGGGCCACTTGAACTCGATGCCGTCGCGGCGCACCGGTGTGCCGTCGACGTTCTCACCGCCCGCGTGGACGGGCTCCTGGCTGTGCGCGTCGAAGACGTAGCGCTCGGGGATCTTCGAGACCATCGCGCCGTCGGGCCCGGCGACATAGGTGAGGGTGTCCCAGACGACGACGTCCCGGCCGGTCTCGTCCTTGACCTCGCGGGCCTGCTCCACATTGCCCTTGAGGGTTTCGGTCATGGTGATCCGGGAGACCTTCTTCGGCTCCAGGGTGCTGTAGTCGATCAGGGTCGCGTCCTTCGCCTCCAGGACGACGGTCTGGTAGCGGCCCGCGGGGACCTTGGCCAGCCGCGGGAAGGCGTACCAGCGCAGCAGCGGCGACAGGGTGGCGAA
The DNA here is from genome assembly GCF_044387105.1 of Streptomyces sp. NPDC020379. Lineage (NCBI taxonomy): Bacteria > Bacillati > Actinomycetota > Actinomycetes > Kitasatosporales > Streptomycetaceae > Streptomyces > Streptomyces sp. NPDC020379. The sequence goes on from NZ_JBIRVR010000001.1 coordinate 151,924, forward strand.
GAAGACCGCGAGGGCGAGGAGGACGAGACCGGCTCGGCGGCGCACGGCGGGCCCGCGCTCAGGGGTGTGCGGGGACGGTGGTGAGGAGCGGCTTCGGCGACGTCCGCCCGCCCGGCGGCCCGATCGCGGTCACCGCGAGGACGAGGGCGAGGGCGGCGGCCACTCCGATGGCCACGGCGGCCAGTGCGCGCATACGTCCGCCTCCCAAGACAGCTGATGGACCGTCAGGAGTGGGGCACGCTAGCAACAGGGGCCGCATAAACCAAGGGGGTTGGGCGGCTGGGGCAGGCCGGGAGCGGCCTGCCGCACCACCCTTCGGGCGCGCCCTCGCCGGGCAGGCTTGTCGTTGCCGGACAGGCCCGTCGTCGCCGATGCGGGCTGGATCCGCACCCGCATCCCCCGCATCAGCCCGTCCGGAACCTGAGGACACCGCCGCGCAGCGGTGGGGCGGGCAGCCGAAACCGCCCGCACCCGACCCGCGACGCCCGCAGGGAAGCGGCTAGTGCGCCGCCGACTCCCAGTCCCCGCCCACACCGACCGACACATCCAGCGGAGCGCGCAGTTCCACCGCCCCGGCCATCTCGCGGCGCACCAGCGCCTCCACCGCCTCGCGCTCGCCCGGGGCGATCTCCAGCACGATTTCGTCGTGCACCTGGAGCAGCATCCGGGAGGTGAGCTCCTCGGCCTCCAGCGCCTGCCCCACCCGCAGCATCGCGATCTTCACGATGTCGGCGGCCGTGCCCTGGATCGGCGCGTTCAGCGCCATCCGCTCCGCCATCTCACGGCGCTGGCGGTTGTCGCTGTTGAGATCCGGCAGATAGCGGCGGCGGCCGAGCATCGTCTCGGTATAGCCCGTCGCCCGCGCCTCCTCGACCACCCGCTGCAGATAGTCGCGCACCCCTCCGAACCGCTCGAAGAAGGTGTCCATCAGCCGGCGCGCCTCGTCCGGGGCGATGTTGAGCTGCTGCGAGAGACCGAACGCCGACAGGCCGTAGGCCAGGCCGTACGACATCGCCTTGATCTTCCGGCGCATCTCCGGATCGACGTCGGCCTTGGCCACGCCGAAGACCTGGGAGGCGACCGTGGTGTGCAGATCCTCACCCGACGCGAACGCCTCGATCAGGCCCTCGTCCTCGGAGAGGTGGGCCATCACCCGCAGCTCGATCTGGCTGTAGTCCGCGGTCATCAGGGTCTCGAAGCCCTCGCCGACCACGAAGCCCCGCCGGATGGCACGGCCCTCGTCCGTACGCACCGGGATGTTCTGCAGATTCGGGTCCGTGGACGACAGTCGGCCGGTGGCGGCCACCGTCTGGTTGAACGTGGTGTGGATCCGCCCGTCGGGAGCGATGGCCTTGATCAGCCCCTCCACCGTGGAACGCAGCTTGGACTGCTCACGGTGCCGGAGCATGATCACCGGCAGCTCGTTCTCCGTCTGCGCCGCGAGCCAGGCCAGGGCGTCGGCATCCGTGGTGTACCCCGTCTTGGTCTTCTTCGTACGCGGCAGGCCCAGCTCACCGAAGAGGACCTCCTGGAGCTGCTTGGGCGAGCCCAGGTTGAACTCGTGGCCCGCCGCCGCGTGCGCCTCCGTGACCGCCTGCTGCACCGCCGCCGCGAACTGCTGCTCCATCCGCTCCAGCCAGCCGCGGTCCGCCGCGATGCCCGCCCGCTCCAGGCGCGCCAGCAGCGCGCTCGTCGGCAGCTCCACATTGGTGAGGAGCTCCGCCGCGCCCACGTCCTTCAGCCGGCCCGTGAAGGCGGCACCCAGATCCAGGACCGTACGCGCCCGGCCCATCAGGGCGTCCGCCTCGGCCTGCTCGTCCGCGCCGAACGCCAGCTGCCCGTCGCCCGCGGCGGCCGTCGCCAGCTCACGGCCCAGATACTCCACCGACAGCGCGTCCAGGGCGAACGAACGGCGGCCGGGCTTGACCAGATAAGCGGCCAGCGCGGTATCCATCTCCACTCCGGCGACCGACCAGCCGTGCTCGGCGAAGACCCGCATCGCGGCCTTCGCGTCGTGCATCACCTTCGGCCGCGCCGCGTCCGCGCTCCACGCGGCGAACGCCCGCTCGTCCGCCTCGTCCAGCTCCGCCGGATCGAACCAGACCGCGGGCCCCTCACCCGACGCCAGAGCGATCTCGGCCACCCGGCCGCTGCCCTGCGACCAGGAGTCGACCATCTCCAGACCCAGCGGACCGGAGCCGTGCTCGGCCAGCCACGGAGCGAGCCCGCCCGCCGCCAGCACCACACCGTCGACCTCGGCACCGGCGGCCGGCGGCGCCTCCTCCTCGGCCTCCGCCCCGGGGTCGGCCGCCAGCAGCCGGTCCCGCAGACCCTGGTTACGGATCTCCAGCCCCTCCAGGAACGCGATCAGCGCCGTGCGGTCGTACGCCGCGCGCACCAGCCCGTCCGGACCCACCGGCAGGGCCACATCACGCACCATCTCGGTGAGACGGCGGTTGAGCTTGACCGACTCCAGGTGATCACGGAGATTCTGCCCGGCCTTGCCCTTGACCTCCTCGACCCGCTCCACCAGCTCCGCGAACGAACCGAACTGGGTGATCCACTTCGTGGCCGTCTTCTCACCCACACCCGGGATGCCCGGCAGATTGTCCGACGGATCACCGCGCAGCGCCGCGAAGTCCGGATACTGCGACGGGCTCAGGCCGTACTTCTCCTGCACCTTCTCCGGGGTGAAGCGCGTCAGCTCCGACACGCCCTTCGTCGGATACAGCACCGTGACATCGTCGGACACCAGCTGGAAGGAGTCACGGTCACCCGTGACGATCGAGACGTGGAAGCCCTCCGCCTCCGCCTGCGTCGCCAGCGTCGCGATCACATCGTCGGCCTCGAAGCCGTCCACCGCGAACCGCGGCACCCGCATCGCGTCCAGCAGCTCGCCGATCAGCTCGACCTGCCCCTTGAACTCGTCCGGCGTCTTCGAACGCGTCGCCTTGTACTCCGGGAACTCCGCCGAGCGCCACGTCTTACGGGACACGTCGAACGCCACCGCGAAGTGCGTGGGCCGCTCATCACGCAGGGTGTTCGCCAGCATCGACGCGAAGCCGTAGACCGCGTTCGTCGGCTGGCCACCCGCCGTGGTGAAGTTCTCCGCGGGCAGCGCGAAGAACGCCCTGTACGCCATGGAGTGCCCGTCCATCAGGAGCAGCCGGGGCCGGTCTCCCCCCGCCGCCTCGGACCCGGTCACTGCGCTCATCTTCGCTGCCTTCGTCGCCTTTGCTGCCACGCCCCCGATCCTGCCACGGACCACTGACAATCCCGGCCACACGCACCTCCCGCCCGCCTCGACGACACCCCTGTCAGTGCCCCGTGACAGGATCAGCACGTACGGACATCCGCGGACCACACCCACGCACGGATCCGCGACCACCCGACCGCTCAAGGGAGAGCGAGATGGCAGGCAAGCCGCCGACCAGCGATCCGGTCCAGGACGCACCCGAAGTCGCCGCCCCGCAGCACGCCGCCGCCGGCCTCCCCGCCGTCGCCCACTCCCTGCGCATGGCCCACCAGCAGATGGGCCTCAAACGCACCGCCCTCACCCTGCTCAAGGTCAACCAGAAGGACGGCTTCGACTGCCCCGGCTGCGCCTGGCCCGAGGGCGAGAAGCGGCACGCCGCCGAATTCTGCGAGAACGGCGCCAAGGCCGTCGCCGAGGAAGCCACCCTCCGCCGCGTCACCCCCGACTTCTTCGCCGCCCACTCCGTCAGCGACCTCGCCGGCCGCAGCGGCTACTGGCTCGGCCAGCAGGGCCGCCTCACCCAGCCCATGCACCTCGCCGAAGGCGCCGACCACTACGAACCGGTCAGCTGGGACCGCGCCTTCGACATCATCGCCGAAGAACTCGACGCCCTCGCCTCCCCCGACGAAGCCGTCTTCTACACCTCCGGCCGCACCAGCAACGAAGCAGCCTTCCTCTACCAGCTCTTCGCCCGCGAATTCGGCACCAACAACCTCCCCGACTGCTCCAACATGTGCCACGAGTCCTCCGGCTCCGCACTCTCGGAGACCATCGGCGTCGGCAAGGGCAGCGTCCTCCTCGAAGACCTCCACCAGGCCGACCTGATCATCGTCGCCGGACAGAACCCCGGCACCAACCACCCCCGCATGCTCAGCGCCCTCGAAAAGGCCAAGGCCGGCGGCGCGAAGATCATCACGGTCAACCCGCTCCCCGAAGCGGGCATGGAACGCTTCAAGAACCCCCAGAACGCCCGCGGCATCAGCGGCGTCGGCACCCCCCTCACCGACCTCTTCCTCCAGATCCGCCTCGGCGGCGACCAAGCGCTCTTCCGCACCCTCAACCGCCTGATCCTCGAAACCGAAGGCGCCCTCGACACCGACTTCATCGCCGAACACACCCACGGCTTCGAGGAATTCGCGCGAACCGCACGCGCCGCCGACTGGGACGAGACACTGCGCGCCACCGGCCTGCGCCGCGAGGAGATCGAGCGCGCCCTCGAAATGATCGTCGCCTCCCGCCGCACCATCGTCTGCTGGGCCATGGGCCTCACCCAGCACAAGCACGCCGTCCCCACCATCCGCGAAGTCGTCAACTTCCTCCTCCTCCGCGGCAACATCGGCCGCCCCGGCGCCGGCGTCTGCCCCGTCCGCGGCCACAGCAACGTCCAGGGCGACCGCACCATGGGCATCTTCGAACGCCCCGCCCCCGCCTTCCTCGACGCCCTCGAGAAGGAATTCGGCTTCACCCCGCCCCGCGAACACGGCCTCGACGTCGTCCGCGCCATCCGCGCCCTCCGCGACGGCCAGGCCAAGGTCTTCCTCGCCATGGGCGGCAACTTCGTCTCCGCCACCCCCGACACCGACGTCACCGAAGCCGCCGTACGCCGCGCCCGCCTCACCGTCCACGTCTCCACCAAGCTCAACCGCTCCCACGTGGTCACCGGCGCCCGCGCCCTGATCCTCCCCACCCTCGGCCGCACCGAGCGCGACCACCAGGCCGGCGGCGACCAGTTCGTCACCGTCGAGGACTCCATGGGCATGGTCCACGCCTCCCGCGGCCGTCTCCGCCCCGCCGGCCCCCACCTGCTCTCCGAGACAGCCATCGTCTGCCGCCTCGCCCGCCGCACCCTCGGCCCCCGGAGCACCACCCCCTGGGAAGACTTCGAGAAGGACTACGGCACCATCCGCGACCGCATCGCCCGCGTCATCCCCGGCTTCGAGGACTTCAACGCCCGCGTCGCCCGCCCCGGCGGCTTCACCCTCCCCCACGCACCCCGCGACGAACGCCGCTTCCCCACCACCACCGGCAAGGCCAACTTCACCGCCGCCGGCATCGAATACCCCCGCGCACCCCAAGGCCGCCTGCTCCTGCAGACCCTGCGCTCCCACGACCAGTACAACACCACCATCTACGGCCTCGACGACCGCTACCGCGGCATCAAGAACGGCCGCCGCGTCATCCTCGTCAACCCCGACGACGCGGCCGAACTCGACCTCGCCGACGGCACCTACGCCGACCTCGTCAGCGAATGGACCGACGGCAGCGAACGCCGCGCACCCGGCTTCCGCGTCGTCCACTACCCCACCGCCCGCGGCTGCGCCGCCGCCTACTACCCCGAGACCAACGTCCTCGTCCCCCTCGACCACACCGCCGACACCAGCAACACCCCCGCCAGCAAGTCCCTGGTCATCAGGGTGGAACCCGCCCGTCCGGCCTGATCACCCACCCGGCTCCCGCACCAACCCCACCCACCTGATAAGACGTTCACCACGCAACCACCAAGGACGAACGGAGCCGGACCCATGGGCGAGCAGAGCCAGACCACGTTCCCGCAGCAGGTCCTCGACGAATGGGCCGGCAGCGGACACGACCTGCGCGCCCTCTTCTCCGCCGGCCACCTCGGCAACCGCATGGGCCTCCAGGTCCGCGAAGCCTCCCCCGACCGCGTCGTCGGCACCCTCCCCGTCGAGGGCAACACCCAGCCCTACGGCCTCCTCCACGGCGGCGCCTCCGCCGTGCTCGCCGAAACCCTCGGCTCCGTCGGCGCCATGCTCCACGGCGGCCCCGGCAAGATCGCCGTCGGCGTCGACCTCAACTGCACCCACCACCGCGGCGTACGCTCCGGCCTGATCACCGCCGTCGCCACCCCCGTCCACCGCGGCCGCACCACCGCCACCTACGAAATCGTCATCACCGACGACCAGGACAAGCGCGTCTGCACCGCCCGCCTCACCTGCGCCCTCCGCCCGGCGGACACCACCGCCTGACCGGACCCCGCACCTCCGCACCCGCCACCACCCGCACACCCCTTCCTCACCCGGCCGACCCGCCCTACCTTTCGGCCATGAGGGACCCCACCCACCGGACACCCCGACGGCTGCCCACCGCCATCGGCACCCTGCTGCTCACCACCGCCCTCGCCACCGGCTGCTCCGACACCCACGGCGAGGGCGCCGCCGGCCACACCGACCCACCCGTCCAGGTGTGCGCCAAGCTCATCACCTACTGGGCCGGCCAGGACCTCACCGGCGGCCACTGGGCCGGACTCGACTGGGAACAAAAGGGCCTGTCCAACGACCAGTACGTCATCTACGACGACATCGTCCGGGCCGCCCGCACCGAACAACAGCGGCACGGCACCGACGCCGCCCGGAAACTGATAGAGCGTCAGGCACAGCAGCGCTGCGCCGCGGCCGACGGCGCCACCCACAGCTCCGAGAACTGGCGCCCCCCACCCACATAACACTGCGTGACCCCCACGCCGTGCGGCACCACGGCGATCCACTTCCCCCGCCACCCCGCCCGCGACCCCCTCCGCCGACACCACACACGCCGGGCCCCGCCGCGCCACCGACGCATTAGCGGAACTACACCTTCGCACTATCTGGATGATGCCATTCACCCCAAAGGCGAAGACTGTCCGCGCAATACTGCTACAGCAACGCCCCCAAGTGACCTGCGTCATAACAAGACAGTCACATCATGGCCAGCACCTCTGCCACCCACCGCCGCACACCCCTAGAGTCACGGCCAGTCACCACCCCCGGGCGCCGCACGACCCGAACCCACACCTTCCCACCCCGCCCGGCGGGAGACACGGCACCTCAGCAGAGGCAGCCGCGCCAGGGAAAGGACCCCACCTTGCGACACCGCTCCCTCCTCGTCCTCACCACCGCCATCGCCACCGGCGCCCTCACCCTCAGCGCATGCGGATCCCGCGACGACAAAAGCGGCACCGACAACAGCAACAGCGCCAACACCACCGTCGTCATAGGCGTCGACGCCCCACTCACCGGATCACTCTCCGCCCTCGGCCAAGGCATCAAGAACTCCGTCGACCTCGCCGCCCGCACCGCCAACGACAACAAAGAAGTCAAAGGCATCACCTTCAAGACCGAACCCCTCGACGACCAGGCCGTCCCCGCCTCCGGCCAGCAGAACGCCACCACACTCGTCGCCGACAAGAGCGTCCTCGGCGTCGTCGGCCCCCTCAACTCCGGCGTCAGCCAATCCATGCAAGGCGTCTTCGCCCGCGCCGGCCTCACCCAGGTCTCACCCGCCAACACCAGCCCCGAACTCAGCCAAGGCCCCAACTGGCTCAAAGGCCAGAAAACCCGCCCCTTCAAAACCTACTTCCGCACCGCCACCACCGACATCATCCAAGGCCGCTTCGCCGCCCAATACGCCCACAACGACGCCAAGAAAACCAAAGCCTTCGTCGTCGACGACAAACAGACCTACGGCGTCGGCCTCTCCTCCATCTTCGCCCAAGAATTCAAACACCTCGGCGGCCAGGTCGTCGGCACCGACCACATCACCGTCAAGGAAACCGACTTCTCCAGCGTCGCCAACAAAATCAAGAACTCCGGCGCCGACATCGTCTACTTCGGCGGCCAGTACCCCGAAGGCGGACTCCTCTCCGACCAGGTCAAAAAAGCCGGCGCCCACATCCCCCTCATGGGCGGCGACGGCATCTACGACCCCGCCTTCATCACCGCCTCCAGCGAAAGCAACGACGGCGACCTCGGCACCTCCGTCGGCTACCCCGTCGACCAGCTCGACTCCGCCAAAACCTTCGTCAAGAACTACGCCAACGCCGGCTACAAAGACCCCTACGCCGCATACGGCGGCTACTCCTACGACGCCGCCTGGGCCATCGTCCAAGCCGTCAAAAAAACCGTCGAAGACAACAACGGAAAACTCCCCGGCAACGCCCGCGACAAAGTCACCGAAGCCATGAGCAAGATCTCCTTCGACGGAGTCACCGGCAAGGTCTCCTTCGACGAATTCGGCGACACCACCAACAAACAACTCACCGTCTACCAAGTCCAGGGCAACACCTGGCACTCCATCAAGAGCGCCACCTTCAAGGACTGACCCCCCACACCCAAGGCCACCCACCCCACCGCGCGAGGACGCCACCACCACGCCCTCGCGCGGACCCACATCCGACACCCACATCGGAGGCCCGCGGTGCACCAACTGCCGCAAACGCTGGTCAGCGGACTCGCCCTCGGTGCCCTCTACGGCCTCATCGCCATCGGGTACACCATGGTCTACGGCATCGTCCAACTCATCAACTTCGCCCACGGCGAGATCGTCATGATCGGCGCCTTCGGCGCCCTCACCATCCACCTCTGGCTCCCCGCCGGCACCACCCTCGCCACCGCCCTCCCCCTCATGCTCATCGGCGGCGCCACAGCCTCCGTCGCCATCGCCACCGCCGCCGAACGCTTCGCCTACCGCCCCCTCCGCAACGCCCCCCGCCTCGCCCCCCTCATCACCGCCATCGGCCTCTCCATAGCCCTCCAGCAAACCGTCTGGGCCTTCTACCCCGACGCCAAGAAATCCCGCCCCTTCCCCCAATTCCAAGGCGACGCCTTCGAACTCGCGAGCAACATCCACATCCAGCGCGACGACCTCTTCGTCCTCATCGCCGCACCCCTCTGCATGCTCGCCCTCGGCCTCTTCGTCGCCAAGAGCCGCACCGGCCGCGCCATGCAAGCCACCGCCCAGGACCCCGACACCGCAAAACTCATGGGCATCAACACCGACCGCATCATCGTCCTCGCCTTCGCCATCGGCGGCGCCTTCGCCGCCGTCGCCGCGGTCGCCCAAGGACTCCGCGCCGGCCAGATCAACTTCGAAATGGGCTTCATCCTCGGCCTCAAAGCCTTCACCGCCGCCGTACTCGGCGGCATCGGCAACATCTACGGCGCCATGCTCGGCGGCGTCGTCCTCGGCATCGCCGAAGCCGCCTCCACCACCTACATCCAGAACATCCCCGGCATGCACCAACTCGGAGGCGGCGGCTGGAAGGACGTCTGGGCCTTCGTCCTCCTCATCCTCGTCCTGCTGATCAGGCCCCAAGGACTGCTCGGCGAACGCGTCGCGGATCGGGCGTGACCACCATGACCCCAGCCAACCCCACCACCATCGAAACCACCCCCGTCATCCCCCTCCCCCTCACCGCCGCCCGCACCCTCACCACCGCCGGCGCCCTCCTCACCACCGCCTCCACCTTCCTCTCCTGGACCTGGACCACCGCCTTCCCCGGCAACCTCACCGTCACCGGCTACCCCGGCGGACTCCAACTCCTCACCCTCACCGGAGCCCTCTTCACCCTCGCCCTCACCCTCGCCACCCGGCCCACCCCCGGACTCCGCTGGCTCAACCCCACCCAACGCCACGACGCCACCACCTACCTCGCCGCCGGCACCCTCGCCACCACCTGGTACACCCTCGCCGCCATCGCCGTACAACTCGGCGGACTCGCCAACCTCGAACCCGGCGGCTACATCGCCGCACTCGCCGCCCTGCTCACCCTCACCGGCGCCCTCGGCCTCCCCATCGACCGCCGCACCACCGCCTCCTACCCGCCCGACAGCCGCCTCGCCACACTGCCCCGCCCCCTGGCCACCGCACTCCGCGGCACCCTGCGCACCATCCGCCCCGGCCGCACCGACCGGCCCCTCCCCACCGCCCGACCGCTCCCCGCCTGGGCCGAAATCCTCATCATCGCCGCCGCCTTCGGCATCGCCCTCTACCTCGTCACCTACGGCATCGGCACCGGCTACGGCGAACTCTTCACCGGCTTCCTCATCCTCGCCGCCTTCGCCACCCTCGCCCTCCGCAAAGCCGGACTCGTCACCAGACTCACCGAACTCACCGACAAACACCGCAACATCACCATCACGGCCGCCTTCGTCGCCGCCGCCCTCTTCCCCCTCACCCAGTCCACCGACCAATACACCCTGATCGCCGTCAACATCCTGATCTTCTCGACCGTCGCCCTCGGCCTCAACGTCGTCGTCGGCCTCGCCGGCCTCCTCGACCTCGGCTACGTCGCCTTCCTCGGCGTCGGCGCCTACACCGCGGCCCTCGTCTCCGGCTCCACCGCCTCCACCCTCGGCGTCCACTTCCCCTTCTGGGCCGCCGTCCTCACCGGCGCCGCCACCTCACTCGCCTTCGGCGTCGTCATCGGCGCCCCCACCCTCCGCCTCCGCGGCGACTACCTCGCCATCGTCACCCTCGGCTTCGGCGAGATCTTCCGCATCACCGTCGGCAACCTCAACGGCGAATCCGGCCCCTCCCTCACCAACGGCCCCAACGGCATCCCCAACATCCCCGACCTCAACCTCTACGGCTACAACTTCGGCTCCACCCACCACCTCGCCGGCATCACCCTCAACCCCTTCGCCAACTACTACCTCCTCATGCTCCTCATCACGATCCTCGTCGTCCTCGTCTTCAGCCGAGCCGGCAACTCCCGCATCGGCCGCGCCTGGATCGCCATCCGCGAGGACGAGACCGCCGCCAGTGCCATGGGCATCAACAGCTTCCGCCTCAAACTCCTCGCCTTCGCCCTCGGCGCCACCCTCGCCGGACTCGCCGGCACCGTACAGGCCCACGTCGCCTACACCGTCGTGCCCGAGCAATACGTCTTCGCCGGTCCCGTACCCCCCAACTCCGCATTCCTCCTCGCCGCCGTCATCCTCGGCGGCATGGGCACCATCCGCGGCCCCCTCCTCGGCGCAGCCCTCCTCTATCTCATCCCCGCCAAACTCCAATTCCTCCACGACTACCAACTCCTCGCCTTCGGCCTCGCCCTCATCCTCCTCATGCGCTTCCGGCCCGAAGGACTCATCCCCAACCGCAGGCAGCAACTCGAATACCACGAGGACGCCACCGGAACCCTCGGCATCACCAAGGCGGAGGCGTAACCACCATGAACACCACCCACGACGCCCCCGTCCTCACCGCCACCGGCGTCACCATGCGCTTCGGCGGCCTCACCGCCGTACGCACCGTCGACCTCACCGTCCACCAGCACGAAATCGTCGGACTCATCGGCCCCAACGGCGCCGGAAAAACCACCTTCTTCAACTGCCTCACCGGCCTTTACCGCCCCACCGAAGGCACCGTCACCTACCGCGACACCGTCCTCCCGCCCAAACCCCACCTCGTCACCCGAGCCGGCATCGCCCGCACCTTCCAGAACATCCGGCTCTTCGCCAATATGACCGTCCTCGAAAACGTCCTCGTCGGCCGCCACACCCGCACCAAAGAAGGACTCTTCGCCGCCCTCCTCCGCAGCCCACGCTTCCACCGCGCCGAAACCGCCTCCACCCGACGCGCCATGGAACTCCTCGACTTCACCGGCCTCACCCACAAAGCCGACCACCTCGCCCGCAACCTCCCCTACGGCGAACAACGCAAGCTCGAAATCGCCCGCGCGCTCGCCAGCGACCCCGGACTCCTCCTGCTCGACGAACCCACCGCCGGAATGAACCCCCAGGAGACCCGCGCCACCGAAACACTCGTCCGCGCCATCCGCGCACAGGGCACCGCCGTCCTCGTCATCGAGCACGACATGCGCTTCATCTTCAATCTCTGCGACCGCGTCGCCGTCCTCGTCCAAGGCGAAAAGCTCGTCGAAGGCACCTCGGACACCGTCCAGGCCGACGAACGCGTCATCGCCGCCTACCTCGGCACACCCTTCGAAGGCGCCCCCGGCCAGGAGGAAGTCGCCGAAGTCGAAGCCGCGGAAGCGGAAGCGGAAGCCGCCCACGCGGAGGAGGACCGATGACCGCCCTCCTGGAGGTCCGGAACCTCCGCGTCGCCTACGGCAAGATCGAAGCCGTCAAGGGAATCACCTTCACCGTCGAGACCGGCCGGATCGTCACCCTCATCGGCACCAACGGCGCCGGGAAGACCACCACGCTCCGCACCCTCTCCGGCCTCATCAAGCCACTCGGCGGCACCGTCCGCTTCGACGGCCGCGACATCGTCGGCACCCCCGCCCACGAGATCGTCGCCCTCGGCCTCGCCCACTCCCCCGAAGGCCGCCACATCTTCCCCCGCCTCACCATCGCCGAGAACCTCCAGCTCGGAGCGTTCCTCCGCAAGGACACCAGCGGCATCCAGCAGGACATCCAGCGCGCCTACGAGCTCTTCCCCATCCTCGGCGAACGAGCAAAGCAGGCCGCGGGCACCCTCTCCGGCGGCGAACAGCAGATGCTCGCCATGGGCCGGGCCCTGATGTCCCGCCCCAAGCTCCTCATGCTCGACGAGCCCTCCATGGGCCTCTCCCCGATCATGATGCAGAAGATCATGGAGACCATCGCCGAACTCAAGGACACCGGCACCACCATCCTGCTCGTCGAACAGAACGCACAGGCCGCGCTGTCACTCGCCGACCAGGGCCACGTCATGGAAATCGGAAAGATTTCCCTTTCGGGGTCGGGCGCGGATCTTCTGCACGACGAATCGGTGCGAAAGGCGTATCTCGGGGAGGACTGAGACATAGGGAAAGGGCCCGCGCCATTCCATGGCGCGGGCCCTTTCCTTCCGCTGTCTACTACCCCTTGGCCTTCTTCTCCTCGGCGTCCTCGATGACCGCCTCGGCCACCTGCTGCATGGACAGCCGCCGGTCCATCGACGTCTTCTGGATCCACCGGAACGCGGCCGGCTCCGTCAGCCCGTACTGCGTCTGGAGAACGCTCTTCGCCCGGTCCACGAGCTTCCGCGTCTCCAGCCGCTGGGAAAGGTCGGCGACCTCCTGCTCCAGCGCCTTCAGCTCGGTGAAGCGCGACACCGCCATCTCGATGGCGGGCACCACGTCGCTCTTGCTGAACGGCTTCACGAGATACGCCATCGCCCCGGCGTCCCGCGCCCGCTCCACGAGCTCGCGCTGCGAGAAGGCGGTGAGCATCAGCACCGGCGCGATCGAGTCCGCGGCGATCTGCTCGGCGGCGGAGATCCCGTCGAGGACGGGCATCTTCACGTCCAGGATGACCAGGTCCGGCTTGTGCTCCCGGGCGAGCGCGACCGCGGTCTCCCCGTCGCCCGCCTCGCCGACTACGGAGTACCCCTCTTCTTCGAGCATCTCTTTGAGATCGAGCCGGATGAGGGCCTCGTCCTCGGCGATCACGACGCGGGTGGTGTGGGGAGGGATGTGCGGCTGCTCGTCGTCGACGGGCGGCGTGGGCTCGGCGGCGGTCACGGGTCTCCTCGATGGGGGCAGGTGGTGCCCCATGAGCCTACCTAGGTCCTGTATGTTTGACGCACAGCGGGATTCCGCTAACCTTGGTTTCATAGGCCAGCCCTGGTAGTCCAATGGCAGAGACGATACTCTCAAACAGTATTCAGTGTGGGTTCGAATCCCACCCAGGGCACTTCACCTTCACTTCCAAGGTCAGCCAGTGATTGGCGATCTTCACTCACTCCGGTGAACGCACCTTCGAACCGGCTCCCGATGGCTTGAATCCAGCCAAGCTCGCAGTCATGTACGACTCCCAGACGCGCAATCGGGCCGTGACTCTGATGCGGCAAGGCATGGCCAATCGAGCAGTGGCCGAACAACTCGGCGTCCCGCGAGGCACAGTCGGCTGGTGGCGCTACGAGGACCGGCGACGCCATGGCGAGACTTTCACTCACCCAACCGACTGCCCCAGATGCACAGATCAGGCCCTGGACGGCCCGGCGTACGCCTACTTGCTCGGCCTCTACCTCGGCGATGGCCACATCATCTCCAAGCCCAAGCAACACCACTTGTCCATCTACTGCGCTGACGCCTGGCCCGGCCTGATCGAGAGCGCAGGGGCCGCCATGCGCAAGGTCATGTCCTTGCCCAGCGTGAATCAGCGGCAGCGTGACGGCTGCGTCGAGGTCAAGTCGTACAGCCAGCACTGGCCGTGCTTGTTCCCTCAGCACGGCCCCGGCAAGAAGCACGAACGGCGCATCTCCCTCGAATCGTGGCAACAACGCATCGTGGACGCCCACCCTTGGGAGTTCATACGCGGGCTGATCCATTCCGACGGGTGCCGGGTAACGAACTGGACCATCCGCCTCGTCGGGGGTGAGCACAAGCGCTACGAGTACCCGAGGTACCTCTTCACCAACAAGTCGGAAGACATCCTGAACCTCTACTCCGACACCCTCGACAAGGTCGGCGTCGAATGGAAGACCACGCGGCGCGGCAAGGACCCGTACAACATCTCCGTAGCCCGCAAAGCATCCGTCGCCCTCATGGACACCCACATAGGCCCCAAGTACTGACCCTTACACCCCTCGCCGGAACAGCGCCGCCCACAGAAACGGCACGCCGTAATACGAAGACTCCGGCAATTCATCCCGCATCCGCCGGAGTTCGGCCTCCTCCAGGTCGGAGAAGATCCAGCGCAACGCCTCCGGCGTATAAGCGAGCCCACCCCCAAGGCCCGACTCCCGGTAGAGCGCCGCGTCGGAGAGTTCGGAGCCCATCGCTCCAGCCGCGAAGCAGGTCAGGCCCAAGTGGCCGCCCGGGGCAAGCACACGATCGAGAAGAGCGCGGTAGCTGATGCGACGGTGGGGCGGCAGATGATGGAAGCAGCCCGAGTCGTAGATCAGGTCGTAGGGGCCCGTCAGTTCGGTCTCGGCCAGAGCGAACGCGTCGCCGCAGTGGAAGCGGATGTCGGCCCCGGCCTCGCGGGCGCGTTCCTCGGCCCAGGTGATGGCTGTCGGGGAGAGATCGACCGCGTCCACCTGGAAGCCCAGCGCGGCCAGGTGCAGCGCGTTGCGGCCCGGGCCGCAGCCCAGGTCGAGGGCTCGGCCGGGGGTGATCAGCCCGCGGTCGATGTACGAGGCCAGGTTCTCGTCCGGTTTGGCGACGAAGAACGGCACGAGTTTTGTCCGGTCGTTGTAGAAGCCGTCCCACCAGGTGGCGCCGCCGGCTGTCCAGCGGTCGGCTTCCGGTGCGAACAGGCCGTCGAGGAGCCCCAGTACGTCGTCGACCGTGCGGATGTTCCGGTCCATCCGGTCCCCCTTCCGTCTGGGGAAACCGTAGGGCCGGAGCGCGTGAAAGCCCAGGTCGGGGCCTATGGTGTGCGGGCGTCGGCGGGCCGCTGGGGCCGGAGTGCGAGCGGGGTGGGCCCGTCACCCTCGGCCCGGGTCGTACGGTTGTGCGTTCCCCCTGCGGAGCCCGTGCAGGGGCCGTTCCAGGCGGTGTTGAGGCCGGTTTTTCACTCCTCTCCGATGTGGTGGACCCGTACGAGGTTGGTGGTTCCGGCGACCCCCGGCGGGGAGCCGGCGGTGATGATGACCACGTCGCCCTTCTGACAGCGGCCGATCTTCAGCAGGTGTTCGTCGACCTGGTCGACCATTTCGTCGGTCGTCTGGACCATGGGTCCCAGGAAGGTCTCCACGCCCCAGGTGAGGTTGAGTTGTGAGCGGGTGGCCGGCTCGGGGGTGAAGGCCAGCAGAGGGATCGGTGAGCGGTAGCGGGACAAGCGGCGTGCGGTGTCGCCGGATTGGGTGAAGGCGACGAGGTAGGTGGCGCCGAGGAAGTCGCCCATTTCGGCGGCGGCGCGGGCGACGGAGCCGCCTTGGGTGCGGGGTTTGCCGCGTTCACTGAGGGGTGGGAGGCCCTTGGCGAGGATGTCCTCCTCGGCGGCGGCGACGATGCGGCCCATGGTCTTGACCGTTTCGACGGGGTATTTGCCGACGCTGGTCTCACCCGAAAGCATGACGGCATCGGTGCCGTCGATGACCGCGTTGGCGACGTCGGAGGCTTCGGCGCGGGTGGGGCGGGATGCGTCGATCATGGAGTCGAGCATTTGGGTGGCGACGATGACCGGTTTGGCGTTGCGTCGGGCGAGTTTGATGGCGCGCTTCTGCACGATCGGGACTGCTTCGAGGGGCATTTCGACGCCGAGGTCGCCGCGGGCGACCATGATGCCGTCGAAGGCGTCGACGATGCCGGGGAGGTTCTCGACGGCTTGGGGCTTTTCGATTTTCGCGATGACGGGGAGGCGGCGGCCTTCGTCGTCCATGACCCGGTGGACGTCGACGATGTCGTCTGCGCTGCGGACGAAGGAGAGGGCGATGATGTCGGCGCCGGTCCTGATGGCCCAGCGGAGGTCTTCGACGTCCTTTTCGGAGAGGGCGGGGACGGAGACGGCGACGCCGGGGAGGTTGAGGCCCTTATGGTCGGAGACCATGCCGCCTTCGATGACGATGGTGCGTACGCGGGGGCCGTCGACGTGGGTGACTTCGAGAGTGACGCGGCCGTCGTCGACGAGGATGCGTTCGCCTTTGGTGACGTCGGCGGCGAGTCCGTCGTAGGTGGTGCCGCAGTGGTGGCGGTCGCCTTCGATGTCTTCGACGGTGATGGTGAACTCGTCGCCGCGTTCAAGAAGTACGGGGCCTTCATGGAATCGGCCGAGGCGGATCTTCGGGCCTTGAAGGTCGGCGAGGATGCCGATGCTGCGGCCGGTTTCTTCGGCGGCTTTGCGTACTCGGTGGTAGCGCGCCTCGTGGTCGACGTAGGTGCCATGGCTGAGGTTGAACCGGGCGACGTCCATTCCGGCTTCGACGAGTGACTTGATCTGCTCGTACGAGTCGGTGGCCGGTCCCAGGGTGCAGACGATTTTTGCTCGGCGCATGGCACGACCTTATGACCTACCGGTGGGTAGAGAATTGGTCGAGTCCAAGTCCCCAACGTCCGTTTGGTAAAAGCTCGTTGACAATTAGTGAAACGTGCGCGGGGGTGCTCCGATGAGCGTTCGCGCACGCCCCGCGCGAGCGTCGTCAGAGTGCGGGGGGCGTCATGGTGAACCGTGCGTTGACCTGTGCGTAGACGTTCTGGCGCTGGGGTTCGAGGTCGAGTGCGGGGGCGGGGGCGGCGCCGCCGTAGCCGACCGAGCGCATGAGGCCGCCGGGGGCGGGCGGCAGGCCGGCGGGGGCGGTGTTCTCGGCGCCGAGGTCGGCGAGTTCCACGAGGGCGACGAGCTGGGCGCCGAGGGCGCCGGCGTATTCGCGGGCGCGTTGCACGGCTTCGCGGACGGCTTGCCGGCGGGCTTCGCGGTGGGCGGGTGAGTCGGGGCGCAGTGCCCACCAGGGGCCGTCGACGCTGGTGAGGTCGAGGGCTGCGAGGCGGGTGGTGAGTTCGCCGAGGGTGGTGAAGTCGCTGAGGGTGGCGGTGAGGCGGACGTTGCCGTGGTAGGCGTGGATGCGTTCGTGGCGGCCTTTTTCGGTGAGTTGGGGGGTGATGGTGAAGGTGCCGGTTTCGAGTTTTTCGACGGTGTCGCCGTAGGTCTTGAGCAGGTCGAGGGTGTGGTTGTTGCGGCGGGTGAGGTCGTTGAGTGCTGTGGTGCGGTCGGTGCCGCGGGCGCTGATGGTGATGCTGATGTGGGCGATTTCGGGGTCGACTTCGAGGCGGGCTTCGCCGCGGACGGCGAGTCGGGGGCTGTCGGGGGTTCCGTAGGGCAGCGGTGCGGGTGTGGTCATGGGGTCAGCGTCTCAGGCCGGGGCGTGGGGGACGCCACGTGGGAGTCACCGTTTCGCAACCTTGTGGGGGTGTTGTGGTTGGGGTGGCGGACGCCAGAATCTACGCGCGTTGTCGTTGAGTTGAGCTGCGAGATTCTGGGAGTTGAAGTGGCGTTGAACCGGAGGAATTTCCTGGGGCGTACGGCTGCCACGGGTGCGGGTGTCGCGCTGGTGGGGTCGGTGGGTACCGGGTCGGCCGAGGCGCGGGAGGCGGTGGCGGGCTCGGGTGGTGGCCGGGGCCGGCATTACGCGTTGACGGTGCTGGGGACGACGGATCTGCACGGGAATGTCTTCAACTGGGACTATTTCACGGATGCGGAGTTCGATGACCAGGCGCACAACGATGTGGGGCTGGCGAAGATCTCGACGCTGGTGAATGGGGTCCGTAAGGAGAAGGGGCGGCGGAATACGCTGCTGATCGACGCGGGTGACACGATTCAGGGCACTCAGCTGTCGTATTACTACGCGCGGGTGGATCCGATCACGAAGGCGCATGGTCCGGTGCATCCGATGGCGCGGGCGATGAATGCGATCGGGTATGACGCGGCGGCGCTGGGGAATCACGAGTTCAATTACGGTATTCCGGTGCTGCGGAAGTTCGAGGAGCAGTGCGATTTCCCGTTGCTGGGTGCGAACGCGTTGGATGCGAAGACGTTGCGTCCGGCTTTTCCGCCGTATGTGATCAAGCGGGTGCGGACGCCGTTCGGGCGGGATGTGCGGGTGGCGGTGCTGGGGTTGACGAATCCGGGGATCGCGATCTGGGACAAGGCGAATGTGCAGGGGAAGATGGTGTTCCCGGGGCTGGAGGAGCAGGCGGCGAAGTGGGTGCCGAAGCTTCGGTCGATGGGTGCGGATGTGGTGATCGTGGCGGCGCATTCGGGGGCGAGTGGTACGTCGTCGTACGGGGATCAGTTGCCGTATGTGGAGAATGCGGCGGCGTTGGTGGCGGAGCGCGTGCCGGGGATCGATGCGATTTTGGTGGGGCATGCGCATGTGGAGATTCCCGAGCGTCGGGTGGTGAACAAGGAGTCGGGCCGGGAGGTGGTGTTGTCGGAGCCGTTGAAGTGGGGGCAGCGGTTGACGGTGTTCGACTTCGATCTGGTGTGGGAGCGGGGTTGTTGGCGGGTGGCATCGGTGGGGGCGAAGGTGCTGAATTCGAATGCGGTCGCCGAGGACCCGAAGATCACTCGGTTGTTGCGGGGTGAGCACCGGAAGGTGGTGGCGTATGTGAATCAGGTGATCGGTACGTCGTCGGCGGCGATGAGTGCGGCGGAGGCGGCGTACAAGGACACGCCGGTGATTGATTTCATCAATCATGTGCAGGCGGAGACGGTGCGTGCGGCGCTGAAGGGTTCGGCGTTCGCGGGGTTGCCGGTGTTGTCGCAGGCGTCGTGTTTCTCGCGGACGGCGGGGGTGCCGGCGGGGAAGGTGTCGATCCGTGAGGTGGCGGGTCTGTATCCGTTCGAGAACACGCTGGAGGCCCGGGTGTTGACGGGTGCTCAGGTGCGGGAGTATCTGGAGTTCTCGGCGCGGTATTACGTGCGGACGGCTCCGGGTGGTCCGGTGGATCCGGCGAAGCTGACGAATGCGGAGAACATTCCGGATTTCAATTATGACGTGGTCAGCGGCCTCTCGTACGAGATCGACATCGCGAAGGCGCCGGGGGCGCGGATCGCGAAGCTCACGTTCGACGGGAAGCCGCTGGACGACGCGGCGCGGTTTGTGCTGGCGGTGAACAATTACCGGGCGAGTGGCGGGGGGAATTTTCCGCATGTCGCCCGGGCGCAGCAGGTGTGGGCGAATTCGGAGGAGATCCGTAACACGATCATCTCGTGGGTGAAGGCCCAGGGGGCGATCGATGTGGGGCGTTTCGCGTCAGTGGACTGGAAGTTGACGCGGGATGGTGCGCCGGTCTTCTGAGGTGGTGGTCCGGGGTCGCGGCTGTGGCCGCGGCTCCAGGCCGAAGGTGGTGAAGGCGGTGCGTTCGGGGAGGGGGTAGGCGGTCTTGCCGGTGATGGCGTTGAGGATGACGGCGCTGCGCCAGGCGGCGAGGCCGAGGTCGGGGGTGCCGATGCCGTGGGTGTGGGTTTCGGCGTTCTGGACGTGGACGGCGCCCTTGACGAGGGGGTCGAGGACGAGGCGGTGGTTCTCGTCGATGCGGGGGCGGTCGCTGTGGTCGCGGCGGATGTAGGGGTCGAGGGCGGCGAGGAGGGTGTCGGTGCGGCGTTCGCGGTAGCCGGTGGCGAGGACGACGGCGTCGGTGGTGATGCGGGAGCGGGTGCCTTGCTGGGCGTGTTCGAGGTGGAGTTCGACGCGGGTGGTGCCGACGCGGCCGGCGGTGCGGACGAAGACTCCGGGGGTGAGGACGGTGTCGGGCCAGCCGCCGTGGAGGCTGCGGCGGTAGAGCTCTTCGTGGATGTCGGCGAGGGTTTCGGCGGCGATGCCTTTGTGGAGTTGCCATTGCTGGGGCAGGAGTTGGTTGCGTACGCCTTCGGGGAGGGCGTGGAAGTAGCGGGTGTAGTCGGGGGTGAATTGTTCGAGCCCGAGTTTGCTGTATTCCATGGGGGCGAAGGCGGGGGTGCGGGCGAGCCAGTGGAGTTTTTCGCGGCCGGTGGGGCGGTTGCGGAGGAGGTCGAGGAAGACTTCGGCGCCGGACTGGCCGGAGCCGATGACGGTGATGTGGTCGGCGGCGAGGATCTTTTCGCGGTGGTCGAGGTAGTCGGCCGAGTGGATGACGGGGACGTTGGGGGCTTCGGTGAGGGGGCGCAGGGGTTCGGGGATGTGGGGTGTGGTGCCGACGCCGAGGACGAGGTTGCGGGCGTAGGCGCGGCCGAGTGCTTCGGCTTCTCCTTCGGTGTCGAGTTGGGTGTAGTCGATTTCGAAGAGGTTGCGTTCGGGGTTCCAGCGGAGGGCGTCGATCTGGTGGCCGAAGTGGAGGCCGGGGAGGGATTGGCTGACCCAGCGGCAGTAGGCGTCGTATTCGGCGCGTTGGATGTGGAATCGCTCGGCGAAGTAGAAGGGGTAGAGGCGTTCGCGGTCCTTGAGGTAGTTGAGGAAGCTCCAGGGGCTGGTGGGGTCGGCGAGGGTGACGAGGTCGGCGAGGAAGGGGACTTGGAGGGCGGTGCCGTCGATGAGGAGGCCGGGGTGCCAGCGGAAGGTGGGGGTCTGGTCGTAGCAGGCGGTGCGGAGGTCGGGGAGGCCGTGGGCGAGGGCGGCGAGGGAGAGGTTGAAGGGGCCGATGCCGATGCCGGCGATGTCGAGGGGTTGCTCGGGGGTGGTGCGGGGGCCTGGTTGGGGGGTGGTGTCGGGGGTGTTGTGGGGGGTCTTTTTCGGGGGGTTGGGGTGGTTCATGGGGTGATGTGGCCTTCCACGAGGTTGAGGAGGGTGCGGAGGTGGTGGGTGGTGGTGTGGGGGTTGAGGAGGGTGGTCTTGAGCCAGAGGCCGTCGGAGGTGGTGGCGCGGCCGAGGACGGCGTGGCCGTGGTGGAGGAGGCGGCGGCGGGTGGTGGCGATGGTGTGGTCGTCGGCACCGGTGGGGCGGAAGAGGACGGTGCTGAGGGTGGGGCGGGCGTGCAGTTCGAAGCGGGGGTGGGCGTCGATGAGGTCGGCGAGGTGGTGTGCGGTGGCGCAGACGCGTTCGACGAGGCGGCCCATGCCGGTGCGGCCGAGGGCGCGGAGGGTGACGGCGATCTTGAGGATGTCGGGTCGGCGGGTGGTGCGCAGGGAGCGGCCGAGGAGGTCGGGGTGGCCGGCTTCGGTGTCGTCGGGGGCGTTGAGGTAGTCGGCCTGGTGGGCGAGGGGGTGGAGCGCGGTGGTGTCGGGGACGGCGAGGAGGCCGGCGGCGATGGGTTGCCAGCCGAGTTTGTGCAGGTCGAGGGCGATGGTGTGGGCGCGGTCGAGGCCGTGGAGCGCGGGGCGGAGGGTGTCGCTGAAGAGGAGGGTGCCGCCGTAGGAGGCGTCGATGTGGAGGCGGGCGTGGTGGGTGTCGCAGAGGTCGGCGAGGTGGGGCAGGGGGTCGATGCGGCCGGTGTCGGTGGTGCCGGCGGTGGCGACGACGAGGGTGGGGGTGCCGTGGTGGGTGTGGAGTGCGGTGTGGAGGTGTGCGGGGTCGACGGTGCCGGTGGGGGTGGGCAGGACGTGGGGTGCGGGGAGGCCGAGGAGCCAGGTGGCGCGGTGGATGCTGTGGTGGGCGTTGGCGCCGCAGATGACGCGGAGGGTGTGGTCGGGCCGGGGTGAGGTGCCGTACGAGGAGTCGTACGTGGTGGTGCGGGGTGTGGTTCCGGGTGTGATTCCGGCCGCCGGGTCGTGTGCGCCGTCGGGTGCTGTGGCGGTGCGTGCTCCCCTGGGCCTTCCCCCGGGTCCTCCCCCGGCTTTTCTCCTGTGCCGTCCTCTGCGGGCTTCCTCGCGTGCGAGCAGGAGGGCGAGGTGGTTGGACTCCGTGCCGCCGGTGGTGGTGACGGCGTCGGGTGCGGGGTGGTGGGGGTAGGCGAGGGCGGCCAGGGCGTGGAGGACCTCGGTTTCCAGGGCGGAGGCGCCGGGTGCCTGGTCCCAGGAGTCGAGTGAGGGGTTGAGGGCGCTCGCGGCGAGGTCGGCGGCGGTGGCGAGGGCGAGCGGTGGGCTGTGGAGGTGGGCGGCGCAGTGCGGGTCGGCGGGGTCGGCGGCGCCTTCGGCGAGGGTCGTCACGAGGGTGCGGAGGGCTTCGTGGGGGCCGGTGCCGGTGGTGGGGAGGGCGGGGCCGGTGGCGCGTACGCGTGCGGTGACGGTGTGGGGGCCGCCGTGCGGGAGGGGGCCGGCGCGGGTGGTGGCGCCGTGGGTGAGGGCGTCGAGGACGGTGTCGAGGAGGGGGCGGAGCGCCGAGGGTCCCTCGGTGCCTCCGGCGAGGGGCGGGAGGGTGGTTCCGGACATGCTGGTGCCCCCTTTTGGGTTGTGTCGTGGGGGTGGGCGGGTGGGGTCGGGGCCTGCTTGTAACGGGCGCGGGACGGGTACGGGACGGGCGCGAGCGGGCGCGGGACGGGCAGTAACTGCATCAAGTTACTGTGGGCGTACGTTCGGTGACCGGGGTCCGGAGGGGTTTCGCCCGATGGTGGTATGCCGTGCGACGGCGGAGAGTTGGGTCTGCTAATGGGGTGCGGGGCGGACTTCGGGCGCGGCGTCGACTAATCTGCACTCATGGCCATGAACTTTCTCGCTATCGACGTAGGGCCGCTCAAGCCCGAGCCCGCGCCGCTCGTCCTTGGGTTCGTCCTCTTCTTCATCGTTTTCGCCGTGATGGCGAAGGTGCTGCTCCCCCGGATCAGCAAGGTCCTCGTCGAGCGCGAGAAGGCCACCGACGGGCGTTTCGACGAGGCGGAGGCGACGCGCGCGGAGGCCGCGCGGGTGCACGCCGAGTACCAGGAGCTGCTGGCCGAGGCGCGGCACGAGGCCGCTCGCCTGCGTCAGGAGTCGGTGGAGCAGGGCACGGCGATCATCGCGGAGCTGCGGGCCGAGGGTCAGCGGCAGCGCGAGGAGATCATCTCGGCCGGGCACGCCGTGATCGACGCGGAGCGTGCGGTCGCGGAGGCCGAGCTGCGTGAGCAGGTCGGTGTGCTGGCGACGGAGCTGGCGGGCCGGATCTCCGGTGAGCCGCTGGCGGACTTCGCTCGTGAGAGCGGCGTCGTCGACCGTTTCCTGGAGGAGCTGCGTACGGCCGAGCCGTCGGACGCGGTGGGCGAGAAGCGCGACTGACGCGGGCGGCGCCGAGCGCCGCGGAGTGTGCCGAGGCTCCCGTGACCCTGATCTGGGTCACGGGAGCCTCGGCTCTTTCATGGGGTGTTAGGGCGTGGGGCGTTACGGGTTCGTGCGGTGTTACGGGCGGGCGGTGCGGATGGTCAGGGCGCGGCGGAGGTCGTCGGTCTGGTCGGTGAGCTTGCGGCGCAGTGCGGGGGTGGGGGCGGTGCCGGCCAGGCATTCCTCGCCGAGGCGGAGGGTGTCGGTGTCGACGAAGGGGAGCGGGAAGCCGTGCCGGCCGGCGGCGTCGGCGAGTGCGGGGCCGCGGCGGGTGGCGAGTGCGGTGGCGGCGGGGAACCAGCGGTCGCGGTAGGGGCGCAGGAGGTCGAGCTGTTCGGGCTGCCAGAAGCCCTGGGCGGTGGCGATGAAGAGGTAGTTGGAGAGGTCGTCGCGGGTGTACATGGCATCCCAGGCGGCTTGTTTGGCCGTGGGGTCGGGGAGGGCGGCGTGGCAGCGCGCGGCGCCTTCCTGGCCGGTGGCGCTGGGGTCGCGGGCGAGTTCGGCGTCGATGGCGGCGGGGGTGGTGGCGCCGAGGGCGGCGAGGCGGGCGAGGGCGCGCCAGCGGAGTTCGGGGTCGAGGGCGGGGCCGCCGGGTGCGGTGCCGGTGGTGAGCCAGTCGTGGAGGGTGCCGGGGGTGGTGGTGCTGTCGATGAGGGTGCGTACGGCGGTGAGGCGCAGGCCCTGGGTGTCGGGGCCGGGGGTGCGGTCGAGGAGGACGCGGCAGAGGCCGGTGAGGGTGGCGAGGGCTTCGGGGCGGGCGGTGGGGTGGATGTAGCGGTCGGTGATCTGCCGGCGGGCGAAGGCGAGGACGCCGTGGGTGATGGCGGTGTCGGTTTCGTGGGGCAGGTGGGCGCGGGCGGCTTCGAGGTAGGCGGCGGGGGTGAGTTCGGCGTCGCGGACCATGTCGCGGGCGGCGTTCCAGACGACGGCGCGGGCGAGGGGGTCGGGGAGGCCGGAGAGGGAGCGTACGGCGGTGTCCCAGGAGGCGGGGTCGAGGCGGATCTTGGCGTAGGTGAGGTCGCCGTCGTTGGGCAGGAGGAGGGCGGGGCGGGGGCCGGGGAGGGCGGCGGGTGCGGGCTGGGGTACGTCGGTCTCGTAGCGGTCGCGGAGGGTGAGGCGGGTGGGGTGTGCGGGGTCGTGGCCGTAGGCGCCGAAGGCGATGCGGTGCGGGCGGGTGCCGTGCTGGTGGACGGTGAGGTGCCAGTGGCCGTCGGTTTCGGTGATCGTGGGGGTGAGGGTGTCGACGCCGGTGGTGCGGAGCCAGGTGTCGGCCCATGCCTGGACGTCGCGGCCGGAGGCGCGGGTGAGGGAGTCGATGAAATCGGCGAGGGTGGCGTTGCCGAAGCGGTGGCGGGCGAAGTGGTCGTTGATGCCGGCGAGGAAGTCCTTCTCGCCGAGCCAGGCGACGAGCTGGCGGAGGGCGGAGGCGCCCTTGGCGTAGGAGATGCCGTCGAAGTTGAGGAGGGCGGAGGCGGTGTCGTGGACGGCGTCGGGGGCGGGGGCGACGGGGTGGGTGGAGGGGCGCTGGTCGGCGTCGTAGCCCCAGCTCTTGCGGCCGCAGGCGAATTCGGTCCAGGCGCCGTCGAAGCGGGTGGCCCGGGCGAGCACTTCGTAGCCCAGGTATTCGGCGAAGGACTCGTTGAGCCAGATGTCGTCCCACCACTGGAGGGTGACGAGGTCGCCGAACCACATGTGGGCCATCTCGTGGGCGATGGTCACGCCGCGGGTCTGGCGTTCGGTGTCGGTGACGGCGGAGCGGAAGACGTATTCGTCGCGGAAGGTGACGAGGCCGGGGTTCTCCATGGCGCCGGCGTTGAATTCGGGGACGAACGCCTGGTCGTAGGAGTCGAAGGGGTAGGGCTCGTCGAAGATCTCGTGGAAGCGGTCGAAGCAGCGGCGGGTGATGTCGAGGATCTCCTCGGCGTCGGCGTCGAGGTGGGGGGCCAGGGAGCGGCGGCAGTGCAGGGCGAAGGGGAGTCCGGCGTGTTCGGTGCGCACGGAGTGCCAGGGGCCTGCGGCGAAGGCGACGAAGTAGGTGCTCAGGGGCTGGGTGGTGGCGAGTGTCCAGCGGCCTTCGGCGGGGTCGCCGGTGCGGGTGGCGACGGCGTTGCCGAGTACGGTCCAGGCGGGTGGTGCGGTGACGGTGGCGTCGAAGACGGCCTTGAGGTCGGGCTGGTCGAAGGCGGCGAAGACGCGCTGGACGTCGTCGAGGAAGGTCTGGGTGTAGAGGTAGGTCTCGCCGTCGGCGGGGTCGGTGAAGCGGTGCATGCCCTCGCCGGTGCGGGAGTAGCGCATGTCGGCTTCGACGCGCAGTTCGTGGGGGCCGGGGGCGAGGCCGGTGAGCGGGAGCCGGTTGTCGTCGAGCGCGGCGGGGTCGAGGGGGTGTCCGTCGAGGGTGGCGTGGTGCAGGGTGACGGGTCTGACCTCGACGAAGGTGTCTCCCGCGGTGCGGGCGGAGAAGTGGATGACGGTGGTGGAGCGGAAGAGGTCGTCGCCGCGGGTGAGGTCGAGGTCGATCTCGTAGCGGTGGACGTCGAGGAGGCGGGCTCGGTTCTGCGCTTCTTCACGTGTCAGTGCGGGCATGGGGCCATGATCTCGTTCTTGGCCTGTTCCGGGGCTGCGCCCCGGGCCCCGTGACGCGGCTTCGCCGCGTTGTCCTCGGCGCCGGACGGGCTGGTTCGGGTTGCTGTGGGGGCTTCCGGGGGCTTCGCCCCGAGCCCGCACGGGGCTGCGCCCCGGACCCCGCAACACGGCTTCGCCGCGTTGTCCTCAAGCGCCGGACGGGCTGGTTTTCGCGGACCGTGGCCTTGATGCTGCGGCCAGGGTGCGCGATTTCAGTCCGTGCCCGGCGATTGAGGACGCTCCCGCCGCGGGCGGCGACCGGCCCGCAGCCGAAAGTCGGGCGCGCCCCGCCGGAGGGGCGGGGAGCCGCGCGACAAGCCCCCCACCGGGCCGGCGGCCGGGCACAAGCGGCAGCCCCGGGCGCAGCCCGGGGTCCGCCTTGCGCGCGAGCGACCGGCTCAGTTCCCGCGGGGACGAGCCCCGTCAGAAGCGCGTGAACCACGTGCCCGCGCAAGGCTCGCGGGACCCGGGGCGGCGAACCCGGAAGGTCCGGGGGCCCGGTGGGGGCGGCGAGCCCCCACCGTGGCCGCGATCAGGAGCGGGCGATCGTCTCGTGGTGGCGGATGACCTCCGCGATGATGAAGTTCAGGAACTTCTCCGCGAACGCGGGATCCAGCTTCGCGTTCTCCGCGAGCTCGCGCAGGCGTGCGATCTGGCGGGCCTCGCGGGCGGGGTCGGCGGGGGGCAGTTTGTGGGCGGCCTTGAGGTGGCCGACCTGCTGGGTGCATTTGAACCGCTCGGCGAGCATGTGGATCACCGCGGCGTCGATGTTGTCGATGCTGTCGCGCAGTCGGCTCAGCTCGGTGCTGGCGGACTCGGGGGCACTGTCGGTCATGGTCACCGAGCCTATGCGGAAGTGCGGGGTCCGATGACCGGTGGGTGTTCCGGATCGGGGATGCGGTCGCTCCAGCCGCCGGGCACGGTGCGGCCCTGGCGGCGGCGGAAGCGTACGGGTGCGGTGCCGACGCGGCGGGCGAAGAGGCGGCTGAAGTAGGCGGGGTCGTCGTAGCCGACGCGGCGGGCGACGGCCGCTATGGGCAGCTCGGTGGCGGCGAGGAGTTCCTTCGCGCGGCCGAGGCGGATGTGCAGGAGGTAGTCCTTCGGGCTGCATCCGGCGCCGCGGCGGACGGCGGTGCGCAGTTCGGTGGGGGTCATGCCGTGGCGTGCGGCGTGCTGGGCGACGGAGAGCGGGAGGAAGGCGTCGCGGGCGAGGGCCGCGAGGACGGGGTCGGTGCCGGGTGGGGTGTCGGCGCGGGCGCGGCGCAGGGCGATGAGGAGTTCGTGGACGGCGGCGGAGGTCTCGACTTCCAGGTGGGGGTTGCCGCGGCGGGCGGCGCGGACGATGCGGCTGACGGCGGCGCGGGCGCCGGCGGTGTCGGTGAGGGGGACGAGGGGGCGGTGGGGTTCGATGTAGCCGAGTTCGGTGTAGGCGGCGACGGCGGGGCCGGTGAAGTCGACGAAGCTCTCGTCCCAGCCGGTGCCGGGGTCGGCGCCGTAGTGGTGGGGGGTGCCGGGGGTGAGCCAGATGAGGGCGGGGGCGGTGACGGTGCGGGTGCG
The DNA here is from genome assembly GCF_044387105.1 of Streptomyces sp. NPDC020379. Classification (NCBI taxonomy): domain Bacteria; kingdom Bacillati; phylum Actinomycetota; class Actinomycetes; order Kitasatosporales; family Streptomycetaceae; genus Streptomyces; species Streptomyces sp. NPDC020379. The sequence goes on from NZ_JBIRVR010000001.1 coordinate 179,650, forward strand.
GCCGTCGGGGGTGCGGAGCCAGCCGGTGCCGGCGGTGATGACGACGGCGACGTGGTGGTCGAGGGTGCGGGGGCCGACGGTGGGGAGTTCGCCGTGCTGGAGGCCGACACCGAGGCAGGCGAGTCCGAGCCGGTGGTGGACCGGGCCTGGGGTGAAGTACCTCATCCATGTGTGATACATGCGGCTGGGCCTCCGGGTCGGGGTTCTCCGGGGCCGATCTTCGTGGATGCGGGCCCTTCCTGCCAGGGGGCGGGGTGGGCCTGTGGTGTGGCCGCCCCGGTTCCCGCTGGTCACCAGCCGGTGGCGGTGACCAGCGGGGCGGGCCCGTGGGGGGATCAGGTGCCGAGGTCGTGGACGGTGAAGGTGTCCAGGACGAATTCCGCCGTGCCGTCGTCGCCGGTCTTGCTCAGGCCGGTCCATGCCTCGCCGTGGTCCGGTGCGGTGAACTCGTATGCGTGGGTGGTGGGTTGGGTGGCGGCGGGCAGGGGGGTGCGGTGGAGCTCGCGGGGTGCGGGTTCGTCGACGGCGGTGATCCACGCGTACTGTCCGGCCGTCTCGTTCTCGTAGCGGAAGGTGACGCGGTAGCGGTGCCCGGGGGTGAAGCGGACGGTGTGGGGGACGGTGCGGTAGACGACTCCTTCGTTCTCGCCCCGGGATTTGAGGGACTGGGTGCCGTCGATGACATCGTCGACGGCTTTGCCGTTCCAGCCGCGCCGGGTGTAGCGGGCGTGCTGTCGGGCGATATGGGTGCGGGGGTCGGTGGCGCCGCCCGCGTCGCCCTTGACGAAGGGGCCCCAGCCCTGGGGGACGTGCTCGAAGTCCTCGTGGACCAGGGTGCCTTCGGGGGTGGCCGGGGGGTGTGCGGTGCGGACGACGCGTACGGCGTCGAAACGTACGCGGGCGTCTCCCGCGGTGGCGGTGAGGGCGAGGGTGACGGGTCCGCCCGCCGGGGGCACGGTGAAGGGGGTGAACATGCGCTGGAAGCGGGTGCCGTGTTTGCGGTCGGCGGCGACATGGTTGACGGCGGTGGAGGTGTCGGTCCAGTTGGCGGCGGTGATTCCGTCGGCCGTACGGATCTCCAGGCCGGCCCGGCGCCGCTCCCCCGCGGTGTCGCCGATCTCGACCTGGACGGACGCGGTCCAGGTGCCCGGTGCGAGGCGGGTGAGGCGTTGGGTGACGGCGGCCGCCGCCCCGGCGCCGATGACCAGTTCGCGGTCGCCGGCGGCGTTGAGGGCGACGGTGGCGGGTCCGGTGACGTGCCAGGCGTCGAGGGTGCCGGAGTGGAAGCCGGGGTCGCGCAGGGGTGTGCCCTCGCCCCAGGAGGGGTCCGCGGGGAGGGCTGCGGCGCGGTGGGTGCGGGTGAGGACGTAGGGCTGTCCGGCGGTGGCGTCGAGGGTGACCGTGCCGTCGTGTACGGGGAGTTCGCGGGCGTCGGCGCGGCCTTGGTCGGTGAGGCGGTGGAGGACGACGGTGCGCCGCTTCGACCAGCCGCGCGGGAGCGTCCAGGTGGTGGTCCCGCCGCGGGGGTTGTAGTGGTAGAGCTTGGCGGGGTCGGTGGCGGTGCGGGGTTCCCAGGGCAGGAGGTAGGTGCCGCCTTCGTAGACGGTGCGGCCGTCGGTGGTGATGCGGCGGGTGCCGTCCTCGTCGGAGACGGTGGTGCGGGTGGGGCCGGCGAAGGTGACGCGGTGGTCGTCCCAGGTGTGGACGGGGTACGCCTGGAGGTATTTGGCGGGGAGGTTCTCGGTCCACAGCTGCCGGTAGAAGGGTGCCCAGTCGGTCTTGCCCTGCCAGCCTTCGAAGGAGCCGAGTTTCGCGGTGCCCAGGAGGGGCCATTTGTCGGCGAAGACGTCCTTCTGGTGGTGGCGGATGAAGCGGATCAGCCGGGAGTTGACGCCGCGTGAGGTGTCGGGGCCGTAGTCGGTCTCGCCCGCCCAGTGCGACCAGAGGCTGGAGCGCTCCAGGCCGTGGCCCCATTCGGTGGTGATGTGCCAGCCCTGGGCGCGCAGGACGCGCTGGAGGCGGTCGGAGGTCCAGCCGGATTCGCGGTAGACGTCGATGTAGAGGGTGTCGAGGGCGGGGTGGGTCTCGGCGCGCAGTCGCGACAAGCGGCGGGCGATGCCGCCGGAGAGGAGGTCGCGGCGGGCGTCGATGCGGTAGGACTGGTCGAGCCAGTCCCACTGCCGGTCGTTCTTGTCGACGAGCTGCTCGGAGAAGGCGTGGGCGACGGGGTATGCCTCGGTGGTGTTGACGTGTACGGCGAAGTCGCTGTGCCACTTCTCGCCCGCGCGCAGGAGGGTGTTGAGGTCGGCGAGTCCCCCGGCGCGTTCGTTGTAGTTGCCGCCGTAGTCGGGGTGTGCGGAGTCGTGGCCTTCGGACTGGTAGCCCTTGAGGAGGGTGAACTGCCGTAGTCCGTCGGTGGCCAGGGCGATGCGCTTGATGTGGTCGAGGGTGGCCAGGAAGGGGTTGGTGGCCTGGCTGGCGAAGTTGAAGGGGATGTGCGGGACGACGCGCAGGTGCTGTTCGTCAGCGCCGGGCGGGTCGGTCATGATGTCGCGGAAGGCGATGGCGGCGTCCTGCCAGTCCGTCTTCCCGTCGCCGTTGCGGTCGCGGGTGAGGACGACGGTGGCGTAGGGCAGTGGCTCGGTGTCGGGGACGGCGGCTCCGGCGGCGCGGTGGGTCCACTGTCCGCAGGTGAGCTGGGTCTTGGTGTATCCGTCGCGGTGGAGGGTCTGCCACCACAGCCGCCCGTTCTCCCAGGCGCTGTGCGCGTCGGGCCGGTCGTAGCTGGTGTTGGTCTCGACGGCGGCGGCGAGCGGGCCCGCGCTGACGACGGCGTAGGCGCAGCCGGCCGGGCGGGGGCCGGCGGGTGTGGTGGGGGTGGGGTGTACGAGGGTGTCGCCGCTGCTGTTCTTGTCGAGCTGGATGCGGGCGGCGAGGAGGGTGGGGTCGCTCTGGGTGCTGCGGACGCTGAGCAGGGCGAGTCCGGGGATCTCCAGGGTGCCGATGCGCAGGGCGGGGGTGTCGGTGATGCGGGTGACGCGCCAGTGGACGAGCCAGGCGTCGGTGTGGATCTCGATGTCGACGCGGGTGCCGCCGGGGAGGGTGAGGGTGTAGCGGGCGCGGTCGTGGTGGGTGGTGGCGGTGACGTGGGGGGTGTGGGGGACGCCGTCGACGAGGAGGGTGGTGACGGGGTCCTCCTGGGCGTGCAGGGTGGCTCCGGTGGCGCGGTCGGTGTAGGAGACGACGCGGGGGAAGGCGGTGTCGACGCGGACGTCGAGCGCGGTGGAGCGCAGGACGGCTTCCCGGGGTGCGGCGCTCGCGGTCGCGGCGGGGAGGGCGGTGGTGAGGCCGGTGAGTGCGGTGGTGAGGACGACGGCCCGCCGGGTGGGGCCGCTGTCGGGGGGTTCCGGGTCCATGCTGCGCTGTCCCTCCGTGCGGTGTGTACGGCGCGGTGCGTACGGCGCCACCTTGGAGGGTGTTCGGGCGGGTGACCATGGACAAAGGGCGGGCGGATGTTGGACTAACGGCGGTGGCCGGGCATCATCCAATGATGATCGCGAAACTTCTGAGCACGGTGATCGACTGTCCGGATCCGGCGGCCCTGGCCACGTTCTACGCGGGGATCCTCGGTGGGCGGCTGGACGCGGAGGATCCGGAGTGGGCGGAGCTCTACGCGCCGGACGGGCGGCGGTTCTCCTTCCAGCGGGTGGCGGACCACCGGCCGCCACGGTGGCCGGATCCGGAGCATCCGCAGCAGTTCCACCTGGACTTCGTGGTGGACACGGTCGAGGACGTGGAGGTGGCGCAGCGTGCGGTGGAGGCGCTGGGTGCGGTGTTCCTGTACGACAGCGGTGGCCGGACGCGCGGGTTCCGGGTGTTCAGGGATCCCGCGGGGCATCCGTTCTGTCTGTGTTACGGGCAGCCCGTCGTGACGTTCTGACTCAGCCCGGGGGGCGGGGTGCGGGGAAGAGCGCGGTGACCTCCCAGCCGCCTTCGGGCGCGGGTCCCGCGCGCAGGAGGCCGCCCATGGCTTTGGCCCGTTCGCTGAGGCCGACGAGGCCGAACCCGCCTCCCCTGGCCTGTTCGTCGAGGGCGGCGGCGTTGGTACCGTCGTCGGCGATGCGCAGTTCGATGCCCGCGGGGACGCCGCGTACCCCGATCCGTACGGCGGTGGCGTCGGCGGCGTGTTTGCGGATGTTGGTGAGGGCCTCGCGGACGACGCGGTGGACGCCGGCGGCGACGTCGCCGGGGATCCAGTCCTCCAGGCCCTTCTCGATGTAGAGGACGACGGGCGGGCCGGTGCGGGCGAAGGCTTCGGTGAGGGCGCGCACCTCGGGCAGGCCGGCGACAGGCTCGGTCTGGGCGTCGCCTTCGCGCAGGATGCCGACGAGGCGCCGCATGGCGTGGAGCGACTCACCGGCCGACGTCTCGATCCGCTCGAACGCGGCCGCGGCGGCGGGCCCGTCGAGGTGGGTGAAGCGGGCGGCCTGGGCCTGGACGACGATGCCGGTGACGTGGTGGGCGACGAGGTCGTGCAGTTCGCGGGCGAGTTCGAGGCGCTCGGCGGTGCGGACGGCCGCCATGTCGCGTACGCGCTGGCCCGACTGGTTGCGCAGCAGCAGGGAGTAGGCGGCGACGACCACGGTGAGGGTGCCGAAGACGGCGGTGAAGCGGCCGGGGTGGAGGTCGCGCATGGGGGCGGCGACGCAGGCGGCGGCGAGCAGCGGGCCGAGGGTGGCGGCGACGCGGGCGGGGGCCTGCTGGACGACGGCGGTCAGCAGGACGAGCAGGGCGATGTCCTCCCCCATGCCCCAGACGGCGGAGGGGTGGTCGGTGCCCATGAGGACGGCGGTGGTGGTGAGGGAGACCGTGACCGCGACGGCGGCGCGTACGGGCAGCCGGATCCAGGTGTAGGGGACGGCGCACAGGCAGACGGCTACGCCGGAGGCGAGGACCATGGCGTGCGGCTGGCTGGGCTGGCGGGCGAGGGCGAAGCCCTCGAAGCCGACCAGGCACAGCAGGACGGCCCCGAGGGCGGCCTTGGCCACGGCGGCCCGGCGGGGGTGCCGGGTGGCCCACCCGGCCAGTCTGTTCACGATCCGCCCGTGGCCAGCCCGCTCTCCCAGGCCCAGGCGGCGATCTCGACGCGGTTGCGGGCGTCGAGCTTGAGCTGCACGTTCGCCAGGTGGGTCTTGACCGTGGACAGGGAGACGAAGAGTTCGGAGGCGATCTCGGCGTTGGTCGCGCCGCGGGCCAGGCAGCGGACGACGTCGGCCTCGCGGTCGGTGAGCGGCTCGGAGGGGGTGCGGGCCGCGGCGGCCGGGCCCGCGGGGGCCATGTCGCGCAGCAGGCGGACGGTGATGGCGGGTGAGATGAGGGAGTCGCCGATGGCGGCGGCGTGCACGGCTTCGACGAGCATGGCGGGGCTCGCGTCCTTCAGGAGGAAGCCGGAGGCGCCATTGCGGAGGGCGGTGTGCACGTATTCGTCGAGGTCGAAGGTGGTGACGATGACGATGCGGGGGCGGTGGCCGCGCTCGGGGTGGGCGGCGGAGAGCGCCGAGAGGCGGCGGGTGACCTCCAGGCCGTCGAGCTTGGGCATGCGGATGTCGAGGAGGAGGACGTCGGGCCGGTGTTCCTCGACGGCCGCCAGGGCGGCCTCGCCGTCCACGACGTCGGCGACGACGTCGATGTCCGGCTGGCTTTCCAGGATCATCCGGAAGCCGGTGCGGACCATCTCCTGGTCGTCCGCGATGACCACGGTGATCGCCATGCTGTGTTCCTCGCCCTGTTCCTCGCCGACTGCGTCACGGCCGTGTGCGTGCCGTGCCGGTGGTGCCGTGCTGTTCGAGTCTTTCCATGTCAGCGGGGGCGGCGGGGTGCCGCAACCGCTGTGCTCACGCGTCCGTCCCCGTGCGGCCCGAGCGGCGCAGGGCGATCCGCACGCCGTACGCGCCGCCGCCGGCGGCGAGCAGGGCCGCTCCGGCGATGGCGGGGGTGCCGATGTCGTGCCGGCCCTTGATGGCCTCACCGGCCTCGACGACGCGCCTGACGGGGTTGCTGGACGCGGCGCGGACCTTGCCGTGGTGCTCGGCGGCGGCCGTCGGCGTGGCGGTGCGGGTGTGCGGGTTGCCGTGCTGGGCGCGGCCGTCGTGGCCGGGCCGGGTGGCGTGGCCCGGCGCGGCCTTGGTGCCGCGCTGGTGGTCCTTCGTCTGGTCCGTCACCTGGTCCTTCACCAGGGAGCCGGAGGTGAAGTCGTAGTAGCTGGGCTCCTCGGTGCCGTCCACGGCGGCGCGCAGGGTGGGGCGGGCGGTGTCGCCGCCGATGATCCGCAGGTGCAGCCGGTCGATGTCGGCGGCCGGGCGGGTGGTGTCGATGGTGCGCTGCTGCTTGCCGTGGGTGGTGACCGTGGCCTTGGTGCCGCCCTCGCCGGAGGTGAGGCGGGCGTGGCTGCCGTCCGGGAGCTGGATCTGGCGGATGGTGGTGGGGTGGCCGGAGTGTCCGTCCTTGTCCGCGGCACCCGCTGCGAAGGCGCCGGCCGTCGGCCAGACCACCGCGGCGACGGCGGCGGCAAGGACGGTGGCGGCGGCGATGCGGTGCTTGGCGGACACGGAGGTCCCTTTCGTACGGACGGGTCGGCGCGCGGCCGGTGGGGGCCACTGCTCTCACGTTACGGACCTTTATGGGCTCCACACGTCGACTGTCCGACCATTCCTGTATCGGCCGAAAGGATGACGGTGGCCCGTTCACGTCATACCGGGGTCGCGTGAACGGGCCGCGGAGAGCCGTACCGGGCAGCGTGCCGGACTGCGCCGTCCGGGGACGCGCAACCCACCGGACGGCGCAGCGGAGAGATCCATTCGGCGGATCCGCCGGGGGCGGGGCAGGCGGACCGGGACCCGTCGGCGGCCACGGCGGGACCGCCGGACTCCCGTCGCGGGTCCTGGAGCACGCGGGCCGGTCCGGGGGCCGGGCCGGTCGGCGCGTGAGCCCGCCCGCGGCGGCCAGGACCTGCGGCGCGACCGCCGAGCCCCGTCGCAGGTCCGGGACGGAGCCCGTCCGGCGCCTGAGGACGGAATCCGGGACCCGGCGCCGGCGTCCGGGGCCGGGCCGGTGCCCGAGCCCGCCCGCCGCGGGCGCGGCCCACGGCGGGGCCGCCGGGGCCCCTTCCGGATTCCCGGGCCGAGCCCGCCCGGCGCCCGCGGACCCGGGCACCGGTTCCGGGACGCCCCGGCCCAGGAGTCAGGCGGCGTCAGCCGCCCAGGCTCGCCGCCGCGCTCTTGATGTTCGCGGCGAACGTGCTCACCTCGCTGTAGACGCCGGGGTAGCCGGGGCGTGCGCAGCCCTGGCCCCAGCTGACGATGCCGACCTGTATCCAGGCGCCGGTGTCGTCCTCGCGGAACATCGGGCCGCCGGAGTCGCCCTGGCAGGTGTCCACGCCGCCCTGCTGGACGTAGCCGGCGCAGATCTCGTCGCCGGGGGTGAGGGCGCCGCCGTACGCCTTCTGGCAGGTGGCGTCGTCGACGAAGGGGACGGTGGCCTTGAGGAGGTAGCGCTCCTGGGGGCCGCCTTCGGTGGCCGCGCCCCAGCCGACGATGGTGAAGGTGCCGTTGTTGTAGGCGGTGGTGTCGGCGATCTTCAGGGTCGGCTGGTCGACGGGCCGGGCGAGCTTGATGAGCGCCCAGTCCTTGCCGGTGCCGTTGTAGCCGGGGGCCTGCAGCACCTGGGTGGAGTTGACGGTGACGGCCTGGGAGGACTGGAGGTCGACGGCCCCGGCGGTCGCGGTGATCGAGGTGTTGGGGCCGCTGCCGTCGACGCAGTGGGCGGCGGTGAGCACGATCTGCCGGGTGTAGAGGGCGCCGCCGCAGCCCATGGACAGGCGGACCATCCAGGGGAATTCGCCTTGCTGGGCGGGGGTGCCGCCGACGACGTGGGGGCCGGGGCGGGGGGTGGGGTCCTGGGCGTGGGCGGCGGCGAAGGGCTGGAGGGTGAAGGCGGCGGCGGTGACCGCGACGACGGCCGCGGTTCTCTTCAGTGCCTTGAGGAAGGTGCGCAACGGACTTCCCTTCGTGGGAGGTTGCACCGACGAATGACAGGCTCATGTCAATCCGATATGCGAACATGAGTCCTTGCGGTGCGGTGCGATTATGAGGAGCGGGCGAACAGGCGACAAGCCTTCCGTTTCGGCCAGGCGTACGGCGCCCGACTCCGCGCTCCGCCCCGGACCCGGCCCGCACGGCGTACGCACCCGCGCCCGGCAGACCCCCACGTAGAGTGGAAAGCGCATGACGGACCTAGGGGGTGGTCGCGTGGGCTCGGGGCTGGAGATCGCGCACGGATTTCCGCACCTGGACACCGTGCACTCCGCGATCACCGCGCTGTACAAGCGGCTCTCCTACGACACCGTGCACTCCTTCGCGGCGAGCGTGCTCCCCGCGGACGTCGCCTTCTCCGACGACGAGAACCCCTATCTGGGCGTCCAGCGGGTCGCCGGGGCGATGGTCCGCCACCTCCGGCTGCCCGACGCGCGGATGATCGTGAGCTTCCGCGAGATGAAGCACGCCGGGAGCGTCGAACTCACCGCCGGGCCCGAGTACTTCATCGAGCTCAACTCCCGCTTCAAGACGCACCGCAAGGACATCGGCGCGGCCCTCGCGCACGAGGTCATGCACGTCTATCTGCACCGGCTCGACCTCGGCTTCCCCGGCACCCGGGACAACGAGATCCTCACGGACACCGCGGCGGCGTACCTCGGTTCGGGCTGGCTGCTGCTCGACGCGTACCGCGAGTCGTCCGTCTCCACGCAGAAGCTCGGCTATCTCACGCCCGAGGAGTTCGGCTATGTCCTGGCCAAGCGGGCGCTGGCCTTCGGGGAGGACCCCGCGCCGTGGTTCACCAGCCCGCAGGCGTACGACGCGTACGCGAAGGGCCTGGCGCGGGCCCGGCGCGACGGACAGCGCCCCCCGCTGGCCGCGGCGGGCCGGCTCGGCCGCCATCGCTACGCGCGCGACCGGCGCTCCGCGCACAGCTCCCCCGCCGGGGGCTACGCGTTCGAGGGCCACGACCCGCTGCGGGTCAGCTTCCCCTGCCCCACGTGCCACCAGCGGCTGCGGGTGCCGGTGCAGGGCCGGCTGCGGGCCCGGTGCGGGCTGTGCGGCTCGGTGCTGGACTGCGATACGTGAGGCCCGGCGGCGAGCGGCGGATTCCCGGGCACCCGGAACGCCTGCCTGCCGTGTCCCGGACGCATGTGTTCGGCGATCCGCCGCTCACAGCGCTCAGCGCCGCCCCCACCACTGCCGCAGCACCCGCTCCGCCGGTTTGCCGTGCGGGGTGTACGCGAGGCGTTTCGCCGTCTCCCCGCTGCCCGGCCAGTCGTCCCACATCCACCAGCACACGCCCGCCCACCACGGCTTGCCCTCGAACGCCGCGAGCAACGCCTCGTACGCCGCGGCCTGTTCGTCGTCGCCGGAGGTCCTGGAGACGGTCCACGAGTACGGCTGGGTGGTCGTGCCGCGCTGGCTGACGTAGCCCGCCTCGGTGAAGAGGATCTGCCGGTGCCACCGGGCGGAGAAGGCCGCCAGCTCGTCACCGATCGGCTGCCACGCCTTCCGCAGCCCGGCCGCGTCCGTGGTGGCCTTCCGCGCCAGCGGCCAGTACGCGTCGACGCCGATGACGTCGAGGTCGCCCCAGAAGGCCACCTCCTTGTACTCGTCGTAGTTGGCGGCGTAGGTCAGCGGCCCCCCGTAGACCTTGCGCACCGCCGCGACGACGCGGCTCCAGCGCGCGCCGTCCCGCGAGGTGCCGGCCAACTCCGTGCCGACCGCGAGCTGTTCGGACCTGGTGTCCGCCGCGATCTTCGCGTAGTGGGTGATGAAGTTCCCGTACGCGGCGAACCAGGCGTCCGGGTCCTCCGGATGGATCTCGGCGCGGTCGGTGTCGTTCGGGAGGTCGACGTGCGGCTTGATCATGACCTTGAGGCCGCTCGCGTGGGCGAGGCCGATGATGTGGCGGAGGCTGCCGTCGCTCGCGGTCTCCTCGGTGGTGTGCATGCCAGGGCCGGTGACGCCGTCCTGGTACCAGGTGGGGGTGAAGGTCACCCAGCGGGCCCCGGTGTCGGCGATCTGCCGGAGGAACTGCCCCGCCTCGGGGCGGTCGTAGTCGTCGGCGTTCCACGAGGGGAGCGTGATGCCCCGCATTCCGCTCACCTTCCTGTCGTCGGGCGGGGAGCCGGTCGCACCGCTGGGCCCCCCGCCGTCCGGGGAGCCCGTGGAGGAACAGCCCGCGAGGAAGAGGGCGGCCGTGACCGCCAGCGCGGCGGCCGCCCTCTTCATCGCGTTCACTGGCCGAGTTCCGTGGGACCGACGAAGGTGTAGCCGAGGGCGCGGATGCCGTCGACCGTCTGCTTCAGCGGGTCCAGCGCGTAGTAGGGGTGGTAGAAGAAGCTCGCCACGCCGTCGCGCACCGCGAGGTTGGCCTTGGCGGAGGCGATGAGGTCGGCGGGGAGCCTGGCCGGGTGGTTGTTGTACGGCAGGGGCTCGTAGTTGCCGATGTTCTCGGGGAGCACGGTCGTACCGTAGACGTCCTTCACCCAGTACGGGAAGAACTGGCCGATGTAGCGGCTGGAATCCACCGTTCCGCCATTCAGCGTTCCCGCGAAGTACAGCGAACGCTCCAGCCGGGCCGAGTAGTTCTGCCCGAGCACCCGGTAGTCCGTGGCCGAGGCGGCGTAGTGCGGAGTGGTCCACAGCGTCGGCCTGGGCAACCCGGCCGCGGCGAAGCCGGCGAGGGCCGCGGTGACGCGGCTCTGCGCCCAGGCGGTGGAGTCCTCGGGCGGCGGTCCGTCGTAGACGACGTTGTTGGACGTGTCGACGTGCGCCTTGAAGAACTCGAAGTCGTCGCCGGTGACACCGGTGTAGGGGTTGTTGACGTTGCTGTACTGGTGCGTGTCACCGTGGTCCATCAGCACGGCGCCGTGCTGGAGCATATAGGTGAGCGCCGAGACGACGGCCGGGGCCTGGGCGAGGGTGACCGTCTCCGGTTTCCCGCTGTTGTAGACGCCGTGGGGGTCGGTGTAGGTCGGGATGACGTTGATCCCGTAGGTGATGCCCTGCGAGGAGAGGTAGTCCGCCATCGCCCGCAGCTGCGTCGGGTCCGACTTGGCGCTGATGTCCTCCAGGCGCACGAACGCCCGGTGCCGCGCGGCGGTCGCCGGGGCGAGCGAGTCGAAGAGGAGGTCCTCCATGACGATGACGCGGTCGCTCTCGGAGACATAGGTGAAGGGGATCTCACCCACGTAGGTGAGGTTGCCGGAGCGGATCGCCCAGGGGCTGGTGGTGCCGGAGTTGGCGTCCGTGGCCTCAGCGAGCTGGTTGACCTGCGGATAGCCGGGGCCGCTGAGGAGGGCGGGGTGGAGGACGCCGCCGTCCTGGCCGGCCGGGATGGAGCGGGTGAGCGTCTGGCCCTTGTAGGCGACCTGGTTGATGTCCCCGACGGTGCCGTTGGGCGCGAAGTAGGAGTTGGTCGGGTCCCAGCCGTAGTGCTGCTCGAACTGCGGGACGCCCACCGAGTTCGCCATGTTCCAGATGTTGTCGCCGATCCACGTGACGGGGTGCCCGGTGGTCAGCGCGTCCCGGTAGAAGGCGGCGGGCACGGCGTCGGGGACGGTGCCCCCGTAGTAGGTCGAGCCGATGTAGAAGGTGGCGGTGTACTGCTCGGTCATGCCCGCGGTGTAGGAGGCGACCGGCTTGGCGGTCACGGTCCCGAAGTGGCCGGCGAGATTGGACAGGGCCATGGCGTAGAGCTCGCCCAGCTGTCCGTACGGGCCGGTGTTGTCGTAGAGGACGAGCGCGGAGGTGGCGGTGGTCGCTGCGGCCTGCTTGAAGGCCGCGGTGGTGACGGCGGGCGCCGCGGCCGACGTGACCGCGGGCCGCGTCCGCCCGGCCGTCGCCCCGGTGGCCTGCGTGGAAGCGGTCTTCACCGGGGCGGAGGGCGCGGACTTCGCGGCGGGCGCCGGAACGGCCGGGCGCACGACGAGCGTGCGGGCCTTGCGCTGCTTCTCCAGTGCCAGCCGGGACCTGGTCCAGGCGGCCAGGTCCTTGGCGCTCTGCGCGGAGAGCGAGATCGGGTGAGTGCCGTCCCTGCCGGGCGCCCCGGGTATCGGACTCTTCGTCGCCTCGGCCGTGGAAGAAAGTCCGAGGCCGCCCAGCAGGGCGGCGACCACCATCATGACGGAGGAGGTCCGGGTAATTCCGGACCTCCTTCTCGATTTTTGCATTGCGTTTCCCCCTGGGTGTTGCTTTCTTTGCCGTCGCCCCATGCAAACCACCAGGCCCGACAGTTGGCCAATCCTTCTGGCCGATAAGAGGCGGTGTCAATAGACAGGTTCGATCTCCGGGGGGCAATTACGTTCACAGGAATTAGTCCGGACTATTCGTCCCACCCGTCACACAACGCTCTGACCAGCCCTACCAAACGACCGTTCCATCGAATTTGAGATTCCGATCAAACAACTCCCACCAAGTTTGACAGTCGCGCCGGTTGCATCTGATACCTTCCGTGCGCACGCCTCATAAGCGAGGCGAATTCGGGGGGAACTCATGTACGGAAAACCTGTACTGGGCACAGTCCTGCCCATGGCCGGGCTGACCGCGGCACCGAAAGTGCTGCCGGGTCTGCCATTCGCCCAGGGATTGCAGGAAGCCGCGGGGGCCGGCTTCCTGCTCTACTGCACGGCCGCGCTGGCCATGCTGTCGGTCAAGTTCTGGTTCCTGCTGCGGAACGCCGGTGGACGGCCTTGATCAGCGACATACTCCTCTGGGCCGCCATCGCCATCATCGTGATGGCCGGCTGCTACAACACCACTCTCTTCGTCCTCTCCAGGCGGCGGATGCGCCGGGGCCGCGGCCCGCGCCGGCCGCGCCGCTACGTCTTCCTGCTCGCCTGCCTCAATGAGGAGCGGGTCCTCGGGGAGTCCCTGGCCCGGATCACCGCCCTGCCCGCGGGCAACTTCATGGCCCTGGTCATCGACGACGCGTCCGACGACGGCACCGCCGCCATCGCCCGCGCCGCCGCCGAGCGCGCCGCGCCCGGCAAGGTCCACCTCCTCCAGCGGCAGCTGCCGAACGCCCGGCGCGGCAAGGGCGCGGCCCTCAACGCCGGGATCCGCCACCTGCGCACCTCCGGGCTGCTCGACGGCTACGACCCGAGCGAGGTGATCGTCTGCGTCGTGGACGCCGACGGCCGGCTCGACCAGCACGTGGTGCAGGCCGTCGACCCGTATTTCGACGACCCGCGCACCGGCGGCACCCAGATCGGCGTGCGGATGTACAACCGTGACAAGGGCCTGCTGGCCCGGCTCCAGGACATGGAGTTCGTCATCTACGGCGACATCTTCCAGAGCGCCCGGCGCTACATCGGCAGCGTCGGGATGGGCGGCAACGGGCAGTTCATGCGGCTCGCCGCCCTGGACTCGCTCATCGGGCCCGACGGCGCCGGCCCCTGGAGCGACTCGCTCACCGAGGACCTCGACCTGGGCGTACGGCTGATCGCCCGCGGCTGGATCAATCAGCACTGCACCCACGCCGCGGTCTCCCAGCAGGCCGTCCTCGACGTGCGCCGCCTGGTGCGCCAGCGCTCGCGCTGGTTCCAGGGCCATCTCCAGTCGGCCGGCCTGGTGCCGCTGATCCTGCGCGAGGTCCCCGCCCGGCCCGCCGTCGACCTGCTCTACCACCTGTCCAGCCCCGTGCTCATCCTGCTCACCTCGCTGCTGCCGGTGTCCTTCCTGGTCGCCCTCGGCGGCACGGTCGTCGGCTCCGTCGAGGCCGGCCACTCGCTGATCTCCCCCTGGTGGGTGCTCGGCCCGTACGTCCTGTCCTTCACCGCGGCGTTCCTCTACGCCTTCGTCTACTCCCGGCGGGAGAAAGGGCTCGGCCTGCTGCGCGCGATCCTGCTCTCCCACCTCTTCGTCCTCTACGGCTACATCTGGTTCGCCGCCGGATGGTGGGGCCTGTGGCGGATGCTCACCGGCAAACAGACCTGGCTGAAGACCGCGCGCACCTGACGCGCGGCGCCCTCCTCCGCCCATCGGCACGCCCTGTCAAGGGAGAACCATGTCCACTGACATCATCACCGCACCCGTACGCGCCATGCTCGTCCTCGGCACCCGGCCGGAGGCCATCAAGCTGGCGCCCGTGGCCCGCGCCATGGCGGCCTCGCCGCTCTTCGACCCGCTCGTCGTCACCACCGGCCAGCACCGCGAGATGCTCCACCAGATGCTGGACCTGCTCCAGGTGCCCGTGCACACCGAGCTCGACGTGATGCGCGAGCGGCAGCAGCTGTCCACCCTCACGGCACGGCTGGTGGACGGGCTGGGCGAGGTCGTCCGCGCGGAACGGCCCGACCTCGTCGTCGTCCAGGGCGACACCACCACCGCGCTGACCGGCGCGCTGGCCGCGTTCTACGAACACCTGCCCATCGCCCACGTCGAGGCGGGCCTGCGCACCGGGGTCCTCGACAACCCCTTCCCCGAGGAGCTGAACCGGCGCCTGATAGGCCGCATGGCCCGGTGGCACTTCGCCCCCACCCCCCGGGCCGCCGCCCACCTGACGGCCGAAGGCGTCCCCGACGCCGAGGTGTTCACCACCGGCAACACCGTCATCGACAATCTCCTGTGGGTCCTGGAACAGGGCGCCGGGCGCTGCCTCTTCGAGAGCGGCCGGCGGCGCGTCCTGCTCACGCTGCACCGCCGGGAGAACCAGGGCGCCACCATGCGGGCGATGGGCAAGGCCATGTGCCGGCTGGCCGACCGCGGCGACGTGGAGATGGTGGTGCCGCTGCACAAGAGCCCCGCCGTGCGGGAGGCGCTGCTGCCCGAGCTGTCGGGCCACCCGGCCATCCGGGTCGTCGAGCCGCTCGGCTATGTGGACTTCTCCGCGACGCTCGCCGCCTGCGACCTCGTGCTGACCGACTCCGGCGGCATCCAGGAGGAGGCGCCCACCCTCGGCAAGCCGGCGCTGGTGCTGCGGACGACCACCGAGCGGCCCGAGGCGGTGGAGGCGGGCGCGGCCCGGCTGGTGGGCACCGAGCCGGAGGCCATCCTGGAGGCGGCCATGCGGCTCCTGGACGACCCGGCCGCGTACGAGCGGATGGCGACGGCGGGCAATCCCTTCGGGGACGGGCACGCCACCGACCGGATCGTCGCGCAGCTCGCGGAGGACTTCGGCGCGGATGCCGGACCCGATCGGGGCGTCGTCCCACTGGTCGCCTCCCGTCCCGAGGGTCCGGGGTCATACTCGACGGCATGACGAGAGTTCACCGGCTGCTCGGCCTCGCTCTGCTCGCCGCCGTCGTGGTGGCGGGTGCCGCCCTGGCGGTGAGCGCCATCTGGGGGGCCGGTGACGGCAAGCCCGAACGGCCGTGGGCGCAGGGTTCGGTCCACGGCCCGTGGCGTTCGGTGTTCGACGGCCACGGGGAGAACATCGGCCGCCACGACGGCCTGGAGCTCTCCCCGGCGCCGGCCCGGAGGCCGGACGAGACGCACGCCGGGCTGGTCGTCTCCACCGCGGTCTACGAGTCGGTGGACTTCAAGGCCCGGATGCGGACGATGGCCCAGCTGCGCACCCCGAAGCCGAATCCGTGGGAAGTGCCCTGGCTGGTCTGGGCGTACACCGACCCCGAGCACTTCTACTACATCACCCTGAAGCCGAACGGCTGGGAGCTGGGCAAGCGGGACCCGGCCTACGGCGGGGGCCAGCGCTTCCTGGCGACCGGCGCGGGGGAGTTCCCGGTCGGCGCGTGGTCGGACGTCCACATCGCGCAGCAGGGGGCGCGGATGGAGGTGAGCGTCGGCGGGAAGGGCCTGGTCTCCTACGAGGACCGGGAGCGCCCGTATCTCAAGGGCAGCGTCGGGGTGTACACGGAGGACGCGCGCGTGGAGTTCAGCGGTCTTTCGGCGCAGCCGCTGGACGGCTCCTGATCCGGGCGGGTCCGGGGAATGGCGCGGCACCCGCTACCGGTCGGGGTGGGGCGGGTGCCGCGGGCTCGTGGGGTCAGACGGTCAGGGCCCGGTCGGTGGGCCGGACCGGGGCCGGGAGGGTACTGGCGCCGGTGAGGTAGCGGTCGACGCCGCGGGCCGCGGAGCGGCCTTCGGCGATGGCCCAGACGATGAGGGACTGGCCGCGCCCGGCGTCGCCGGCGACGAAGACGCCGGGGACGTTGGTGGCGTAGTCGGCGTCGCGGGCGATGTTGCCGCGCTCGTCGAGTTCCAGGCCGAACTGCTCGACGAGTCCGTTCTTGACGTCGGTGCCGGTGAAGCCCATGGCGAGGGTGACCAGTTGGGCGGGGATACGGCGCTCGGTGCCGGGCTTCGGGCTGAGCTTGCCGTCGGTGAACTCGACCTCGGTCAGGTGCAGCCACTGGACGTTGCCGTCCTCGTCGCCCTCGAAGCGGGTGGTGGAGACGGAGTAGACCCGCTCGCCGCCCTCCTCGTGGGCCGAGGTGACCTTGTAGAGCATGGGGAAGGTCGGCCAGGGCTGGTGGGGTGCGCGGTCCGTACCCGGCCTGGGCATGATCTCCAGCTGAGTGACGGAGGCGGCGCCCTGCCGGTGGGCGGTGCCGACGCAGTCGGCGCCGGTGTCGCCGCCGCCGATGACGACGACGTGCTTGCCCTCGGCGGTGATCGGCGGGGTGACGAAGTCGCCTTCCCGCACCTTGTTGGAGACGGGCAGGTATTCCATCGCGAAGTGGATGCCGTGCAGTTCGCGGCCGGGGACGGGCAGGTCGCGGGAGGTGGTGGCGCCCGCGGCGACGACGACGGCGTCGTAGCGCCCGCGCAGCTTGGCCGCGTCGATGTCGCGGCCGATCTCCACCTCCGTGCGGAACTTGGTGCCCTCGGCCCGCATCTGCTCGATGCGGCGGTTGATGTGCCGCTTCTCCATCTTGAACTCGGGGATGCCGTAGCGCAGGAGTCCGCCGATGCGGTCGGCGCGTTCGTAGACGGCGACGGTGTGGCCGGCCCGGGTCAGCTGCTGGGCGGCGGCCAGGCCGGCGGGGCCGGAGCCGATGACGGCGACGGTCTTGCCGGAGAGGCGCTCCGGGGGCTGGGGGGTGACATCGCCGTGGTCCCACGCCTTGTCGATGATGGTGACTTCGACGTTCTTGATGGTGACGGCGGGCTGGTTGATGCCGAGCACACACGCGGATTCGCAGGGTGCCGGGCACAGCCGGCCGGTGAACTCGGGGAAGTTGTTGGTCGCGTGCAGCCGCTCGCTGGCGGCCTGCCAGTCCTCGCGGTAGGCGTAGTCGTTCCACTCGGGGATGAGATTGCCGAGCGGGCAGCCGTTGTGGCAGAAGGGGATGCCGCAGTCCATGCAGCGGCCGGCCTGCTTGCTGATGACGGGCAGCAGGGAGCCGGGGACGTAGACCTCGTTCCAGTCCTTGACGCGCTCGTCGACGGGACGGGTCCGCGCGACCTCGCGGCCGGTGGTCAGGAAGCCCTTGGGGTCAGCCATGAGTCGCCGCCTCCATCATCTTCTCGTGGGTCTCGGTCTCGGAGAGACCCGCTCGCTCGGCGGCGTCCTTGGCGGCGAGCACTGCCTTGTAGGTGGCCGGGACGACCTTGGTGAAGCGGGTCACCGCCGCGTCCCAGTCGGCGAGGAGGCCGGCCGCGACGGTGGAGGCGGTCTCCTCCTGGTGGCGCCGCACCACGTCGTGCAGCCATCGCCGGTCGTCCTCGTCGAGGGTGTCGAGGGCGGTGACCAGCTCCTTGTTGACGTTGTCGGGGTCCAGGCCGAGGACGTACGCGACGCCGCCGGACATGCCGGCCGCGAAGTTGCGCCCGGTCTCGCCGAGGACGACGGCCCGGCCGCCGGTCATGTATTCGCAGCCGTGGTCGCCGACGCCCTCGGAGACGACGGTGGCACCGGAGTTGCGGACGCAGAACCGCTCGCCGACGCGTCCGCGCAGGAACATCTCGCCGCCGGTGGCGCCGTAGGCGAGGGTGTTGCCGGCGATGACGGAGTATTCGGCGAGGTGGTCGGCGCCACGGTCGGGGCGGACGACGATCCGGCCGCCGGAGAGGCCCTTGCCGACGTAGTCGTTGGCATCGCCCTCCAGGCGCAGGGTGATGCCGCGCGGCAGGAAGGCGCCGAAGGACTGGCCGGCGGAGCCGGTGAAGGTGATGTCGATCGTGTCGTCGGGCAGCCCGGCGCCGCCGAACTTCTTGGTGACGCGGTGGCCGAGCATGGTGCCGACGGTGCGGTTGATGTTACGGATGGCGACCTGGGCGCGGACGGGCCGGGCGTCCTCGGCGCGGTCGGCGGTGAGGGCGTCGGCGGCGAGCTCGACGAGTTCGTTGTCGAGCGCCTTGGCCAGGCCGTGGTCCTGCTCGGTGACGCGGTGCCGGACGGCGCCGGAGGGCAGTTCGGGGACGTGCAGGAGGGGGGCCAGGTCGAGGCCCTGGGCCTTCCAGTGGTCGACGGCCGGGGCGGTGTCGAGGAGCTCGGCGTGCCCGACGGCCTCCTCCAGGGTGCGGAAGCCCAGCTCGGCGAGGAGCTCGCGGACCTCCTCGGCGATGAACTCGAAGAAGTTGACGACGAATTCGGCCTTGCCGGAGAAGCGCTCGCGCAGCACCGGGTTCTGCGTGGCGATGCCGACGGGGCAGGTGTCGAGGTGGCAGACGCGCATCATGACGCAGCCGGAGACGACCAGGGGCGCGGTGGCGAAGCCGAATTCCTCGGCGCCGAGGAGCGCGGCGATGATCACGTCGCGGCCGGTCTTGAGCTGGCCGTCGGTCTGCACGACGATGCGGTCGCGCAGGCCGTTGAGCAGCAGGGTCTGCTGGGTCTCGGCGAGGCCGAGCTCCCAGGGGCCGCCCGCGTGCTTGAGGCTGGTCAGCGGGGAGGCGCCGGTGCCGCCGTCGTGGCCGGAGATGAGGACGACGTCGGCGTGGGCCTTGGAGACGCCGGCCGCCACCGTGCCCACGCCGACCTCGGAGACCAGCTTCACATGGATGCGGGCGGCGGGGTTGGCGTTCTTCAGGTCGTGGATGAGCTGGGCGAGGTCCTCGATGGAGTAGATGTCGTGGTGCGGCGGCGGGGAGATCAGGCCGACGCCGGGGGTGGAGTGCCGGGTCTTCGCGACCCAGGGGTAGACCTTGTGGCCGGGCAGCTGGCCGCCCTCGCCGGGCTTGGCGCCCTGGGCCATCTTGATCTGGATGTCGTCGGAGTTGACCAGGTATTCGCTGGTCACGCCGAAGCGGCCGGAGGCGACCTGCTTGATGCTGGAGCGGCGGGCCGGGTCGTGGAGCCGCTCGGGGTCCTCGCCGCCCTCGCCGGTGTTGGACTTGGCGCCGAGCCGGTTCATGGCGATGGCGAGGGTCTCGTGGGCCTCGCGGGAGATGGAGCCGTAGGACATGGCGCCGGTGGAGAAGCGCTTGACGATCTCGCTGACGGGCTCGACCTCGTCGAGCGGCACGGGGGCGCGGTCGTTCTTGAGGGCGAACAGGCCGCGCAGCGTCATCAGCCGCTCGGACTGCTCGTTCACCCGCTGGGTGTACTGCTTGAAGATGTCGTAGCGGCGGGCGCGGGTGGAGTGCTGGAGCCGGAAGACGGTGTCGGGGTCGAAGAGGTGGGGCTCGCCCTCGCGACGCCACTGGTATTCGCCGCCGATGTCCAGGCGGCGGTGGGTGGCGGCGATGCCGGTGGCGGGGTACGCCTTGGCGTGCCGGGCCGCGACCTCCCGGGCGATGACGTCGAGACCGGCGCCGCCGATCTTGGTGGCGGTGCCCTGGAAGTAGGTCTCGACGAACTCCTCGTCCAGGCCGACGGCTTCGAAGACCTGGGCGCCCCGGTAGGAGGCGACGGTGGAGATGCCCATCTTGGACATCACCTTGAGGACGCCCTTGCCGAGGGCCTTGATGAGGTTGCGGATCGCGTCCTGGGCGTCCATGCCGGGCAGGAAGGTGCCGGCGCGGACGAGGTCCTCGACGGACTCCATGGCCAGGTAGGGGTTGACGGCCGCGGCGCCGTAGCCGATGAGCAGGGCGACGTGGTGGACCTCGCGGACGTCACCGGCCTCGACGATCAGGCCGACCTGGGTGCGCTGCCGGGTGCGGATGAGGTGGTGGTGGACGGCGGAGGTGAGCAGCAGGGAGGGGACCGGGGCGTGCTCGGCGTCCGAGTGGCGGTCGGAGAGGACGATCAGCCGGGCGCCGCCGGCGATGGCGGCGTCGACCTCGGCGCGGATCTCCGCGAGCCGGGCGGCGAGCGCCTCTCCCCCGCCGCCGACGCGGTAGAGGCCGGAGAGGGTGGCGGCCTTGAGGCCGGGCAGGTCGCCGTCGGCGTTGATGTGTATGAGCTTGGCGAGCTCGTCGTTGTCGATGACGGGGAACGGCAGGGTGACGCTGCGGCAGGAGGCCGCGGTGGGCTCCAGGAGGTTGCCCTGCGGGCCGAGGGAGGAGATCAGCGAGGTGACGAGCTCCTCGCGGATGGCGTCCAGCGGGGGGTTGGTGACCTGCGCGAAGAGCTGGGTGAAGTAGTCGAAGAGCAGCCGGGGCCGCTCGGAGAGCGCCGCGATCGGGGAGTCGGTGCCCATGGAACCGATGGGCTCCGCGCCGGACTTGGCCATCGGCGCGAGGATGACGCGCAGCTCCTCCTCGGTGTAGCCGAAGGTCTGCTGGCGGCGGGTGACCGAGGCGTGGGTGTGCACGATGTGCTCGCGCTCGGGGAGGTCGGCGAGGTCGATCAGGCCGGCTTCGAGCCAGTCGGTGTAGGGCTGTTCGGCGGCGAGCTGTGCCTTGATCTCGTCGTCCTCGATGATGCGGTGCTCCGCGGTGTCGACGAGGAACATCCGGCCGGGCTGGAGGCGGCCCTTGCGGACGACCTTGGCGGGCTCGATGTCGAGGACGCCGACCTCGGAGGAGAGGACGACGAGGCCGTCATCGGTGACCCAGTACCGGCCGGGGCGCAGGCCGTTGCGGTCGAGGACGGCGCCGACGAGGGTGCCGTCGGTGAAGGTGACGCAGGCGGGGCCGTCCCAGGGCTCCATCAGGGTGGAGTGGTACTGGTAGAAGGCGCGCCGGGCGGGGTCCATGGAGGCGTGGTTCTCCCATGCCTCGGGGATCATCATCAGCACGCTGTGCGGCAGCGAGCGCCCGCCGAGGTGGAGCAGCTCCAGGACCTCGTCGAAGGAGGCGGAGTCGGAGGCGTCGGGGGTGCAGACGGGGAAGACCCGCTCCGGGCTCGCCTCCCCGAACAGGTCGCTGGCCAGCTGGGATTCGCGGGCGCGCATCCAATTGCGGTTGCCCTGGACCGTGTTGATCTCGCCGTTGTGGGCGACGAAGCGGTACGGGTGGGCGAGCGGCCAGCTGGGGAAGGTGTTGGTGGAGAAGCGGGAGTGGACCAGTGCGATGGCGGTGGCGAAGCGCCGGTCGGAGAGGTCGGGGAAGAACGGCTCCAGCTGGCCGGTGGTGAGCATGCCCTTGTAGACGATGGTCCGCGCGGACAGCGAGGGGAAGTAGACCTCGGCCTCGCGCTCGGCGCGCTTGCGCAGGACGAACGCCTTGCGGTCCAGGGCGAGGCCGGTGCTGGTGCCGTCGGTGACGAACAGCTGGCGGAAGCCGGGCATCGTGGCGCGGGCGCCGTTGCCGAGCAGCTCGGGGGTGACGGGGACCTCGCGCCAGCCGAGGACGGTGAGGCCCTCCTCGGCGGCGATCGTCTCGACCCGCGAGACGGCCGCGTCCGCGTCCGGGGACCCTGCGGGGAGGAAGGCGATGCCGACCGCATACGCCCCGGCGGCGGGGAGGCCGAAGGTGACGCTCTCGCGGAGGAAGGCGTCGGGGATCTGGAGCAGGATGCCCGCTCCGTCGCCCGAGTCGGGCTCGGAGCCGGTGGCGCCCCGGTGCTCGAGGTTCCGCAGGACGGTGAGCGCCTGCTGCACGAGCGCGTGGCTCGCCTCGCCGGTCAGGGTCGCGACGAAGCCCACGCCACAGGCGTCGTGCTCATTGCGCGGGTCGTACATCCCCTGCTGGGCGGGGTGGGATGCGGCAATGAAGGAACGCATCGGCTCTCCCGTCGTCGTCATGGCAGTCATGGCGTGTGCATGTGCCGAGGGACGACGCTGGCCCTCTGCGAAGAAATTTGGTGCAGGTTACATGATGGGGCGCTTCTCAAAAAGCGGAAGACCTGGTCCAGCATGCGGACGCTGCTGACGAGTGGCAGCCCCCGGGAACCGTGGGATCACCCGGCCCGGCGGTGCCGGGCGCGGCGCGGCGTAGGCGGCGTTGCCCGCTGCGCTCCGGGGAGTGTGCCCGAACGTCAAAGGCTTGAAACCGCGAGGTAACGCGCACGTTATGCGGCAGCCCGCATAAGCATCACCCCAATGCGGTGCCGAACGCAATACCGAGGAGGTAAGTCACACCCGCGGCGGCGCCGCCGAGCACCAGCTGGCGCAGCCCGCTGTACCACCAGCTGCGCGCGGTGACCCGGGCCACGACGGCACCGCAGCCGAAGAGGCCGGCGAGGGCCAGCAGCACGGCGGGCCACAGCTCGGTGGCGCCCAGGAGATAGGGCAGGACGGGCAGCAGCGCGCCCAGGGCGAAGGAGCCGAAGGACGAGACGGCGGCGACCGTGGGCGAGGGCAGGTCCGAGGGGTCGATGCCGAGCTCCTCGCGCGCGTGGATCTCCAGCGCCTGCTCGGGATCGCTCGACAGCTGCCGGGCGACCTCGCGCGCGAGCTCCGGCTCGACACCGCGCGAGACATACAGCGCGGCGAGCTCCGCCTGCTCGTCGGCGGGGTGCTTGCGCAGCTCGCGGCGCTCCACGTCCAGCTCGGCGAGGACGAGTTCGCGCTGCGAGGCGACCGAGGTGTACTCACCGGCGGCCATCGAGAACGCGCCCGCCGCGAGTCCGGCCAGGCCGGTGATGACGATGGTCTGCGAGGAGGCGGAGCCGCCCGCGACGCCCGTCATCAGGGCGACGTTGGAGACGAGTCCGTCCATGGCACCGAAGACGGCGGGGCGCAGCCAGCCGCCGTTCACATCGCGATGCGTGTGGTTGTCGCGGTGGGCCACGTGTGGTGCCTCAACCGCATCGAGGACAGACATTGCTCCGGTGCTCCCTTTCCCCACGGGGCGGGTCGCTCGTTCGCTCGCCCCTTGCGTCGAAGGTACGCACGAATGGGGTGGCGGCGCTAGCAAGGAAGGCCGAACTTACCTCTGTGACCTGCGGGTTTGTGGTTTCCCTCGGAGAATTCCGCTGCGTGGGGCGGGGTGCGGGTTCGCGGCTGAGGGGGGCCTTCGTGGGGGCGGGGTCAGGGTGCGGGTCCGTTGCGCCCGCGGCGGGCCTTTCCCCACCCCGCCCCTTCCCGAGACCGGGGGCGAGCCCCCGGACCCCGGCAACACGGCTTCGCCGCGTGCTCCTCGAATACCGGGACGGGCTGGATTCGCTGGTCACGGTCCGCGAAATCCAGCCCGGCCCGGTATTCGAGGACAAACCCACCCGCGAAGCTCAGGACTTGGCGGCCGGCTTCTCCGTCGGCGAGGACTCCTCGACGGCGGCCGGTTCCACGACCTGCTCCCTGCCAGGGCACCGCTTCGCGGAGATGATCATGTAGGCCACCGCGGCGACGAAGACGACCATCGAGGTCCAGTCGTTGAGCCGCAGGCCCCACAGGTGGTGGGCGTCGTCGACGCGGAGGTATTCGAACCAGAAGCGTCCCACCGTGTATGCCGCGACATAGAGCGCGAACGCCCGGCCGTGCCCCAGCGTGAAGCGCCGGTCGGCCCAGATCACCAGGCCCGCGATGAGCAGGCACCACAGCGACTCGTAGAGGAACGTCGGGTGGTACGTCCCCGCGAGCCGGCCGATCGCCGGGTCCGCGTCGATCTTGAGGGCCCAGGGGAGGTCGGTCGGCTTGCCGTAGAGCTCCTGGTTGAACCAGTTGCCCCAGCGGCCGATCGCCTGGGCCACGGCGAGACCGGGCGCGAGGGCGTCCGCCCAGGCGGGGAGAGGGATGCCGCGGCGGCGGCAGCCGATCCACGCGCCGACCGCACCGAGTGCGACCGCGCCCCAGATGCCGAGCCCGCCCTCCCAGATCTTGAAGGCGTTGACCCAGTCGCGCCCCGCACCGAAATACAGCTCGTAGTCGGTGATCACGTGATAGAGCCGGCCGCCGACGAGCCCGAACGGCACCGCCCACACGGCGATGTCGGCGACCGTCCCGGCCCGTCCGCCCCGTGCGATCCAGCGCCGGTTGCCGAGCCAGACGGCGACGAAGACGCCGATGATGATGCAGAAGGCATAGCCGCGCAACGGGATTGGTCCGAGATGGATCACTCCGGTCGACGGGCTGGGAATGTAAGCGATGTCCATGGCAGCACTGACGCTACCTTGCGGGGCCGCACGGACGGCAACCCGCCCGGCGCAACAGCTGCGTAACGCCCCTAGCCCTGGGCCGCTCCGACCATCTGCCGCAGCTTGTCCGGGGTCAGCGGATGGGTCTGGTCGCCGTAGATGCTCTTGCCGTCGAGCAGGATCGTCGGCGTCGCGTGGTAGGAGGACTTGCTGAAGGTCTCGTGGGACTTCTTGACCCAGCTGTTGTGGGTGCCGTCGTCGACGCACTTCTCGAAGGCGGGGCTCTTCAGCCCCTCGACCTGACCGGCGAGCTCGACCAGGCGGGCCTTCTTGCCGTAGGCGTCGTCGGTCTCCTCCGGCTGGTTCTTGTAGAGCACGTCGTGGTACGCGGCGAACTTCCCGGCGTCCTGCGCGCACGCGGCCGCGTTGGCGGCGTTGAGGGAGCCCTTGCCGCCGAGGTTGTTGTCGATCAGGGTGACCAGGTGGTACTCGGCCTTGAGCCGGCCCTTGTCCTCCAGGTCGTGGACGGTGTCGCGGAAGGCGTTCTCGAACTGGCCGCAGCCGGGGCAGCGGAAGTCCTCGTAGACGGTCAGGGTGGCCTTCGCCGTGGACCTGCCGACCGGGATCATCACATTGTCCTTGCCCATGGCGCCCTGGGGGGCGACCAGCGGGCCGGCGGTCTCCTGCTTCTTGCTCTTGCCGGAATGGGCCACCAGGGCACCGATCCCGGCGCCCGCGCCGAGGACGGCGACCACGATCACGCCCGCGATGACGCCCCGCTTCCGTTTGGCGCGGGACTCCTCCCTCTGGCGCTGTTCCTGCAGCCGCTCACGGGCGCTGCGCTTCCCATCAGAGTTCTTCTGGCTCACGTCCCCGTAAACGAACCGGAGGCACGGCCTGCGCGCCCCCGGTCGTCCGGTTCCACCAAAAGAGTTAGCCGCGCTTACGGACGCCCGCGGCCAGTTCACCCGCCAGGGTGCGCACGGCGGCGAGGCCCGCTTCGAGGTCGGGTGCCTCCAGCAGCCGCTTGACGAAGGCGGAGCCGACGATGACGCCGTCGGCGAACTGCGCGACCTCCTCCGCCTGCCGGGCGTCGGAGACGCCGAGGCCCACGCAGACGGGCAGCTCGGTGACCGCCCGGGTGCGCCGCACCAGTTCCTGCGCCTCCTGCCCGACGGACTCGCGGGTGCCGGTGACGCCCATCAGCGACGCCGCGTAGACAAAGCCGCTGCCCGCCGCCGTGATCTTGGCGAGCCGCTCGTCGCGGCTGCTCGGCGCGACCACGAAGACCGTGGCCAGGCCGTGCTGGTCGGCGGCCTTGCGCCAGACCTCGGACTCCTCGACCGGGAGGTCGGGCAGGATGCAGCCCGCTCCCCCGGCGGCGGCGAGATCGGCGGCGAAGCGCTCGACGCCGTAGGCGTCCACCGGGTTCCAGTAGGTCATGCACAGCACCGGCGCGCCCGTCGCGGCGTGCGCCTCGCGGACCGTACGGATCACGTCGACGATCTTGACGCCGCCGCGCAGGGCGATGTCGTCGGCGGTCTGGATGACCGGGCCGTCCAGGACCGGGTCGCTGTGCGGCAGGCCGACCTCGACGATGTCGCAGCCGCCTTCGAGCATCGCGGTCACGGCCCGCACACCGTCGTCGACGGCCGGGAAGCCGGCCGGGAGATAGCCGACGAGCGCCGCGCGGTTCTCCGCCCTGGCCGCCGTCAGCACCGAGCTCAGCAATTCGATGTTGCCCGCCATCAGTTGGCCCCCTCGCCCGTCGCACCGTCGTACAGCCCGAAGTAGCGGGCCGCCGTGTCCATGTCCTTGTCGCCCCGCCCGGAGAGGTTGACCAGGAGCAGGCCGTCGGGGCCCAGCTCCTTGCCGATCTCCAGCGCGCCCGCGAGCGCGTGCGCGCTCTCGATCGCCGGGATGATGCCCTCGGTGCGCGAGAGCAGCCGCAGCGCCTGCATGGCCTCGTCGTCGGTGACGGCGCGGTACTCGGCGCGGCCGGTGTCCTTCAGATAGGAGTGCTCCGGGCCGATGCCGGGGTAGTCGAGCCCGGCGGAGATGGAGTACGGCTCGGTGATCTGGCCGTCCTCGTCCTGGAGGACGTAGCTGCGCGAGCCGTGCAGGATGCCGGGGGTGCCCGCGGTCAGGGTGGCCGCGTGCTCGCCGCTGGCGACGCCGTGGCCGCCGGGCTCGCAGCCGATGAGGCGGACGCCGGCGTCGGGCAGGAAGGCGTGGAAGAGGCCGATGGCGTTGGAGCCGCCGCCGACGCAGGCCACCGCGGCGTCGGGCAGCCGCCCGGCCCGCTCCAGGATCTGCCGCCGGGCCTCGACGCCGATCACCCGGTGGAAGTCGCGGACCAGCGCGGGGAAGGGGTGGGGGCCGGCGACCGTGCCGAAGAGGTAGTGCGTGCGGTCGACGTTGGCGACCCAGTCGCGGAACGCCTCGTTGATGGCGTCCTTGAGGGTGCGGCTGCCGGACTTCACGGCGATGACCTCGGCGCCGAGCATGCGCATGCGGGCGACGTTCAGCGCCTGGCGCTGGGTGTCGACCTCGCCCATATAGATGGTGCATTCGAGGCCGAAGAGCGCGCAGGCGGTGGCCGTGGCGACGCCGTGCTGGCCGGCGCCGGTCTCGGCGATGACGCGGGTCTTGCCCATGCGCTTGGTGAGCAGCGCCTGGCCCAGCACGTTGTTGATCTTGTGCGAGCCGGTGTGGTTGAGGTCCTCGCGCTTGAGGAACACCCGGGCGCCACCGGCGTGTTCGGCGAAGCGCGACACCTCGGTGAGGGCGCTGGGGCGGCCGGTGTAGTTGACCATGAGGTCGTTGAGCTCGGCCGCGAAGGCGGGGTCCGCCTTGGCCTTCTCGTATTCGACGGCGACCTCGTCCACCGCGGCGACGAGGGCCTCGGGGATGAACTTGCCGCCGAAGGCGCCGAAGTAGCCTTCGGCGCTCGGGACGTGACCCTCCGGGTCCGGGACGAAGAATTCGGAGGACATACGGGTACTCCTCAGGCAGATGTGTGACGGTGCGAACGGTCAGGGCGCGCTCGCGCCGCACCATCGCATCCCGTTGATCTGCCCCGGCTCACAGCCGATGTGGTACCGCACGCGCCGGCCGAGCACGCGGCGCGCGGGCGCGCGGCAGCCCCGGGGACGGCATCCCCGGGCCAGGCGCGCGTACGTCCCCACGGTGCGGTCAGCTCCGCCCGTGCCGCAGGGCCGGGTGGGCGCCGGCGGCGACCAGGTCGGCCACCGCGCCCTTGGGGTCGCGCCCCGTCACCAAGGACTCCCCCACGAGCACCGCGTCGGCGCCGTCGTTGGCGTACGCGATGAGGTCGTGCGGGCCGCGGACGCCGGACTCTGCGATCTTGATGATGTGGTCCGGGATCTCGGGTGCGACACGGGCGAAGTTGCCGCGGTCGACCTCGAGGGTCTTGAGGTTGCGGGCGTTGACGCCGATGATCCGGGCGCCGGCGTCGACCGCGCGCTGGACCTCCTCCTCGTCGTGGACCTCCACGAGGGGGGTGAGGCCGATGGACTCGGCGCGCTCGATGAGGGAGACCAGGGCCTCCTGCTCCAGAGCCGCGACGATCAGCAGGGCCAGGTCGGCGCCGTAGGCGCGGGCCTCCCACAGCTGGTAGGCGGTGACGATGAAGTCCTTGCGCAGCACCGGGATGTCGACCTTGGCCCGGACGGCCTCCAGGTCGGCCAGCGAACCGCCGAAGCGGCGCTGCTCGGTGAGCACGCTGATGACGGCCGCGCCGCCCGCCTCGTAGTCCGCGGCGAGCCCCGCGGGGTCGGCGATCGCGGCGAGGGCGCCCTTGGAGGGGCTGGAGCGCTTGACCTCGCAGATCACGCTGACGTTCTCGCCGCGCAGGGCGGCCACCCCGTCCTTGGCCTGCGGGGCCTTGGCAGCCCGCTCCTTGAGCTCGTCGAGGGTGACGCGCGCCTGCCGCTCCGCGAGGTCGGCACGGACTCCGTCGATGATCTCGTCGAGCACACTCACGCGAGCGGCCCCCTTCCGGACTCGGATGGTCTGGGCTGGTGGGGCGGAAACTCCTCACCAGGCATTGTGATGGTACTTGCCATGGACCGAAGGATTCGCATCCGGTTGACGCCGGTGATGTCACATGGCGCGTTTGCTGTGTTTCCCGTGTCCGGCGGGTTCCCGCGCGCTAGGGCACCAGCCAGGACCCGCAGGGCAGGTTGCGTACGACCGTGAACGCCAGCAGCAGCGCGCCGGCCGCCCACCAGTGGGGCGCGCGCAGCGGCAGCCGTACGCCGTCCCGCCCGCGCAGGGCCGCGCGCACCCAGGCCAGCCACAGGGCGAGGAAGGCGGCGTACGCGGCCACGGCCGCCGCGTTCGCGCCCAGTGCCGCCGGGAGGTCGCCGTGGGCGAGCGCGTGGACGCCGCGCAGTCCGCCGCAGCCGGGGCAGTACAGGCCCGTCCAGCGCAGCAGCGGGCAGGCGGGGTAGTGGCCGGGCTGGTTGGGGTCGACGGCGCCGATCCAGGCGAAGGCCGCGGCGATCGCGGCGGCGACGCCGGCCGGGGCGGCGAGGCGGCGCACCGGGCCCGGGGGGCGCGGGAGCGCGGCCGCGGGGGCCGCCACGCGGTCGTCCGGCGGGCTGTCGGCGCTGTGCGTCACAGTGGCAGTCTGCGCCGGACAGCACGAAGGCGCAGCACGGGGCCGACGTCCTTGCGTCCGTACGGGCCCGGGCCGCGCCTCGGTGAGCGAGCGGGGTGGATCAGCCCTGGGTCGCGGGCCGGCCCTTCGCGCGGCCCTTGGGCTCCATGCCGTAGCCCATCAGGCGCATGATGCCGCCGACGACGCCGCCGAGCAGGACGATGCCGATGCCCGCCCAGAACCCGACCGGGTTGGCGATCACCATGAACGCACCGCCGACGCAGAAGCCGATGAACGAAATGATGACACCGGTCCAGGCGGCCGGGGTGTGTCCGTGGCTGCTACCCGCCATGACTATGACTCCTCGTTGCTGTGGCGCGCCCGCGGGCGCGGAGAACGCTCATGGTCATTGTCCCCGACGCCCGGGGGTGCCTTGAGTTGGGGGTGGGGCGTGTTCCCGGCCGTCTTTCACGGCCGCTTCCCCGGGCCCTCGCCGGGGGGAGTCGCGTGCGCTCCGCCGGGCTCGCCGGTGGGGTCCTCGCCGCGGTCGAGCGCCTTCCAGAGCTCCTCGGGGCGCTCGGGGTCGGGGGCGGTGCGGGGGCGGCGCGGGCGGGGGGTGCCGTCGCGCTCGTAGCGGCCGGACATCGCGGGCCAGTGCTGTCCGTAGCGCAGGGCGAGGAGCCCGGCGAGGAAGATCAGGACACCGCCCGCGAGGGCGACCCACGGCCACGGGGTGCGGCTGATGTGGTCGACGGCGGTGCTGGTCAGGCCCTGGGCCTTGGCGGCCTTCTCCTCCAGGGCGCTGGTGTCGAAGGCGCCGGTGGCGGCACCGGCGACGATCCCGGCGCCGCAGAGGGTGAGGACCGCGGCGACGACGGTGCGCCAGACGCCGCGGACGGCGAAGACGGCGACGAGCGTGGCGAGGCCGACGACGGCCAGCGCGCCGGGCAGGCCGTTGACGTCCTGGCCGCTGACCTGCTTGGAGACGGCGGTCTGGGCGATGTCGGCGGCCGCCGTGCCCTCGGCCCAGGTGCGGCCTCCGGCGAGGAGGACGAGCGTGGCTCCGGCCGCGCCCAGCAACAGGGCGGCGGCGACACTGCGCCGCCGGGCGCCACCGGCGCGGGGGGCGGCGGGCTCGGCATGGGGACGGGGGTGGGGTACGGCTGCGCTCACGGTTACCACTATCTCTTGTGTCGCCGGTCCGGGCGCCCGGGGGTCCCCCGAGGGGTGTCCGGGCGCCCGGACCGCGGGTCAGGCGCGGGGGGCGAGCCGGTTGGCGGAGTGCACGGCGCGCAGGACGGCGGCGGCCTTGTTGCGGCACTCCGCGTCCTCGGCGGCCGGGTCGGAGTCGGCGACGACGCCGGCGCCCGCCTGGACGTAGGCGGTGCCGTCGCGGAGCACCGCGGTGCGGATCGCGATGGCGGTGTCGGAGTCGCCGGCGAAGTCGAGGTAGCCGACGCAGCCGCCGTAGAGGCCGCGGCGCGCGGGCTCCAGCTCCTCGATGATCTGCATGGCGCGGGGCTTGGGCGCGCCGGAGAGGGTGCCGGCGGGGAAGCAGGCGGTGAGCACGTCGAAGGCGGTGCGGCCTTCGGCGAGGCGGCCGGTGACGGTGGAGACGATGTGCATGACGTGGCTGTAGCGCTCGACCGACATGAAGTCGACGACTTCCACGCTGCCCGGTTCGCAGACCCGGCCGAGATCGTTGCGGCCGAGGTCGACGAGCATGAGGTGCTCGGCGCGCTCCTTGGGGTCGGCCATCAGCTCCTCGGCGAGGGCCGCGTCGGTCTGCGGGGTGGCGCCGCGCGGGCGGGTGCCGGCGATCGGGTGCACCATGGCCTGCCCGTCCTCGACCTTGACCAGCGCCTCCGGGCTGGAGCCGACGATGTCGAAGCCGTCGAAGCGCAGCAGGTACATGTACGGGCTGGGGTTCGTGGCCCGCAGGACGCGGTAGACGTCGAGCGCGGAGGCGGCGCAGGGGGTCTCGAAGCGCTGCGAGGGCACAACCTGGAACGCCTCGCCCGCGCGGATGCGCTCCTTGATGTCGTCGACGGCCGCCATGTAGTCCGGGCCGCCCCAGCGGGCGGTGTACTCGGGGAGTTCGGAGGGCGGCAGGGCGGTGGGGTCGGTGGGGACCGGGCGGCACAGGTCGGCGGCCATGGCGTCGAGGCGGGCGACGGCGTCCGCGTACGCCTCGTCGATGCCCGTGTCGAGGTCGTTGTGGTTGATCGCGTTGGCGATCAGCAGGACCGTGCCGTTCCAGTGGTCGAGCACGGCGAGGTCCGAGGTGAGCAGCATGGTCAGTTCGGGCAGGCCGAGGGTGTCCTCGCCGTGCTCGCCGATCTTCTCCAGGCGGCGGACGATGTCGTAGCCGAGATAGCCCACCATGCCGCCGGTGAAGGGCGGGAGTCCGGTGCCCTCGATGAGGTCGCGGGGGGTGTGCAGGGCGTCGACGGTGGCGCGCAGGGCCTGCAGCGGGTCGCCGTCGGTGGGGACGCCGACGGGCGGGGTGCCGAGCCAGTGGGTCCGCCCGTCGCGCACGGTCAGGGTGGCGGCGCTGCGGACGCCGACGAAGGAGTAGCGGGACCAGGTGCGGCCGTTCTCGGCGGACTCCAGCAGGAAGGTCCCGGGGCGCTCCGCGGCGAGCTTGCGGTACATGCCGACGGGGGTGTCCCCGTCGGCGAGGAAGCGCCTGGTCACCGGGATGACCCGGCGGTCCTTCGCGAGCGTACGGAAGGTGTCGGCGTCGGGCGTGATGTCACCCGTGGTCATGGCAGCCATGGCAGCGGAGCCTACTGGCCCAGCGGCAGGACATCGGCATCGAAGCAGGTGCGGTCGCCGGTGTGGCAGGCCGCGCCGGTCTGGTCGACCTTCACGAGCAGGGTGTCGCCGTCGCAGTCGAGGGCCACGGACTTCACGTGCTGGACGTGGCCGGAAGTGTCGCCCTTGACCCAGTACTCCTGGCGGCTGCGGCTCCAGTAGGTGCAGCGGCCGGTGGTGAGGGTGCGGTGGAGGGCCTCGTCGTCCATCCAGCCGAGCATGAGCACCTCGCCGGTGTCGTACTGCTGGGCGATGGCGGGAACCAGTCCGTCGGCGCTGCGCTTGAGGCGGGCGGCGAGGGCGGGGTCGAGGGCGGTGGTGCGGGGGCGAGCGGTGCCGGTCATGGGTCCATTCTGCCTTCAGGCCGTGGCCTTCCCGAAGAGCCGCCGTCCCGCAGCCCCGAGGAGCCGCCGTCCCGGAGAGCGGACGGGCGCGCGGGCCGTGGTCGTGATCCGGAGCCCGGCGGCGGGGGTGTCAGTGGCGTACGGCATGCTTCGACCATGACCTCTCCGCCGCCGCCGAACTCCCCCGAACCGCCCCGAGACGGCGGTGGGTTCGGCCCGCCCCAGAGCTTCGGGCCGCCGCCGGCCCAGCCTCCCGCCCAGCCGCCCGCGCAGCCTTACGGCCAGCCGTACGGGCCGCCGCAGGGTGGGCCGGGCTACGGGCAGCAGCAGGGTTTCGGCCAGTACGGGCAGCAGTTCGCGCCGCCGATGCCGCCTCCCCCGCCGCCGCCGTCGGGTGGCAGCGGCGCGAAGGTGGCGGCGATCGTGGTCGCCGTCGTGCTGGTGGCGGGCCTGGTCGTCGGCGGGATCATCCTGACCTCGAAGGGCGGCGGCGGTGACGCCAAGGCCAAGGGGAAGAGCTCGCCGAGCCCGTCGGTGACGTCGTCCGCGCCGTCCACGGCCGCGAGCGAGCCCGGGGGTCCGTCGGACCCCACGCCCTCCGCGTCCTCGTACCCGTCGCTGCCCGGCGACCAGCGGGTGCCGTACGTGGTGCTCAAGCCGGGCCAGTGCTTCAACCACCCGAGCCTGAGCACCACCGGCATCTCCACGGTCGTCACCGTGTCGTGCGACGGCACGCACGACGGCGAGGTGATATCCAACGCGACGCTGACGGGCTCGTTCGACGCCGAGCAGGCGATCCAGGACAAGGCCAAGGACCTGTGCGAGCCCGTCGCGCAGAAGCGGGTGGGCTCCATATCCGACGGCCGTACGTACTACTCGTACGTGCTGTATCCGGCGAAGCTCACCTACGACCACGGCCAGAACCGGATCACGTGCGCGATCACCCGCAGCATCACGCCGGGCGGCGACAAACTGACGGCGCCGCTGCCGGACTGACGCGGACCGCCGCGGCGCCGTGGCACGGGCGGGGCGGCGGTCGTAGGGTGGCCGCATGTCGACCCACGCACAGCGCGAACGTCTGCTCCTGGCCGATCTGTTGGAGACCGTGGGCCCCGGCGCCCCGACGCTCTGCACCGGCTGGCAGGCCCGTGACCTCGCCGCCCATGTCGTCGTGCGGGAGCGCCGCTCCGACGCGGCCGCGGGGCTGGTGATCAAGGCGCTGGCCCCGCGCCTCGAGCGGGTGCAGGCCGAGTTCGCCGCCAAGCCGTACGAGGAACTGCTCCAGCTCATCCGCACCGGGCCGCCGCGCATGTCGCCGTACGCCCTCAAACAGGTCGACGAGGCGGCCAACACGGTCGAGTTCTTCGTGCACACGGAGGACGTCAGGCGCGCCCAGCCGGAGTGGACGCCGCGCGAGCCGGACCCGGTGTTCGCGGACGCCCTGTGGGCCCGGCTGGAGCGGGTGGCGCGGATGCTCGGCCGAAAGTCGCCGGTGGGCCTGGTGCTGCGCCGCCCCGACGGCCGCACCGCGGTGGCCCACCGGGGCACGCCGGTGGTGACGGTGACGGGTGAGCCGGGAGAACTGACCCTGTTCGCGTTCGGCCGCCAGGCGGCGGCGCGGGTGGAACTGGACGGCGACGAGAACGCGGTGGCCAAGCTCCAGCAGGCGTCGCTGGGGCTGTAACCGGCAGGGTGAGGCGCAGGCGCGCCCTTTACAAGGCGCGCCTGACCGCGCGGCCGGCCACCACCGGCCCGAGGCCACGCGTCAAAAGCAGGACAACGGCGAGAGGTGCCCCGGCGGGCGCGGCGGGTCCCGGGGGCGCGGCCCCGGGGCGGAGAGCCGCCGCGCCCCCGGGTGGCCCTCAGCGGGCCGGGTGCCCCGCGGCCCGCAGCGCCGACTTCACATCCGCGATCTTCAGATCCCCGAAGTGGAAGACGGAGGCGGCCAGCACCGCGTCCGCCCCGGCCGCCACGGCCGGGGCGAAGTGCTCCAGCCGTCCGGCGCCGCCGCTCGCGATCACCGGCACGGAGACGTGCTTGCGCACGGCCGCGATCATCTCGGTGTCGTAGCCGTCCTTCGTGCCGTCGGCGTCCATGGAGTTCAGCAGGATCTCGCCCGCGCCCAGCTCCGCCGCGCGGTGGGCCCACTCGACGGCGTCGATGCCGGTGCCGCGGCGGCCGCCGTGCGTGGTGACCTCGAAGGAGCCGTCAGCGGTACGCCGGGCGTCGACGGAGAGCACCAGCACCTGGCGGCCGAAGCGCTCGGCGATCTCCTGGATCAGCTCGGGCCGGGCGATGGCCGCGGTGTTGACGCCGACCTTGTCGGCACCGGCGCGCAGCAGCTTGTCGACGTCGCCCGCGGTGCGGACGCCGCCGCCCACGGTCAGCGGGATGAAGACCTGCTCGGCGGTGCGGCGCACTACGTCGTAGGTCGTCTCACGGTCGCCGGAGGAGGCGGTGATGTCGAGGAAGGTGAGTTCGTCGGCGCCTTCCTGACCGTAGATCTTGGCCATTTCGACGGGGTCGCCGGCGTCACGCAGGTTCTGGAAGTTGACGCCCTTGACGACCCGGCCGTTGTCCACGTCCAGGCAGGGGATGACTCGGACCGCGAGGGTCATGTGCTCGTTGCTCCTCGATACGCTTCCAGTTCCACTTCGACCAGCACGCGCGAGTCGACGAAGCCGGAGACGACCACGAGGGTCGCCACGGGCCGCACCGCGTCGAAGAACTCCTTGTGGGCGCGGCCGACCGCGTCCACGTCCCGCGCGTGGGTCAGATACATCCGGGTGCGGAGCACGGACCCGGGGCCGAGTCCGAACTGCTCCAGGGCGGCGAGGGCGTTGGCGAAGGCCGCTTTGGCCTGCTCATAGGGGTCGCCCTCGCCGTGCAGCACGGAGCCGTTGAACGGCAGGGTTCCGGCCACCAGGACCCGGTCCCCCGCCGCGACAGCGCGCGCACCACCGAAGGTCTCTTCCCAGGGACTGTCGCTTCGCACGCGCTGCACGGCTTCGCTCATACGGACACTGCCTCCAGGGCCTCTTCCAAGGTGAACGCCTTGGCGTAGAGGGCCTTCCCCACGATGGCGCCTTCGACGCCCTCCGGTACCAGGTTGGCGATCGCCCGCAGGTCGTCAAGGGAGGAGACGCCGCCGGAGGCGACTACCGGCCGGTCGGTCGCGGCGCAGACGTTCCTCAGGAGCTCCAGGTTGGGGCCCTGGAGCGTGCCGTCCTTGGCGATGTCGGTGACGACGTAGCGGGCACAGCCCTCGGCGTCGAGGCGGGTGAGGGTCTCGTAGAGGTCGCCGCCGTCGCGGGTCCAGCCGCGGCCGCGCAGGGTGGTGCCCTGGACGTCGAGGCCGACGGCGATCCGGTCGCCGTGCTCGGCGATGACCTTGGCGACCCACTCGGGGGTCTCCAGGGCGGCGGTGCCGAGGTTGACGCGGGTGCAGCCGGTGGCGAGGGCCGCGGCGAGCGAGGCGTCGTCGCGGATGCCGCCGGACAGCTCGACCTTGATGTCCATGGAACGGACGACCTCGGCGATCTGCGGCCGGTTGTCGCCGGTGCCGAAGGCGGCGTCGAGGTCGACGAGGTGCAGCCACTCGGCGCCGGCGCGCTGCCAGGCGAGGGCGGCGGAGAGCGGGTCGCCGTAGGAGGTCTCGGAGCCGGAGGCGCCGTGGACGAGGCGGACGGCCTGGCCGTAGCGGACGTCGACGGCGGGGAGGAGTTCGAGCTTCGGCATCACGGGGCTCACAGGGTCTCGATCCAGTTGGTCAGCAGCTGGGCGCCGGCGTCGCCGGACTTCTCGGGGTGGAACTGCGTGGCGCACAGCGGCCCGTTCTCCACGGCGGCGATGAAGGGCTCGCCATGGGTGGCCCAGGTGACCTGGGGCGGCCGGATGTGGTCCGCGGTGATCTCGAAGCCCCACTCACGCACGGCGTAGGAGTGCACGAAGTAGTAGCGGGTCTCCGCGTCGAGGCCCGCGAAGAGCCGGGAGCCCTCGGCGGGGGTGACGGTGTTCCAGCCCATGTGCGGGACGACGGGAGCCTTGAGCGGCTCGACCGTGCCGGGCCACTCGTCGAGGCCCTCGGTCTCGACGCCGTGCTCGATGCCGCGCTCGAAGAGGATCTGCATGCCGACGCAGATGCCCATGACGGGACGGCCGCCGGCGAGCCTGCGGCCGACGACCCAGTCGCCGCGGGCGGCGCGCAGGCCCTTCATACAGGCTTCGAAGGCGCCGACGCCGGGGACGAGCAGCCCGTCGGCGTTCATGGCCGCCTCGTAGTCGCCGGTGATCTCGACGTCCGCGCCGACGTGGGCGAGGGCGCGCTCGGCGGAGCGGACGTTGCCGAAGCCGTAGTCGAAGACGACGACCTTCTTGCGGTCGCTCATGCCCAGACCTCCAGCCGCATCACGCCCGCGACGAGGCACATCGCGCAGCCGATGCCGAGCAGCACGATCACGCCCTTGGGGAGGCCCTGCTTGTAGAACGAGATCATGCCGCCGAGGAGGAAGAGCCCGACGACGATCAGGATGGTGGACAGGCCGGTCACAGGGCGCCCTTCGTGGAGGGAAGGATTCCGGCGGCGCGCGGGTCGCGCTCGCTGGCGTAGCGCAGCGCGCGGGCGAGGGCCTTGAACTGGCACTCGACGATGTGGTGGGCGTTGCGCCCGTAGGGGACGTGCACGTGCAGGGCGATCTGGGCCTGCGCGACGAAGGACTCCAGGATGTGCCGGGTCATCGTCGTGTCGTAGGAGCCGATCATGGGCGCCATGTTCTCGGGCTCGGTGTGCACGAGATAGGGACGGCCGGAGAGGTCCACGGTGACCTGGGCGAGGGACTCGTCCAGGGGGACCGTGCAGTTGCCGAAGCGGTAGATGCCGACCTTGTCACCGAGGGCCTGCTTGAAGGCGGCACCGAGCGCGAGGGCGGTGTCCTCGATGGTGTGGTGGCTGTCGATGTGCAGGTCGCCGTCGGTCTTGACGGTGAGGTCGAAGAGCCCGTGCCGGCCGAGCTGGTCGAGCATGTGGTCGTAGAAGCCGACCCCGGTCGAGACGTCGACCTGTCCGCTGCCGTCGAGGTCTATCTCGACGAGGACGGAGGTCTCCTTGGTGGTGCGCTCTACGCGGCCCACGCGGTTCATCGGTTGGTCTCCTTGCAGATGTGCCGTTCGCGACGCGCGGTTCGGGGCTCGAACCCCGGGCGATGCAGCAGGCGGCCCACACCGTTCATCGGCTCTCCTTGCGAATGGTGCGCACGGCGTCGAGGAAGGCGTCGTTCTCGGCGGGGGTGCCCGCGGTGACCCGCAGCCATCCCGGTACGCCGTTGTCCCGGACCAGGACGCCCTGGTCGAGGATCGCCTGCCACGCCTCGTGGCTGTCCGGGAAGCGGCCGAACTGGACGAAGTTCGCGTCGGACTCCGTCACCTCGAAGTCCATGGCCCGCAGCTCGGCGACGATGCGGTCGCGTTCGGCCTTGAGCTGTTCGACATAGGTGAGGAGCGTGTCCGTGTGCTCCAGGGCCGCGAGGGCGGTGGCCTGGGTGACGGAGGACAGGTGGTACGGCAGCCGTACGAGCTGCACGGCGTCGACCACCGCGGAGTGCGCGGCCAGATAGCCGAGCCGCAGCCCGGCGGCCCCGAACGCCTTGGACATCGTGCGGGAGACGACGAGGTTCGGCCGGCCCTCGATGAGCGGCAGCAGCGAGGGCCGGTGGCTGAACTCGCCGTACGCCTCGTCGACGACGACCAGGGACGGCTTGGCCGCCTGCGCCGCCTCGTACAGACGCAGGACCGTGTCCGCCTCGACGGCCGTGCCCGTGGGGTTGTTGGGCGAGCAGACGAAGACCACGTCGGGCCGCTGCTCGGCGATGGCGGCGACGGCCGCGTCGGTGTCGATGGTGAAGTCGTCCCGGCGGGGGCCGGCGATCCAGCCGGTGCCGGTGCCGCGCGAGATCAGCGCGTGCATCGAATACGACGGCTCGAAGCCGATCGCGGTGCGGCCGGGCCCGCCGAAGGTCTGGAGCAGCTGCTGGATGATCTCGTTGGAGCCGTTGGCCGCCCAGACCTGGTCCATGGTGACCTCGTGGCCCGCGGTGCGGGTGAGGTACTTCGCGAGCTCGGTGCGCAGCTCGACCGCGTCCCGGTCGGGGTAGCGGTTGAGGTGCCGGGCGGCCTCCGTGACGCGCTCGGCGATGCGGGCGACGAGGGGCTCGGGCAGCGGGTAGGGGTTCTCGTTGGTGTTCAGGCGTACGGGCACGTCGAGCTGGGGCGCTCCGTACGGGGACTTGCCGCGCAGCTCGTCCCTGATGGGGAGATCGTCGATGCCTGTCACTTACTTGGGGACCTTCCAGTCGAACCTTGCCTTCAGCGCGGCTCCGTGTGCGGGCAGGTCCTCGGCCTCGGCGAGCGTGACCACGTGGTGGGTGACCTCGGCGAGGGCGTCGCGGGTGTAGTCCACGACGTGGATGCCGCGCAGGAAGGACTGGACCGACAGGCCGGAGGAGTGGCAGGCGCAGCCGCCGGTGGGCAGCACGTGGTTGGAGCCGGCGCAGTAGTCGCCGAGGGAGACCGGGGCGTAGGGCCCGACGAAGATCGCTCCGGCGTTGCGGACGCGCGCGGCGACCTCGGCGGCGTTCGCGGTCTGGATCTCCAGGTGCTCGGCGCCGTAGGCGTCCACGACGGCGAGGCCGTGGTCGATGTCGTCGACCAGCACGATGCCGGACTGGCGGCCCGCGAGGGCGGGGACGATCCGGTCCTCGATGTGCTTGGTGGCCGCGACCTGGGTCTGGAGTTCCCTCTCGACGTCCTTCGCCAGTTCCTCGGAGTCGGTGACGAGCACGGCGGCGGCCAGCGGGTCGTGCTCGGCCTGGCTGATGAGGTCGGCGGCGACGTGCACGGGGTCGGCGGTCGCGTCCGCGAGGATGGCGATCTCGGTGGGGCCGGCCTCGGCGTCGATGCCGATGCGGCCCTTGAGCAGCCGCTTGGCCGCGGCGACCCAGATGTTGCCGGGGCCGGTGACCATGTTGACCGGGCGGCAGTCCTCGGTGCCGTAGGCGAACATGGCGACGGCCTGGGCGCCGCCCGCGGCGTGGACCTCGTCGATGCCGAGCAGCGCGCAGGCCGCCAGGATCGTGGGGTGCGGCAGGCCACCGAAGTCGGCCTGGGGCGGGGAGGCGACGGCCATCGAGCCGACGCCGGCCTCCTGGGCGGGCACCACGTTCATGATCACGGACGAGGGGTAGACCGAGCGGCCGCCCGGCACATAGAGCCCGACGCGGTCGACGGGGACCCAGCGCTCGGTGACGGTGCCGCCGGGCACCACGGTGACGGTCTTGTCGGTGCGCCGCTGCTCGCGGTGGACGACGCGGGCGCGGCGGATGGACTCCTCCAGCGCGGCCCGCACCTCGGGGTCGAGCTCCCGGAGGGCGGCGGTGATCCTCTCGGGCGCGACCCGCACCCGGTCGATGGTGACGCCGTCGAACCGCTCCGCGTAATCGATCAAGGCCGCGGTGCCACGATGATGCACGTCCTCGCAGATGGGCCGCACCTTCTCCAGGGCGGCCTCCACGTCGAGTTCGGCTCGGGGCAGCAGATCGCGGTCGACGCCGGAGGCGGTGCCGCGCAGATCGATTCGGGAGATCACAGGGTCAATTGTCTCAGACACGTCCCGGCACACGGCTCCCTGTACCAATCAGTGATACGCGCCGCCGGGCGCCACGAACCTCTCACCATGGGTGTTCAAGCGGTCACGAGGCGGGAATGGGGACGGTACCGAGTGGTATGCGTGGCGGAAGGGGGCACGGTCCGTGACCGATCCGCACGACGGCGAACCACCCACCGGGCTGGATCTCTCGACCGCCGAATGGGGGATGTGGCAGGCGTTCCGGATGGGCAGTACCCACGATCTGCGCGCCCCGGAACCCGAGCGCAACGACCCCCGCGGCCCGCACCCCTGGGGCCCGGAGCGCAGCGTGCGCGCCCGGATCGTCGCCCTGCTCCTCCTGGACGGGCCGCCCGCCCAGCCGGGCCGGGTGACGGCGCTCAAGCTCAACGGCGTACGGATCACGGGCACGCTCGACCTCTCGGGCGGCACCGTCGTCCCGTACGTCGAGATGGTCGGCTGCCGCTTCGACCAGCGGGTGCTGCTGCCGGAGTGCCACTTCACCACGCTGCGGCTGGTCGGCTGCACCATGCCCCGGCTGGAGGCCGCCAGGCTGCGGACGGAGGGCGATCTGCACCTGCCGCGCTGTGTCGTGCAGAACGGCATCCGCCTGACCGACGCCCACATAGGGACCGACCTGCTGCTCAATCAGCTGGTGGTGCGCCGGGACCGGCGGGGGGTGTCGATCGCCGCCGACGGCATGTCCGTCGGGCAGGACCTCCAGGCGGAGCTGATGCGGTCGTACGGCGAGCTGAGCATGCGCGGCGCGACCATAGGGGTCTCGCTCAGCCTGCGCGGCAG
The DNA here is from genome assembly GCF_044387105.1 of Streptomyces sp. NPDC020379. Lineage (NCBI taxonomy): Bacteria > Bacillati > Actinomycetota > Actinomycetes > Kitasatosporales > Streptomycetaceae > Streptomyces > Streptomyces sp. NPDC020379. Next base: position 220,237 of record NZ_JBIRVR010000001.1, read on the forward strand.
CACCCTCAGCAATCCGTACGGTCGGCGGGCGCTGAACGCCCCGCAGATGACGGTCGAGCGCACCCTCTATCTGACGACGGCCGGGTACAGCAGCGCCGCCTTCGCGAGCGGTTTCACTCCCCCGTACGGCATCGTCACCACCCCCGAGCGGGGCACCCGCACGCAGCGCTTCGAGTGCCAGGGCGGGGTGCGGCTGGACGACGGGCGGTTCGGTGACGCGGTGGACTTCAGCCAGGCGCGCTTCACGCTGGAGGCGGACCAGGAGCTGTCGCTGCGCCGGATCCAGACGCCCGAGCTGCGCTTCCTCGGCGAGTGGGGACAGCGCGGCCGGGTCGTCCTGTCGGGCGCCCGGGTCGTCAATCTCGTCGACCGGGCGGAGAGCTGGCCGGGGCCCGGCGGGCTGGTGATGGCCGGTTTCTTCTACGAGAACCTGATACCGCTGGGCCACTTCCCGTTGAGCGGACGGCTGGAGTGGGTGGCCGCCGCGACCCCGGAGTACGCGCCGGAGCCGTACGAGCGGCTGGCCGGTGTGCTGCGGGACAGCGGGGAGGACGCCGAGGCGCGGGCGGTGCTGCTGGCCAAGCAGCGCAGACGGCGGGAGACGCTGCCGCCGGCGGGCAAGGCGTGGGGGTATCTCCAGGACTGGACGGTGGCGTACGGCTATCGCCCGGGGCGGGCCGCGGTGTGGATGGTGGTGCTGTGGGCCGCGGCCACGGTCTATTTCACCTGCCACCCGCTGGAGCCCATCAAGGAGCACGAGGGGCCCGCGTGGAATCCCGGGCTGTACGCCCTGGATCTCCTGCTGCCGGTCATCGACCTGGGCCAGGGGCAGTCCTGGCGGCCGACGGGAGTGGCGCAGTGGGTGGTGGCGGCCCTGATCCTGCTGGGCTGGGTCCTGGCGACGACGGTGGCGGCGGGGGCGTCCCGCCTGCTGCGCCGCCAGTGAGCGCGGGCCGGTGCGGAGGGCCGCGGGGAAAAGGCCCGACCGGCCGACCGTCCAGGCCATTAGGCTACGGGCTGTGACCACCGCTCGCCTCCCCCTGTTTCCCCTCAACACCGTGCTGTTCCCCGGCCTCGTCCTCCCGCTGAACGTCTTCGAGCAGCGCTACCGCGCTCTGATGCGCGATCTGTCGGAGCTGCCGGAGGACGAGCCGCGCCGTTTCGGGGTCGTCGCCATCCGCGACGGCCACGAGGTCGCGCCCACCGCGCCGGGCCTGCCGGAGGGGGCCCGGCCGGAGCCGGGGCCGGCGTCCGGTTTCGGCGCCGATCCGCTGAGGTCGTTCTATTCGGTCGGCTGTACGGCGGAGGCGGCCACGATCCGCGAGCGCGCGGACGGCACGTTCGAGGTGCTCTCCTCCGGGACGAACCGCTTCCGGCTGCTGTCCGTCGACGCCTCGGGCCCCTATCTGACGGGCGAGGTGGAGTATCTGGAGGAGGAGCAGGGTGACGGGGCGGGCGCGCTGGCCACCGGGGTCGTACGGGCCTTCCGCGCGTACCAGAAGCGGCTGGCGGGCGCGGCGGAGAGCTCGCTCGCCGGGCAGGTGGATCTGCCCGGGGAGCCGTCCGTGCTGTCGTATCTGGTCGCGGCGGCGGCGATGCTCGACACGCCCGCGAAGCAGCGGCTGCTCCAGGCGCCCGACACCGCGAGCAGGCTCGCGGAGGAGCTGAAGGTGCTGCGGGCCGAGACCGCGGTGATCGCCAAGCTGCCGTCGCTGCCCGCGGTGGACCTCACCCAGCAGCCGACCAGCCCCAACTGAGCGCGGCCGGGAGGGCGCGGTGACGAAGCGGAAGAACCAGCGGTCCGGCGGGACCCCGGCGATCGTCGCCCTGGAGCGGGCGGGCGTGCCGTTCACGGTGCACGCGTACGCGCACGACCCCGCCGTGGCCTCCTACGGCGAGGAGGCGGCCGAGGCGCTGGGCGTCGATCCCGGGCAGGTCTTCAAGACGCTGGTGGCGGAGGTGGACGGCGCGCTGACCGTGGCGGTGGTGCCGGTGTCCGGGTCGCTCGACCTCAAGGCGCTGGCGACGGCGGTGGGCGGCAAGCGCGCGGCGATGGCCGACCCGGCGGCCGCCGAGCGCGCGACGGGGTACGTACGGGGCGGGATCTCGCCGCTGGGGCAGCGCAGGAAGCTGCCGACGGTGCTGGACGCATCCGCGGACTCGTACGCCACCGTCTGCGTCTCCGCGGGCCGCCGCGGTCTGGAGGTCGAGCTCTCCCCGGCCGGCCTGGCGGCCCTCACGGACGCGGTCCTCGCCCCGGTCGCCCGGGGCCGGTAGCGGGAGGACGGGGCTCGGGTCCCGTCCTCCCGCCGGCGGCCGGCTACTTCTTCGGGCCGAACTCCTTGTCGATCACCGAGATGAAGTCCTCCTTGGCGATCGGCGGGTTGGCCGAGTTCGGGGTGGTCAGCTTCTTGTCGTTGTGCAGGAGCGTGGGGGTGCCGTTGATGCCGTTCTTGCCGAAGAGCTTGCCCATCTCCAGACCCCACTTGGCATAGGTGTGGTCGTTGACGTTCTTCTCGAAGTCCTTGTTGCCCTTGAGGGCCGGGACCTGCTGGGCGACGTCGAGGAGCTTCTTGTTGTCGGCGTAGGCGTCGTCCGTCTCCTCGGGGTGGTTCTGCTTGGAGTAGAGCGCTTCCTTGTACTCGACGAACGCCTCGGGGCTGACGTTGAGCGCGGCGCCGAGGGCGCTGACGGCGTTCTTCGAGCCGGAGCCGCCGGCCGGGGTGTCGTCGATGAAGTTGACCATGACGAAGCGGACCTTGTAGCGGCCGTCCTTGACGTCCTGGCGCAGCTGCTCGCCGGAGTTCTGCTCGAACATGGCGCACACGGGGCAGCGCACGTCCTCGAAGAGGGTGAGGGTCTCCTTGGCCTTGGGATCGCCGATGACGATCTCGTTGCCGTTCTCACCGGTGGTGTTGGCGGGCTTGACGAGGTCCTTCTTCGCCATGGCCGCCCACTCGCCCTTGCCGGAGCCGCCCTTGTCGTTCATGTTCGACACGGCGTAGCCGATGCCGCCCGCTATCGCGAGGACGACGACGATCGACCCGGCGACGAAGAACTGGCGGCGGGCCTTGTCCTTCTTGACCTGGCGTTCGCGCTCGGCGCGCAGCCGCTCGCGGGCGGCCTGCTTGTTCTGGGGGTTGTTGCGGTTGCTCATGATGTCTTCTCCGGTGAAGTACGGATGGGGGGACCGCTGTGCTGGGGGCAGTGCGTCAGGCAGCTGCGAGGCACAGGGGCGGTCCGCGCCGTACGACGGAGTGGACGAGGAGCGGGAGGGTGCGCGGGGGCGGTACGCGGCGCGCGGGGCGGCCCGGGGCCCGGTGGGGCCGGGCGCCCGCGGTGAGCGCGGCGACGGCCAGCAGCAGCGGGCGGAAGGCGAACGCGGCCACCGCGCGCAGCAGCCGGGCCAGGGCCACCTCGCCGCGCCGCAGCCAGGCGGCGGCCAGCAGGCCCACGGTGATGTGGCAGGCGAGCAGCAGCCAGGGCAGGGCGGCGGAGTCCGCGCCGGTGGCGGGGGCGCCCTGCCCGGCGATGTGGGCGATCGGGGTGCCGAAGTCGCCGCCGCGGCAGACCAGGTCGACGCCGATGGAGTGCAGCGGGCCCGCTATCGGGCCGCCCGCCCGTCCGTAGCACGCCTGCTGGCCGGTGGTGAAGACGGTGTCGGCCGTCAGCTCCAGCGGGATGAGCAGGGAGGCGATCCGGCCGTAACCGCGCTCACGGTCGGCCAGTGCGTAGGCGATCGCGAAGAACGCGGCGGACAGCACGGCGACGGTGGAGACGGGCAGCGGCGTCCGGGAGAGCAGGACGTGGGAGGCGGCGGAGAGCGTGACGCAGAGCGCCGTGAAGAGCGTCGCACGCAACGCCCTCAGTCGAACTCCCGTCCCCTCCATGAAGCGGAAGTTTGCCACGCTCTCGGGTAAGTGTCGTGTCAAGATTCGGCATCGTTGGCGGGGACGGGACGCCTGGGGCGCAAGGGGCCGAAGAGGTCAGGACTTCAGCTTCTCGTCGAGCGCCTTGGTGAGCTGGTCCGGGGTGATCGGGGCGTTCTTGCCGTCCGGCCCGGTCAGCTTCTTGCCGTCGAGCTTGACGGTCGGGGTGCCGGTGATGTCCTTGTTGGTGTCGAAGGCGTCGGACACCTCCAGGGCCCACTTGTCGAAGGTGCCGTCCTCGACGTTCTTGCGGAAGTCGGCGTTGCCCTTGAGCGCCGGGACCTCGTCCGCGATCTTCAGCAGGACGTCGTCCTTGGCGAAGTCGTCCTTCGTCTCCTGCGGGTGGTTGTCCTTGGCGTAGAGGGCCCTGTTGTACGCGCTGAACGCCTCGGGGCTGACGTTGAGGGCGGCGCCGAGCGCGCTGAGGGCGTTCTTGGAGCCGGTCCCGTTGAGGTTGCGGTCGATGAAGGTCGCGATGTGGTACGAGACCTTGTACTTGCCGTCCTTGACGTCCTTGTCGATCGTCCCGCCGACGTTCTGCTCGAAGACCGAGCAGATCGGGCAGCGCATGTCCTGGAAGAGGTCCAGGGTGTGCTTGGCCTTCGGGTCGCCGATGACGATCTCGGTGCCCTTGTCGCCCGCGGTGTTGGCGGGCTTGACGAGGTCCTTCTTCGCGGCGGCGGTCCAGCCGGAGTCCGAGCCGCTCTTGCCCATCTGGGAGACGGCGACGCCGATGCCCGTGGCGACGGCGAGGATCGCGACGACCGAGCCGCCGACGACGAGCTGGCGGCGCGTCCTGTCCTTCTTGGCCTGGCGCTCGCGCTCGGCGCGCAGCCGCTCGCGGGCGGCCTGCTTGTTCTGCTGGCTGTTGCGCTTGCTCATGGGTGACTTCTCCGTGTGTGGTGCTGTGGTCCTTTGCTGCTCAGGCGGGGGCGGCGCCGAGCGGCGGACCACGGCGGACGACGGAGTGCGTCAGCCAGAGCGGGGTATCGGGCACGCGCGCGTGGCGCACGGGCCGGACGCGCGCGCCGCCCGGCCGTGTGACCAGGGGGGCGGCGGCGGGCGGGAGGGGCCGGAAGGCGGCCGCGGCGACGGCGGTCAGCAGCCGGACGGCGGCGGCCTCGCCGCGGCGCAGCCAGGCGGCGGCCAGCAGGCCCACGGCGATGTGCCCGGCGAGGAGCAGCCAGGAGGCGGTGTCCGGGCCGGTGACCGGTGCGAAGGGGCCGTGGAGCGCTCCCCCGCCGCAGAGCGCGGTGAGCGCGCCGGGGACGGGGTGGCCGTCCGTGCCGAAGCAGGTGCGCTGTCCCGTGGTGAAGACGGCGTCGGCGGCCAGTTCCAGGGGGACGAGCAGGGCGGCGATGTGGCCGAAGCGGCGCTCGCGGCCCGCGAGGGCGTAGGCGAGCGCGAAGACTCCGGCCGAGGTGGCGGCGACGGCCGGCAGGGGCAGGGCGACGCCGGACAGCAGGACGTGGGAGGCAGCGGACAGCAGCACGCACAGCGCCGTGAAGACCGCCGCCCGCGCCGCCCTCGGGGCCGCCGCCGAAATGTCCATGACTGACGAGTCTGTCATGGGTCCCGGGTAAACGTCGACCAAAGCCCCGAGGCGTCCCGGCGGGCCCTCGGCTGTCAGTGGGGGCCGGTAACCTTCAATGCTGTCTCCCCGCTGTCGCCGACCGTTCGCCGGAGGTCTTCCACCGTGACCAAGCCGCCCTTCACGCACCTGCACGTACACACGCAGTACTCCCTGCTGGACGGTGCCGCGCGGCTCAAGGACATGTTCAACGCGTGCAATGAGATGGGCATGACCCACATCGCGATGTCCGACCACGGCAACCTCCACGGGGCGTACGACTTCTTCCATCAGGCCAAGAAGGCGGAGATCACGCCGATCATCGGCATCGAGGCGTACGTGGCGCCCGAGTCCCGGCGCAACAAGCGGCGCATCCAGTGGGGCCAGCCGCACCAGAAGCGCGACGATGTGTCCGGTTCGGGTGGTTATACGCATAAGACGATCTGGGCGGCGAACAAGACGGGGCTGCACAACCTCTTCCGGCTGTCCTCCGACGCCTATGCCGAGGGCTGGCTGACCAAGTGGCCCCGCATGGACAAGGAGACGATCTCCCAGTGGTCGGAGGGCCTGATCGCCTCCACCGGCTGCCCGTCCGGCGAGGTGCAGACCCGGCTGCGGCTCGGCCAGTTCGACGAGGCCGTGCAGGCCGCCAGTGACTACAAGGACATCTTCGGCGAGGGCCGGTATTTCCTGGAGCTGATGGACCACGGCATCGAGATCGAGCGCCGGGTCCGCGACGGCCTGCTGGAGATCGGCAAGAAGCTCGGCATCCCGCCGCTGGTCACCAATGACTCGCACTACACCTACGCGCACGAGGCGGCCGCCCACGACGCCCTGCTGTGCATCCAGACCGGCAAGAACCTCTCCGACCCGGACCGCTTCCGCTTCGACGGCACCGGTTACTACCTCAAGTCGACGGACGAGATGTACGCCATCGACTCCTCCGACGCCTGGCAGGAGGGCTGCGCCAACACCCTCCTCGTCGCGGAGCAGGTCGACACCACGGGCTGGTTCGAGAAGCGCGACCTGATGCCGAAGTTCGACGTGCCGGAGGGGCACACCGAGACCAGCTGGTTCCGCGAGGAGACCATGCGCGGCATGGCCCGCCGCTACCCCGGCGGCATCCCGGAGGACCGCCTCAAGCAGGTCGAGTACGAGATGGACATCATCATCTCGATGGGCTTCCCGGCCTACTTCCTCGTGGTCGCCGACTTCATCATGTGGGCCAAGAACAACGGCATCGCGGTCGGCCCCGGCCGAGGCTCCGCGGCCGGCTCGATCGTCGCCTACGCCATGGGCATCACCGACCTCGACCCCATCGAGCACGGCCTGATCTTCGAGCGCTTCCTCAACCCCGAGCGCATCTCCATGCCCGATGTCGACATCGACTTCGACGAGCGCAGGCGCGCCGAGGTGATCCGCTATGTGACCGAGAAGTACGGCGCCGACAAGGTCGCCATGATCGGCACCTACGGCACCATCAAGGCCAAGAACGCGATCAAGGACTCGGCCCGCGTGCTGGGTTATCCGTACGCGATGGGCGACCGCCTCACCAAGGCGATGCCCGCCGACGTCCTCGGCAAGGGCATCCCGCTCTCCGGCATCCTCGACCCCTCCCACCCGCGCTACGGCGAGGCCGGCGAGATCCGCGGGATGTACGAGAACGAGCCGGACGTCAAGAAGGTCATCGACACCGCCCGCGGCGTCGAGGGCCTCGTCCGGCAGATGGGTGTGCACGCGGCCGGCGTCATCATGTCCAGCGAGACGATCACCGACCACGTCCCGGTCTGGGTCCGGGCCTCCGACGGCGTGACCATCACGCAGTGGGACTACCCGAGCTGTGAGTCGCTCGGCCTGCTGAAGATGGACTTCCTGGGCCTGCGCAACCTCACCATCATGGACGACGCCGTCAAGATGGTGAAGGCCAACAAGGGCGTCGAGCTGGACCTGTTGCAGATCCCGCTGGACGACCCGACGACGTACGAACTGCTCTGCCGCGGTGACACGCTCGGTGTCTTCCAGTTCGACGGCGGGCCGATGCGCTCGCTGCTGCGCCTGATGAAGCCCGACAACTTCGAGGACATCTCCGCCGTCTCGGCCCTCTACCGGCCGGGCCCGATGGGCATGAACTCGCACACCAACTACGCGCTGCGCAAGAACGGCCAGCAGGAGATCACGCCGATCCACCCGGAGCTGGAGGAGCCCCTCAAGGAGGTCCTCGGCGTCACCTACGGCCTGATCGTCTATCAGGAGCAGGTGCAGAAGGCCGCCCAGATCATCGCCGGTTACTCCCTGGGCGAGGCCGACATCCTCCGCCGCGTCATGGGCAAGAAGAAGCCCGACGAGCTGGCGAAGAACTTCGTCTTCTTCAAGGAGGGCGCGCAGAAGAAGGGCTTCTCCGAGGAGGCCATCCAGGCCCTGTGGGATGTCCTGGTGCCCTTCGCCGGCTACGCCTTCAACAAGGCCCACTCCTCGGCGTACGGCCTGGTCACCTACTGGACGGCCTATCTCAAGGCCAACTACCCCGCCGAGTACATGTCCGCGCTGCTCACCTCGGTGCGCGACGACAAGGACAAGTCGGCGATCTATCTCAACGAGTGCCGCCGCATGGGCATCAAGGTGCTCCCGCCGAACGTCAACGAGTCCGAGGCCAACTTCGCGGCCCAGGGCGACGACGTGATCCTCTTCGGCCTCACCGCCGTCCGCAACGTCGGGCAGAACGTGGTGGACTCGATCATCCGCTGCCGCAAGTCCAAGGGGAAGTACAGCTCCTTCCCCGACTTCCTCGACAAGGTCGAGGCCGTCGTCTGCAACAAGCGCACCGTCGAATCGCTGATCAAGGCCGGCGCCTTCGACGAGATGGGCCACACCCGCAAGGGCCTCACCGCGCACTACGAACCGATGATCGACAACGTGGTGCAGGTCAAGCGCAAGGAGGCCGAGGGCCAGTTCGACCTCTTCGGCGGCATGGGCGACGAGAGCGCCGACGACGGCCCCGGCTTCGGCCTGGACGTGGAGTTCTCCGACGTCGAGTGGGAGAAGGCGTATCTGCTGGCGCAGGAGCGCGAGATGCTCGGCCTCTATGTCTCCGACCACCCGCTCTTCGGCATCGAGCACGTCCTCAACGACAAGGCCGACGCGGCCATCTCGCAGCTCACCGGCGGTGAGCACGCGGACGGCGCGATCGTCACCATCGGCGGCATCATCTCGGGCCTCCAGCGCAAGATGACCAAGCAGGGCAACGCCTGGGCCATCGCCACCGTGGAGGATCTGGCCGGTTCCATCGACTGCATGTTCTTCCCGGCCACCTATCAGCTGGTCTCCACCCAGCTCGTCGAGGACGCCGTCGTCTTCGTCAAGGGCCGGCTGGACAAGCGCGAGGACATCCCGCGCCTGGTCGCCATGGAGCTGATGGTCCCCGACCTCTCCAACGCGGGCACCAACGCCCCTGTGGTGATCACGATCCCGACGGTGAAGGTCACCCCGCCCATGGTGGAGAAGCTGGGTCAGGTGCTCACCCACCACCGCGGCTCCACCGAGGTGCGCATCAAGCTCCAGGGCCCGCGCAAGACGACCGTGCTGCGCCTGGACCGCCACCGGGTCAACCCCGACCCGGCGCTCTTCGGTGACCTCAAGGTGCTGCTCGGCCCGTCCTGCCTGGCCGGCTGAGCCCCCCGCTCCGCCCACGAGGGGCGCGCCCGGATCGTCCGGGCGCGCCCCTCGCTGCTTCAAGGCGCCGGTGGGCGCCCTCCGTTATCGGTCAGGCGCCGCTCAGTTGTGACCGAAGCGCTTCTGCTTGCCCTTGCGTGCCATGTCGCCCGGGGTGACCTGCGTGGCCCGCTGCTCGCTCTGCGACTCGATCGAGGAGCTCTTGGCCTGCTGCTGCCCGCGCTCGGCCGCGCTCGACGACTGCGGCTGCTTCCGGTTCTTGTTCTTGGCCATGCTGAAGTGCCTCCACTTCCGTACGACCCCCTGCCGTCACCCTCGCACGCACTGGCGAAGCGTGCATTTCGGGTAATTACCGTGCGTGATAGGTGCACTTATCGCGGTCAGCCCGTATCCGCCACGCCGAAGATCCAGTTCGGACTGATAACCCCCGCGCGGTCGGGCAGACTCCAGGAAAGCCAAGGAAAAGCAGGGCACGGCAGTGCCGGGGGGCGACCGCACTTCTGGACGGACAGAAAGAGGGTGGAACGTGGACCGCTGCGTCGTCCTGGTGGACGCCGGTTATCTGCTGGGCGCCGCCGCGAGCCTGCTGGCGGGGGAGCCCGCCCGGTCCCGCATCACCGTGGACCACGCGACCCTCATCCAGGGGCTCCGAGAACGCGCCGAGGCCGAGACGGAACAGCCCCTGCTGCGGATCTACTGGTTCGACGGCGCCCCCGACCGGGTCCCCCAGCCCGAGCACCGCAGGCTGCGCGTGATGCCCCGGGTCACCGTCCGGCTGGGCGCCCTGACCCGCAGCGACGGCCGCTGGGCGCAGAAGGGCGTGGACGCGGCGATGCACGCCGAGCTCACCGAGCTCGCCCGCAACCGCGCCTGTTCGGACATCGTCCTCGTCACCGGCGACGGCGACCTCCTGCCCGGCCTGATGTCGGCCAAGGAGCACGGCGTCGCCGTCCACCTGTGGGCCGTCCAGGCCGCCGACGGCGACTACAACCAGTCCGAGGACCTCGTCGCCGAGGCCGACGAGCGACGCGTCCTGGACCGTACGTGGATCACCCGGGCCGTCCGCGCCAAGGAGCTCACCGGCGCCTGCGCCCCCTCCCCCGCGCCCCGGCCGGAGATCGCCGCGATCCTCTCCGCGCCCCTGCCCGAGACCGCGGCGGCCGCCGCGGCCGCGGCCGCGACCCACCCCGCGGACCCCCGCCCCGCCGAGCGCAACGGCACCCGGCCCGCCGCCTCGCCCGCGCCCTGCGGCACCGAGCGCGGCCAGGAGAACGGCGAGGCGCCCGCGGCCCGGGGCGTGCCCACCCCCAAGGACCTCGCGGGCCTCGCCCGCGGCCTCGCCGGCCAGTCCCAGGGCGCCCCCGCCGGCCAGCCCGCCGGCCCGGGCCAGCCGGGCGGCGGCACATCCGGCCTGGCCCCCAGCGCCACCCTGCGCTGGTCCTCCGACAAGGGCTGGGTCGACCGCGGTACGGGCACCGGGCTCGGCGAGCCGCCCGAGACGGCCTCCCTGCCGATGCTCGCCCAGCTGACCAGTGCCGAGCAGCGGTGGGCCGACCGCGAGGAGGACATCACCACCGTCGGCGGCGACCCCTTCGAGGTGGGCCAGGTCTTCGCCCGCCGCTGGGCCGAGCGCCTCACCGACGCCGTGCACCTCCAGCACCTGTCCACCGAGTACCCGCGGATCCCGCACCGCATCGACGGCGAGCTGCTGCGCTACGCGGCGCGGTTCGGGCTGCTGGCGCACAAGGACGACCAGATCGACGAGCACGACCGCTATGCGATCAGGGCCGGGTTCTGGCGCGAGATCGACGGGCGGACCGCCGCGGAGCACGCGCCCGCCGGGGACTGACCGGCCGCCGGGCGCCGTGCCACGCGGCCCCGAGCGCGAGGGGGCGCGGCCGAGCGCGTACCCTCATAGCTCGTGAGGACGGGTGCACCACAGGCGGCGACGGGCAGCGCGGTATGCACCGTGCGCGGCCTGGTCAAGACCTATCCTGCCGCGCGCGGCCGCCGCGGAGCGCCCGGAACCGCGGCCGTACGGGCCAGCGACGGCATCGACCTCGACGTCCGGCGCGGCGAGATCTTCGGGCTGCTCGGCCCCAACGGCGCGGGCAAGTCCACGCTCGTGCGCCAGCTCACCGGGCTGCTGCGCCCCGACGCGGGCAGCGTCGACCTCCTCGGCCACGACCTGGTGCGCCACCCCGAGCGCGCCTCCCGGCTGGTGGGCTATCTCGGCCAGGAGTCGACAGCCCTGGACGAGCTGACCGTCGCCCTGGCCGCCGAGACCACCGGCCGGCTGCGCGGTCTCGGCCTGCGCGCGGCCCGCGCCGAGCGCGACGCCGTCATCGAGGAGCTCGGCCTCGGCCCGATCGCCGGGCGGCCGCTGAAGAAGCTCTCCGGCGGGCAGCGCCGGCTGGCCTGCTTCGCCGCGGTGCTGGTCGGCGAGCGTCCCGTCCTCGTCCTGGACGAGCCCACCACCGGCATGGACCCCGTGGCGCGCCGCGCCGTGTGGGCCGCCGTCGACCGCCGCCGCGCCGAGCGCGGCACGACCGTCGTGCTCGTCACCCACAACGTCATCGAGGCCGAGACCGTCCTGGACCGGGTCGCGGTGCTGGAGCGGGGCCGGATCATCGCGTGCGACTCCCCCGCCGGGCTCAAGGAGCTGGTCGGCGACGAGGTGCGCGTCGAGCTGGTGTGGCGCTCCGAGCCGCCGCTGCACGTCCCCGAGGTCGCCGCGCTGCGCGACACGGCCCGGGCCACGGGCCGCCGCTGGTCGCTGCGGCTCGCCCCCGCCGAGGCGCGGGCGGCCGTCGCCGCCGTGACCGGCGGCCCCGCCTTCGCCGCGCTGGACGACTTCACCCTCGCCACCCCGAGCCTGGAGGACGTCTATCTGGCTCTCGGCGGCCGCACGGAAGGGCTGGTCAAGGGGTGAGCGCCCGCACACCGTCGGCGAGCCGCGCGGCCGGGCACCGGTCCGTACCGAAGAGGAGCATCGCGGCGTGACTGCTGTATCCGCGGAAGCGGCACCCGGACAGGTCCGGTCGGAAGGGCGGGCCCGCCCGCGCCCGGACGGCGAGGCGGCGGCCCCGCTCGCGCCGAGGGCGCGGCTGCTGCCGTCCCTGGCCGCGGTCTACCGCGCGCAGCTGTCCCGGGCCAGGGTGGCGCGGATACCGCTGCTGTTCGTGGCGACGTTCCAGTCCGTCGGGATCATGATCCTGATGCGCGGGGTCGTCGACGGTGGTGACGAGGCGCGGGCCGTCGTGGCCGGCTCCAGCGTGCTGGTCGTCGCGTTCGTCGCGCTGAACCTCCTCGCCCAGTACTTCGGTCAGCTGCGCGCGAGCGGCGGCCTCGACCACTACGCGACGCTGCCGGTGCCGCCCGCGGCGGTGGTGCTGGGGGCGGCGGGCGCGTACGCGTCGTTCACCGTGCCCGGGACAGCCGTGACGGCGGTGGTGGGCAGCGTGCTGTTCAAGCTGCCGCTGGGACACCTGTGGATCATCGCGGCGGTCGTCCCGCTGGCGGGGGCGGCGCTCGCCGGGCTCGGCGCGGCGCTGGGGCTGCTCGCGCCCCGGCAGGAACTGGCGACGCTGTGCGGCCAGTTGGGCATGTCCGCGGCGCTGCTGCTGGGCGTGCTGCCGGCCGCCCGGATGCCCGCGCCGATCGCCTGGGCGCGTGATCTGCTGCCCTCCACCTACGGCGTGGAGGCGCTGGCCCACAGCTTCGACGCGCGCCCGGACTGGCTGCTGATCGCCGCGGATCTGGGGGTGTGCGCGGCCGTGGGTGTGGTCTCGCTGGCGGCGGCGACCTGGGCGTACCGCCGGGCGGCCGTGCGATGACGCGCCGCAGTGACGGTCCTGCCGCCGACGGCACGCCTTCCACCTGGCACGATGGCAAGGTGACCGCACCGCTGACGCCGCACGACCCGCCGCCGCACGAGCCGCCGCGCGGCCCCTTCGACCCGGATCAGGCCGCCGACGAGCGGGATCCGGGGCTGCGCGCCGAGCTGCGGGAGGCCGCGGTCGTCGCCGCGGTGGTGGCGGTGGCCGGGGTGCTGCTGGGGCTGCTGTGGGTGTGGCTCGCGCCGCGCGTCCCGCTGGTCTCGGACGGCCGGGCCGTCTATCTGAAGAACTCCGAGGGCGAGCAGGCGATCGGCGCGGACGGCACGTTCGCGCTGCTGGCGCTGGGCTTCGGCGTGCTGAGCTCGGCGGCGGTGTTCTGGTTCCGCCGTCGCGGGGGCATTCCGCTGGTCGCCGGGCTGGCGGCCGGTTCGCTCCTCGCCTCGCTGATCGGCTGGCGGCTGGGCATCTGGCTCGGCCCGTCCTCCGACGTCGTCGCGACCGCGAAGTCGGTGGGCAAGGGCGTCGTCTTCGACGCCCCGCTGAAGCTGGGCGCCAAGGGTGTCCTGCTGGCGTGGCCGCTGGCGGCGATGGTCGTGCACCTGGGTCTGACGGCGGCGTTCGGGCCGCGCGACCCGGAGCCGGATCCGCACTGGCCGGGCGTGGGCCCGGCCGATGCCGCCTGACCGGGCGCCGTACGCGTACGAACGCGGGACGGGCGGCCCGGCCCCGGCCGGGCCGCCCGTCCGCGTGACCCCTCTCCCGTGCGGTCAGGCGGGCCGTCGTCCGTGGTTGGCCTTGTTCTTCTTCAGGCGCCAGCGGCGCTTGCGGGTGCGCTTCGACATGGTCCCTCCCGGCGCGGGGCGCGCGAACGGCGGCCCGCCTCTCGGTCGTAGCGGACCGGCGGGCAACAGTCCAGAGCTCGGACGAACTATCAGGATTCGTACGGCCCGCGCCTTACCCGGAGGTAAGGTGATCGCCCGTGATCGATAACGACCGCATATCGCGCCGCACCGCCGTCACGGCCGTCGCCGCCTCCGCCGCGCTGCTCCCCTTCGCCACGGGCCCCTCGGCCCACGCGGCGGACCGCGGACCTGCCTTCCTGCACGGTGTCGCCTCGGGCGACCCGCTCCCCGACGGCATCCTGCTGTGGACGCGCGTCACCCCCACCCCGGACGCCGTCCCCGGCTCCGGGCTCGGCCCCGCCGTCGAGGTCGGCTGGGAGGTCGCCGAGGACGAGTCGTTCGCCAGGGTCGTCGCCCGCGGCACCGCCACCGCCACGGCCGCGAGCGACCACACCGTCAAGGCCGATGTGCGCGGCCTGCGCCCGGCCACCGCCTACTGGTTCCGCTTCGCCGTGGACGGGATACGCTCCCCCGCCGCCCGTACGCGCACGGCGCCCGCGCACGACGCGGCCACCCCGGGCCTCCGCTTCGGCGTGGTGTCCTGCGCCAACTGGGAGTCGGGCTGGTTCTCGGCGTACCGCCACCTCGCCGCCCGCCGCGACCTGGACGCGGTGCTGCACCTCGGCGACTACATCTACGAGTACAAGTCCGGCGAATACCCGGCCGCGAAGTACGTCGTGCGCCCGCACCGGCCCACCCACGAGATCGTCACGCTCGCCGACTACCGCACCCGGCACGGGCATTACAAGACCGACACCGACCTCCAAGCGCTCCACCACACCCACCCGATCATCGCGATCTGGGACGACCACGAGTTCGCCGACGACGCGTGGTCGGGCGGTGCCGTGAACCACACTCCGGGCACGGAGGGCGACTGGGCGCAGCGGGTCGCGGCGGCGAAGCAGGCGTACTTCGAGTGGATGCCCGTCAGGCCCTCCGTCGAGGGCACCACCTACCGGCGGCTGCGCTTCGGCAAGCTCGCCGACCTGCATCTGCTGGACCTGCGGTCCTTCCGCTCGCAGCAGGTCAAGGCGGGCAGCGGCGCGGTGGACGACGCGAACCGCACACTCACCGGCCGCGCCCAGCTCGACTGGCTCAAGTCGGGCCTGGCGTCCTCCGACACCACGTGGCGCCTCGTCGGCAACCCCGTGATGATGGCCCCCGTCGCCTTCGGCGCGCTGCCCGCGCACCTCCTGGAGCCGATCGCCAAGCTGCTGGGGCTGCCGACGGGCGGCATCGCCGTCAACCCCGACCAGTGGGACGGCTATACGCACGACAGGCGCGAGCTGCTGGACCACCTCTCGGACCACGCCGTCCGCAACACCGTCTTCCTGACCGGCGACATCCACATGGCGTGGGCCAACGACGTGCCGAAGCAGGCCGCCACCTATCCCCTCTCGGCCTCCCTCGCCACCGAGTTCGTGGTGACCTCGGTGACCGCCGACAACTTCGACGAGACCCTGCACGTCCTGCCGCACACCGTCTCACTCCCCGCCGCAGGCGCGATCAGGGCCGCCAACCGGCATGTGAAGTGGGTGGACATGGACTCCCACGGCTATGGTGTCCTCGACGTCACCGCCGAGCGGGCGCAGATGGACTACTACGTCCTGTCCGACAAACGGAAGCGCGACGCGAAGACGTCCTGGGCCCGCTCGTACCGGACCCTGTCGGGAACGCAGCGGGTGGAACGGGTGAGCAAGCCGGTGACCTGACCCGGGGGTGGGGCGCCCTCTTCCAGCGCCTGCGGGCGGCTCGTTGTGCGGTGCGGGCCAGTTCGCGCCTGCGGCGGGCGGCCTCAAGCGCCGGCCGGGCTGGATGTCCGGACGGTGAGTTCGTCATCCGCGGGCTACGAACTCACGGCCGTGACATTCAGCCCGGCCGGCGCTTGAGGACAACGCGCGAAGCGTGTCGCGGGGGTCTGGGTGCTTGCCCCCCACGCGGCGGAGCCGCACATCAGACGCGGCCGGGAAGGGGCGGGACCGGGGAAGGCCCCCGCCTACCCGGCAAGCTCCTCCAAGAAGGCCAGCGAAACCCGCCAAGCCGTCTCCGCCGCCTCCCCGTCATAATCCGGAAGCTCCGGATCCGTGAACAGATGCCCCGCCCCGGCGTACCGGTGGACCTCCACCTCCGCCCCGGCCCGCCGCATCCGCAGATACCACGCGTTGAGCCAGTCATGCGGCTCGAACGGGTCCGGATCGGCGACATGCAACTGCACCGGCAGCTCGTCCACGGACGCGTCCTCGGCCAGGTCGGACGTGCCGTGCAGGAGCAGCAGCCCCCGCGCCTTCTCGTCGCCGAGGGCCAGGTTCTGCGCGATGGACCCGCCGAGCGAGAAGCCCGCGTAGACCAGCCCGCGGTCCGACAGGGGCGCCGCCGCCACGATGGCGCGCTTCAGCAGTTCGTCCTTGCCGATCTCGTCCTTGATGGCCATGCCCTCCTCGACGGTGTCCGCCGTCCGGCCGTCGTAGAGGTCCGGTACGTGCACCTCGTGCCCGGCGGCACGCAGCCGCTCCGCGGCGGCGTGCACCGCGGGCCGGAGGCCGTAGGCCGAATGAAAAAGGACAATCGTGGTAGAGGACGCCACTGGAGTCACTTCCTTACAGGTGGATCGCGTGCCCCCATCGTGCCAGTTACGGCCGGAGGGAAGCGCCCCACCGGTGAGCTGCGGCCGGCCGGAAGGAGCTGGAGTGTCCATGGAGGGCGTACTGCGTCCGCTGTCCGTCATCGGCGGCGCACTGATCGTCACCGTGATCGTGGGGTGGATCGCGGACCAGGTACTGCGCCGGATCGACGCCCGCAGACCGGACACCCCGCTGTGGGGCCTGCTGCGCCGCGCCCGCCTGCCGTTCCGGCTGGTGCTGTGCACGGCGCTGCTGCGCGCGAGCTACCCCTACGCCGAACTCGGCCGGTGGCACCAGGCGGCGATCGGCCAGGTGCTGAGCCTGGTACTGATCGGGGCGTGCGCCTGGCTGGTCGTCCGGCTGGCGGTGGCCGTGGTCGAGGCCATGTACGCGCGCTACGCCGCCGGGGCGCCCGATCCGGCGCGCGTGCGCCGGGTGCGTACGCAGGTGACGCTGATCGAGCGGATCGTCACCGCGGCCGTCTGCGTGGTGGCGGTGGCGGCGATGCTGCTGACGTTCCCGGACATGAAGACGGTGGGAACCTCGATGCTGGCCTCGGCCGGTCTCATCGGCATCGTCGCCGGTGTGGCCGCCCAGTCGACGCTGGGCAATCTCTTCGCGGGGCTCCAGATCGCCTTCGGCGACGTGGTGCGCATCGGTGACACGGTCGTGGTCGCCGGCGAGTGGGGCAAGGTCGAGGAGATCACGCTGACCTATCTGGTGGTGGCCACGTGGGACGAGCGCCGCCTCACCATGCCGGTCTCCTATTTCACCGGCAGGCCGTTCGAGAACTGGTCGCGCAACAACCCCCGGATGACCGGCACGGTCTTCTTCCACCTCGACCACTCGGCCCCCGTGGACCTCATGCGCGACTATCTGCACCAGGTGCTCAAGGCGTCCCTGGAATGGGACCAGCGGGCCTGGAGCCTGGTGGTCACCGACACCACGCCGACCACGATCCAGGTGCGGGCGCTGGTGACCGCGAAGGACTCGGACGACATATGGGCCCTGCGCTGCATCGTGCGGGAGCAGCTGATCGCGTGGCTGCGGCGGGAGCACCCGTACGCCCTGCCACGGGTGAACACCGCACCCGCCCCCGGCACGACAGGGGCCGCGGAAGGCCCCGGGATGTCCTGACGGTCAGCCGCGCAGGCTCCGTACGTCCAGGTGGCGCAGCACCCGGTCGACGATCTCGGGGTCGG
This sequence comes from Streptomyces sp. NPDC020379, assembly GCF_044387105.1. Lineage (NCBI taxonomy): Bacteria > Bacillati > Actinomycetota > Actinomycetes > Kitasatosporales > Streptomycetaceae > Streptomyces > Streptomyces sp. NPDC020379. The sequence continues at coordinate 237,969 of NZ_JBIRVR010000001.1, forward strand.
CGCCGGGCTCGCTGCGCGCGGCGAGCACCTCGTGGCGGGCCGCGGAGAGCAGCTCGCTCTGGATGCGCTGGACGGTGCGGATCCGCTCGACGCGCTGGGCGTGGGCCTCGCGCCGTTCCTCGTCCAGGATGTCGGGGCTGATGCGGGCGCCGACGTCGAAGGCGCGCTTGCTGAGGTGTTCGACGAGGTCCTCGGGGAGGTCCTCGGTCTTCTCGAGCTCCTTGAGCCGGCGCTTGGCGGCCTTGGCCGCGCGGACCGCGAGCTGCCGGGAGAACTCCCGCTCGGCGTCGGCGTCCGACCGCACGCCCAGCACCCGGACCAGCCAGGGCAGGGTCAGGCCCTGGACGAGGAGGGTGGCCATGATCACGGCGAAGGCGATGAAGAGGATCTCGTCGCGGCCGGGGAAGGGCGAGCCGTCGTCCATGCGGAGCGGGATCGCGAGGGCGAGCGCGACGGAGGCGACCCCGCGCATCCCCGACCACCACATGATCACGGTCTCGCGCCAGCTCAGGGGGATGTCCTCGTCGATGTCCCGGCGGCTGTGCAGCTTCTTCGCCAGCCAGGCGGCGGGCAGCAGCCACAGCAGCCGTACGCCCACGACGACGCCGATGACGGCGGCGCTGATCTCCAGCATCTCGCCCCACCGGCCGGCGCCCGTGCCGAAGACATTGTGGAGTTCGAGGCCGATGAGCCCGAACGCGACGCCGGTGACGAGGGTGTCGACGACCTCCCAGAAGGTGTGCCCGGCGAGCCGCCCGAGGACGTCGTCGGCGTCCATGGCGTACTCGGCGAGGAAGAGCGCGGCGGTGAGCACCGCGAGCACCCCGGAGCCCTGGAACTCCTCGGCCAGGACGTAGGCGACGAAGGGGACCAGCAGCGTCAGGCCGATCTGGAGCGTGGCGTCGGCGAGGATGTCCATCAGCCGTTTGGCGGCCCAGCCGAGCGCCAGCCCGACGGCCACGGCCACGACGGCGGACAGCACCAGTTCCCCGAAGGCCCTGGGCAGGGAGAAGCTGCCGGTCACGGCCGCGGCGACGGCCACGTGGTAGAGCACGATGGCGGTGACGTCGTTGAAGAGCCCCTCGCCCTCCAGGATCGACACCAGGCGGCGCGGCAGCCCCAGCGAGCCCGCGACGGCGGTGGCGGCGACCGGGTCGGGCGGGGCGATGAGCGCGCCGAGCGCGACGGCCGCGGCCACGGAGATGCCGGGCACGACGGCGTTGGCCACGACGGCGACGGCCGCGGTGGTCACGAAGACGAGCGCGACCGCGAGCAGCAGGATCGGCCGCACATTGGCCGCGAACTGCCGCCAGGAGGTGCGCTGCACGGAGGCGTAGAGCAGGGGCGGTAGCACCAGCGGAAGAATGAATTCCGGCGGTACGTCCACATTGGGGACGAAGGGGAGCAGCGCGAGGACGATGCCGCCCAGGGTCATCAGCACCGGCGACGGCAGCCCCAGCCGGTCCGCGCACGGCACCATGACGACAGCGCCGATGAGCAGGACGAAGAGCAGCGCGAGCTGGTCCAAGGGGGCCCTCCGGGCAGATCGACCGAACTTCGATCAAGCGTGCCACTTGAGGTCGGTTTCAGCTCGTCCGGGGTCCGGGGCCGGCAGGGCGGGAGAACCCCGCGGCGTCAGAGGCGCTTGGTCATGGCCCGGTGCGCGATGCCGCTGCCCTCGTCGAACTCCGGGCCGTGCGCCGCGTACCCCAGCCGCTCGTAGAAGCCGAGCGCGTGCGTCTGCGCCTCCAGATAGACCCGGGTCAGCCCCAGCCGCCGGGCCTCCTCCTCCACGGCCCGGACGAGGGTCACCCCGAGCCCGGTGCCGCGCGCGGCACGGCTGACCGCGAGCCGGCCGAGGACGGCGGTGGCATCGTCGGTCACGCCCGCGTGGCCGTACTTCTTCCGGGCGGGCGCGCCGTGCAGGAAACGGACCGTGCCCACGGGTCCGGCCGGGCCGGACGCCAGGAAGTGGACGGCGAGCGCGTCGTAGGCGTCCATCTCCTCAGCCTCCGGGACGCCCTGCTCGGCCACGAAGACCTCACGGCGCACCGCGTGGCAGCCGGTCAGGTCGTCGGGGGCGACGACGCGGACCGTGACGGGCGCCGCCCCGCTCATGAGCTCTCGGCCCGGATGATCTCCAGGGCGTGCCGCAGGTCCGCCGGGTACTCGCTCTCGAACTCCACCCAGCGCCCGTCCTCGGGGTGCTCGAAGCCCAGCCGGACGGCGTGCAGCCACTGGCGGGTCAGCTTCAGCCGCTTGGCGAGGGTGGGGTCGGCGCCGTAGGTGAGGTCGCCGACGCAGGGGTGCCGGTGCGCGGCCATGTGCACGCGGATCTGGTGCGTGCGGCCGGTCTCCAGCTTGACGTCGAGCAGGCTGGCGGCACGGAACGCCTCGATGAGGTCGTAGTGCGTCACCGACGGCTTGCCGTCGGCGGTGACCGCCCACTTGTAGTCGTGGTTGGGGTGGCGGCCGATGGGCGCGTCGATGGTGCCGCTCATCGGGTCCGGGTGGCCCTGGACCAGCGTGTGGTAGCGCTTGTCGACGGTGCGCTCGCGGAACTGCTGCTTGAGCAAGGTGTAGGCGCGCTCGGACTTGGCGACGACCATCAGGCCGGAGGTGCCGACGTCCAGGCGGTGCACGATGCCCTGGCGCTCGGCGGCGCCCGAGGTGGAGATGCGGTAGCCCGCGGCGGCGAGACCGCCGATGACGGTGGTACCGGTCCAGCCGGGGCTCGGGTGCGCGGCCACGCCGACGGGCTTGACGATCACGACGATGTCGTCGTCGTCATGGATGATCTCCATGCCCTCGACGGGCTCGGCGACGATCTGCACGGGCGCGGGGGCGGCCGGCATCTCGACCTCCAGCCAGGCCCCGCCGGTCACCCGGTCGGACTTCCCGGCCACGGCCCCGTCGAGCTGGACCTTCCCCGCGGCCGCCAGCTCGGCCGCCTTGGTGCGGGAGAAGCCGAACATACGGGCGATGGCGGCGTCGACTCGCTCGCCTTCGAGGCCATCGGGTACGGGCAGGGCGCGGATCTCGGGAATGGTGCTCACCCGTCGAGTATGACGGACGGCCCGGACGGCCCCGCACGGCAGCGTCCGCTGCCGGGCCCTTCTCAGTCCTTGTGGACCGTGCCGTCCGGGTCCAGGCCGCGGAAGGAGAGGATCACGATCAGGAAGCCGCCGCAGACGATCGCGGAGTCCGCGAGGTTGAAGACCGCGAAGTGCGGGGTGGCGATGAAGTCCACGACGCCGCCCTGGAAGCCGCCGGGCGAGCGGAAGAGCCGGTCGGTGAGGTTGCCGAGCGCGCCGCCGAGGAGCAGACCGAGCGCGATGGCCCAGGGCAGGCTGTAGAGCTTGCGGGCGATCCGGGCGATGACGACGATCACGGCGGTCGCGATGACGGTGAAGACGATCGTCATGGCCTCGCCGAAGCCGAAGGCGGCGCCGCGGTTGCGGATCACCTCGAACTGGAGCCAGGTGCCGATGACCTCGACGGCGTCGTGGTGCTCCAGCTTGGCGACCACGAGCAGCTTGCTGCCCAGGTCGAGGAGGAAGGCGAAGGCGGCCACCACGAGGAGGACGGCGATCCGCCGTCCGCCCCTGACCCCGTCCGGCGCCTCGGCCGCCGTCCCGCTGCCGGGTGTGCCGGTGGTCTGTTCCGCCTCTGTCACGTGAGTCCTTCGACGTCGTCCCGCGCTCGATGGGTGTCAGGGCCACCCTGACTGAGGACGAGGGTACGGCACGCGCGCGGGCGCGGGTCAGCGGCGTTCCTGGCGCTGCTTGCACTCCACGCACAGGGTGGCCCGGGGGAACGCCTGCATGCGGGCCTTGCCGATGGGCTTCCCGCAGTTCTCGCAGAGCCCGTACGTACCGGCGTCGAGCCGCCCCAGGGCGCGCTCGGTCTGGAGCAGCATCTCCCGGGCGTTGGCGGCCAGGGCCAGCTCGTGCTCCCGGGTGATGTTCTTGGTGCCGGTGTCCGCCTGGTCGTCGCCGGCGCCGTCGCCCGAGTCGCGCATCAGCCCGCTGATCGCCTCCTCCGAGGCGGCGATCTCGGCTCGCAGCCGCAGCACCTCGCTCTGCAGCTCCGAGCGCGCCTCGCTCACCTCCGCGGGCGACCAGGGCTCCTCCCCGGGCCGGACGGCGAGTTCACCGGGGGCGGCCGGCGCCGCGGGCTTGCCGGCCGAGGCCGCTTTCGCGGCCGTCTTCCTGGCGGGCGCGGCGGACGGCGCGGCCTTCGCGGCCTTGGCCGGCACCTTGGTGGCGTTCTTGTCGGGGGTCTTCTCGGGGGCCTCGTCAGGGGCCTTGGCGGGGGCCTTCTTCTTGCTCGCCGTCCTGGCGGGCGCGGCGGCCTTCTCCGCCGTCGCCTTCTTCGCAGCCGTCGCCTTCTTCGCCGAGGCTGTCTTCTTGGCGGGCGCGGCCGTCTTCTCGGGGGGTGCGGTCTTCTCCGCCGGCGCGGCCTCGGCCGCCTTCACCGGGGCGGCCTTTTTCGCCGGAGCGGTCTTCTTCGCCACCATGGCCGCGACCCCTTCACATTTTATGATCTAGCGCGCGAATCGTGCCGGAACGATAAATCCCCATCGGGCACGCGGCAACGGGCCACGCCGGTCTCCACCGTTGTGCCCCGCCCCCGGCCCTGTAATCGGCGCCCGCACGGCCCCCGCCGATATCCGGTGGGCCGTGACCGCCACGGGCCCGTACACTGGGCGCAGCGAGAGGCGTGGATGGGACGAGTAGCGCCGCACGCAGCCAGGAGCGACTCGGGGACGGTGGGAGCCCGAGGGCGTGCGCGGTGTCGAAGATCAGCCCTGAGCCGCCGGAAGAACGCCCCGGGTGTCACCCGGCAGGTCAGTAGAACCGGCATCGCGGCCCAATGAGGGGGCCACAGGCAGCCCGCCTGCGGCCAAGGAGGGTGGTACCGCGGGAGCACCGTGCAACGGCTCTCGTCCCTCCGACGGACAGCGCAATGACGTCCCGCCGGAGGAAGCACCCGATGAGTCCGCAGCCGCAGTACCGCCAGGTACCCGCTCAGGTGGACCTGCCCGCGCTCGAGCACGCCGTGCTCGATTTCTGGCGCGAGAGCAAGGTTTTCGCCCGTAGCCTCGAAGAGTCCGAGGGCCGCCCCGAGTGGGTGTTCTACGAGGGCCCCCCGACCGCCAACGGCATGCCCGGCGCCCACCACATCGAGGCCCGCGTCTTCAAGGACGTCTTCCCCCGCTTCCGCACGATGCAGGGCTACCACGTCGGCCGCAAGGCCGGCTGGGACTGCCACGGCCTGCCGGTCGAGCTCGCGGTCGAGAAGGAGCTGGGCTTCAACGGCAAGCAGGACATCGAGAAGTACGGCATCGCGGAGTTCAACGCCAAGTGCCGCGAGTCGGTGACCCGGCACACGGACGCCTTCGCCGAGCTCACCACCCGCATGGGCTATTGGGTCGACCTCGACGACGCGTACCGCACGATGGACCCGGAGTACGTCCAGTCGGTGTGGTGGTCGCTGAAGGAGATCTTCAACAAGGGCCTGCTGGTCCAGGACCACCGCGTCGCCCCCTGGTGCCCCCGCTGCGGCACCGGCCTGTCGGACCACGAGCTGGCGCAGGGCTACGAGACGGTCGTCGACCCCTCCGTCTACGTCCGCCTCCCGCTGACCTCCGGCCCGCTCGCGGGCGAGGCCGCGCTCCTCGTCTGGACGACCACCCCCTGGACCCTGGTCTCCAACACCGCGGTCGCCGCGCACCCCGACGTCCGCTACGTCGTCGCCACGGACGGCACGGAGAAGCTGGTCGTCGCCGAGCCGCTGCTGGAGAAGGCCCTGGGCGAGGGCTGGACCGCGACCGGCGAGTCGTTCACCGGCCGCGAGATGGAGCGCTGGGCCTACCGCCGCCCGTTCGACCTGGTCGAGCTGGAGGGCGCCAACTTCGTCGTCAACGCCGAGTATGTGACGACCGAGGACGGCACCGGTCTGGTCCACCAGGCGCCCGCCTTCGGTGAGGACGACCTCCGCACCTGCCGCGGCTACGGCCTGCCGGTCGTCAACCCGGTCCGCCCGGACGGCACCTTCGAGGAGGACCTCGCCCTCGTCGGCGGCCAGTTCTTCAAGAAGGCCGACGAGGCGCTGGTCGAGGACCTGTCCGCGCGCGGCCTGCTCTTCAAGCACGTGGCGTACGAGCACAGCTACCCGCACTGCTGGCGCTGCCACACCGCGCTCCTCTACTACGCGCAGCCGTCCTGGTACATCCGCACCACGGCCGTCAAGGACCGCCTGCTCGCGGAGAACGAGCAGACCAACTGGTTCCCGGAGTCCGTCAAGCACGGCCGCTTCGGCGACTGGCTGAACAACAACATCGACTGGGCGCTCTCCCGCAACCGCTACTGGGGCACCCCGCTGCCCATCTGGCGCTGCGAGGACGACCACCTCACCTGCGTCGGCTCCCTGGCCGAGCTCAGCGAGCTCACCGGCAGCGACCAGAGCGGCCTGGACCCCCACCGCCCGTACATCGACGATGTCACCTTCACCTGCACCGCCGACGGCTGCGCGCACACCGCCGTCCGCGTGCCGGAGGTCATCGACGCCTGGTACGACTCGGGTTCCATGCCCTTCGCGCAGTGGGGCTACCCGTACAAGAACAAGGAGCTCTTCGAGAAGCGCTATCCCGCGCAGTTCATCTCAGAGGCCATCGACCAGACCCGCGGCTGGTTCTACACCCTGATGGCCGTGGGCACCCTCGTCTTCGACAAGTCGGCGTACGAGAACGTGGTCTGCCTCGGGCACATCCTGGCCGAGGACGGCCGGAAGATGTCCAAGCACCTGGGCAACATCCTCCAGCCGATCCCGCTGATGGACCAGCACGGCGCCGACGCCGTCCGCTGGTTCATGGCCGCCGGCGGCTCCCCGTGGGCCGCGCGCCGCGTCGGGCACGGCACGATCCAGGAGGTCGTCCGCAAGACGCTCCTCACCTACTGGAACACGGTCGCCTTCCAGGCGCTCTACGCCCGTACGTCCGGCTGGGCGCCCTCCGCGTCCGACCCGGCCCCGGCCGAGCGCCCGCTGATCGACCGCTGGCTGCTCAGCGAGCTCAACTCGCTGACCGACCAGGTCACCCAGGCGCTGGAGGCGTACGACACCCAGCGCGCGGGCAAGCTGCTGTCCTCCTTCGTGGACGACCTGTCGAACTGGTACGTGCGGCGCTGCCGCCGCCGCTTCTGGCAGGGTGACGCGGCCGCGCTGCGCACCCTGCACGAGGTCGTCGAGACGGTCACCCGCCTGATGGCGCCCCTGGTGCCGTTCATCACCGAGCGCGTCTGGCAGGACCTCGTGGTCCCGGTGGACCCGGAGGCGCCCGAGTCGGTGCACCTGGCGACCTGGCCCAAGGCCGACACCGCCCTGATCGACCCCGAGCTCTCCCGGCAGATGCTGCTCGTGCGCCGGCTGGTCGAGCTGGGCCGCGCCACCCGCGCGGAGTCCGGCGTCAAGACCCGGCAGCCGCTGTCCCGCGCGCTGGTCGCGGCCACCGGCTTCGAGGAGCTGGGCCCGGAGCTGCGCGCCCAGATCACCGAGGAGCTGAACGTCTCCTCGCTCGCCTCCCTCTCGGAGGTCGGGGGCTCGCTGGTCGACACCACCGCGAAGGCCAACTTCCGCGCGCTCGGCCGCCGGTTCGGCAAGGGCGTCCAGGCCGTGGCCAAGGCCGTCGCCGAGGCGGACGCCGCGGAGCTGTCGCTGGCGCTGCGCGCGGGCACGGCCTCCGTGGTCGTGGACGGCGAGAGCGTCGCGCTCTCCCCGGACGAGGTCATCATCACCGAAACGCCCCGCGAGGGCTGGTCGGTGGCCTCCGACTCGGGCGCGACGGTGGCGCTCGACCTGGAGATCACCCAGGAGCTGCGCCGTGCGGGCCTGGCCCGTGACGCGATCCGGCTGATCCAGGAGGCCCGCAAGAACAGCGGCCTCGACGTCGCCGACCGGATCGCGCTGCGCTGGCGTGCCACGGACGACGAGACCACCACGGCACTGACCGAGCACGCCGGCCTCATCGCGGACGAGGTGCTCGCCACGGACTTCGCATCGGGTGAGGCCGACGACTCCTACGGCGAGCCGTTCGAGGACGAGGGCCTCGGCCTGACGTTCCGCCTCCGCAAGGCGTAACGGCACCACGAGCGCCGGTCGCCCGGGAAGATCCCGGGCGACCGGCGCTTTTGTGTGTACATCAGAAGAAGCGGGGAAAAGGCAGAGACGGGGAAAAGTCGCGAAAACGGGCCGGGCCCGGGACATCAGTCCCGGGCCCGGCCCGCTGATTGCCGACGGCGGCGCCGCGGCTTAGTTGTCGTCCTCGTCGATCAGGAAGCCGCGCATCGGCGACGGCGCCTGCTGCATCGGCTGCTGGCCCTGCGGCCGGACCGGTGCCATCGGCTGGGTCATCGCCGGGGACATCTGCTGCTGACCGCCGTACGACGGGGCACCCATCGAGGTGTTGCCACCCATGGAGGTGTTACCGCCCATGGACGGGTTGCCGCCCATGCTGTGGCCACCCATGCCCGCACCTGCCGAGGCCATGGACCCGCTCATCGACGGGGCCGCGGGCAGCGACGGGGTGTTGGGGTTGCGCGGGGGGGCCAGCGAGTCGTCCGCCTGGTTCTCCAGCTGACGCAGCTGGCTCTCCAGGTAGGACTTCAGGCGCGTGCGGTACTCGCGCTCGAAGCCGCGCAGGTCCTCGACCTTGCGCTCCAGCGTGGCGCGGGCGGACTCCAGGGAGCCCATCGCGACACGGTGCTTCTCCTGCGCGTCCCGCTCCAGGGCGTCGGCCTTGGCGCGGGCGTCCCGCTCCAGACCCTCGGCCCGGCTGCGCGCCTCGCCGACGATCTTGTTGGCCTCGGAACGGGCCTCCGCGATCGCCTGGTCGGCGGTCTGCTGAGCGAGCGACAGCACACGCGCGGCGCTGTCACCGCCCGGTCCCTGACCCGGCTGCGGCAGCTGGGGGCCGGGGCCGCCCATCGGACCGTTCTGGCCCATGGGGTTCTGACCCATGGGGCCGTTCTGGCCCATGCCGTTCTGCCCCATCGGGCCGTTCTGTCCCATGGGGCCGCCCATCGGGCCACCCATCGGACCGTTCTGTCCCATCGGGCCGGGACCGTGCGGGCCCTGGGGACCGTGGCCGTGACCGCCGGGGCCTGCCGGAAGCTGCGGGGCACCGCCCGGCAGCTGCGGCGGGCCGCCCATCTGCTGTTGCTGCGGCACCGGCTGCGGTCCGGATATGGCAGCGGGCACCGGCGCGCCGGGTCGCTGGTCCTGCGGCTCCGGTTTGCGCATTCCCTGCTGCTGGTTCTGCGCGGCGGCACGCGTGGCGGCGGCCAGCTTGGCGCGCAGGTCCTCGTTCTCCCGGAGCAGTCGGGTCAGTTCGGCCTCGACCTCGTCCAGAAAGGCATCGACCTCGTCCTCGTCATAGCCTTCTCGGAGACGGACGGTCGTGAACTGCTTGTTCCGCACGTCCTCGGGGGTCAACGGCATCTCTTCTTCACCTCAACGTAGTCGTCGGCAATCGGCAAGACCGTATCGTTCACAGCCGCGTTCACAGCCGGCTCACGACGGTGATCAGGATGTAGACGATGATCATCAGTACGAAGAAGGACAGGTCGAGCGCCACGCCCCCGAGACGCAGCGGCGGGATGACCCGCCGCAGAAGCTTGAGTGGCGGATCGGTGACAGTGTAGGTGGCCTCAAGGACGACCACCATCGCCTTACCGGGTTGCCATGAGCGTGCGAACTGGAAGACGTAATCCATCACCAGCCGGAAGATGAGTACGAACAGGAAGCAGTACAGCGCGATGTAGATCACCTGTAGTGCGATGCTCATCTCGCGCTTCCCTCTCCCCTTCGTACCCGGCCTGTCGGGCCGTCATTCATCCGGCAATGACCGGTTTTGCGTCTCAGCTCTGATTGAAGAACCCACCCTCTGCGATGCGGGCCTTGTCCTCCGCCGTGACATCGACGTTAGCAGGAGACAGCAGGAACACCTTCTGCGTCACCCGCTCGATGCTGCCGTGGAGTCCGAAGACGAGACCGGCGGCGAAGTCGACGAGCCGCTTCGCGTCCGTGTCGTCCATCTCCGTGAGATTCATGATCACCGGGGTGCCCTCGCGGAAGTGTTCCCCGATGGTACGGGCCTCGTTGTAGGTCCGGGGGTGCAATGTGGTGATGCGGTAGGGCTCCCGCTCGGACACAACCTTGGGCATGATCACCGGTGCGTTCTTCTCCAGAGAGTGGCGTTCGGGTGTGATGGACGCCACGGGGGCGATTCGGGCGGGTCGTCCCGTTTCCGCTACGAGCGGAGCGGGTTCACGCTGTGCCGGCGGCTGGGCGACTCGAACCGGTTCGTCCGGTTGCGTCTGTTGGGACTGATGCTGCTGCCTGCGTCGGTCGGGCTCCGGCTCGGGCTCGAACTCGTCATCGGGGTCGAACCCCGGGCCGTCGTACCCATCGTCCTCCACGAGGCCGAGGTAGACCGCCATCTTGCGCATCGCGCCGGCCATTCTCTGCGTCCTCCGCTCTGTGGTGGATCGGCTCCGTCAACGGCGCCTTGGATCCACTTGGCCTGCCCGCCTTTTGGTGGGATTGACCATATTTTCTGCTGTGGTCCGACTTCTTGGCGACGTTACCCGAGCCCGGGTCGGACTCCGAGTACCGCCGATCCGACACGTACATGTGTCGCCCCGGCTGCCACGGCGTCATCCAGGTCCGCGCTCATCCCTGCTGACACCATGTTCGCAGCAGGATGGGCCGCGCGCAGGCCCGTTGAGATTTCCATCAGCCGGTCGAATGCCGCCCGGGGCCGTCCCGCGTAAGGGCCGGCGAGCGGAGCGACCGTCATCAGACCTGCGGGGCGCAGCCCTTCGGCGGCCGCGATCGCGTGGGCGAGTCCGGCGACCCCGTCCGGCGCGACACCGCCACGGTCCCCGCGCTCTCCCGACTCGGCGTCAAGAGCCACCTGGATCAGGCAGTCCAGTTGGCGGCCGGCCCGGACGGCGGCCGCGGAGAGGGATGTGACCAGTCTGATTCGGTCGACAGAGTGCACCACATCGGCATAACTCACCACCGAGCGGACCTTGTTCGTCTGCAATTGTCCGACGAAGTGCCAGGTCAGTGGCAGATCCGCGCACTCGGCGGCCTTGGGGGCGGCGTCCTGGTCGCGGTTCTCCGCGACGTGCCGGACCCCCAGCTCCGCGAGCAGGCGCACATCGCTCGCGGGGTAGGTCTTGGTGACCACGACGAGGGTCACGTCTTCACGCTTGCGCCCGGCCGCGGCGCACGCCGCGGAGATACGTTCCTCCACGCGCGCCAGGTTCGCGGCCAGTTCCGTCCTGCGGTCCGTCACAGCTCAGCGCCCAACCAGACATAGCTCGCGAGCCGCCCCGTGGTGTGCTCGCGTCGGTACGAGAAGTGGTCTGCCGACTCCAGCGTACAAATGTGAGATTGTCCGCTGACATTCACGCCGACTCGGTGCAACTGGGCACAAACCCCCGCGGCGACGTCCACCGCCGGGGTGCCCTTGCGGGTGGTGGCCCAGGCTTCCGGCACGGCCGCGGCGACCTCGGAGCGCATCGCCTCGGGCACCTCGTAGCAGAAGCCGCAGACCGAGGGGCCGATGTGGGCGATGATCCGGGCGGGGTCGGCGCCCAGCCCGGTCATCGCCTCGACGACGGCGGGGACGACCCCGGCGACCAGCCCCGGGCGGCCGGCGTGGGCCGCGCCCGCAACCCCGGCGACCGGGTCGGCCAGCAGCACCGGGGTGCAGTCCGCGGTCAGCACCGCGAGGGCGAGGCCCCGACGGGCCGTCACCACCGCGTCGACGGCCGGGATCTCCGCGGTGCCGCTCACGTCCCACGGCCCGTCGACCACGGCCACGTCCCGGCCGTGCACCTGGTTCATCCAGACGACCGCCGCCGGGTCCAGGCCGAGCGACTTCGCCGCCCGCTCCCGGTTGGTCCGCACGGCGGCGGGGTCGTCACCGACCGCGCCGCCCAGGTTGAGCTCGTCATACGGAGCGGCGCTCACCCCGCCCCACCTGTCGGTGAAGGCGAAGTGCGCGCCGCTCGCGTGCTGTTCGGATGTCACTGCGTGTTGATGCCCTATCACTTTGGGCCGCTCACTCGCGGGTCCTACTTGAGGAAGTCCGGGACGTCGAGTTCCTCGGCGGTCGAGTCCTGGTACGGCCGGGCCGGCGGGACCTGCGGGGAGGAGACCGGCGGCGGGGGCACCTCGCCGACCGGCGACGGGTCGGTGGCCGGGGGCTCCTCGGTGCGCGGGGTCACATTGCCGAGACCGCCGAAGGAGGAGCGGACCGGCTCGGCCGGAGCGCTCTGGCGCGGGGCCCCGGCCGACGCGGTGCTCTCCTCACGGCCGTTGCCGTAGGAGGAGCCGAGCACCTTGTCGCGGCTGCCCTTGGCCGGCGGCTGCCCGCCGTCGAAGCCGGCGGCGATGACCGTGACCCGGACCTCGTCGCCGAGGGCGTCGTCGATGACCGCGCCGAAGATGATGTTGGCCTCGGGGTGGGCGGCCTCGCTCACCAGCTGCGCCGCCTCGTTGATCTCGAAGAGACCGAGGTCGGAGCCGCCGGAGATGGAGAGCAGCACACCGCGGGCGCCGTCGATGGACGCCTCCAGGAGCGGCGAGGAGATCGCCATCTCCGCGGCGGCCACGGCGCGGTCGTCGCCACGGGCCGAGCCGATGCCCATGAGCGCCGATCCGGCCTCGGACATCACGGACTTGACGTCGGCGAAGTCGAGGTTGATCAGGCCGGGGGTGGTGATGAGGTCGGTGATGCCCTGGACACCCGACAGCAGCACCTGGTCCGCCGACTTGAACGCGTCGAGCACGCTCACCTGACGGTCCGAGATGGACAGGAGCCGGTCATTGGGGATCACGATGAGGGTGTCGACCTCGTCGCGCAGACCCGCGATGCCGTCCTCCGCCTGGTTCGCGCGGCGGCGGCCCTCGAAGGTGAACGGCCGGGTGACCACACCGATCGTCAGGGCGCCCAGCGAGCGGGCGATGTTGGCGACGACGGGGGCGCCACCGGTGCCGGTGCCGCCGCCCTCGCCCGCGGTCACGAAGACCATGTCGGCCCCCTTGAGGACCTCCTCGATCTCCTCGCGGTGGTCCTCGGCCGCCTTGCGGCCGACATCGGGGTTGGCGCCGGCGCCGAGGCCGCGGGTGAGCTCCCGGCCGACGTCGAGCTTGACGTCGGCGTCGCTCATCAGCAGGGCCTGCGCATCGGTATTGATCGCGATGAACTCGACGCCCTTGAGACCGACCTCGATCATCCGGTTGATGGCGTTCACGCCACCGCCGCCGATGCCGACGACCTTGATGACTGCGAGGTAGTTCTGCGGTGCTGCCACGTCGAAGGCCTCTCGCCTCGAGTTACGTATGCCTGGGGGACGGTTCTCAATGCCGACCCGAACCCTCAACGTGAAGTTTAGGGTTACCGGTGCCGCTGTTCGCTGGGGTTCTCCGAACAGGACACTAAGTCGACAAGTGGCGCGTGTTCAACGAACACGCCGAACCTCCCGTTTTTCTTTTCACCCTATGTGATCACCCATAGCCGTAGCCAGTCAGGGTGCTGGCCGACCCTTCGGCCCGTCAACTCCCGGATGCCGCCGGAGCGCTGGGGGCACTGACATCGAAGTGGTCGGCACCCCGCGCCGCCTTCAGCAATGCCGTGAGCGTACGGGCTTTCGCGTCGCCCCGCTCACCACTCCCCCAGACCACCGTCCGACCGCCCGTCAGATCGAGGGTGATGGAGTCGTACGAGCGTACGTGGATGACGCGGGTGTCCGCGCGCACGGCGGCGGGCAGTGACTCGGCCACGCGCACGCCCTCGCGCTCCAGGCGCCCGGTGCCGAACCGCCGCAGGCTGGGCGAGTCCGCGGCCTCCAGGGACAGCCGCGGGACGCCCTGGGGGGCGTGATCGACTGTGGCGAAGCGCACGCCCGTACCGTCGATCTCGATAAACTTTCCGCCCTTTTCGACGATCGCTCTGGGCTGCCGCTCGACCACTTTCAGGCCGATCGTGCGCGGCCAGGACCGTTCGACGGTGACGGTGTCGATCCTGGGCAGCGCCTCGCGCAGCCGGCCGGCGATGGCGTCGGTGTCCACGGAGATCAGGGGCTCGCCGAGCGGGACCTCGGCCGCCGCGCGTACCTCTTCGGGGGGCAGCACGCGCGCGCCGCTGACGTCCACCCGCGACGCGCGCAGCCAGCTGGAGCCGTAGAGCGCCCAGGCGGCGGCGGACACGACGAGCGTGGCCGCGACCACCCAGAAGAGGATCCTGCGGCGGCGCGGGGGGCGCGCCGCGGCGGGCCGGGAGGGGCCGGACCGCACCGGTCTCCCGCTCTTCGCGTCCTTGCTCTTCGAGCCACCGCGCTGAGCGGTCGTCGGTCCGGCCACGCTCCCCTAGCCTCCTGCTCCTACGGGCCTCAGCCCGCTCTGCGTGCGGCAATCGCCTCGTAGACCATGCCGACGAGCAGCTCGTCGGCGTCGCGGCGCCCGAACTCGGAGGCGGCGCGGGACATCGCGTACAGCCGGTGCGGGTCGGCGAGCACCGGGAGCACCTGGCTCTGCACCCATTCGGGGCTCAGCTCGGCGTCGTCGACCAGCAGGCCGCCGCCCGCCTTGACCACCGGCTGGGCGTTGAGCCGCTGTTCGCCGTTGCCGATGGGCAGCGGGACGTAGGCGGCCGGCAGCCCGACGGCGGACAGCTCGGCGACGGTCATCGCACCCGCGCGGCAGAGCATCATGTCGGCCGCGGCGTACGCGAGATCCATCCGGTCCACGTACGGTACCGGGACATAGGGCGGCATACCGGGCATGTTGTCCGCACGCGGCAGGTCGTTCTTCGGGCCGACCGCGTGCAGGATCTGGATGCCGGAGCGCTGGAGCGCCGGGGCGACGGTCTGGATGACCTCGTTCAGCCTGCGGGCGCCCTGCGAACCGCCGGAGACCAGCAGCGTGGGCAGGTTGGGGTCGAGCCCGAAATACGCCCGCGCCTCCGGCCGGGCCGCGCCACGGTCGAGGGTGGCGATGGTGCGGCGCAGCGGGATGCCCACATAGCGGGCGTTGCGCAGCTTGCTGTCCGGCGTGGAGACCGCGACGCCAGCCGCGTAGCGCGAGCCGATCTTGTTGGCCAGGCCGGGGCGCGCGTTGGCCTCGTGCACGATGATCGGCACGCCGAGCCGCTTGGCGGCCAGATAGCCGGGCAGCGCCACATAGCCGCCGAAGCCGACCACGCAGTCCGCCTTGGTGCGCTCCAGGATCTGCTCGGCGGCCTTGATCGTGCCGCGCAGCCGCCCGGGGACGGTGATCAGCTCGGGTGTGGGCTTGCGCGGCAGGGGTACGGCGGGGATCAGACCCAGCTCATAGCCCCGCTCGGGCACGAGCCGGGTCTCCAGACCCCGCTCCGTGCCGAGCGCCGTGATCCCCACGGTCGGGTCCTGCCTGCGCAGGGCGTCCGCGAGGGCGAGCGCGGGCTCGATGTGGCCGGCGGTCCCCCCGCCGGCGAGTACGACATGCACCGAAATTCACCGCTCTCCGGACGGTCGCTTCTTGACGCGCCGTCTCATCGTCTTCCATCTCACCCCAGGCTGCCGCATGGCCAGTGCCGCTCGCGCACCGGGTTCGTCGCGCGCGAAGGCGATCAGCAGTCCGATGGCGAACATGGTCGGCAGCAGGGCGGACCCTCCGTAGGAGAACAGCGGCAGGGGGACACCGGCGATCGGCAGCAGGCCGAGCACCGCACCGATGTTGACCACGGCCTGAGCCATGATCCAGGTGGTCACACCTCCCGCGGCGTACCTCACGAAGGGGTCCTCCGTGCGTCCGGCCACGCGGATACCCGCATAGCCTAGAGCCGCGAAGAGGGCGAGCACGGACAGCGTCCCCGCCAGACCGAGCTCCTCGCCGGTGATGGCGAAGATGAAGTCGGTGTGAGGTTCTGGTAGTTCGCCCCATTTCTCCACGCTCGCACCGAGGCCCGCACCGAACCAGCCGCCGTTGGCCAGCGCGTAGATTCCGTGCACGGCCTGCCAGCACTGGTCGTTGGTGCCGGGGTCGGTCGCGCCGATGCAGGCGAGGCGGGACATGCGATTGGCACTGGTCTTGATGAACAGCACCGCGAGCAGGGCGGTGACGACGAACACCCCGGAGAAGAGCCGGGTGGGGGCGCCCGCGATCCACAGCAGCCCCAGCAGCACCGCGGTGAGGACGACGGTGGTCCCCATGTCACCGCCCAGCATGATGAGCCCGAGCAGCACGAAGGTGACGGGCACCAGGGGCACGAGCAGGTGCTTCCACTGGGTGAGCAGCTTCTTGGCCTGTTTGCGGGCGAGCAGGTCGGCGCCCCACAGCACCAGCGCCAGCTTGGCGAACTCACTGGGCTGTATCTGGAAGGGACCCCCCAGGGCGATCCAGTTGGTGTTGCCGTTGATGGTCTCGCCGATGCCGGGCACCTGGACCAGGCAGAGCAGGAAGAGCGAGCCGGCGAGCGCGGGGTAGGCGAAGGCCCGCAGCAGTTTCACGGGCATCCGCGCGGCCGCGAGCAGCAGCACGGCGCCGATGGCGGCGGCCAGCAGTTGCTTGCGGAAGAAGAAGCTGGGGGGCAGGCCGTTCTGCAGCGCCTTGATCTGGGACGCGGAGTAGACCATCACCAGGCCGAGGACGATGATCAGCAGGGAGCCGCCGAGGACGAGGTAATACGCCGTCAGGGGGCGGTCCCAGGCCCGCTTCGCGCGGCTGTGGAGGGTCCGCAGGCCGCCCAGCAGGGTGCCGCGGGGCGGGCGGGGCCCACGGGGGCCGCCGGTGCGCCCACGGCCCGCAGCGGGGCGCGGGCGGGCCGCCCCCGCGGTGCGGGAGCGCGCGACGGGGCCGCGCAGGGCCGTCCAGGCGCCGGGCGGCCTCGCGATGTCGTCCGCGTGCATCCGGGTGTCCCCTTCGCTGGTCTCCGGCGCCGCCCGGTCACGCCGCCGGGGCCCGGACCGGCCCAGGGGCCGGTGCCGGGCCGTGGGGACCGTGCGGCTACTGCTCCGTGCCGCGGCCCGGCTCCGGGCCCAGGGCCCGGACCGCCTCGGCGAATGCCTCGCCGCGCTTGTTGTAGTTGACGAACATATCCATCGAGGCGCAGGCCGGGGCCATGAGTACGGTGTCCCCCGGGCCGGCGAGCCGCGCGGCCTCCTGGACCGCCGCGGCCATCGCCCCAGTGTCGGTCCGGTCGAGGTCGACCACCGGGACATCCGGGGCGTGTCGCGCCAGCGCTTGCGCGATCAGGGCCCGGTCGGCGCCGATGAGGACGACGCCGCGCAGCCGCTCGGCGGCCCCCGCGACGAGGTCGTCGAAGGTGGCGCCCTTGGCGAGGCCGCCCGCGATCCACACGATCGAGCCGTAGGCCGCCAGGGACGCCTGGGCGGCGTGGGTGTTGGTGGCCTTGGAGTCGTCCACGTAGGCGACGCCGTCGACGTCGGCGACGTGGGCGATGCGGTGGGCGTCCGGGCGGAAGGCGCGCAGCCCGTCCCGTACGGCCGCGGGCTCGACGCCGAAGGCGCGGGCGAGGGCGGCGGCCGCGAGGGCGTTGGCGATGTTGTGCGGGGCCGCCGGCTTGATGTCGGAGACCTCGGCGAGCTCCTGGGCGTTCTTCTGCCGGTCCGCGACGAAGGCCCGGTCGACGAGGATGCCGTCGACGACGCCGAGCATGGAAAGCCCGGGCGGGCCGAGGGTGAAGCCGATGGCGCGGCAGCCCTCCTCGACGTCCGCCTCGAGAACCAGCTGCTCGGTGCGGGGGTCGGCCACGTTGTAGACGCAGGCGATCCGGTTGCCCTCGTAGACGCGGCCCTTGTCGGCGGCGTACGCCTGCATGGAGCCGTGCCAGTCGAGGTGGTCGGGCGCGAGGTTGAGGACGGCCGCGGAGTGGGCGCGCACCGAGGGCGCCCAGTGCAGCTGGTAGCTGGAGAGCTCGACGGCGAGGACGTCGTAGGGCTCCTCCGAGAGCACCACGTCGATGATCGGGGTGCCGATGTTGCCCACGGCGGCGGTGCGCAGGCCGGCGGCCTCCAGGATGGAGGCGAGCATCTGGACGGTCGTGGTCTTGCCGTTGGTGCCGGTGACCGCGAGCCACGGCGCGGCGTCCTCGCCGCGCAGCCGCCAGGCGATCTCGACGTCGCCGACCACGTCGACGCCCGCCGCGGCCGCGGCCGCGAAGAGCGGGCTGTCGGGCTTCCAGCCGGGCGAGGTGACGACCAGCGCGGTGCCCTCGGGCAGGGTGGCGGCGTCCGCGAGACGGACGGTGATGCCCCGTGCCTCCAGCTCGGCGGCGCGCTCGCGCAGCGCCTCGCTGTCGCCGCCGTCCACGACGGTCACCCGGGCGCCGAGGCCGGCCAGGGCGCGGGCGGCGCTGACGCCGCTCACGCCGAGGCCGGCGACGGTGATGTGCTTGCCGGTCCAGTCCGTGCTGTTCGGGGCGGGAGTCACTTGATGGCCAACCATCCGGCGTAGAAGATTCCGAGTCCGACGGCGACGCACAGGCCCTGGATGATCCAGAACCTGACCACCACAAGGACTTCGCTCCACCCCTTGAGTTCGAAGTGGTGCTGGAGCGGGGCCATACGGAAGACGCGCTTCCCGGTCATCCGGAAGGAGCCGACCTGGATGACCACGGACATCGTGATGAGGACGAACAGACCGCCCAGGAGCGCCAGCAGCAGCTCGGTGCGGGAGCAGATCGCGAGACCCGCGAGCGCGCCGCCGAGGGCGAGCGAGCCGGTGTCCCCCATGAAGATCTTGGCCGGCGAGGTGTTCCACCACAGGAAGCCGAAGCAGGAGCCCATCAGGGCCGAGGCGACGACGGCCAGGTCGAGCGGGTCGCGCACCTCGTAACAGGCCGCGTCGGCGGTCACCGAGTTGCCGCACCACTGGCCGTGCTGCCAGGTGCCGATGAAGACGTACGCGCCGAAGACCATCACCGAGGCGCCGGTGGCGAGGCCGTCGAGGCCGTCGGTGAGGTTCACGCCGTTCGACATCGCGAGGATCATGAACAGCGCCCACACCACGAAGATGACCGGGCCGATGGACCAGCCGAAGTCCTGGGTGAAGGAGAGCCGGGTGGAGGCCGGGGTCTGCCCGCGGGTGTCCGCGAACTGGAGCGCCAGTACGGCGAAGGCGATGCCGACGATCAGCTGGCCGGCCATCTTCGCCTTGGCGCGCAGGCCCAGGCTCCGCTGCTTGACGATCTTGATGTAGTCGTCGAGGAAGCCGACGAGGCCCATGCCCGCCGTCAGGAACAGCACCAGCAGGCCCGACGTGGTCGGCTCCTTGCTGGTGATGACCTTGGTGACGGCGTACGCGATGAGCGTGGCCAGGATGAAGGCGATGCCACCCATGGTGGGCGTGCCCTTCTTCCCGGCGTGGCCGCGCGGGCCGTCGTCACGGATGAACTGGCCGTAGCCCTTGCGCGCCAGGAACTTGATCAGCAGCGGGGTGCCGACCAGGGTCAGGAAGAGACCGATGACACCCGCGAAGAGGATCTGGTTCATCAGCGGGCACCCTCGCCCTCGCCGGCGAGCAGCGCCGCGGCGACCCGCTCCAGCCCCGCCGACCTGGACGCCTTCAACAGCACGACGTCACCCGGTCGCAGCTCGCTGCGCAACAGGTCGACCGCCGCCTGCGCGTCGGACACGTGCACCGACTCCTCACCCCACGAACCCTCGTTATAGGCGCCCATCCGCAGCCAGGCCGCTTCCCTGCCCCCGACTGCCACGAGCTTGCTGACGTTGAGCCGGACGGCGAGCCGTCCGACCGCGTCGTGCTCGGCGAGCGCGTCGTCACCGAGCTCGGCCATCTGACCGAGCACGGCCCACGTGCGGCCCCCCTTCGCCGTGGCGGCCTGTCCCATGGCGGCCAGCGCGCGCAGCGCGGCTCGCATGGATTCGGGGTTCGCGTTGTAGGCGTCGTTGACGATCGTCACGCCGTCCGCACGCTCGGTGACCTCCATCCGCCAGCGGGAGAGCTGGCCGGCCTCGGAAAGCACGGTGGCGATCCGGTGTGCGGGCATGCCCAGCTCATGGGCGACGGCGGCGGCGGCGAGCGCGTTCGACACGTGGTGCTCACCGTACAGCCGCATGGTCACGTCCCCGCACCCGGTGGGTGTGTGAAGCGTGAAGGCCGGCTGTCCGGTCGCTGTGAGGCGGACGTCCTCGGCGCGCACGTCGGCGTCGGCGGCCTCGCCGAAGAGGACGACGCGGGCCTTGGTGCGGCTGCTCATGGCGCGCACCAGCGGGTCGTCGGCGTTGAGCACGGCGACGCCGCCCTCCGCGGCCGGCGGCAGCACCTCGACCAGCTCGCCCTTGGCCTGGGCGATCTGCTCCCGGCCGCCGAACTCGCCGATGTGGGCGGTGCCGACGTTGAGGACGAGGCCGATGCGCGGCGGGGTGAGCCCGGCGAGGTAGCGGATGTGGCCGATGCCGCGGGCGCCCATCTCCAGCACGAGGTGGCGGGTGTCCTCGTCCGCGCGCAGCGCGGTGAGGGGCAGGCCGATCTCGTTGTTGAAGTTGCCGGGCGGGCCGACGGTGGGGCCGAGGCGCTCCAGGAGCTGCGCGATGAGGTCCTTGGTGCTGGTCTTGCCCGCGGAGCCGGTGAGGGCGACGACGGTGGCGTC
Source organism: Streptomyces sp. NPDC020379 (assembly GCF_044387105.1). Classification (NCBI taxonomy): domain Bacteria; kingdom Bacillati; phylum Actinomycetota; class Actinomycetes; order Kitasatosporales; family Streptomycetaceae; genus Streptomyces; species Streptomyces sp. NPDC020379. The sequence continues at coordinate 258,655 of NZ_JBIRVR010000001.1, forward strand.
GAGCCGCTCCACGACGGCGCGCGCGAGCGTGCCCAGGGCGGCCACCACGTCGTCGACGACGATGGCGGGGACGCCGACGGGGCGGGCGGCCAGGACGGCCGCCGCGCCCGCGGCGACCGCGCGCTCGGCGTAGTCGTGGCCGTCGACGTTGTCGCCGGGCAGGGCGGCGAAGAGGCTGCCGGGGCGTACCTCACGGGAGTCGATCACGACCGGACCGTCGGCCGTGCGGCCCGGGTCCGGTATGTCGTGCTGCTGCCCGCCGACAATGGCGGCGATCTCGGCGAGGGACAGAGCGATCACTGGGAATTACCTCCGTCCGTTCGGGAGTGCTGCCGGGGGGAGGGTTGTGCGCGCATGGCGGTCTGTCATCCCTGGTCGTTCCGGTGCGTGGGGGCCGCGTCGCGGCGCTCGATGGCCTCGCGCAGCACCAGGCGGTCGTCGAAGGGCCGGACGACTCCGGCGATGTCCTGGCCCTGTTCGTGACCCTTGCCCAGGACGACGACGGTGTCGCCGGGTTCGGCGCGGGCGACCGCGGCGGCGATGGCGTCGGCGCGCTCCTCCGCGAGGAGGACCGTGCCGCGCTCGTGGGCAGGCACCTCGGCGGCGCCCGCGAGCATGGTGGCGAGGATCGCGAGGGGATCCTCGGAGCGGGGGTTGTCCGAGGTCAGTACGGCGGTGTCGGCGAGCCGGGCCAGTGCGGCGCCCATGGGGGCGCGCTTGGTGGTGTCGCGGTCGCCGCCGCAGCCGAGCACGGCGTGGATGCGGCCGGTGCCGACCTTGCGCAGGGCGCGGAGAACCGATTCGACGGCGTCCGTCTTGTGCGCGTAGTCGACGACGGCCAGATAGGGCTGGCCCGCGTCGACGCGCTCCAGGCGGCCGGGGACGCCGGGCACGGCGGCGACGCCGTCGGCGGCGGCCTGCGGGTCGACCCCGGCGGCGACGAGGGCGGTGACGGCGGCGAGGGCGTTGGCGACGTTGAACGGGCCGGCCAGCGGGGACCGGGCCCGTACGGTCTCGCCGTTCGGCCCGAGGATGGTGAAGGCCGAGTCGAAGGGGCCGATCTCGACGTCCGCGGCGCGCCAGTCGGCGTCGGGGTGACCCTCGGCGGAGAAGGTGACCACGGGCACCTCGGAGGCGCCCTCGGCGAGGCGGCGGCCGTACTCGTCGTCGAGGTTGACGACGCCGGCGCGGCTGCGGGCCTTGGTGAAGAGCTCCGCCTTGGCCTGGAAGTAGTCCTCCATGCCGGAGTGGAACTCCATGTGCTCCGGGCTGAGGTTGTTGAAGACCGCGACGTCGAAGACGCAGCCGTCGACCCGGCCGAGCACCAGGGCGTGGCTGGAGACCTCCATGGCGACCGAGCGGACGCCGCGCTCGCGCATCACCGCGAAGAGCGCCTGGAGGTCGGTGGCCTCGGGCGTGGTGCGCTCGGACTTGATGCGCTCGTCACCGATGCGGGACTCCACCGTGCCGATGAGGCCGGTGAGGCCGCCGAGGGCCTTGAGGCCGCCTTCGATGAGGTAGGCGGTGGTGGTCTTGCCGGAGGTGCCGGTGATGCCGATCTGGAGCAGGTCGTGGCCCGGCTGTCCGTAGATCGTCGCCGCGAGCTCACCCATCCGGCCGCGCGGGTCGTCGACGGTGAGGACGGGCAGGCCGGTGGCGGCGGCGCGCTCGGCGCCCGCCGGGTCGGTCAGCACGGCCGCCGCGCCGAGGCCGGCGGCCTGGGCGGCGAAGTCCGCGCCGTGGAAGCGGGAGCCGGGCAGGGCGGCGTAGACATCGCCCTGGCGCACGGCCCGCGAGTCGTGGGTGATGCCGGTGACGGCCGCGCCGGGCGCCTCGGGAGCGGGAATGCCCAGCTGACCGGCCAGCTCCGCGAGGGGCACGGGGCGGACCTGGGTCGGGCGGGGCGCTCCCGGCTGTACGGGCTGTACGGCGGGGGCGTCCTGGGGGCTGGTGTGGGACTGATCAGCGTGGGGCACGGCGGTGAGCGTACCGGGCGCACCCGCCCCGTCGCGAAGCGAGGGGCGTACCGCGCCGCGGTTCCCGTGATCCGTGGTGATCGTCGTCACGCCGGGCTCCGGGTCACTGGCCGTCGTAGCTCACCGGCAGCCGCGGGGGCTCGGTGCCGGACGGCGGTACCTGGAGGGTCTTGAGCGCGAACTCCATCACCTGCTTGTAGACGGGACCGCAGATCTGACCGCCGAAGTAACTCCCCTTGGTGGGGTTCTGGATGGCGCAGTAGACGGTGATCCGGGGCTGGTCGGCGGGGGCGAAGCCGGCGAAGGACGCGGTGTAGCCGCGGTAGCGGCCGGTCCGCGGATCCACCCGGTTGGACGTGCCGGTCTTGCCCGCGACCCGGTAGCCGGGGATCTTCGCCTTGGTGCCGGTGCCCTCCCGGTCGTCGACGACGGACTCCAGCATCGTGGTCAGCTCCCGGGCGGTCTTCGCGCTGACGACGCGGGTCCGGTCCGGCGCCGGGGCGGGGGTGAAGCGGCCGTCGGGGCCCTTGGTGCCGCGGACGAGGGTGGGCTGCACGCGCTGCCCGCCGTCCGCGATCGTGGAGTAGACGGAGGCGGCCTGGACGGCGTTCAGGGACAGGCCCTGGCCGAACGGGATCGTGTACTGCTGGGACTCGCTCCACTTGCCGGGCTTCGCCAGGATGCCCGGGGTCTCGCCGGGGAAGCCGAGCCCCGTGGGCGCCCCGATGCCGAACTTCCGCAGGTAGGAGTCGAGCACCTCGTTGGCCTGCGCCTGGGTGGTGCCGAGCCGCTCGGAGGCGAGGATCGTGCCGATGTTGCTGGACTTGGCGAGCACGCCGTTGAGCGTGAGGTGCCAGGTGGCGTGGTCGATGTCGTCGGCGAAGGACCGGTCGGCGCGCAGCAGCCGGTTGGGCACCTCCACCCGGGTGTCCGGGGTGGCCTTGCCCTCCTCCAGGACGGCCGCCATGGTCATCACCTTGCTGACGCTGCCCGGTTCGTAGGCGTCCTGGAGGGCGGCGTTGCCGAGGGCGGCGCGGTCGGCGTGGGCGAGGTCGTTGGGGTCGTAGCCGGGGGCGTTGGCCATCGCCAGGATCTCGCCGGTGCGGGTGTCCTGGACGACGACGTAGCCGCGGTCCGCCTGCGACTCCTGCACCTGCTGGGTGATGGCGTTCTGCGCCGCCCACTGGATGTCCCGGTCGATGGTCAGCTCGATGTCGGAGCCGGGCACGGCGGGCTGTTCCTTGACGTCGCCGGTGGGCACCTGGTGGCCGCCCGACTGGGCGTAGACGAGCTTGCCGTCGCGGCCCGCGAGCTCCTTGTCCAGCTGGGCCTCGATGCCGCCGCCGCCCCGGCCCCCGGCGTTGACGAAGCCCAGTATCCCGGCGGCGAGGGTGCCGTTGGGATAGACCCGCTTGCTGTGGGGTTCACGGTTGATGCCCGCGAGGACGTCGGCGCCCTTCTTCTTCGCCGCCTGCTGCGCGGAGGTCTTCTTCAGCTCCTTGATCCGGTTCCAGACCTGGGGGCTCTGCTGGCGGGCGAGGACGACGTACTTCGAGCGGGGGTTGGCGGTGAGCTTTTGCTCCAGGACCGCGGGGCGCTCGTCGAGGACCGGGGCGAGCAGTCCGGCGGCCTTCCGGGCGGCGCCGTCGGCCTTGATCCGCTCGGGGGTGAGCAGGTCGGGCGCGGCGGTGACGTCGTACGCGTCGACGGTGGTGGCCAGGTCCACCCCGGTGCGGTCGGTGATGGCGCCGCGCTCGGCGGCCAGGGTGACGGGGACGTAGCGATTGACGTTGGCGCGGGCCGCGTACGCGCTCGCGTCGACGGCCTGCACCTGGAGGAGCCGCACGGTGAAGGCGAGCAGGACGAGGGTGAGTCCGAAGCCGACCAGCCGCAGCCGGGGGCGCGGGCTGCCGAGCCGCAGCGACTGCGTACCGGCGCGGGGGCGGGGCGGCCGGGCGGCGGGCCGCGCGGGGCCGGGCACGCTCCGGCGGGCGGCACCGGACTGCCGGGGCGGTCTGGGGTTCTTGGGGGCGGTCATGACGCACCGGCCACGGCTCGGGCCCGCGCCGGCTGCGGGATGCGCGGGGGCAGGCCCCCGGGAGTAAGCGGCACAGCGTCACCTGCCGGTGGTCGGAGCGGTCTTCTCTGCCGTGGGGGCGGGAGGCGCGGGCAGGGGCCCGGCGCCGGGGAGGTACGGGGCGTGCGGGGGCGTGCCCGGCCCGGGGGCCGGAGCGGGCGCGGACGGGACGCCGGTGCCGGGCTTGGGGCCGGTGGCCGCGACCGGTGCGGGAGCGGGCGCGGGGCGGGGTCCGGGGGCCAGCTGGGTGGTGAGGTTCGCGGGGTCCTCCTGGCCGGCCGGGGCCGGCGAGCCGCGGACGGTGCCGTCCGGGCTGAGGAAGGCGGGGGAACCGCCGGGGATCATGCCGAGCTTGCGGGCGCGGCGCTCCAGGGCGTCGGGGGCGGCGAGCCGGTCGACCTCCTGCTGGAGCGCCTGCTGCTCGTCGGTGAGCTCGGTGGTCTTGCGCTGGAGCTTGGTGAGCTCGAAGGAGCCCTGGTTGAGCGCGGAGTTGAGCACCAGCAGCGAGATCAGCCCGGAGCCGAGCAGCACCACCACGAGGAAGACGAACGGGGTGCGCTTCGCCCCGGCCGGGCCCGCTGCCCGCAGCCGGCCGAGCCGGGTGCCCCGGCTGCGGGCGGCGGGCGTCACGGCGCGTCCTCCCGGATGCGTTCGGCGCCCCGCAGCCGGGCGGGGGCGGCGCGCCGGTTCTCGGCCACTTCCTCCTCCGTCGGCAGCTCCGCGCCGCGGGTGAGCAGCTTCAGACGGGGCTGGTAGCGCTCGGGCACGACGGGCAGCCCGGGGGGCGCGGTGGTGGCGGCGCCGGCCGCGAAGACCTGCTTGACGATCCGGTCCTCCAGCGACTGGTAGGACAGCACGGCGATGCGCCCGCCGACCGCGAGGGCCGCGACGGCGGCCGGGATGGCCTCCTCGACGCTGGCCAGCTCGGCGTTGACCTCGATCCGCAGGGCCTGGAAGGTGCGCTTGGCGGGGTTGCCGCCGGTGCGCTTGGCGGCCTGCGGCAGCGAGTCGCGGATCAGCTCGACGAGCCGGGCGCTGTTGCTGAACGGCTCCTTCTCCCGCTCCCGGACGATGGCCGAGACGATCCGCTTGGCCTGCTTCTCCTCGCCGTACGCGCGCAGGATGCGCACCAGTTCACCGGGCGCGTAGGTGTTGAGGACCTCGGCGGCGCTGATGCCCGCCGTCTGGTCCATGCGCATGTCCAGCGGCGCGTCCTGCGCGTAGGCGAAGCCGCGGTCGGCCTCGTCGAGCTGCATGGAGGAGACACCGAGGTCGAAGAGGACGCCCTGGACCTTCGGGATGCCGAGCCGCTTCAGCACGTCGGGCAGCTCGTGGTAGACGGCGCGGACGAGGGTGGCGCGGTCGCCGTAGGGGGCCAGCCGCTCGCCGGCGAGGGCGAGGGCGGTGGGGTCGCGGTCGAGGGCGACGAGGCGGGCCTCGGGGAACCGCGCGAGCAGCGCCTCGCTGTGCCCGCCGGCCCCGAGGGTGCAGTCGACGACGACGGCACCGGGTTCGGTGAGGGCGGGAGCGAGCATGTCCAGGCAGCGCTGGAGCATGACGGGGACGTGTCGCGCGTTGCTGCTCATGCGCCCTTCTGAGAATTCGGCGGGCCCGGGCACGGGCGTACGTACCGCCGGGTCCCCACCCGCCCCAAGGGGAAGCGGCCGGATCCGGCACCGGGGAAGTGGCGCCGGACGACCGGGGAGCGGGAGGAGGCCGAGAGGTACGTTCGCGTCGCGCCGTTGCGGGTATTCGGTTCCAAGGGGAGCGTCGGGCCTCCCACTTCGCGCCACTTTAGTCCACTCGTCCCCCTGGTCAATCAACCGGCCAGCGCGTCCCGGCGGTGGTCCGCGGGTGTCGCGAAGGGGCCTGCCGATCATGGCCGTCACCCCTCTCACCCGTATGGCGGCACCGCCGGTGACCTTGTGGGTTACCTCACAGAAGGGCATGTCAGCGGCCTTTTTACCAAAGCGGGACGGGCCTGCGGGCCATTGGCCGACTACCGTCGTTCCCATGTCGATATCCGCGTCCCAGCCGACGCCCCGGAGCTCCGCCGGCGCCCGTGCCCACGAACCGGGCACCGTCACCGACCGTCTCGTTCAGGCCAACGCCGAGTACGCCTCCGCCTTCACCGACCCCGGGATGGACGCCCGCCCGGTCCTCAAGGTCGCGGTCGTCGCCTGCATGGACGCCCGTATCGACCTGCACGCCGCGCTCGGCCTGGAGCTCGGCGACTGCCACACCATCCGCAACGCCGGCGGCGTCGTCACGGACGACATCATCCGGTCACTGACGATCAGCCAGCGCGCGCTCGGCACCCGCTCGGTGGTGCTGATCCACCACACCGGCTGCGGCCTGCTGTCCCTCACCGAGGACTTCCGGCACGAGATCGAGGCCGAGGTCGGCCAGCGCCCGGCGTGGGCGGTCGAGGCGTTCAAGGACCTGGACCAGGACGTCCGCCAGTCCATGCAGCGCGTGCGGACCTCGCCGTTCCTGCCGCACACCGACGACGTGCGGGGCTTCGTCTTCGACGTGACGACGGGTCTGCTGCGGGAGATCGACCCACGGCACTGAGTTATCCACAGGCGGTGACGGATCGCCGCCGGGACGGCCAGAATGCCTACATGGAAGCCGCCTCCGCACCACGGGCGCGGTGACCGCATGTCGGGGTGGGCCGGGTCCGGGGTCGGGCGCGGCCCACGGAACGGGCCGAGGAGGGCCGGGTGACGACCTATGAAGAGCGAGCGAGCCTCAGCGATCTGACCACCACCGCCGAGCGGGTGCACCGGGCGGTCGAGGGTGTGATCGAGGGCAAGCCCGAGGTCGTACGGCTCTCGCTGACCGTGCTGCTCGCCGAGGGGCACCTGCTGATCGAGGATGTGCCGGGCGTGGGCAAGACCATGCTCGCCAAGGCGCTCGCCCGGTCCATCGACTGCTCGGTCCGGCGCATCCAGTTCACGCCGGACCTGCTCCCGTCCGACATCACGGGCGTGAGCGTCTTCGACCAGCAGCGGCGGGACTTCGAGTTCAAGCCGGGCGCGATCTTCGCCCAGATCGTCATCGGCGACGAGATCAACCGCGCCTCCCCCAAGACCCAGTCGGCGCTGCTGGAGTCGATGGAGGAGCGGCAGGTCACCGTCGACGGGCACACCTATGAGCTGCCCGCTCCCTTCATGGTGGTCGCCACGCAGAATCCGGTCGAGATGGAGGGCACCTATCCGCTGCCCGAGGCGCAGCGCGACCGCTTCATGGCCCGCGTCTCGATGGGCTATCCGAGCCCGGAGGCCGAGCTGCGGATGCTGGACACCCACGGCGTGCTGCCCCCGCTCGACGACCTCCAGCCCGTCGCGCACGCCCACGACATCATCAAGCTCGTCGACGCCGTCCGCACGGTGCACGTCGCCGACCCCGTCCGGCGGTACGCGGTGGATCTGGTCACCGCGACCCGGCACCACCCCGACCTCAGACTCGGCGCCTCCCCCAGAGCGACGCTGCACCTGGTGCGGGCCGCGAAGGCGGCGGCGGCCATGGCCGGCCGGGAGTTCGTCCTGCCCGACGATGTGCAGGCCCTGGCCGTGGCGGTGCTCGCGCACCGGCTGCTGCCCACCGCCCAGGCCCAGCTGAACCGGCGCACGGCCGAGCAGGTCGTCCTCGAGATCCTCCAGCGCACCCCGGTGCCCGACCTGTCCGCGCAGGCGTGGCGGCAGCAGCCGCACGGCCTTCATCAGCCGGGCGCGCGGAGGCTGTGATGGCCTCGGGGGAAGCGGGCCCGCGGCCGGGCGGCGGGGGCGGGCTGTGGGCGTCCCTCGGCGGGCTGACCACCCGTGGCCGCTCCTTCCTGGCCGCGGGCATCGCGGCGGCGGCCTGTTCGTATGTCCTGGGCCAGTCCGACCTGCTGCGGGTCGGGCTGCTGCTGACGGTGCTGCCGCTGGTGTGCGTGATCGTGCTGCACGGCACCCGCCACCGCGTCACCGGCAGCCGGGGGCTGGCACCGTCCCGGGTGCACGCCGGGTCCGAGGCGCGGGTGCACCTGCGCGTCGACAACATCTCCCGGCTGCCCACCGGCCTGCTGATGCTCCAGGACCGCGTGCCGTACGTCCTGGGCCCGCGCCCCCGCTTCGTGCTGGACCGGGTGGAGCCGGGCGGGCGCCGCGAGGTGTCCTACCGGATACGGTCCGACCTGCGCGGCCGCTATCCCCTCGGGCCGTTGCAGCTGCGGCTGACGGATCCCTTCGGGATGTGCGAGCTGACTCGTGGCTTCGGCGCCTTCGACACACTGACGGTCGTGCCGCGCGTCGTTCCCCTGCCGGCGGTGCGCCTCGGCGGCGAGGCCACGGGCTACGGCGACGGCCGCCACCGCTCCCCGGCCCTGGCTGGCGCGGACGACATCATCCCGCGTGGCTACCGCCACGGCGACGACCTGCGCCGCGTGCACTGGCGCTCCACCGCGCGCTACGGCGAGCTGATGGTGCGCCGCGAGGAGCAGCCCCAGCGGGCCCACGGCACGGTGCTGCTGGACACCCGGGGCATCGCCTTCGACGGCGCGGGGCCCGACTCGCCCTTCGAGTGGGCCGTGTCCGGGGCGGCCTCCGCCGCGGTGCACCTGATGGAGCGCGGGTTCTCGGTGCGGCTGCTCACCGATGCCGGGAGCGCGCTGGCGGACGGCATGGGCGGCCGCTCCGGCTCCTCCCACGACTCGGCGGAGGCGGTGGGCCTGCTGCTCGACACCCTGGCCGTGGTGGATCACTCCGACGGCGAGAGCCTCGCCCCGGCGCATGAGGCGCTGCGGGGCGACGGCGGAGGGCTGCTCGTGGCGTTCTTCGGCGACCTGGACGACCGTCAGGCGGCGCTGGCCGGGCAGATGCGCCGCGGCGGCGGCACGGCGGTCGCCTTCGTGCTGGACCGCTCCGCCTGGCCGCAGGACGCCCGCTCCCCGCGGCCCGCGCACAGCGCCGAGCAGCGGCTGCGCACACTGCGCGAGGCGGGCTGGACGGCGCTGGCGGTGGCCCCCGGCGCCTCACTGCCGGAGCTGTGGCGCATGGCGGGCGGCCACGGGCCCGGGAGCGCCCCGACGGACACCCCGCACGGCGCGCCCCGCATGCCTCACGGCGGCGCGGCGGGGCAGCCGGACGGCGGTACGGCCAGGCAGCCTCACGGCGGTACGGCCATGCGGCCGGGCAGCGTCACGGCGGCCGCCGGGGGCTCCGGGCCGTCCGTGCCGCCCATGCCCGCGGCGCCGCCCTGGCCCTTCGGGCCGCCACCGGCAGGGGGGCGCGCATGAGCGGCAGCGCGCGGCTCGCCATGTGCGCGGTGGTGGCGACGCTGGCGTCCGCGTGCGCGCTGCTGCCGCTGATCGAGACCGTCACCTGGCTGGTCCAGGCCGCGATCCTGCTCACCGTCCAGAGCACGGTGGGCGCGCTCGCCCGCCGGGTGCCGCTCGCCAGGCCCCTGACGGTGGCCGTGCAGGCGCTGGTCACGCTCGTGCTGCTCACCCTGGTCTTCGCCCGCTCGCAGGCGCTCGGCGGGCTGCTGCCGGGGCCGGACGTCTTCCGGGAGTTCGGGCAGCTGCTCCAGGAGGGCGCCGACGACGTCGGGAAGTACGCCATCCCGGCCCCGGCGACGACCGGCATCCGGCTGATGCTGGTCGGCGGCCTGCTGGTGATCGGCCTGGCGGTGGACGCGGTCGCGGTGACCTGGCGCAGCGCCGCGCCCGCCGGGCTGCCGCTCCTCGCGCTCTACTCCATCGCGGCCGGGCTGGCCCAGAGCGGCAAGGACTGGCTGTGGTTCCTGGTGGCGGCGGCCGGCTATCTGCTGCTGCTCCTGGCCGAGGGCCGGGACCGGCTCGCCCGGTGGGGCCGGGTCTTCGGCGGCGGCGCCCGGCCGCCCTCCCGTGGGTTCCTGGCATCGGGCTCCGGCCCCGCGCTCGCGCCGGTGCGCACCGGCCGCAGGATCGGCGCGCTCGCGCTCGGCATCGCGCTGGCGGTGCCCGCCGTGCTGCCGGCGATGGAGGGCGGGCTGCTGGAGCCGCGCGGCCAGGCGGCCGGCCCCGACCGGGACGACAGCTCGGGCTTCGACGCCGTCCGTCCCCTGGTCACGCTGCGGGACAGCCTGAACCAGCCGGAGAACCGCGAGATGATGCGCTACCGCACATCCACGGAGAGCACCCGGGAGATGTATCTGCGCGTCGTCGCGCTCGACCGGTTCGACGGCGCGTCGTGGCAGCCGTCCGAGCGGCGCGTCACGGACCTCCCGGAGCTGCTGCCCACCCCCGCGGGCCTCGCCCCCGGGGTGCGCACGGACGCGGTGAACACCTCGGTGGCCGCCGCCGGTTCGTACGCGCAGAACTATCTGCCGCTCCCCTATCCCGCCGAGCGCGTCCGCGTGGACGGCCACTGGCGGTACGAGCCGGAGGGCCGCACCGTCGCCGGTGACCGCGGGCAGACCACCCGGGGCGTCCGCTATCAGGTGTCGAGCCTTCTGGTGCAGCCCACGGCCGCGCAGCTCGCGGGAGCGCCGGCCCCGCGCGAGGAGGTGCTGCGGGAGTACACCAAGGTGCCGGGGTCGCTGCCGGAGGTCGTGGGGGCGACGGCCAGGAAGGTGACCGCCGGGTCGGCGAACGCGTACGAGCAGGCCGTCAAGCTCCAGGACTGGTTCGCGGCCGACGGCGGCTTCAGCTATGACACGGAGGTCGCGTCGGGCGGCGGCAGCGACGCCATCGCGAGGTTCCTGGAGGCCAAGCGGGGCTTCTGCATCCACTTCTCCTTCTCCATGGCGGCCATGGCGCGGACCCTGGGCATCCCGGCCCGGGTGGCGGTCGGCTTCACCCCGGGCACCCCGCTGCCGGACGGCTCGATGTCGGTCGGCTCCAAGGACGCGCACGCCTGGCCGGAGCTGTATTTCGAGGGGGTCGGCTGGACCCGCTTCGAGCCGACGCCGAGCCGGGGCACGGCGCCCGACTACACCGCCGCGCAGGAGCCGTCCGCCGCCGACCCGGGGGTGCCCGCGCCGCTGCCCGACCGGAGCACCGCGCCGTCGGCGCGGCCGCCCTCCGCGAGCGGCTGCACCCCGCAGTTGAGGCGGCTGGGCGAGTGCCCGCCGGGCGCCTCGCGGGCCGCGGCGGGCGGCGGCCACGGCGGGCGGCTGTCGCCGGGGGCGGTGGCGGGCATCGCGGCGGGCGTGGTGGCCGTGCTGGCCCTGCCCGCGCTGCCGTCGCTGTGGCGGCGAAGACTGCGGGCCCGGCGCCTCGCGGACCCCGGACGGCACACGCCGGGCGCGCCCGGACCCGGTCAGGCCGCGGAGCACACACTCGCCGTCTGGGCCGAACTGACCGACTCCGCCTGGGATTTCGGCGTCCTGCCCGACGAGTCACGGACGCCCCGCGGCGCGGCGGCACGCATCGTGCGGCTCGGCGGGCTGACCGGCGCGGCCGCGGAGTCGGCACACCGGGTGGCCACGGCGGTGGAGCAGGTGCTGTACGCGCCGCGGCCGCGGCCGCCCGCGGGCCTGGCGGAGGATGTCGAGCGCGTACGGGCGGGGCTGCGCGCCTCGGCGCGGCGGCCCGCCCGGCTGCGGGCCGTGCTCGCACCGCGTTCCGCGGCCCGCCTGGTGTGGGGCCTCGCCCGGCGCCGCACGGCGGTGGCGGAGCGGTGGCGGTCGGGACGGCTGGGCACGGCCTGGCGCCGCGCGGGCGGTGCGCTCCGTACGGCCCTCGGCCGGACTTGACGAGGCGTCAGGAAGGCGGGGGCGACGGCCCGCAGGAAGCCGTCGCCCCCGGAATCCGCCCAAGGCCCCTCGGCGACGCGGCTCGTGGCCGGGCGCCGACAAGCGAGGCGGCTCGCGGCAAGGCGGCGAGTACGAGGCGCGGCCCGTGACCGGGCCGACGGCAAACGAGGCGGCTCACGGCCGGGCGACGACAAAGGGCCAGGACGATTGTCCTGGCCCCACAGCACGCCGTTCGGCGGAAAGTGTCTCTCAGCGGCCCTGCTCATCGCGGCGGCGCTGCCACCGCTGCTCGATGCGGTCCATCACGGTGCGACGCTGCCGGGCCTGACCCCGGCCGCCCATACCCCCCGCCGGGCCGACACCACCAGGCTGCGCACCGGGCCGGGGCGCCTTGCGCCAGCCGGTGACGGCCAGTGCCGCGCAGCCCAGCATGACGAGGAAACCCACCACGCTGATCCAGTACTGTCCCGGAATCATCACGCCGGCCATCAGGAGCGCGATGCCCACCAGAAACCCGGCGACCGCCTGGTATACCCGTCGCCGGGTGTACGTGCGCAGGCCGCTGCCCTCGAGCGCTGTCGCGAACTTGGGATCTTCGGCGTACAGCGCTCGCTCCATCTGCTCGAGCATGCGCTGCTCGTGCTCCGAGAGCGGCACGGAGTCCTCCTACTCGTCGGTCGCGGGGGGCGACCGGGGTGCGACCCTTTCAGGATAGGCAGGGAATCGCCCCCATGAAACCCGCCCCTCTGCGCCAATTCGCCCACCGATGTCAGTGTGGCGATCGGTGGTGTCGGGACGTACATTCCCTCTCCGCCGATACGCCATGCCGGACGGTGTCCCCCGATCATACGGGGCGAAGCGGCTGATCGGGTGGCCGGTCACCTACCGCTTGCGGTCAGCCACGCTCGGCCAGGACATGCAGCTGAGTGGCCACCGAGTGGAAGGCGGGGAGCTCGGCCGCGGCCGCCTCCAGCCGGAGCAGCGCGTCCATGGCGCCCGGCTCGGCGTCCAGCAGCACGCCGGGCACCAGGTCGGCGAAAACGCGCACGCCGTGCACCGACCCGACCTCCAGGCCGGCCGCGGTGACCAGCTCGGAGAGCTGCTCGGCGGTGAACCGGCGGCGGACCGGGTCACCGGCGCCCCACTGCCCCGCGGGGTCGGCGAGCACCTGGCGGGCCTCGGTGAAGTGGCCGGCGAGGGCCCGGCCCAGCACGGCACCGCCGAGGCCCGCGGCCAGCAGGCTGAGGGTGCCGGAGGGGCGGAGCGCCTCGACGACGTTGCGGACGCCTTCCGCGGGCTCGTCGACGTACTCCAGGACGCCGTGGCACAGGACGGCGTCGTAGGCCCCGCGCTCGACCACGTCGAAGAGGCCGTGGGTGTCGCCCTGGACACCGCGCACCCGGTCGGCGACCCCGGCCTCGGCGGCCCGGCGCTCCAGCGCGAACAGGGCGTTGGGGCTGGGGTCGACGACGGTGACCCGGTGGCCCAGGCGGGCGACGGGCACGGCGAAGTTGCCGGAGCCGCCACCGGTGTCGAGGACCTCCAGGACGCCCGCGTCCTCCCGTCCGGCGGCCTTGACCCGGCGGTCGAGGGCGTCCCGCAGGACCTCCCAGACCACGGCGGTACGGAGGGACGCCCGGGGGCGCAGCGGGTCTGACACGGCGGGTGGCTCCTCGGCGGTGACGACGAACAGAACGAGCAGGACGAACAGGAGGGGACAAGAAGGCCCCAGTGGTTCCGGGTGCCTCCAGCCTAGGGCCTGTCCAGGAGTTCCCTCCGCCACGACCCCCGCGCCGCCCGGCCGGCCCCCCGGCGCCCCGGAAGCGACGGCTCCGGGTGAACACGGCGCTCCGCCCCGTCAGTTCCGGCCGGCGCCCGGGCACACGGGCGGGCGGAAGACCGACGTCGCTCTCCGGCGGCCGGGCGGGGACAGGGAGAATCTGCGCATGGACAGCAGCGACAGCAGTAGTACGCGCCGTCAGAACACCCGGCGAAAGCTCTTCGAAGCCGCGGTCACCCTCATCGCCGAACAGGGCTTCTCCTCCACCACCGTGGACGAGATCGCCGAACGTGCCGGAGTCGCGAAGGGCACGGTCTACTACAACTTCGCGAGCAAGACCGCCTTCTTCGAAGAGCTGCTGCGGCACGGCATGGAGCTGCTGAGCGAGGCCCTGGGAAGAGCCGCCGACGCGACCGCCGCGCGCGGGGGCGGCAGGGTCGAGGCGCTGGACGCGATGGTCCGCGCGGGCCTGGACTTCGTCTCCCGCTATCCGGCGCTGGCCCAGCTGTACGCGGCCGAGCTGTGGCGCACCAACCGGGCCTGGCAGCCGACGCTGGCGCGGGTGCGCGAGCAGGCGCTCGCGGTGATCGAGGGGGTTCTCAGGGAGGCGGTGGAGGCGGGCGAGCTGAGCACGGAGCTCGATGTCCCGCTGACGGCGGCCGCGTTGTTCGGGATGGTGCTGGTGACCGCGCTGGACTGGCAGTCGTTCCAGCCCGGGCGGTCGGTCGAGGAGGTGCACGCGGCACTCTCCCAGCTGTTGCGGGGGCGGGTGGGCGGCGGCGTCCGCCAGCCGCAGGGCGGCGGCTGAGCGCGCGGGCCGCGGCAGGGCGCTGCTCCGGCACCGGCCGATCCCCCTCGGCCCGCACCGGAGCAGCGTTCCCCCGTACTTCCCCCGAGCTCCCGTACTTCCGTCCGGGAGCCCCCAGACCCCCCGGTCACGTCAGGGTCGCCGCACCGTTCCGCCGCCCCGTGTCGGCGGTGCGGCGCGGACGCCCCTTCCGTGGACACCACTCTTCCTTTCCGCCGGGGCTTGCCCCATCCGTGCGGCTACTCATCTCCTCCTCTGAGTACGTGTACTCACCCGTGAGCGTTCAGACCCGGTCGCGGGCCCCGGATACGATCGCTGGCGTGTCGGTGCTTCCTCTGGTGTTCACGAGTGGCTGGGCGAGTGGTGTCAACGCCTACGCCGTGGTCCTGCTGCTCGGCGTGCTGGGCGCGACCGGTGTCAGCGATCAGGTGCCGGACGCGCTGCAGCGCCCTGACGTCCTGATCGCGGCGGCCGTGCTCTTCCTCTGCGAGGCCGTGGCCGACAAGATCCCGTATGTGGACTCGGCCTGGGACGCCGTGCACACGGTGATCAGGCCGATCGCCGGCGGCGTCGTCGGGGCGCTGCTGGCCGGGCAGAGCGGTTCGCTGTCCGACCTCGCCGCGGGCGCGGTGGGCGGCGCGACCGCGCTGGTGAGCCACCTGGTCAAGGCGGGCACCAGGGCGGTGGTCAACACCTCGCCGGAGCCCGCGAGCAATATCGTGCTGAGCACCGCCGAGGATCTGGGCGTCGCCGGGATCGTCGTCTTCGCGCTGTTCCACCCGCTGGCCGCCGCGATCATCGCGGCGGTGCTGCTGGGGCTGGGCATCGCGCTGGTGGTGTTCTTCTGGAGGCGGATCCGCCGCTTCTGGCAGCGCAGGCGGCAGAAGCGCGCCGAGAAGCGCGCGGCCTGGCCGGCCGGGGCCCGGCGGCCGTCGGCCTGAGCCGGCTGCCTGAGCCGGCCGAGCTTATCGGGCCTGGGCTGACTGCCTGAGCTGTCGGCCTGGGCTGTCAGTGCCGCCGGATAAAGTCGTTCCCATGGCACGGATTGCGGTGATCGGCGCCGGGATGGGCGCGATGGCGGCTGCTGCCCGGCTGGCCGTCGCGGGCCACCGGGTGGTGGTGTACGAGCGCGCGGCGACGTACGGCGGCGGCGTCGGACGGCTCACGAGGGACGGCTTCGCCTTCGACACGGGGCCGGGGCTGCTGCATCTGCCCGCCGTCTACCGCGACTTGTTCGTGAAGACGGGCAAGGAGCCGCTGGAGCGGTGTGTCGACCTCGTGCAGGTCGACCCGGCGAGCAGCCACGTCTTCGCCGACGGCACGGTCCTCGCGCTGCCCAACGCCTCGCGCGCCGGTGTCGTCCAGGCGCTGGACGAGGCGGTCGGCGCGGGCGCGGGCGAGCGCTGGAGCGATCTGGTCAACCGGGCGCGCGAGGTGTGGGACGCCACACGGCGGCCGCTGCTGGAGGAGCCGCTGCGCGCGGACCCGGCGGCGCGCGTGCCGTTGGGGCGCGATCCCTATCCGGCCGTCCGCAAGCGCGGGTTGTTCCGGCGGAGCGCCCCGGCCACCCTCGCCTCCGTCGCGGAGCGGGAGTTGAAGGACCCCCGGCTGGCCGCGCTCCTGGAGAGCCACGCCCTGGCGTACGGCCTGGATCCCCGGCAGGCGCCCGCGAGCGCGACGGTGCTGCCGTATATGGAGCAGACCTTCGGCAGTTGGTATGTGCGCGGGGGCCTGCGGGCGCTCGCCGACGCGCTGTACGAGCGGTGCCTGGCCCGCAAGGTCGAGTTCCGCTTCGGCGAGGAGGTCGTGGGCCTCTTCGAGAAGGACGGCCGCGCCGCCGGTGTGGAGCTGACCGGTGGCGCGGTGGCCGAGGCGGACATGGTGGTCGCCGGGGTGTCCCCCGGGCGGCTGGCCTCGATCGCACCGGACGCGGCCGAGCGGGACGGCGGCCCCGGACGGCCGGTGCCACCCGGCAGGTTCACGGTCTGCCTCGCGCTGCGGGGCGCCCGGCCCGCTGCGGCGGCCCACCGCACGGTGGTCCACGCGCCCGACCGCGGCGCGGAGTTGGCCGAGGTCTTCCCCGCGGGCGGCGGCGTCCGCGAGCCCGGCCCGTGGCGCTACCGCCCCACGGTGACCGTGCTGCGGCCGGACGACCCGGCCACCCGCCCCGGCGAAGGGTACGAAGCGGTCACCCTGACCGCCACGGTGGCCCCGCACGGGCGGGTCGACTGGAGCGACGAGGAGACGGCCGCGAGCTTCGCGGACCGGATGACCGACGCCGCGGAAGCGGTGCTGCCGGGGCTGCGGGAGCGGGTGCTGTGGCGCGAGGTCCGCACTCCGGCCGACGTCGAGGCGGCGACCGGCGCGGAGGGGGGCGGCGTCCCCGCGCCCGTACTGGCGGGTGCGGACGGCGCGTTCCTGCGGCCCGGGAACGCCACGCGGGTGCCCGGTCTGTATCTCGCCGGCGGCTTCGCCCACCCCGGCGGAGGGCTGGCCCACGCGGGGATGTCGGGCGCGATGGTCGCCGGGCTGATCGTCTCGGGGGCGGACTGGCGCGGCTCGGAGTAGCGCCGCCCTCACGCGCGTGGGGCGGACCGGAAGAAACCGGTCCGCCCCACGCGTGAGACGTCAGTAGCGGTACTGCTGCCCGTCGTGGCCCTGCCCGTGCCCCGGCAGGGGCGGCCGCGTCGGTGCGTCGGTGTCCCGTTGCTGGGGCACCCAGACGCCGCCCGGCGGGGTGTCCATGTCGTACTGCGCCGGTGCGTACGCCTCCGCGGAGTACGCGCCCGTGCCGTACTGCGCTTGCGGATAAGGCTCGTACTGCGGCTGCCCGAACGCGTCGTACTGCTCCTGCGCCGGCGGGCGGCTGCCGATGTAGGGGTCGGAATAGGGGGCGTACTGCCCCTGCCCGTAGTCGAATTGACCGTCGCCTTGACCGTTGCCGGACGGCGCGCCCTGGGTGCCGTAGGCGTAGTCGTACGGGGTGAAACCGCCCGCCTCCTGACCCGCCTCCTGCCCCTGGGGCACGGGCGGGAGGTATGCCGTCCGGTCGTAGCCGTCGTACGACGGGGCGGGCTGGTGGGGCGCGCCGGGGAGCAGGTCCGGGATGTCGTCGGACTCCGGGATCAGCGGCATCGCGGCCGTCTCGGCGGCGGGGTCGGGCAGCGGCGCGGCCTGGGGCTTCCGGTCGCCCTTGCGCCGCCGTCCGGCGCGGCCCTTCTCCTCGGCGGCGGGCCGCCCGCCGGGCTCGGCGCCCTTGTCGCGGCGGATCGCCCAGCCCTCGGAGAACCCGCGCCGGAAGGAGAGCGTCACATAGGTCTGGCCGACCGCGAAGGCGATCGCGCCCACCGCGATGACCGGCACGGAGGAGAGGACCACGCCCACGACGACGCCGAGGAAGCCGACGAAGGCGAGCAACCGCCAGCGCAGTCGCGCCTTGTACTGCAGCAGCACCTCGCCCAGCAGCCAGAGCGCGACGATGCCGAACGCGATGTAGAGGACCGTCCAGCCCATTTACGCCCCTCTCGTGCGGCTGTCGCCAGGGGAACAGCCGTCAGGACCGCTGGTGCAGTCCCAGATTCTCGTAGATTTCCAGCGTCGCCGTGGAGTGGTTCAGGGTAATGAAGTGCAGACCCGGGATCCCCTCGGCCATCAGCCGTGAGCACAGCTCGGTGGCGTACTCGATCCCGATCGAGCGTACAGCGGCCGGATCGTCCTTCACCGCGAGGATCCGCCCGGCCAGCTCGGGCGGGAAGGCGGCATTGCTGAGCTGGGCGAACCGCTCGATCTGCCGGATGTTGGTGACCGGCATGATCTCGGGGATGATCGGGGTCTCGCAGCCCGCTGCCGCGACCCGGTCGCGCAGCCGCAGATAGTCCTCGGGGTAGAAGAACATCTGGGTGATCGCGAAGTCCGCGCCCGCCCGGCATTTGTCCACGAAGTGACCGATGTCGGTTTCCCAGTCGGTGGAGCGCGGGTGCATCTCGGGGAACGCGGCGACGCCGACGCAGAAGTCGCCGGACTCCTTGATGAGCCGGACGAGTTCGGCGGCGTAGCCGATGCCCTCGGGGTGGCGCACCCACTCGCCCATGGGGTCACCGGGCGGGTCGCCGCGCACGGCCAGCATGTTGCGGATGCCGGCGTCGGCGTACTGGCCGATGATGTTGCGCAGTTCCGCCAGCGAGTGGTTGACGGCGGTCAGGTGCGCGACGGGCGTCAGCGTGGTGTCCGTGGCGATCCGCTCGGTCGCCCGCACGGTGCCCTCACGGGAGGAGCCTCCCGCGCCGTAGGTCACGGAGACGAAGGTGGGTCCGACGGCTTCGATCCGCCGGATGGCGTTCCACAGGGTCCGCTCGCCCTTCTCGGACTTCGGGGCCGCGAACTCGAATGAATAGGACTGCTCACCGGAGGCGAGCAGCTCACGCACCGTACGGGCGTGGTCTGTCCTGGTGGAGGCTGTGCCAAGGGCCATACCGGCAAGTTAACCAGCGGTTCCGCGCAGCCCCAACCCTCATTTGCGATATGACCGATTAGCCGGTCTCCCGTCCGCTTTCTGGACAGTCTGTTCATGCGCCGTTGACATCTGGCTGACCGTTTCCTGACCGGTCCGTGACGGATCGTGCCGGCGGCGTCACACCGCCGGGCATCACGCTCCGTACGCGCGGACGCGCTTCGCGAGCCGGGCGGTGGCCTCGGCGGGGTCGTCGGCCTCGGTGATCGCGCGGACGACGACGACCCGGCGGGCGCCCGCCTCCAGCACCTCGTCCAGATTGGCCGCGTCGATGCCGCCGATGGCGAACCAGGGCCGCGCGGGCTTCAGGGCGGCGGCGTAGCGCACCAGGGACAGGCCCGGGGCGTGCCGGCCCGGCTTGGTCGGGGTGGGCCAGCAGGGACCGGTGCAGAAGTAGTCCACACCGGGCTCGGCGACGGCGGCGTCCACCTCCGCCTCGGCGTGGGTCGAGCGCCCGATCAGCACCTGGTCGCCGAGGATGGCGCGGGCGGCGGGGACGGGGAGGTCGCCCTGGCCCAGGTGCAGCACCTGGGAGCCGATGGCGTGGGCGATATCCGCGCGGTCGTTGACCGCGAGGAGCTTGCCGTGGCGGCGGGCGGCGTCGGCGAACACGGCGAGGTGCTCCAGCTCCTCCCCCGCCTCCATGCCCTTGTCGCGCAGCTGCACGACATCCACCCCGGCGGCGAGGACCGCGTCCAGGAATTCCGGCAGGTCGCCCTGGCGCCTGCGGGCGTCGGTGCACAGATACAGCCGGGCGTCGGCGAGCCGCTCGCGCGCGGTGACGGACATCGGGTGGATCCCCCCGGGGTCGGCGGTGTGCGGGCGGGGGCACGCGGCCCCCGCCCGCACACCGGACGGTTCTCTCTCGGCGTCTACAGCGCCTGCGGACGGGTCAGACGGCGAGCGCCTGGGCGCGGCGCTTCACCTCCGTGCCACGATTCTCGCGCAGGGCCTGCGCCGGGGTGCCGGGCAGGGTCGGGTCCGGAGTGAAGAGCCACTCCAGCATTTCCTCGTCGCTGAAGCCGTCGTCCTTCAGCAGCGTCAAGGTGCCTGCGAGGCCCTTGATCACCTTGCCCTCGCCGATGAACTCGGCGGGCACCTGGAGCACTCGGTTCTCGCCACGGCGCACCGCGATCAGCTGGCCCTCCTTGACCAGCTGCCGGACACGCGTCACCTCGACATCGAGCATTTCCGCGATGTCGGGGAGGTTGAGCCAGGCGGGGACGAGAGCATCGATCTTTGCGTCAATCTCGGTCACGGGACAAGCCTGCCATCTGGGACTGACAGTCGGTAGCCAGGTTGACCCGACCTTGCCGGCGGCGCGTCGTGCGGACCCCCGGCCGGGCCCGCCCGGCCCGCGCCGTCAGCAGGTCCTCACACCTCCGCGGCCTTCAGCTGGACCGAGGCGTCCGCCGCCCGCGCCCGGTCGAGGACCGCGCCGCGCTCGATGAGCTTGCGGCCCTGGGCCAGGTCGCGCGGCCGGCCGACGGCCAGCAGGGCGACGAGGACCTCGCCGCGCACCCAGCACACCGTCCAGGCCGCGCCCGTCGGGTCGCCGCGCCAGATGAGCTCGTCGCCCTCGACGTGGTGGCCCGCGTACTGCACGAACCTCCCGAACTGCTCGGACCAGAAATACGGCACCGGGTCGTAGACCGGCCCCTCGGCCGTACCGTGCACGATGTTCCCGGCGACGGTGCGCGGGCCCTGGAGGGCGTTGTCCCAGTGGTGGACCAGCAGCCGCTCGCCGTAGCGGGCGGACGGGAAGGACGCGCAGTCGCCGACCGCGTAGACATCGGGCACGGAGGTGCGCAGCCGGTCGTCGGTGAGCACCGAGCGGTCGGCGGCCAGCTCGACGCCCGACCCCTCCAGCCACTCCGTCGCCGGGCGGGCGCCGATGCCCACGAGCACCGCGTCCGCGGGCAGCCGGGTGCCGTCGGCCAGCACCACGGCGCCGGGCTCCACGGCGGCCACGCGCGCGCCGGTGAGCAGGCGGGCGCCGCTGTCGGCGTACCAGGCGACCATGTGGGCGGCGACCTCGGCGGGCAGGGCGCCGGCCAGCGGCCGGTCCGCGGCCTCGACGACCGTCACCCGGCAGCCCGCCTCGCGCGCGGCGGTGGCGAACTCGGCGCCGATCCACCCGGCGCCGACCGCCACGACGTCGCGCTGCCCGGCGAGCACCGGGCGCAGCCGCTCCGCGTCGTCCAGGGTGCGCAGCAGGTGCACGCCCGGCATGCCCGCGCTGCCGGGGAGTTCGACGGGCCGCGCGCCGGTCGCGATGATCAGCACGTCGTACGGGACGGGACCCTCGGAGGTCTCCAGCAGGTGCTCGCCGGCGCGCAGCCGGGTGGCCTCCCGGCCGAGTTCGAGGTCTATGCCGAGGGAGGCGAAGTCCACCTCGAAGGCGGACCCCTCGGCCTTGCCCAGCAGCACCGCCTTGGAGAGCGGTGGCCTGTCGTACGGCCGGTGGGGCTCGGCGCCCAGCAGGGTGATCGTGCCGGTCCAGCCCTGCTCGCGCAGGGCGACGGCGGTCTGCACCCCGGCCATTCCGGCGCCGACGATGACAGCGCGCCGGTCACTCGTGGTCTGCGGTTCCATCCGGTGCTCGCTCACCCGATCAACTGTAGGGCGGCGGCCGGTCCCGGCCGGAGCACCGCGTAGCGAGACCTCTGACACAACGTCATGGTGTTTGACGCGCCCCGCTGCCGCGCATGCCCCCTCCGGCGCCCCCGTCCGGCCTTCCGGACGGTTCGCGGCCCGTACTAGGGTGGCCGCTGTACAAGCACTCGCGGGAGCCCGGACGGACCGGGCTGAGAGGGAGGCTGGCCGGCCTCCGACCGTACGAACCTGATCCGGGTCATGCCGGCGAAGGGAGGGGCTGGACGCCCATGCACGCGTCTTCAACAGCGTCACCGGGGACGTACGACGTCCTCGTGATCGGCGGCGGTGTCATCGGTCTGGTCACGGCGTGGCGTGCCGCGCAGCGGGGCCTGCGCACCGCCGTCGCGGATCCCGCGCCGGGCGGTGGCGCGGCCCAGGTGGCGGCCGGGATGCTGGCCGCGGTGACCGAGCTGCACTACGGCGAGCAGGAGCTGCTCGCGCTCAATGTGGCGTCCGCGCGGCGCTACCCGGCTTTCACGGCGGAGCTGGAGGAGGCGAGCGGCCAGGACACCGGCTACCGCGCCTGCGGGACCCTCGCCGTCGCCCTCGACGCCGACGACCGGGCCCATCTGCGGGAACTGCACGCCCTTCAGCAGCGGTGCGGGCTGGACGCCCAGTGGCTGTCGGGGCGTGAGTGCCGCCGGCTGGAGCCGATGCTCGCGCCGGGCGTGCGCGGCGGCGTGCGCGTGGACGGCGACCACCAGACCGACCCCCGGCGGCTCGCCGGGGCCCTGCTGACGGCCTGCGGACGGGCGGGGGTCGCCTTCCACCGCACGGAGGCCGTACGGCTGCTGCTCTCCGGCGACCGGGCCACCGGCGCCGAGCTCGCCGACGGCACCCGCGTACGGGCCGGCCGGACCGTGCTCGCGGCGGGCAGCCGCAGCGGCGCCCTCGCGGACGTCCCCCCGCACGTCCTGCCGCCGGTGCGCCCGGTCAAGGGCCAGATCCTGCGGCTGCGCGTGCCCGGCGCGTACGCGCCCTTCCTGTCCCGGACCGTGCGGGCGGTCGTGCGCGGCGGCCACGTCTATCTGGTGCCGCGCGAGAACGGCGAGCTGGTCGTCGGCGCGACCACCGAGGAGCTCGGCTGGGACACCACCGTCACCGCGGGCGGCGTCTACGAACTGCTGCGCGACGCCCATGAGCTGGTCCCCGGCATCACCGAGCTGCCCCTGGTGGAGACCCGCGCCGGGCTGCGCCCCGGCTCGCCCGACAACGCCCCGCTGCTGGGCCCCACCGCCCTGCCCGGCCTGCTCGCCGCCACCGGCCACTACCGCAACGGCGTGCTCCTCACCCCCCTGACCGGCGATGTGATGGCCGAGGCGCTGACCACCGGACGGCTGCCGGACGAGGCCCGCCCGTTCTCTCCTCTCCGCTTCTCGAACGCGCTCCAGGAGCTGCCCGTATGAACCCCATGGACCCCACCGACAGCCCCGAGGCCCACGTCGGCATCAGCGTCAACGGCGAGAGCCGCTCGGTGCCCCGGGGCCTGACCCTCGACGGCCTGGTGGCCTCCTTGACCACCGCCCACAGCGGGGTCGCGGCCGCCCTCAACGAAGCCGTCGTACCCCGCGGCCAGTGGCCCGGCACCACGCTCGGCGAGGGTGACCGCGTCGAGGTCCTCACCGCAGTGCAGGGAGGCTGATCAGCCCAGATGGCAGACGATCTGCTCACCATCGCCGGCACCACCTTCACGTCCCGCCTGATCATGGGCACGGGCGGCGCGCCCAGCCTGGACGTCCTGGAGCGCGCGCTGCTGGCCTCCGGCACCGAGCTCACCACCGTCGCGATGCGGCGGCTGGCCACGAACGTACGGGGCTCGGTGCTGTCGCTGCTGGCCCGGCACGACATCCGGGTCCTGCCGAACACGGCGGGCTGCTACACCGCCGGCGAGGCCGTGCTCACCGCGCGGCTGGCCCGGGAGGCGCTCGGCACCGACTGGGTCAAGCTGGAAGTGATCGCCGACGAGCGCACGCTGCTGCCCGACCCGGTCGAGCTGCTGGAAGCGGCGGAGATCCTGGTGGACGACGGCTTCACGGTGCTGCCGTACACCAACGACGACCCGGTGCTCGCCCGCCGCCTGGAGGACGCCGGATGCGCCGCGATCATGCCGCTGGGCTCGCCCATCGGCTCCGGCCTGGGCATCCGCAACCCGCACAACTTCCAGCTGATCACCGAGCGGGCGGGGGTCCCGGTGATCCTGGACGCGGGCGCGGGCACGGCGTCGGACGCGGCGATCGCGATGGAGCTCGGCTGCTCGGCGGTGATGCTCGCCTCGGCGGTGACCCGCGCGCAGGACCCGGCGCTGATGGCGGAGGCGATGCGCCACGCGGTCGAGGGCGGCCGCCTGGCGTTCCGAGCGGGCCGCATCCCGCGCCGGCACTTCGCGGAGGCGTCCTCCCCCACGGAGGGTATGCCGGACTTCGACCCGGAACGGCCTGCCTTCGGCGACGGCGGGTAGCTCGGCTTGATCTTGCGGATCGGCGGCGGGCCGTCGTGTCCGCACCACCGCTGCGCGGCGGTGTCCTCGAACTCCCCCAGCTAGCGCCGGGAGGTGCCCCCAACGGGCTGGATCTACGGATCCGTGGTCTCCAGCGTGCGGGTCCATTGCCGCCTGCGGCGGGGACGCGGACCCGTGATGTCGTCCCTGCGGGTCCTTCGCCGCCTGCGGCGGAGAGCGCCGCCTGCGGGCGCGTCCTCAAGCGCCGGACGGGCTGGATTTCGCGAACCGTAGGCTTCGAGCCTGCGGGCCGCACTGATCGAAGCCCGTTCCGGGCGACTGCTCGGCCTGTCCGGCGCTTGACGGCGCTCCCCCAGACTTCGTCCGGGCCCCCGAAAGTAACTCCCGCCGCGGGCGGCACCCGCCCCGCACGATCGAAACCACCGATCCGCAAAACCAGCCCGTCCGGCGCTTGAGGACACGCCCGCAGGGCGTCGCCCGCCGCAGGCGGCAATGGACCCGCAGGCACAAGATCACGGATCCGCGAGACCAACCCGCCGGGCCCCCGCCGCACGCGGCGAACGGCCCCACCCCGGGGCCCGGGACCCCCCGGAAAGAAGGCCACTGGGGGCCACCCCGGAACGGCTCATAGACTCCTAGCGTGGATACGACGCTAGGAGACCCGCTTGTCGGGCACGTGCTCGACGGCCGCTACCGGGTCGAGGCCCGGATCGCCGTCGGCGGCATGGCCACGGTCTACCGCGCCCTCGACACGCGGCTCGACCGGGTGCTCGCCCTGAAGGTGATGCACCCGGGGCTCGCCGCCGACGAGGTCTTCGTGGAACGCTTCATCCGCGAGGCCAAGTCCGCGGCCCGGCTCGACCACCCGAACGTGGTGGGCGTCTTCGACCAGGGCACGGACGGCACGTACGTCTATCTCGCGATGGAGTACGTGGCCGGATGCACCCTGCGTGACGTGCTGCGCGAGCGCGGGGCCCTCCAGCCGCGCGCCGCGCTCGACATCGCCGAGCCGGTGCTCGCGGCGCTCGGCGCGGCCCACCTCGCGGGTCTCGTCCACCGGGACATGAAGCCGGAGAACGTGCTGATCGGGGACGACGGCCGGGTGAAGGTCGCCGACTTCGGGCTCGTCCGGGCCGTGGACACCCACTCCACGGCGTCCACCGGCTCGGTCCTCGGCACGGTGTCGTATCTGGCCCCCGAGCAGATGGAACACGGCACGGCCGACACCCGGGTGGACGTCTACGCCTGCGGTGTCGTCCTCTACGAGATGCTCACCGGCGCCAAGCCGCACACCGGCAGCACCCCGGCGCAGGTCCTCTACCAGCACCTTCACGAGGACGTGCCGCCGCCGTCCGCGGCCGTACCGGGGCTGGCCCCGCGGCTGGACGAGCTGGTGGCGCAGGCCACCGCGCGCGACCCGCAGCAGCGCCCGGCCGACGCGGTGGGCCTGCTGGCCCTGGTCCGCGCCACCCGCGAGGCGCTGTCCGACGAACAGCTGGACGCCATGCCCCCGCTCGCGCGGACGCCGGAGCAGGGGGCGGCGAGCGGCTCGGAGGACCGTACGAGCGTGATCCCGCGGCCCGGCGCGGCCCGGCCCCTGCCGTCCCCGGAGGACGAGCGGCTCAACCGCACGACGCGGCTGGAGCAGCCGCCCGCTCCCCCGGCCCCGCCGGCCGCCCCGGGGGCACGGACCGGCCGGCCCCGGCGCAGGCCGAGCCGCACCCTGCTCGCGGTGCTCGCGGCCGTCCTGCTGGCCGTGGTGGGCACGGGCGTCTGGTACATCAGCTCCGGCCAGTTCACGACCGTCCCGGCCGTCCTGGACATGACCCAGGACAAGGCCGAGCAGTCGCTCCACAAGGCCGGGCTCGGGATGAGGACGAAGGAGGACTTCAGCGACACCGTCGAGCGGGGGCACGTCATCTCGACGGACCCCGGCCCCGGCGGCCGCGTGCGCAACACCGGCAAGGTGACGGTCACCCTGTCGAAGGGCCCGGCGCGGGCCGAGGTGCCCAATGTCGTCGGCATGACCCTCGACGAGGCGAAGCGGAAGATCGAGGGCGCGGGCCTGACGGTCGGCGAGGTCGGCAAGCAGTTCAGCGGCGAGACCCCGCAGGGCTCGGTGCTGGCCACCGACCCCAAGCCGGGGGTGGAGCGCAGGCCCGACACCCCTGTCGCGCTGACCGTGAGCAAGGGCGCGGCCCTGAGCGTGCCGAAGGTGCAGGGCATGACCGTCGCGGCGGCCACCTCGGCGCTGGCGGACAAGGGACTGAAGGCCGAGGTCTCGGACACCCAGGTCTACTCCGACGCCCCCAAGGGCTCGGTGGCGGCGCAGTCGCCCGGCGACGGGGAGCAGCTGGCCAAGGGCGACACGGTCACGCTCACCGTCTCCAAGGGCAAGGAGATGGTGACGGTCCCGGACGTCACCGGGAAGAGCGAGGCCGACGCCAGGCAGGCCCTCACCGCCGCGGGCTTCAAGGTCAGCGTGGACAAGCCGTTCTTCTTCCCGCGCGACTCGGTCGACAGCCAGTCCGTCAAGGGCGGCGACCAGGCGGCCAAGGGCGACACCATCACCATCCGGATGAAGGGCGGGCTGTAGGGATGACCGAGCCTTCCGGCCTTCTCCCGGCCCCGCGCGTCCGCAACCCCGTCGGCGGGCACATCCCCGTCGCCGGGGGCCTCGCGAGGACCGGCCTGCCGTACGCGCGGACGATGGGCGCCGAGACGGTGCAGGTCTTCGTCGCCAACCCGCGCGGCTGGGCGACGCCCACCGGTGACCGGCGGCAGGACGAGGAGTTCCGGGCGGCCTGCGAGCGGGAGTCGCTCCCGGTCTGGGTGCACGCCCCGTATCTGATCAACTTCGGCTCGCACACCGGGGCGACGGTCGAGCTGTCCGGGGAGTCCCTGCGGCACTCGCTGCGCCGGGGGCGGGCGATCGGCGCCCTCGGTGTCGTCGTCCACACGGGCTCGGCCACCGGTGGCCGCCCGCGGCCGGAGGCGCTGGCCCAGGTCCACGAGCGGCTGCTGCCGCTGCTGGACGAGCTGACCCACGACGACGACCCGTGGCTGCTGCTGGAGCCGACGGCCGGGCAGGGCGCGTCGCTCTGCTCGCTGGTCGAGGATCTCGGCCCGTACTTCGACGCGCTGGAGCGCCACCCGAAGCTCGGCGTGTGCCTGGACACCTGCCATGTGTTCGCGGCGGGCCACGACCTCGCCGAGCCGGGCGGGATGAAGCGGACGCTCGACGAGCTGGTGGACGTGGTGGGCGAGGGACGGCTCCGGCTGATCCACGCGAACGACTCCAAGGAGGGCGTCGGCGCGCACCGGGACCGGCACGAGAACATCGGTTCCGGCCATATCGGGGCCGAGCCCTTCGCGGAGCTTTTCGGCCATCCCGCGACGGCGGGTGTGCCGCTGGTCATCGAGACCCCCGGCGGGCCGGAGGGACACGCGGCCGATGTGGCGCGGCTGAAGCGGCTGCGGGACGGCCTCGCGGTCTGACGGGCTTTTCGCCCGGCCGCTCAGACCTCCGGTCCGTCGCCCGGTTTCTCCTGGTAGGAATAGCGCTGTTCCTGCCAGGGGTCACCCACGTTGTGGTATCCGCGCTCTTCCCAGAATCCCCGGCGGTCGGCCGTCATGTACTCCACGCCGCGCACCCATTTGGGCCCCTTCCACGCATAGAGGTGCGGGACCACCAGGCGTACGGGAAAGCCGTGCTCGGCGGTGAGGAGCTCGCCGTCCTTATGGGTCGCGAAGATGCTCTGCTCGGCCGCGAAATCGGCCAGCCGGAGATTTGAGCAGAAGCCGTATTCCGCCCACACCATCACATGCGTGACCTCGGGCGCGGGCGGGGCGAGTTCGAGGATCGCCCGTGCGGGGACACCGCCCCATTCGGCGTCCAGCATGCTGTATTTCGTGACGCAGTGCAGATCCGCCACCACCGTCGAATACGGCAGGGCGGAGAACTCCTCGTGCGTCCAGCAGTGCTTGTCGCCGTCGGCGGTCGACCCGAAGACACGGAACTCCCAGCGCTCCGGCCTGAACTTCGGGACCGGACCGTAGTGCGTCACCGGCCATCCGCGCTGGAGGCGCTGCCCCGGAGGCAACTCGAGTTGCGCCCCTTTGCGGCTTTCCGACTGACCCATGCCTCCATGGTGTCAGACCCTGGACAGTGCTGATGACCATGGGTTCCACTACCGGGGCAACTCACACTAAGTGTGCACTTACTGGACGCTTCCGAGGGGCGGTGCGAGGATGCGCGCAACCTGCCAGTCACCCTCTTGGAAGGAGCCTCTGCAATGCAGGGCGACCCCGAGGTCATCGAATTTCTCAATGAACAGCTGACTGCCGAGCTGACCGCCATCAATCAGTACTTCCTGCACGCGAAAATGCAGGAGCACCTCGGCTGGACGAAGATCGCCGCGCACACCCGCGCCGAGTCGTTCGACGAGATGCGCCACGCGGAGGTGCTGACCGACCGCATCCTCTTCCTGGAGGGGCTGCCCAACTACCAGCGGCTCTTCCATGTGCGGATCGGGCAGTCGATCGTCGAGATGTTCCAGGCCGACCGGCAGGTCGAGGTCGAGGCGATCGACCGGCTCAAGCGGGGCGTGGAGGTCATGCGGGCCAAGGGCGACATCACCTCGGCGAATATCTTCGAGTCGATCCTCGCCGACGAGGAGGACCACATCGACTACCTCGACACCCAGCTGGACCTGATCGAGAAGCTCGGCGAGCCGCTCTACCTCGCCCAGTTCATCGAGCAGTCGAACGGCGGGGCGGAGTGACCCGGGACCGACCCGGTCAGGCCGCCCGGACCTCGGCCGTCACGCGGGGCAGCACCTGCGCCATCCGCGGCACCTCGGTGCCCAGCACGTCCCGCTCCCCCTGGTCGGCCAGCTCGCGGCGCGGGCACGCCCCCCGGCCGAGCAGGGACTGGATGCGGCGGACACAGCTGCCGCAGTCGGTGCCGGCCTTGCTCACGGAGGCTATCTGGCGGGGCGTGCACGCCCCCTTGTCCGCGTGCTCACGCACCTGCTGCTCGGTGATGCCGAAGCAAGAGCAGACGTACACGCGGGTCACCGCCCTACCGGGTTGATCAATAAGGTAACCCTTACCTTACCCGGCCCGGCGGGCGGATGACAACGAAGTGGGGCGCGGATCACCTCGATCCGCGCCCCACGTCATCCCTCAGGGATTCCTACTGGTCGCGGTACATCTCCGCGACCAGGAACGCCAGGTCGAGCGACTGGCTGCGGTTGAGCCGCGGGTCGCAGGCCGTCTCGTAGCGCTGGTGCAGGTCGTCGACGAAGATCTCGTCGCCGCCGCCCACGCACTCGGTGACATCGTCGCCGGTCAGCTCGACGTGGATGCCACCCGGGTGGGTGCCGAGGCCCTTGTGGACCTCGAAGAAGCCCTTGACCTCGTCCAGCACGTCGTCGAAGCGGCGGGTCTTGTGACCCGAGGCCGCCTCGAAGGTGTTGCCGTGCATCGGGTCGCAGATCCACGCCACCTGGGCACCGGACGCCGTGACCTTCTCGACCAGGGTCGGGAGCTTGTCCCGCACCTTGTCCGCACCCATGCGGGTGATGAAGGTGAGCCGGCCGGGCTCGCGCTCCGGGTCGAGCCGCTCGATCAGCGTCAGCGCGTCCTCGGGCGTGGTCGTCGGGCCGAGCTTCACCCCGATCGGGTTACGGATCCTCGACGCGAACTCGATGTGCGCGCCGTCCAGCTGGCGGGTGCGCTCACCGATCCAGACCATGTGGCCCGAGACGTCGTAGAGGTCGCCGGTCCGCGAGTCGACGCGGGTCAGCGCCGATTCGTAGTCGAGGACGAGCGCCTCGTGGGAGGCGTAGAACTCGACGGTCTTGAACTCCTCCGGGTCCACCCCGCAGGCGTTCATGAAGTTCATCGCCCGGTCGATCTCGCGGGCGAGGGCCTCGTAGCGCTGCCCGGACGGGGAGGACTTCACGAAGTCCTGGTTCCAGGCGTGCACCTGGCGCAGGTCCGCGTAGCCACCGGTGGTGAAGGCGCGGACCAGGTTCAGCGTGGACGCCGACGCCTGGTACATCCGCTTCAGCCGCTGCGGGTCCGGCGTGCGGGCCTCGGGGGTGAAGGCGAAGCCGTTGACGGAGTCACCGCGGTAGGTCGGCAGGGTCACGCCGTCGCGGGTCTCGGTCGGCTTCGAGCGCGGCTTGCTGTACTGACCGGCGATCCGGCCCACCTTCACGACGGGCACGGAACCCGCGTAGGTCAGCACGGCACCCATCTGGAGCAGCGTCTTGAGCTTGTTGCGGATCTGGTCGGCACCGACGGCGTCGAACGCCTCGGCGCAGTCGCCGCCCTGGAGCAGGAACGCCTCACCACGGGCGACGGCTCCCAGGCGCTGGCGCAGCTGGTCGCACTCGCCGGCGAACACGAGAGGGGGATAGCTCGAGAGCTCCGCGATCACATCGCGCAGAGCCTCTTGGTCCGGCCACTCAGGCTGCTGCGCCGCGGGAAGGGAGCGCCAGGTGTTGCCACCGGCATGGGTTTCAGCGTTCACGGTCACGCTCCAACCCTACGGGGTCGGCGAGTGCGGTCCATCCGTCGGACCGCACTGTGAGACGGGTCATGAGCGGTGGAGCTGCCGGAAGACCGTCTTCCCCCCGGCGCACCGCACCGGCCCGCGCCCCGGTGCGCGCATCCCCGCCGCCCGCGGGATCCGCCGCCGCCCCGGCCCCGTCCGGTAGGGTGCGCAGCATGTACGCACCGACCGACCAGAACTGGTGGTGGACCGCTCAACCGGCGGCCCACTGATCGCGCGTACACCGAAGACACACCGCGAAGGCCGCCCGGAGGGGCGGCCTTCCGTGTTTCCGGGGCCGTTCCTCTCCTCACCGGAAGGAACCCAGATGACCGGCGACACCCACGCCCTCCTCGCTCGGCTGACCGAACCCGCCTGCCCGCCCTTCGCCCTGCTGCACCGCCGCACCCCCGGCCGGCCGGACGACGTCGTCGAGCTGCTGACCGGCACCGTGGAGGAGGTCGAGCGGCTGGCCGGCATCCCCCTGCCGGACGGGCCGCCCGACGGCGGTCCTGCCCTGGACGCGCTCGCGCTCATCCCCTTCCGGCAGATCCGCGAGCGCGGCTTCGACGTCCGCGACGACGGCACCCCGCTGGCGGTGCTGCGGCCACGGGAGGCGCACGAGCTGCCCCTGGCCGAGGTCCTGGCCGCGCTGCCCGCGCACGAGGTGCGGGTGGAGGGCGGGGCGTTCGACGTGGGGGACGAGGAGTACGCGCGGATCGTCCGGCGCGTGATCGAGGACGAGATCGGGTCCGGCGAGGGCGCCAACTTCGTCATCCGGCGGACCTTCGAGGGCACCATCCCCGGCTGGGGGTCCGGGGGTTGCCCCCCGGGAGAGCATGGTCACGGGTTCTCCGCGGCCGACGCCCTGGCGCTGTTCCGGCGGCTGCTGGCGGGCGAGCGCGGCGCGTACTGGACGTACGTCGTGCACACCGGCGACCGGACGCTGATCGGCGCGAGCCCGGAGGTGCATGTGCGGATGGCCGGGAACACCGTCGTGATGAACCCGATCAGCGGCACCTACCGCTATCCCGCCGGGGGCCCGGACCGGGCCGGGCTGCTGGCCTTCCTGCACGACCGCAAGGAGGTGGAGGAGCTGTCCATGGTCGTGGACGAGGAGCTGAAGATGATGTGCACGGTGGGCGACATGGGCGGGGTCGTCGTCGGCCCGCGGCTGAAGGAGATGTCCCACCTCGCGCACACCGAGTACGAACTGCGGGGGCGCTCCTCGCTGGACGTGCGGGAGGTGCTGCGGGAGACGATGTTCGCGGCGACCGTGACCGGGTCGCCGGTGCAGAACGCGTGCCGCGTCATCGAGCGGTACGAGCCGGCGGGGCCGGGCGGCGGCGGGCGCGGCTACTACGCGGGCGCGCTCGCCCTCATCGGGCGGGACGCGGGCGGCGGCCGGACGCTCGACTCGCCGATCCTGATCCGCACCGCCGACATCGACCGGCGCGGGCGGCTGCGGCTCGCCGTCGGGGCCACGCTGGTGCGCCACTCCGACCCCTACGGCGAGGTCGCCGAGACACACGCGAAGGCGGCGGGCGTGCTGGCCGCGCTCGGTGTGCGGACCGCGCGCGGCGGCGGGGCGGTTCCGGCGGCGCGGCTCGCGGACGACCCCGAGGTACGGGCCGCGCTCGACGCGCGCCGCGAGGACCTGGCCCCCTTCTGGCTGCGGATGCAGAGCCCGGCGTCGACGGCGCGGCTCAGCGGGCACGCGCTCGTCGTCGACGGCGAGGACACCTTCACGGCGATGCTGGCGCATCTGCTGCGGACCTCGGGGCTGACGGTCACCGTGCGGCGCTACGACGAACCCGGGCTGCGGGAGGCCGCCCTGGCACACGAGGGCCCGGTGGTCCTGGGCCCCGGCCCCGGCAACCCCTCCGACACGGCCGACCCCAAGATGCGGCTGCTGCGCGGCCTCACGGCGGAACTGCTGCGCGGACACCCCCGCGGCCTGCTCGGGGTGTGCCTCGGGCACGAGCTGATCGCGGCGGAGCTGGGCCTGGAGATCGTACGCAAGGACGTGCCGTACCAGGGGGCGCAGGAGCGGATCGACTTCTTCGGGCGGGCGGAGACGGTGGGGTTCTACAACACGTTCACCGCGCGGTGCTCGGATGCGGCCGAAGGGGAGCTGGCCATGCACCGGGTGGAGGTCAGCCGTGATGCTGTGACGGGGGATGTGCATGCGCTTCGGGGGCCCGGGTTCGCGGGCGTGCAGTTCCATCCGGAGTCGATCCTGACGCTGTCGGGGGCGACGCTGGTGGCTGAGCTGCTCGCGAGGGTGCTGGTCTGATCCTTTCCCCAGCCCCGCCCCTTCCCGGCTGCGTCCGATGTGCGGCTCCGCCGCGTGGGGGGAGACCCCGGACCCCAGCGCCCTGCGGGCGCGTCCTCAATCGCCGGACGGGCTGAATATCAGCCCGTCCGGCGATTGAGGACAACGCGCGAAGCGTGTTGCGGGGTCTGGGGCGCAGCCCCCCACGCGGCGGAGCCGCATATCCGATGCAGCCGGGAAGGGGCGGGGCTGGGGAAGAAGCCCGCCGCAGGCGCCAGCCGGCCCGCACCCGGGAGCCTGCGGCACGCCCAAAAAACCCGCCGTCAGCCGAAGAACGTGCGTGCCTCCTCGTACAGAGCCGGCGGCACCGTCTTCAAGCGGGCGGTCGCGTCAACCAGCGGCACACGGACGATGTCCGTGCCCCGCAGCGCCACCATCCGCCCGAAGTCCCCGTCCCGCACAGCGGTGATCGCGTGCAGACCGAACCGCGTGGCCAGCCACCGGTCGAACGCGCTCGGCGTCCCCCCGCGCTGCACATGCCCCAGCACGATCGTGCGGGCCTCCTTGCCCGTGCGGCGCTCGATCTCCTCGGCCAGCCACTCGCCCACCCCGGACAGCCGGACGTGGCCGAAGGAGTCGTGCGCGGCGGCGCCCTTCAGGACGAGGTCGCCGTCCTTCGGCATGGCGCCCTCCGCGACGACCACGATCGGGGCGTAGCTGGCACGGAAGCGGGAGGTGACCCAGCCGCAGACCTCTTCGAGGTCGAAGCGCTGCTCGGGGATGAGGATGACGTTGGCGCCCCCGGCGAGGCCGGAGTGGAGGGCGATCCAGCCGGCGTGCCGGCCCATGACCTCGACGACGAGGACCCGCATATGGGACTCGGCGGTGGTGTGCAGCCGGTCGACGGCCTCGGTGGCGATGTTGACGGCGGTGTCGAAGCCGAAGGTGTAGTCCGTGGCGGAGAGGTCGTTGTCGATGGTCTTGGGTACGCCGACGCACCGGACGCCGTGTTCCTCGTGGAGCCGGGCGGCGACGCCGAGGGTGTCCTCGCCGCCGATGGCGATGAGGGCGTCGACCTCGTCCTTGGCGAGGTTCTCGAGGATCCGGCCGACGCCCTCCGGTTCCTTGAAGGGGTTGGTGCGCGAGGAGCCGAGCACCGTGCCGCCCCTCGGCAGGATGCCGCGTACGGCGGGGATGCCGAGCGGCACGGTTTTCCCCTGGATCAGCCCCCGCCAGCCGTCGCGGAAGCCGATGAACTCGTGACCGTAGTCCTGGACGCCCTTGCGGACGGCGGCGCGGATGACCGCGTTGAGCCCGGGGCAGTCACCGCCGCCGGTCAGCATTCCGACCCGCATGACAATCTCCCTTCAGCCGGGGACACCGCCCGGCCGGGAGCGGTCAGGCGCCGTCGAGACCTCGCTCTATCGCGTAGCGCACGAGCTCCACGCGGTTGTGCAACTGGAGTTTGCCCAAGGTGTTCTGAACATGGTTCTGCACCGTCCGGTGCGAAATAACCAGCCGTTCGGCGATTTGCTTGTACGAGAGGCCCTTGGCGACGAGCCGCAGCACCTCGGTCTCGCGGTCGGTCAGCCGGGGCGCGTGCCGCTCGTCGGGGGCGGCGGGGGCCGGGTCGGCGGCCAGCCTGCGGTACTCCCCGAGGACCAGTCCGGCCAGGCCGGGGGTGAACACCGGGTCGCCCCCGGCGGTCCGGCGGACGGCGTCCAGCAGTTCCTCGGTGCTGGCCGACTTCAGGAGATAGCCGGTCGCGCCGGACTTCACGGCCTCCAGGACGTCCACGTGCTCGCCGCTCGCGGAGAGCACCAGGACGCGCAGCGCGGGGTTCTCGCCGACCAGTTCCTTGCACACGGCGACGCCGGGCAGGCCGGGCAGGTTGAGGTCCAGGACCAGCACGTCGGGTGCGGCGGCCCGGGCCCGGCGCACCGCCTGGGGGCCGTCACCGGCCGTCGCCACCACATCGAACCCGGCGGCGGCCAGGTCGCGGGCGACGGCGTCGCGCCACATGGGGTGGTCGTCGACCACCATGACCTTCACGGTCCGCTCGTCACTCATTTCCCGGCCTCGCTCCCCCGTGGAACCCTCAATTCGACTTCTGTGCCCTGGCCGGGCACGGACAGCAGCTCGGCGCTGCCGCCCAGGTCCCGCAGCCTGCCGCGGATCGACAGGGCGACGCCCATCCGCCCCTCCCGTTCGGCCGCCGCGAGCCGGCCCTCGGCGATGCCGGGCCCGTCGTCCCGCACGGTGACGATCACGGCGTCCGGCTCGTCCTCCAGCAGGATCCAGGCCCGCGCGCCGTCCCCGGCGTGCTTGCGGACATTGTCCAGTGCGGCGCCGACGGCCGCCGCCAGTTCCGCCGCCGCGGCCGCCTCCAGCAGGACGGGCGTGCCGGGCCCGGCGTAGGAGACGGCGGCGCCCGCGTGCGGTGCGAGCAGCGCGCCCACGTCGCAGGGCCCGTCCGGGGGCCGCGGCGGGGTGCCCACGGACCGTACGAGCTCCGCGTCCTCGGCAAGCTGCGCCGGCGTGCCCTGCGGGGGCAGCAGGCCCCCGGCGACGAGGGTGCGCAGGGCGATCTCCTGCTCGCCCGCCATCCGGCCGAGCTCGGCGGCCTCGCCGCCCAGCGCGGCGCCCCGGCGCTGCACCATGGCGAGCACCTGGAGGACGCTGTCGTGGATGTCGCGGGCGAGCCGTTCGCGCTCGCGGGTGGCCGCCTCGATCTGGAGGGCGCGGGCGAGCGTGCGCTCACTGGCCCGGGCGACCTCCACGATGTAGCCGATGGCGACGCTGGAGACCCAGACCAGCAGCACGTTGTGGACGGTGTCGCGGGCGAGCCCGCCGCGCTCGGCGAGGTTGGCGACGGCCACCAGGGTGGAGCCGACGATCGCCCAGCGCCAGCCGCCCTTGATGGCACAGCCCAGTACGGCGCCGCCCGCCCAGATGGACGGCAGGGTGGCCGCTCCGCCGTCGATGCGCTCGGCGGAGTCGACGACGGAGGTGAGCAGGATCCCGGCCAGCGCGATGGCCAGGTCGGCGACGAGGAACCGCTTGGTGCAGCGCTCGGGCGAGGTGACCCGGTTCCAGGTCAGCAGCATCCAGAGCGTCAGTGCGCCCATGTAGAGCGCGGCCCCGGACGGATGGGCGTACTCGCGGCAGTTCAGGAAGAACAGCGCGAGGGCGTAGCCCAGCGTCAGGATGCGGTAGCCGGTCAGCGCGCGCCACAGCGGCAGCTCCACCGACATCCGTACGACGCGCGGCTCGGTGCTGCGCGGTGTCATCGACCCAACCCCCCGGTCCGGGCGTGCTACGCCTCGGGCCGCTTGTCCGCCTTGTCGAGCCCGGCGGCCTTGGCCGCCTTCTCCTCCTCGGCCTTGCGCTTCGCCTCGTCCGCGATCTGCCGCTTGGCGGCGGTCGCGTAGATGTCGACGTACTCCTGGCCGGACAGCTCCATGATCTTGTACATGACCTCGTCGGTCACCGAGCGGAGGATGAAGCGGTCGCCGTCCATGCCTTGGTAGCGGCTGAAGTCCAGCGGTTCGCCGATCCGGATGCCCGGCCTGATCATCTTCGGCAGGACCTTGCCCGGGGGCTGCACCTTCTCGGTGTCGATCATGGCGACGGGGATCACGGGGGCGCCGGACAGCAGCGCCACCCGGGCCAGGCCGCCGGGCTTGCCGCGGTAGAGGCGGCCGTCCGGGGAGCGGGTGCCCTCCGGATAGATGCCGAACAGCTCACCGCGCTCCAGCACCTCCAGGCCGCTCTTGATCGCCGCTTCACCGGCGCCGCGTCCGCCCGAACGGTCGACGGGGAGCTGGCCCACGCCCTTGAAGAAGGCGGCCGTCAGCTTTCCCTTGACACCCGGGGAGGTGAAGTATTCCTGCTTCGCGATAAAGGTGATCTTGCGGTCCAGCACCGCGGGGAGGAAGAAGGAATCCGAGAACGACAGGTGGTTGCTCGCCAGGATGGCGGGCCCTTCGGCCGGGATGTTCTCCAAGCCCTCCACCCACGGCCGGAAGGCAAGCTTCAGCGACCCGCCGATGGACAGCTTCATAGCGCCGTAGAACAACCGAGAACCTCCTGTAGTGACGAGGAGACCTTAACCTGCCTACCCGCCGTGCGGCGCTCCGCGTACGCTGAGGGCCAGACCCCTTTTTCCCGTTCCACCGATCGGAGATTCCGGTGCCGCTCCTCCCCGGCGCCGAGCCGTTCCGCCACGACGGCGGAGAGGTCGGCGTCCTCGTGTGCCACGGCTTCACCGGTTCCCCGCAGTCCGTACGGCCCTGGGCCGGGCATCTCGCGGAGCGCGGACTGACCGTCTCCCTGCCGCTGCTGCCCGGGCACGGCACCCGCTGGCAGGACATGCAGCTCACCGGCTGGCAGGACTGGTACGCGGAGGTCGACCGGGCGCTGGGCGAGCTGCGGGAGCGCTGCTCGGAGGTCTTCGTCTGCGGCCTGT
Organism: Streptomyces sp. NPDC020379; assembly: GCF_044387105.1. Classification (NCBI taxonomy): domain Bacteria; kingdom Bacillati; phylum Actinomycetota; class Actinomycetes; order Kitasatosporales; family Streptomycetaceae; genus Streptomyces; species Streptomyces sp. NPDC020379. The sequence goes on from NZ_JBIRVR010000001.1 coordinate 295,949, forward strand.
CCATGGGCGGGGCGCTGGCCCTGCGGCTGGCGGCCCGGCACGGTGACGCGGTCAAGGGCGTCGTCGTGGTCAACCCGGCCAACAAGGTGCACGGCCTCGGCGCGAAGGCGCTGCCGGTGGTGCGCCATCTGATCCCCTCGCGCAGGGGCATCGCCAGCGACATCGCCAAACCGGGCGGCGAGGAGCTCGGCTACGACCGGGTGCCACTGCACGCGGCGCACTCCTTCCGCCGGTTCCTGCGGATGCTGGACGGTGAACTGCCGCAGGTCACCCAGCCGTTGCTGCTGATGCACAGCCCCGAGGACCATGTGGTGCCGCCCGTGGACTCGGCGCGCATCCTGGCCCGGGTCTCCTCGCGTGACGTCACCGAGCGGCTGCTGGAGCGCAGCTATCACGTGGCGACCCTGGACCACGACGCCGAGCTGATCTTCGAGGAGACGTTCGCGTTCATCAGCCGGCTCTCCGCGGGCGTCGGCGAAGCCGGGGCGGCCTCCCGTGGCTGAGCGCGACGCGGACCGCGACCGCGACCGCGACGAGAGCCGCGACCCCCTGGACGAGGACGCCGCGTGGGCGGAGCTCGTCGCCGCGTACGGCGAGCAGCCGGACCCCGAGGCAGGCCGCTGGCCCGCCTCCGGTGATGTCACCGACCCCCGGCCCGACCCGGCCGAGGGCAAGGACACCCCCGGCGCCGGTCCCGAGCAGGCCGCCGAGGCGCCGCCGGAGACCCCGGACCGGCCGGTGGGCAGCTTCGTCGTCTACGCCCCCGGGGTCGGCCCCCGCGACTGGGACACCCCGGCCGCGACGGGTGACGACGACCTCGACGAGCCGGACGAGGGCCACTTCGTGCCCCCGGAGCCGCCGCCGCTCCCCACCGGCGACGTCACCGCCCGCTTCGCGTGGATCGCGGTGCTGGGCGGGCCGCTGCTCCTGCTGCTGATGGTGCTCTTCCGGCAGGAGCTGACGTGGTGGGTCACCACGCTCGGCGTCGGCGGCTTCCTGGGCGGCTTCGCCACACTGGTGCTGCGCATGAAGGACTCCGACGAGGAGGACGACGACCCGGGCCGCGGCGCGGTCGTCTGACGGACGCCCGCCCGCGAGCACGGTCGTCCGGCGGGCGCTCCCGGCGGCCGCCCGGCCCCCGCCGCTAGGACGCGGCCGGGATCCTGAGCGCGGCCAGCACCGGCAGGTGGTCCGTGGCCGCCCGGAGGTCCCGCTCGGCCACTCCCGGCAGCCCCATGGGCACGCCGCACCCCAGCACCTCGACGCCCTCCGTGGCGAGGACCGCGTCGATGCGCTGGAGCGGGTCGCCGAGCCGGGTCGTGTGCTCGCGCCCCCACGGCTTCGTGGCCCAGCCGTCCTGGAGCGCGTCGGCGAGGAGGCCGAACGTCCGGCCGTCGGGGCGGTCGTTGAGGTCCCCGGCGGCGACCGCGTGCGGGACGCCCAGCCCGGCCAGTGTGTCGAGCAGCAGCTTCCCCTGCCCGTACCGCTCCTCGTCCTTGATGCTCAAGTGGCAGCTGAGAACGCCGAGCCGGGCCCGGCCGAAGCGCAGCACGGCGGTCGCGAAGCCGCGTTGGTGCAGCCCCGGCGTCCGCGGCAGCAGGATGTCCTCCGTGCGCTCCACGGTGGCCCGCAGCGAGGACAGGATCATGGGCCCGGAGGCGGTGGCCCCGCCGGTGACGTAGACGAGGTCGGACGTACGGGCCAGCCGGGCCGCGGCCTTGCGCCAGCGGAAGAAGCGGGGCGCCTCCTGGACGCAGACGACGTCGGGGGCGCAGGCCCGGATGACCCGGGCCAGCGCCCCCACGTCGTCACGCATGGACCGGACGTTGTAACTGAGCACGCGGACGACGGCCGAGCCGTCGGACTCCGTGTGCGACGGGGGCAGATCCGCGAGCATCATCACTCCTCGGTGCTACGACATCCGCGCCGCGGCGGTCGTGCCGCGACGCCCGTGCTACGACGTCCGAAGGAGGGCCCCGGCGGGCCCTCGGGTCAGCCCTGGCGGGCCAGGTCCGCCGCGCCCACGAGACCGGCCTTGCCGCCCAGTTGGGCGGCCAGCACCTGGGCGTGCGGGCGCCACTGGCCACCGACCAGCCAGCGGCGGAAGGACTTGCGGATCGGGTCGAGGACGAGGTCGCCCTCGTCGGAGACGCCACCGCCGACGATGAACGCCGAGGGGTCGAAGAGCGAGGCGAGGTCGGCGAGGCCCGCGCCGGCCCAACGGGCCAGCTCCCGGAAGGAGTCGACGGCCACGGCGTCACCCTGGCGGGCGGCGTCGCTGATGTGCTTGCCCTGGATGCCGTCGGGGGTGCCGTCGCCGAGGCCGAGGAGGATCTCGGCGTTCTCCGGGGTGGCCTGGGCGCGCTGGCGGGCGTAGCGGACGAGGGCGCGCCCGGAGGCGTACTGCTCCCAGCAGCCCTGGCTGCCGCAGCCGCACAGCAGGCCGTCCGGCACGACCCGGATGTGGCCGAACTCGGCGGCCACGCCGAAGCGGCCGCGGCGCAGCTTGTTGCCGATGATGATGCCGCCGCCGAGGCCGGTGCCCAGCGTGATGCAGATGACGTCGTCGTGGCCCTGGCCGGCGCCGAAGCGGTATTCGCCCCAGGCCGCGGCGTTGGCGTCGTTCTCCACGACGACCGGGAGGCCGACGCGCTGCTCGACCTTGTCCTTCAGCGCCTCGTGGCGCCAGTTGATGTTCGGGGCGAAGAGGACCGTGGCCCGCTTGTCGTCCACATAGCCCGCGGCGCCGATGCCGACCGCCTCGACCTCGTGGTCGGCGCTGACCGTGCGTACCGCGTCCGCGATGGCGTCGATGACGCCCTCCGGGGTCGACGGGGTCGGTACCTTGCACGTCGCGAGGATGTTGCCCTCCTCGTCGACCACGCCGGCCGCGATCTTCGTGCCGCCGATGTCGACGCCGATGGTGAGTCCCATGTGTCCCTCAGTTATTCGCTCGAACCCCGCCGCGACCCACCGTACCGGAGCCCCAGGTCAGTCGAGGTCGATGCGCTCGGCACCGCCCGCTCCGGCATCGCCCCGGCCGGGGCCGCCGGGCCGCTCGGCGGGCTTCGCCGCGCCCTCGCCGCGCGTCCAGCGGGACTCCTGGCCCTGGACGGCCGCGCGGTAGGCGGCGAGGAGCTCGGAGCCCGCGGAGGCGAGGTGGTCGAAGACATCGGGGTTGCGCTCGATGACCGGCTCGACGGCGGCCTTCGCCTGGGCGATGACCTGCTGCACGACCTCCTGCGCGGCCATGCCCGCCAGCGGCAGCTGGAGGGCGGAGACCTTCTCGGTCACGGCGTCGACGAGCTTGCGCAGCTCCTCGGCGGCGGTGCCGGGCTGCTCGTTTCGACGGCGGGCCCGCTCCGCGGCGAGATCCTCGGCGCACGCCTGCTCCCAGGCATCGGGATCGGCGGCCGCGCCGGGTGCGGGGCGCTCGGTGGGATCGCTCATGGCGGACTCCTGCGACGGGGGTTTCCTTCGACGTTACCTGAACGGTGGAACGGCGTTCACGGAGTCCGCGGCCACAGGGCGGGGTCGGGGGTGAAGCGCACGCACAGCGCGCCGTCGCGCAGGCCGGCCCCGGAGACGGTGCAGCGGCGCAGCGCCGACGGCAGCGGCAGGACGCGGCGGAACGGGCCGACGCCGATGATGAGTTCGTCGCCCCTGCGTATGAGGTCCAGCGCGTCGCGGTCGGCGCCGGGCAGCGGCAGCCGCCAGAGCAGGACGCCGTCGCCGGCCAGCCGGTCCTCCACGGTCCAGGCGTCGGGCTCGGAGCCGGTGGCGGGCCAGCCGTCGAGCTCGTCGGCCAGGCCCTCGCCCTCGATGATCCCGACGGCGCCGCCCTCGCCGCCGATGGTCGTCGACGCGGCGGCGTCGACGAGCGCGCCGAGGTCCTCGTGGCCGCGGGGGTCACGGCCGAGGTGCGGCAGTTCACACAGGGTGATGCCGTCGGTGAGGTACTCCTCGTAGAGCTCCTTGAGAGCGGTCTGCTGCTCCGTGACGAGCCCGGCCAGCCAGGAGTCACCGCCGTCGCCGGCGGGGAGCACGCGATTGGCGACGAGGGCGTCGACGCGGCAGCCCTGGAGGGCGAGTCCGGCGCGGGCGAGGCGCAGGGCCCGGGCGGCGATCGGCCCGGGTTCGGCGACGAGGCGCACGGTCGTGCCGCCCGCCTCGACGACGTCCTGGACGGCGGCGAGTTCGGCCTCCCAGCGCTCCGCGGCCTCGTACAGCCGCTGCGCGGGCATCGGCACCCCGGCCAGCTGGGCGAGCATCGGCCGCAGCGCGCGGGCCGCCTGCCGCTCGGCGGGCAGCAGCCGGCGCAGATAGCGGCGCAGTTGCTCGGGCAGGGCGAGGAGGCGCACGGTCTCGTGGACGGCGGGCATGTCGACGACGAGCAGGTCCCACGCGGCGGCGGTGTGGGCGGCGCGCAGTGCGGCGAGGACGGCGAGCGGCTCGGCGCCGGGGAGTTCGGTGAGCTCCTCGGGGTCGAGCGGGGTGGCGCCGAGGAGGTCGAAGAGGGAGGCGCCGCGCTCCTGGAGGTCGCGGGCGCGGTCCTGGAAGTGCTCGCCGGTGGCGACGCGGGCGGCCCACAGGCCGGGGGCCGCCTCGACGGGCTCGGCCCAGGGCACACCGGGCGGCTGGGGGTACCTCCCAGCGGTGGCTGGGGGAGGCAGGGCGGTGCCGAGCACGGCGTCGGGCGCGGGGCCGCGGTCGGTGGTGAGCAGCAGGACGCGGCGGCCCCGCCGCGCGGCGGCGAGCGCCGTGGCCGCGGCCGTGGTGGTGCGGCCCGCGCCGCCGGTGCCGGTGACGAGGACCGTGCGCAAGGGTTTCTCCTGGGTCGTGGATACGGCGCCGTGCGGTCCGGGGGCCGCGCCCCCGGACTCCGACAGGGACCTCAGGAGGTGGCCGCGCCGCTCTCCACCCGCTGCTTGAGACCGTCGAGCGCCCGGTCGATGATGACCTTCTCCGCCTTGCGCTTGATCATGCCGAGCATGGGGATCTTGACGTCGACGGTGAGCTGGTACGTCACCTTGGTGTGGCTGCCGCCGGCCTCGGGCTCCAGGCTGTACGAGCCGTCGAGCTGCCGCAGCATCTGGGACTTGACCAGGGACCAGCTCACGACGTTCTCCGCGGGCCAGGTGTACGCCAGCGTGTGGTCGTCCTTGATCGCGCCCGCGTCGAGGACGAGGCGCACCTGCGCGGCGCGGCCCTGTTCGTCCTTGGCGAGCACCTCCGCCTGCTTGACCTCCCCGGTCCACTCCGCGTAGCGGTCGAAGTCTGCGATCACCGCCATGACCTCGGCCGGGGTCGCCTCGATCGTGATGCTCGAGCTGGTGTGTTCCGCCATCTCCGTGGCTCCTCCGTACCGGTCCGCCGCCTCGTGTGTCTGCCGGTGAAGGCTACATCCCGGCGCGCGTCACCACTCCAGCACCCAGGGTGTACCGCTGGAGGCGAAGTGGCCGACGTTGACGCACTCGGTCGCGCCGATGCGCATCCGGCGCGCGAGGGGCTGGTGGACGTGGCCGAAGAGGGCGTAGCGGGGGCGGGTGGCGCGGATCGCCGCCAGCAGCGCGGTGCTGCCGGTCTCGAAGCGGCGGGCGACGGTGTCGTAGCAGAGTTCGGGCACGGCGGGCGGGATGTGCGAGCAGAGGACGTCGACGTGGCCGAGGGCCTCGATCTTGGCGGCGTACTCCTCGTCGCTGATCTCGAAGGGCGTGCGCATGGGCGATCTCAGGCCACCGCCGACGAAGCCGAAGACGCGGCCGCCGATCTCGACGCGCTCGCCGTCGAGGACGGTGGTGCCGGGAGCGGCGTATTCGGGCCAGAGCCGGGGGATGTCGACGTTGCCGTAGGTGGCGTAGGTGGGGGTGGGGAAGGCGGCGAAGAGTTCGGCGTACTGCTTGCGGACCGCGGACTCGATGGCCGCGTCGCGGTCGACGCCCTCCCACAGGCGGCGGCCCAGCTCACGGGCCTCCTCGAAGCGGCGGGCGGTGCGCAGCTCCACGAGCCGGTCGGCGTTCTCGACGCCGAAGAGGTCGGGGAAGATGCCGCGCGAGTGGTCCGCGTAGTCGAGGAAGAGGATGAGGTCACCGAGGCAGACCACGGCGTCGGCGCCGTCGCCCGCCCGTGCGAGACCCTCGCTGTTGCCGTGCACATCGCTGACCACGTGAACTCTGAAGCCACCTCGCATACCGATCACCCTAGGCGGTGCGGGCGGCCGTCCGGAAGGTCGCCGACCTGCGGTTACTTCCCGGTCACCAAGCGGAGGGGCTAGGGTTCGGAAGGCGGTCCGGTGGCGTGTGACGCACAGAACATCTGAGCGCCACCCCTATTCGAAAGCCGTACTGGTGGGTAACGTCCGGGCAGTCCAATACCCCCCTTGCCTGACATGGACCGCAGCCGACGCAGCGCCCCTCAAAGACGCGGCGGCGCCGGCGCCCGACGAGGAGCAGCAGTCTTGCGCGAGTTCAGCCTTCCGGCCCTCTACGAGGTCCCCGCGGACGGAAACCTGACGGATCTGATCCGCCGCAACGCCGCGCAGCGCCCCGACGTCGCCGTCATAGGGCGCAAGACCGACGGCCGCTGGGAGGACGTCACCGCCGCCGCCTTCCTCGCCGAGGTGCGGGCCGCGGCCAAGGGGCTGATGGCTTCGGGCGTCCGGCCGGGCGACCGCGTGGGGCTGATGTCGCGCACGCGTTACGAGTGGACGCTGCTGGACTTCGCGATCTGGAGCGCGGGCGCGGTGACCGTGCCGGTCTACGAGACGAGCTCGGCCGAGCAGATCCAGTGGATCCTCGGCGACTCCGGGGCCGTCGCCTGCGTCGTGGAGACCGAGGCGCACGCGAGCGCCGTCGAGTCCGTCAGGGACCGGCTGCCGGAGCTGCGGCACGTCTGGCGGATCGAGGACGACGCCGTCGGCCGGCTCGGCGCGGCCGGGGAAGGGCTGAGCGACGAGGAGGTGGACGAGCGCAGCGCGCTCGCGGGCGCCGACTCCCCCGCGACCATCGTCTACACCTCCGGCACCACCGGCCGCCCCAAGGGCTGTGTGCTGACCCACCGCAGCTTCTTCGTGGAGTGCGGCAACGCCGTGGAGCGGCTCAAACCGCTCTTCCGCACGGGCGACTCCTCCGTGCTGCTCTTCCTGCCCACCGCCCATGTCTTCGGGCGGCTGGTCGAGATCGCGGCGGTGCTCGCGCCCATCAAGCTGGGCTGTGTGCCCGACATCCGCAACCTCACCGACGAGCTCGCGGCCTTCCGGCCCACGCTGATCCTCGGCGTCCCGCGCGTCTTCGAGAAGGTCTACAACTCGGCGCGCGCCAAGGCCCAGGCCGACGGCAAGGGCAAGATCTTCGACCGGGCCGCGGACACGGCCATCGCGTACAGCCGCGCCATGGACGGCCCCGGCGGGCCGTCGCTCGGGCTCCGGATCAAGCACGCGATCTTCGACCGGCTCGTCTACGGCAAGCTGCGCGCGGTGCTCGGCGGCCGGGCGACCCACGCGATCTCCGGGGGCGCGCCGCTGGGCGAGCGCCTCGGCCACTTCTACCGTGGCATCGGCTTCACCGTCCTGGAGGGCTACGGCCTCACGGAGTCCTGCGCGGCCACCGCCTTCAACCCCTGGGACCGGCAGAAGATCGGCACGGTCGGGCAGCCGCTGCCCGGGTCGGTCATCCGGATCGCCGACGACGGCGAGGTGCTGCTGCACGGCGAGCACCTCTTCCAGGGCTACTGGAACAACGAGGCCGCCACGAAGGAAGCCCTCTCCGACGGCTGGTTCCACACCGGCGACCTGGGCACGCTCGACGAGGACGGCTACCTCACGATCACCGGGCGGAAGAAGGAGATCATCGTCACCGCGGGCGGCAAGAACGTCGCCCCCGCCGTGATCGAGGACCGCATCCGCGCGCACGCCCTGATCGCCGAGTGCATGGTCGTCGGCGACGCCCGCCCCTTCGTCGGCGCCCTGATCACCCTCGACGAGGACTTCCTCCCGCGCTGGCTCGCCGACAACGGCAAGCCGGCCGGCACGACCCCGGCCCAGCTGGCGGACGACCCGGACCTCCTCGCCGCCGTGCAGAAGGCTGTCGACGACGGCAACGCGGCGGTCTCGAAGGCGGAGTCGGTACGCAAGTTCCGCATCCTGCCCGCGCAGTTCACGGAGGAGTCGGGTCATGTGACGCCGTCCCTCAAGCTCAAGCGGAATGTTGTGGCGAAGGACTTCGCGGACGAGATCGAGGCGATTTACCGGGGGTAGTGGCGGGGTGGGGTGCGGACCGTTCACGCCTGCGGCGGGCCTTTTCCCCTACCCGCCCCTTCCCGAACTGGGGCGCGTGCCCCAGCCCCCCGAGTGCGGGTCCGTTGCCGCCTGCGGCGGGAGCGCCCTTGGGGACACCCCCCGGACGGAGTCCGGGGGAGGTAGCTGGGGGATTTTGAGGACAACGCGGCGAAGCCGTGTTGCGGGTCTGAGGGCTTGCCCCCCACGCGGCGGAGCCGCACATCAGACGCAGCCGGGAAAGGGCGGGGCTGGGGAAAAAGCCCGCCGCAGGCGCGAGCAACCCGCACCCGAACCCCGCCCCCTACAAAAGATCCCGCAGCCTCCCCGCCAGCAGATCCCAGCGCCACTTCTCCTCGACCCAAGCCCGCCCCCGCGCCCCGAGACGCTCACGCAAAGCGGAATCCCGCAGGAGCATCACGATCCGGTCAGCCGACTGCTCCGCCGAACCACCCCGCACCACATACCCCGTCTCCCCGTCCAGGACCGCGTCCGGCGCTCCCCCGGAGTCGCCCGCGACCACCGGAAGGCCCGTCGCCGACGCCTCCAGGTAGACGATGCCGAGCCCTTCGACGTCCAGCCCGCCCCGCCGCGTACGGCACGGCATCGCGAAGACGTCGCCCGCGCCGTAGTGCGCGGGCAGCTCCTCCCACGGGACGGGGCCGGTGAAGTGGACGGCGCGGGCGACGCCCGTGGCGTCGGCCAGCTCGCGCAGGTCCTTCGCGTACGGGCCGCCGCCGACGATCAGCAGCACCGCGTCCGGCACGGCCGCCAGGATCCGCGGCATGGCCCGGATGAGCGTGTCCTGGCCCTTGCGCGGGACGAGCCGGGAGACGCAGACGACGACCGGGCGGTCGGTGAGCCCGAGGCGGGCCCGCACGGCGGCGCCGCCGGAGTCCGGGTGGAAGGTCCTCTCGTCGACGCCGGGCGGCAGTTGGACCATGCGCGCGGCCGCCTCGGGGGTCAGCGCGCCGGCGATCCTGGAGCGGGTGTACTCCCCCAGATAGGTGAGGGTGTCCGTGCCCTCCCCGATCCGCCGCAGCAGCTGCCGGGCGGCCGGCAGCTGCGCCCAGCCCGCCTCGTGGCCATGGGTGGTGGCGACCAGCCGCCGGGCGCCCGCCCGGCGCAGCGCGGGCCCCATCAGCCCCAGCGGGGCGGCGGCGCCGAACCACACGGAGGAGCAGCCGTGTTCCCGCAGCAGCCCGGTCGCGCGCCGGGTGACCCGGGGCGTGGGCAGCAGCATGATCGTGCGGTCGCGGACGACCCGGAAGGGCTGTTCGGCGTCGAAGCGGGCGGTGGCCTCCGCGCCCTCCTGGCCGCGCTTCCAGGTGGAGGCGTAGACGACGATCTCCGACGGGTCCAGGCGCAGCGCCATGTTGTGCAGGAATGCCTGGATACCGCCGGGCCGGGGCGGGAAGTCGTTGGTGACGATCAGGGTCTTGTGCATCGGGCCCGACAGTACCGGGTGCGCGGGGGCGGCGATCGGGCGGCAACGGCGGGTGCACCGGGCACGTCACCGGCCACCGGCGGCCCGGAAGGGCATCATGCCTTCCAGTAGCGGGTGCTCACCGTATGTGAGGGCCGTGACGAACGAGGTGAATGATGGCGGGCGCTGGATTGCGGCTCTCGATCGCGGTGTGGGCCGTCACCCGGGCCGTGCTGCTGCTGTGTGTGTTCCGGGTGTGGGTGATGCCGGGTTCGGACGTCTCCGTCGACATCGAGGTGATCTACCAGGGCTGGTACGGGGTGCTGCGCACCGGCATGTTCCCGTACGACGACGTGACCTGGCAGTACCCCCCGGCCGCCGCGCTCGCGGTGCTCGCCCCGGGACTGCTGCCCTTCCTCGACTACGCCCCGGCGTTCTTCCTGGTGTGCTTCGCCGCGGACGCCGCGGTCCTCGCCCTGCTGCTGTACGCGGTGCGGGGCGGCCGGCGCAGTGTGAAGGGGGTCTGGGTGTGGGTGGTGGGGGTGCCGCTGCTGGGCCCGATCGTCTATGCCCGCTATGACGTGATGGTGACGGCCGTCGCGGTCGCCGCCCTGCTGGCGGCGGGGCGCAGGACCCGGCTGGCGGGGGCGCTCATGGGCTTCGGCGCGCTGCTGAAGGTCTGGCCCGTGCTGCTGCTCGTCGGGACGCCCCGGGGCCCTCGCACCCGTGCGGCCTGGAGTGCCGCGGCGCTGGGCGCGGTGGCCGTCGGGCTGTTCTTCGCGGTGACGATGCCCGGGGCGCTGGCGTTCCTGAACTTCCAGCGGGCCCGCGGCACGGAGGTGGAGTCGCTGGGGTCGCTGGTCTTCCACCTGGGCCGGCACGTGGGGTGGCACGGTCACGCCCGGCTGAACTACGGCTCGGTGGAGTTCCTCGGCCGCTACGTCCACACCGTCAGCAGGCTCGCGCTCGCCCTGACCGTGCTGGCCTTCGGCTGGCTGCTGGTGTGGCGGCTGCGCGCGCGGAGGTTCACGCCGTGCACGCCCTGCGACGCGGCGTTCGCCGCCGTCCTGCTGTTCACCACGACGAGCCGGGTGATCAGCCCGCAGTATGTGATCTGGCTGATCGGTCTCGCCGCCGTCTGCATGACGATGCGGGCGACGCGTCAGGGCCTGCCCATCGCGCTGGTGCTGCTGGCGGTTCCGCTGACCCAGCTCGAATTCCCCATCTGGTTCTCCCATGTGGTGGCCAGTGACAAGCTGGGCGTCGCGACGCTGACCCTGCGCAACACCCTGCTGGTGGTGGCGACGGTCATCTCCTGCGCCCGGCTGTGGCGGGACACGGTGACCGGGGCGGACCGCTCCGGTGCGGCGGACCCGCCGAAGGACCCGCCCACGGAGAAGGAGGCGGCGCTGACCGCCGGCTGAGTGCCGCTCAGCCCAGCTGCTGGGTCACATAGGCGCGCCACCGCCGGGTGAAGTCGGCCTCCGAGACGCCCAGCACCTGGTGCAGCGCGGCCGGCAGCGCCCCCGCCCGCCGCTGGTGGCCGCCCACCGCGCGGTAGAACGCGACGAGCTTCTCCTCGCCCCAGTGCTCGGCGATCATGCGGCAGGCCAGCCACCCCTCCTCGTACGCGCGGGCCAGCCGCCCCTGCTCCCCCGCGAAGCCGAAGTCGGTGTCGGTGGGCAGGGCCTCGGGCGGCCTGCCCTCGCCGACGGCGCGCGCGAGTTCGGGGGCGGCCTGGCGGGCGGTGCGGCCGGTGCCGCGGTAGGCGGTCCAGTCCGCGAAGCCCTCGGAGAGCCACAGCGGGGTCGCGGCCGAGGTCAGCGAGCGGGTCGCGACATGGGCGGTCTCGTGGGTGAGGACGACGCGGCGGCCGAAGTCGCCGAGCGTCCCGTACGCCTCGGGGTTGACGATGATCCGGTCGGCGGGGGCGTTGCCGGAGCCGCCGACCTCGCCGGTGGTGACGGCGGCGATGCCCCGGTAGTTCGCCGCCGGCGAGTCCAGGAGCTCGGCCATCCGGTCGACCGAGGCGGGCATCTCGACGACGACCCTGCCCGGCCAGTCGCCCTTGTGCCGGGCCGGGGTGGCGGTCGTCCCCTCCAGCTTGGGCGGGGCCGTGCCCGGTGCGCCCGTCCCGCCGCGCCAGGCGGAGCTCACCGCGGGCACCGCGGCGTCGGCGAGGTCGGCGAGGGCCTTCAGCCGCCCCTGGTCCTGGCCGACGCCGAGGACCAGGCTGTGCGCGCCCCGCACGGCCGTGACCGGGCCCTGCTGCCAGAGCTGCCGGGGGCCGTGCCGGGTGTCCTCGGCCGTCACGTACCACCGGTCGTCGTCCTTGCGTACGACCGTGAACCGCTCGGTGGTGGCGACCGGGACGGTGTCGTAGCCCGCCAGCCGGTAGCGCAGTTCGGCCTCGGCGGCGACGCGATGGCCGTCGCCGCCGGAGGGGGCGAAGCCGCCGGTGCGCACCAGGTGGTGGTCCCAGGAGGCGAGGGGCACGGCGGCGAGGTTGGCGAACTGCGCGCGCTGCTCGGTGCGGAAGCCCGTCGCGTCGGGGTCCAGGGCCGCGAGGAAGGCCCGCTCGTCACGGTCCCGCAGCGCCTTGGCCCACCGGTCCAGCAGGGCACTCACGGCCTTGCGCTCGTCGTCCTGACCGCCGGTGAGCCCCACGGAGCCGCAGCCGCACAGGGCCTGGAGGGCGAGGAGCCCCGCCACCAGCGAACGGACGAGCGCCCCGCGCGGGGCCCGGGCCACCGCGCGGCCGGAGGGCAGGCCGCGGACCCGTCCGCCAAGGACTCCGCTCCCTCTCCACCGGCCCGTCACGCCCCGCATCGTACGAGCCCCGCGCCCCGCGCCGTGCGCTCAGGTGGCGTTCATGGCCGGGTGATGGACGAAATCGGCATCATGTTGGCCGGGTCGTAGCGGACCCGGGCGCCCGGGTAGGGGGCGTGCACGACCTGTCCGTTGCCGACGTACATGCCCACGTGGCTGGCGTCGTTGCGGTAGATCACCAGGTCCCCGGGCTGGGCCTCGGCCAGGGAGACGTGGCGGCCCGCGTTGCGCTGCGCCTGCGAGGTGCGCGGCAGGCCCACCCCGGCGCGCCCGTAGGCCCACTGCATCAGGCCGGAGCAGTCGAAGGCGCCCGGCCCGGTCGCCCCCCAGGCGTAGGGGGAGCCGACGGCCGAGCGGGCGGCCATCGCGGCGGCCGCCCCCCGCGAGGAGAGGCCGGCGAGGTTCGGCAGTCCGGCGAGCGAGCCCTCCGAGCGGTCCCCGCCGGAGCGCGAGGCCCGGGCGTACGCCTCGCGGTCCCGCTCGGGCAGCGCGTTCAGCAGCCGGCGGGCCGTGGCGAGCTTGCCCTCCACCTCGCGCTTGTGCTGCTCGACGGCCTGCCTGCTCTCCTCCAGCTGCGCCAGGACCCGGACGGCCTCCGCGCGCTCCTGGCGCAGGGTGCGCTGCGCCTCCAGGAGCGCCTTGAGCTGCTCGGCCTGACGGCCCGTGACCCGGTCGAGGACGGCGGCCCGTTCCAGATAGGCGTCGGGGTCCGAGGACAGCAGCAGCTGGATCGCGGGGTCGACGGCGCCGTTGCGGTACTGCGCGGTGGCGATCATGCCCAGCGCGCGGCGCATCCGGTTGACGCTCTCCTGGCCGCGGACGACGCGGTCGGTGGCCTGGGCGACCTTCTGCCGCAGGGTGCCGGTGCGCTCGCCGGCCGCGTTGAACTTCTCGGTGGCCGCCTCGGCCTGCTCGTAGAGCCGGTCGACCTGTGCCTTCACCGTGCCGGACCCCTTGGCCGTGCCCGAGGGGTCGCCGGGCGCGGCCCCGGCGGGCGCCGCCAGGCCGGCGGCCGCGGTGGCCACGGCGGCGGACAGGACGGTGACCCGGGTGAGACCGGGCTGCGCGGGACGACGGTGTGACGCCACGGGCTGCCGCACTCCTTCCGTTCTTCCACTGGGTGCGCGGTGCCCTCCTGCCGCCCGGAGAGGGGCGGAGCACTGTGCCGGGTACCGCGCGCCAGACAGTAGCGGCGCGGTCACCCCCGGTTCAAAGACCCGGTGGGGCGGGAACGTTGACGCCCCGCCGGAGACGCAGGTCACCGGCGGGGCGTGGAGTCAGCGGGGCTCGCCGCGATTCGCCCGAACGGGCGGCACGTCAGCCGTTCGGCCCAAGCGCGTCAGCCGATGCGCACACCGAACTGGAAGGGCATGTTGCCCATCGACTCGTAGCGCACGCTGGCACCCGGCTTGGGGGCGTGCAGCGTCATGCCGTTGCCCGCGTAGAGGCCGATGTGGTGCAGGTCGCCGTAGAAGAGCACCAGGTCGCCGGGCTGGAGCTGGCTCTGGTCGTAGATGCGGGTGCCGTCGTTGGCCTGGTCCTGCGAGGTGCGGTCCAGGTTGACGCCCGCCTGCGCGTACGCCCAGGAGGTCAGGCCCGAGCAGTCGAAGGAGTCGGGGCCGGTCGCGCCCCAGACGTACGGGGAGCCGATGACGGACTGCGCGGCGGCGAGCGCGGCGCCCCCGCGGCCCGAGCCTGCGGGGATCTTGATGTCCGGGCGGCTGTCACCGCGGCTGGCGCGGTCACCGCCGCCGCTCTTGGCGCCGCCGCCGGCGTCCTTGCCGTCGCTGCCGGTGATCTCGGCGCGCTCCTTGGCGCTGAGGGAGTTGAGGAGCTCCTTGGCGTCGGCGAGCTTGCTCTGGACCTCTTCCTTCTTGTCACCCAGTGCCTTGCGGGTGTCGGCGAGGTCCTTGAGCTTGCCGCTCGCCTCCTCACGCTGCTGCTTGAGGGTGCGCTGCTTCTCGGATATCTGCTTCAGGGTGTCGGCCTGCTTGGCGCTCAGCTGGTTGAGCGTGGAGGCCTTCTCCAGGAAGGTGTCCGGGTCGGAGGAGAGGAGCAGCTGGAGGGAGGGGTCGATGGCGCCGCTGCGGTACTGCGCGGTGGCCAGGGAACCGAGGCTGTCGCGGAGCTTGTTGAGCTCCTCCTGGCCGCGGGCGACCTTGTCCTGGAGCTCGCTGACCTGCTTGTCGAGCTTCTCCTGCTTCTCCTTGGCCCCGTTGTACTTCTCGGTGGCCTGCTCCGCCTCTTCGTAGAGCTTGTCGACCTTCGCCTTGGCGTCCGTCTTCGACGGTGAGTCGGCGTGCGCCGCCTGGGAGGAGAGGGCGACGGCCGCGGCGGCGGTCGCGGTCAGCACGGTCACGCGGGTGCGGCCCGGCTGCTTGGGTCGACGGTGGGACGCCACGGAGACGAGCTCCTTCTTCCTCAGCCGCCTGCCGCGCGAAGTCCGCGGTTCCGGCGGGACCTTCACCGTCACCCCGAATGGATGATCACCGCGCGAAGGTTCGAGGCCCGACCTTAGTGACCTCCCCATGATCCGTTCAAATCCCCGGGCGGAAAATCACGCCCCACAAGCGCATCCTTTACCCTCGCGACACAGTGGGTGACGCCTGATGGACACTCAGGCACCATGCGGAGGCTCGCATTCCATCCGCATCGGGAGAAGCCGCGCGCAAGCGGTCAGGTGCGGGCGAGCCGCTTGAGCAGCAGCGCGGAGGCCACCGGGCGCGCGCCCGCCTTCGCCACCCCGTCGGCGACCTCGCGGTCGGTGGAGACCACGACGACCGGCCGGCCCGGCGGCTCGGCCCGCACGAGCTGACGGATCAGCTCGTCGGCCGTCACGCCGGGCTTGCTGAAGAGCACCCGCACCCCGCGCGGCGGCGCCAGCAGCACGGGCGCGGCCAGCTCCGCTCCGTCAAAGACACAGGTCATCTCCGCGCCCGTCTGCGCGGCCAGCATCGACAGGCCGCCCAGGAGCCGCAGCCGCTGCTTGTCGAGCGGCATCGTCGGATATCCGGTCTTGGTGACGTTGTAGCCGTCGACGACCAGATGCGCCTGCGGCAGGGCGAGGAGCTGGTCCAGGAGCGCCGGGTCCGTCTCCGAGAGGGCGCGGGTGGCGATGTCCTTGGGCGTCATCCGGCCCGGCTCCACGGCGTCCACGGTGTCCGCGGGGCGCGTGGACGCGGGCGGCAGCGCCAGCTCGCGGCGCAGCCCCTGCGCCGCGTCCAGGACGGTGTCGAGCAGCAGCCGCAGCCGCATGTCCTCCACGCTGCGGCCCTCGCGCACCGCCCGGCGGCTCGCCTCCAGCCCCGCCTCGGCCTCCGCGAGGCGCGCCTTGAGCCGCCGTGCCTCGCCCAGGGCGGCCGCCTTCTCGGCGGCCCCGGCGGCCCGTACGGCCTCCAGCTCGCCCTCCGCCTTGCGCAACGCCGCCTCGCCGCGCCGCACATCGCTCAGCGCGCTGCGCAGCTTGCGCTGCATCGCGTCGTTCTCCTTGCGGGCGGCGTCCAGCTCGGCGCGGATCCGGTCGGCCTCCGTACGCGCGTCGGCGCGGGCCTCGGCCAGCTCCTCGCGCAGCCGCCGCAGCTCGCGCTGGGCCTCCTCGCCGGCCCGCTCGGCGCTCGCCCGCTGGGCCTCCTCGCCGGCCGCGGTGACCAGCTTGACCCAGCCCGTGGGCCGCAGCACGAAGGCCATGGCCGCGACGTCCTCGGGGTCCGCCGCCGCGGGCGGCGCCCCGGAGTCGAGCGCCTCGGCCAGCTCGGAGCCCGTCTCCCGCAGCCGGGCGGAGATCCGCTGCCGGAAGGCGGCGTCGTTCTCCACGGCGGCGGCCATGGCGTTGCCCGCGAACTTGGCCCGGCGGCTGGGGGTGAAGCGGGCGTACTGCCGCAGCGCGGGCGGCAGTTCGGTGACCGTCAGACCGCCGAACGCCTCGGCGACCAGATTGACGACCCGCCGCCGCACGCCCTCGGGCAGGGGCCGGTCGAGCACCTCGGCGACGCCGTCGGCCCCACCGGTGTCATCCGGTTCACCGGCCGCGTCCGCGCCGCCTGTGTGCTCAACCACCGCTCACCGCTCCCGTTCTTCAGGCGCTCGCGCCCGGCCTGTCCACCAGCTCGATCTGGTCGACCGCGTTGCACCACCGGCAACGTACGGACTCGATCGTCTCACTGACCACGTCCCGCTCCTCCACCCGAGGCGCTCCGGCCAGGTCGAGGTGCACGTATTCCACAGCCTTGGTGGTCCGCGTGACATCGAATCGGGTCAGATTGCCGCACAGCGTGCAGCGCCAGCGCGTCCGGTCCGTCGGCTGGGGAACGCCCATGATTCGTCGTCCGTCCTCGTCAACTGCGTCGTGTCCGACAACGCCGTGGGGCCCGCATGGCGCCGTCACCGCCAGGGTGTTTCCCGTAACCCTACGGCCTGATGGTCATGCGGCGCGGAGCACAGCCGGGTCCGGGCCGTGCGGCCCCGGCCCGGCGAGGCACTCTGTGCGCATTGCTGCCCGTACGCCATGATCTGGCCATGCTCGGAAAGGCAGCGCGCCGGAGCCCACCGCCCCACCGCCGGACCAGACCTCTGGTCACATACGCCCTCATCGGCATCTGCTGCGCCGTCTTCCTGCTCGGCCCCGCCTCGGGCCTGACCGCTCCGCCGGGCGCCCATGGGGACGCCGCCGATCTGCTGGTCGCGCAGACCGCCTACTTCGAGCGCTGGGGCGTGGTGCCCGAGGAGCTCTGGCACGGCTCGCCGGGACGGCTGCTCACCCCGCTCACCGCTCTCTTCGTGCACGGCAACTGGCTGCATCTGCTGGGGAACATGCTCTTCCTCCATGTCTTCGGTGCCATGGCCGAGGAGCGGATGGGCCGGGCCTCCTTCGCCTTCTTCTACCTCGCCGCCGGGGTGCTGGCCCTGCTCGGCTACGCGGCCGTGCACGCCGACTCCGTCCAGACGCTGGTGGGGGCGTCCGGAGCGATCTCCGGGGTGCTCGGGGCGTTCCTCTGTCTCTTCCCCAGGGCCCGGGTCACCAGTCTCTTCCCGTTCCTCTTCTTCCTGCCGCTGCGCTTCCCCGCGTGGGCGGTGCTGCTCTTCTGGTTCGTCCTCCAGTGGCTGGCCGCCCGCACCGCGGGCGACCGGCCCGGGGTGGCCTACCTCGCCCATGTGCTGGGCTTCTCGCTGGGCTTCCTGTACGCGTGGGCCCGGTACAGGTGTGCGGCTAGAGTGAAGAGAGCGGCCGCGTCCGGCGACGGGCCGCGAGCCCCCGGGGACCCACCCCCCGGCCCCCGATAGGAGCCCAGCCGTGATCACCTCGATCGTGCTCATCAAGACCGACGTCGACCGGATTCCCGAGATCGCGGAGCAGATCGCCGCGCTGGAGGGCGTCAGCGAGGTCTATTCGGTGACCGGCGCGCAGGATCTGATCGCCATGGTGCGCGTGGCCCGCCACGACGACCTGGCGGACGTCATCCCGGGCCGCATCAGCAAGGTCCCGGGCGTCGCCTCCACGGAGACCCACATCGCCTTCCGCACGTACTCCCAGCACGACCTGGAGGCGGCGTTCGCGATCGGGCTGGAGGCGTAGCCCTGCGGCGGGGCTGTCGAGCGAGGGGCGGGCCCGCGATCGCGCCCCGCGAGTGGCGCGGGGAACCGCGGACCCGCCCCCGTGCGCGCGACCGTCACGCCGGTACGCAACGGCCGTTCTCCGTCCTGTAGGACCACCGCGCGCCCTCGCGCACCAGCTCCCCCACCGCCCGCACGAACCGCTCCACGTGCTCGTCCGGCGTCCCCGCCCCGAAGCTCACCCGCACCGCGTTGAGGGACTGCCCCTCCGGCGCGCCGCACTCGCCGGGCGCGTCCCCCGCGCCGCCGAGCAGCGTGCGCACCAGCGGGTGGGCGCAGAACAGCCCGTCGCGCACCCCGATGCCGTACTCCGCGGACAGCGCCGCCGCGAAGTGCGAGCTGTTCCAGCCGTCGACGACGAAGGAGAGGACGCCGACGCGCTGGACCTCCCCTTCGCCGTCGCCGAAGAGCGACAGCACGCGGACGCCCGGCACCTTGGCGAGGCCCTCGCGGACGGCCGCGACGAGCTGCCGCTCCCGCTCGACGAGCCGGTCGAAGCCCGCCTCGCGGAGCGCCTTGCAGGCCGACGCGATGGCGTAGGCACCGATGACGTTGGGCGAGCCGGCCTCGTGCCGGGCGACGGTGTCGTGCCACTCGACGTCCACGCCGCCCCCGGCGCCCCGCGTCACCGCGCGGCTGGCGCCGCCGCCCGCGAGGTACGGCTCCGCGTCCCGCAGCCAGTCCGGCCGTCCGGCCAGCACCCCGGCGCCGAACGGCGCGTACAGCTTGTGCCCGGAGAAGGCGATCCAGTCGGCGTCCAGCTCCGTGAGGTCCACCGGGTGGTGCGGCACCAGTTGCGCCGCGTCCACGACGATCCGGGCACCGTGCGCGTGGGCGGCGGCCGTCAACTCCCGTACGGGCCACAGCTCGCCGGTCACGTTCGACGCGCCCGTCACGCAGACCAGAGCGGGGCCGTAGGGCTCGCGGTCCGCGAGGGCGCGCTCCAGGATCTCGACCGCCTGGCGCGGGCAGCGGGGCGCGTCGAGGTAGGTGACGGTGACGTCCGCGCGCCGCTCCCAGGGCAGCAGGGCGGCGTGGTGCTCGGACTCGAAGACGAACACCCGGGTGCCCCGCGGGAGCACGGTCGCGAGGAGGTTGAGCGAGTCGGTGGTCGAGCGGGTGAAGACGACCTGGTCACCGGCGCGGCAGCCGAGGAACGCGGCGATCTCCGCCCGGCTGTTCTCGAAGAGGTCGGTCGACAGCTGCGAGAGATAGCCCGCCCCGCGGTGCACGCTGCCGTAGTACGGGGCGTACGCCGCGACGTCGTCCCACACCCGCTGGAGCGCCGGGGCGCTCGCCGCGTAGTCCAGGGCCGCGTAGGTCACCTCGCCTCCGGTGACGAGCGGGACGCGGACGTCGTGGCCGAGGACGGGCAGGAGGGCGGTGCCGACGGCGGGCTCGACGGTGACAGGGCATGCGGACATGGCGAATTCTCCCGGGTACAAGGCGGAATGGCGGTGTACACGCACCCGCGAGAGACCTCTGCGGTGTGCGGAAAGGGCGACCCGGCGCACGGCGGTGCCGTGGCGGGGCGCGGGGGAAACGGGCCTTCGGCCCTATCGCATTCGCTGAATCATGGAGGATCTCCCTCGACAACCAGGATCCCTGGCGAGGGATCCGCGCTTGCCGCAGACCTCATTGCCTGCGACCTGGTCATCACCCGGGGCACCCCGCCACGGAAGGAGGGTTGCCGGACAGCGGGCCGGGGCCGTGTCGCTGTCACTCGTGACCTGGCGGCGAGTATGGCACAACTGATCGTCGGGCGGAAAGGGCGTCCGCATCACGGACACCGGCCCCACCGCCCGCGGACGGCCGAACTCCGGTCCGGGGCACGGGATCACCGCGCCCCGGACCAAAGGCGCGCTACGCGTTGCTCGCGGCCACCCAGCGGTCCAGGGCCCGCTTCGCCGCCCCGGAGTCGACCGACTCGGCGGCGCGGGCGATGCCGGCCGCGATCTGCTCGGTGAGCGGCGCGTCCGTCGGGTCCAGCGCCACCAGCGCCGCGGCCGCGTTCAGCAGCACCGCGTCCCGGGCGGGGCCGGTCTCGCCGGCCAGCAGACGGCGGGCGACATCGGCGTTGTACGACGCGTCGGCGCCCTTGAGCGCCTCGACGGGAACCAGCGGGATGCCCACGTCCCGCGGGTCGAAGGGCTGTTCCCGGACCTGGCCGTCGCGGACGACCCAGACCCGTGAGGTCGCGGTCGTGGTCAGCTCGTCCAGCCCGTCGTCCCCGCGGAAGACCAGCGCCGAGGAGCCGCGCTCGGCGAGCACGCCGGCGAGGATCGGGGCCATGCGGGCGTCGGCGACACCGGTCGCCTGGGCGCGCACCTGCGCGGGGTTGGTGAGCGGTCCCAGCACGTTGAAGGTGGTGCGGATGCCCAACTCGCGCCGCGCGGCCGCCACATAGCGCAGCGAGGGGTGGAACTTCACCGCGAAGCAGAAGGTGATGCCCGCCTCCTCGGCGACCTCCACCACCCGCCGCGGCGTCAGGTCCAGATTGACGCCCAGCTTCTCCAGGACGTCCGAGGCACCGCTGGAGGAGGACGCCGCGCGGTTGCCGTGCTTGACGACCTTCACGCCCGTGCCGGCGACGACGATCGAGGCCATGGTCGAGATGTTGACGGTCTTGGCGCCGTCGCCGCCGGTCCCCACGATGTCCACGCTCGGGCCGGGCACGTCGATGAGATTGGCGTGCGAGTACATCGCGCGCACCAGACCGGAGATCTCGGCGACGGTCTCGCCCTTGGCCCGCAACGCGACCGCGAACCCGGCGATCTGGGCGTCGGTGGCCATCCCGCGCATGATCCGGTCCATGGCCCAGGCGGTGTCGTCCGCGCCGAGGTCCGACCCGCTCAGCAGGGTGTTCAGCAGACCCGGCCAGGAGGGTGCCACCGCGCTGTCGCCGCCTGCCGGGGTCACAACGTTCATGGTCCACACTCCTGGTGGTCGGTCGGAGAGCCGCGGCCGTCCGGGGCTCTGCCCGCCCAGCCTATCCAGGCCCGGGAACAGCGAAGAGCCCCGTCCACGCGCTGGACGGGGCTCTTGCTGTGGCGATCAGCGATCACTGACCGGCCGGGGCCGGTGCGAGGCGGATCAGTGGTGGCCGTGGCCGCTGGTGATCTCCTGGAACTCCTCCGCGGTCGCCTTGGGAATGTGCGTCCCCTCGCCGTAGAAGCCCTTGGAGAGCTTCACACGGAGCTTCTGCGTGGCGCCGGCCTTGCGCTCGACACCGTTCTCGTCGACCTCGGGCGTGAGCTCGAGCGGCTTGGGCTGCTCGTGCGCCGTGAGGGTGTGCAGCTGCTCCTGCGAGAGCGGCTCGTGGACCTCGACGAACTCACCGTGCGGCAGGCGCTTGATGATGCCCGACTCGCGGCCGTGCAGCACCTTGTCCCTGTCGCGGCGCTGGAGGCCCATGCACATCCGGCGGGTGGCGATGAAGGCCAGGACCGGAAGGACGAAGAAGCCGATGCGGACGAACCAGGTGATGGCGTTGATCGAGAGGTGGAAGTGGGTGGCCCACAGGTCGTTTCCACCGCCGATGAGCATCACGAAGTACGCGGTGATCCACGCGACACCGAACGCGGTGCGCGTCGGGGCGTTGCGCGGACGGTCCAGCAGGTGGTGCTCACGCTTGTCGCCGGTGACCCAGGACTCGATGAACGGGTAGACGGCGATGGCACCCAGGACCACGGGGAAGACCATCATCGGGATGAACACACCCAGGACGAGCGTGTGACCCCAGAAGTTGATCTCCCAGCCCGGCATGACACGGATCAGACCCTCGGCGAACCCCATGTACCAGTCGGGCTGGGCGCCGGTGGACACCTGGTCCGGCCGGTACGGGCCGATGGCCCAGATCGGGTTGATCGAGGCGAGCGCGGCGATGGCCGCGATCACACCGAAGACCAGGAAGAAGAAGCCTCCGGCCTTGGCCATGTAGACCGGCATCAGCGGCAGGCCGACGACGTTCTTGTTCGTCCGGCCGGGGCCGGGGAACTGCGTGTGCTTGTGGTACGCCACAAGGATTATGTGGGCCACGACCAGGCCGAGCATGATGCCCGGCAGCAGCAGGACGTGGATCGAGAAGAACCGCGGCACGAAGTCCGCGCCCGGGAACTCGCCGCCGAACAGGAACATCGACATGTACGTGCCGACGATCGGGAAGGAGAGGATCGCGCCTTCCATGAACCGCACACCGGTGCCGGACAGCAGGTCGTCCGGCAGGGAGTAACCGGTGAAGCCGGTGAACATGCCCAGCACGAACAGCAGGAAGCCGAACAGCCAGTTGATCTCACGCGGCTTGCGGAACGCGCCCGTGAAGAAGACGCGCATCATGTGGACGAACATGCCCGCGAGGAAGACCAGCGCGGCCCAGTGGTGGATCTGCCGGACCAGCAGACCGCCACGGACGTCGAAGCTGATGTTCAGCGTGGAGGCGAACGCCTCCGACATCCGCATGCCCTGCATGGGGACGTAGGGACCGTGGTAGACGGTCTCTTCCATGCTCGGGTGGAAGAACAGCGTCAGATACACACCCGTGAGGATGATGATCAGGAAGCTGTAGAGGCAGACCTCGCCCAGCATGAAGGACCAGTGGTCCGGGAAGATCTTGCGCAGGTTGGCCTTGGCCAGGCTGTAGACGCCCAGTCGGCCGTCGGCCCAGTCGGCCACCCGCTCGCCGGCGGGCGCCTTGCGCCTGCCCTGCGCGTCGGCGCCGTAGGCATCGGTCGTTGAAGTACTCATCCGCGCTCCCAGAAGGCAGGACCGACGGGCTCGGCGAAGTCGCCCATCGCCTCGAGGTAGCCCTTGTCATTGACCTTGATCCGCAGCTGCGGCAGAGCGTGCCCGGCCGGACCGAAGATCACCCGTCCGCCGTCGGACAGGTCGAAGGTGGACTGGTGACACGGGCAGAGCACGTGGTGCGTCTGCTGCTCGTAGAGGCTGATCGGGCAGCCGACGTGCGTGCAGATCTTGGAGAAGGCGACGATACCGTCCGCCGACCAGTCGAGTTCCTTCTTGTCCTTGATGTTCTCCGGACGGAGCCGGACGATCATCAGGGCCGCCTTGGCGATCTTCTGCTGGAAGTCGTGGTCCTCCTCCTTCATGCCCTCGGGCATGGCGAAGGTGAGGGACCCGACCTGGATGTCCTCGGGGCGCAGCGGCTGATTCGTGTTCTGGTTGATCAGCATCTTGCCCTCGGACCAGGCGGTCTTGCGGAGCTTGGTGCCCGGCAGCGGACCGAGGTCGCGGAGCAGCATCACACCGGAGAGCGGCACCAGGGCCAGCGCGCCGAACATGGTGTTGCGGATCAGCTTGCGGCGGCCGAACGCCGACTCCTCGGCACCGGCCGCGAAGTCCGCCAGGACCTTGGCCTTGACCTCGGGCTCGGCGGCGATGGCGTGCCGGTCGTCGGCGACCTCCACGTCGGACATCAGGGTGCGGGCCCAGTGGACCGCGCCCGCGCCGATGCAGAACAGCGCCACGCCCAGGGTGAGGCCCAGCGCGAAGTTCAGCGCGCTGATGTGGCCGATCGGGAAGACGTAGATGTTCTTGTGGACCGGGATGGACACGTACGAGGCGATGAACCCGACCGTGGCCACCATCGACAGCAGGAACAGGAAGGCGACCGCGCGCTCGGAGCGCTTGGCGGCCCGCTCGTCGATGTCCTGGACGCGGTGCTCGTGCGGCGGCAGGCCCGGGTCGGCGAACGGGTCGCCGGCGGGCTCGGTCACGGCACCGGTGGTTGTGTGGCCCTGCGCGCTCGGCAGGTGCTCTTCTGGAATGTCTTGGCTACTCATGACTTCTTGGCCTTTGCGGTCCGGGCGGCAACCCAGATGGCGACGGCGATCAGCGCGCCCAGGCCGAAGATCCACGCGAACAGGCCCTCGCTGACGGGGCCGAGGCCACCGAGTTCGAGGCCGCCCGGGCTCTCCGACTTGCTGCTGTTGACCGTGTCGAGGTACGCGATGACGTCCTTCTTGTTCTTCTCCGTCATCGTGGTGTCGGGGAAGGAAGGCATGTTCTGCGGGCCGGTCTGCATGGCCTCGTAGATGTGCTTCGGGTTGACGTCCGTCAGGTCCGGAGCGTACTTGCCGTTCGAGAGCGCGCCGCCCTTGCCGGTGAAGTTGTGGCACTGGGCGCAGTTCGTCCGGAAGAGCTCGCCACCCTTGGCGATGTCCGCGCCGTCGGGGCTGTACTGGTCCTTGGTCGGAACCGACGGACCGGCGCCGAGCGAGGCGATGTAGGCCGCGAGCTGGTCGACCTCGGCCGGCGAGTAGATCGCCTTCTTGCGCGGCGCCTGGGCACCCTGCTGCTGGAGCGGCATGCGGCCGGTGGCGACCTGGAAGTCGACGGCCGCGGCGCCCACGCCGACGAGGCTCGGGCCGTCGGAGGTGCCCTGACCGCCGGTGCCGTGGCAGCTTGCGCAGCCCACGGAATAGAGCTTCTTGCCCTCCTCGATGGCAAGGGACTGGGCGGCGGTGTCATCGGCCTTGGCCGTGTCCGCCGGCGCGAACGCGGCGTACAGCCCCCCAGTTACCGCCAGCGCGAAGAGTAGGACGACGACCGCCGCCAGCGGATGGCGTCGTCGTGCGGAGAGCTTTTTCACGGATTACCCCGGTGTCAGGATCTTCTGCGTCGATGCTGGACTGTTTGGTCCGGTCGGACCGAAACCGAAATCTTCGATTACTTGATCAAGTAGATCGTGGCGAAGAGGCCGATCCAGACCACGTCGACGAAGTGCCAGTAGTAGGACACGACAATGGCCGCCGTCGCCTGGTGGTGAGTGAACCTCTTGGCCGCGTACGTCCTGCCAAGGACCAGCAGGAAGGCGATCAGGCCGCCTGTCACATGCAGTCCGTGGAAGCCCGTCGTCAGATAGAACGCCGAGCCGTACGGGTCGGAGGACAGGGAGAGCCCGTCCTTCTTGACCAGGTCCGTGTACTCGAAGATCTGACCGCCGATGAAGATGGCACCCATCACGAACGTGATCGCGAACCAGGTGCGCAGCTTCTTCACGTCGCCGCGCTCGGCGGCGAAGACGCCGAGCTGGCAGGTGAGGGAGGAGAGCACCAGGATCGTGGTGTTCGTCGCTGAGAACGGAACGTTCAGCGAGGACGCCATCTCCTTCCAGTGGTCCGTGCCGGTCACCGATCGGAGGGTGAAGTACATCGCGAAGAGGGCCGCGAAGAACATCAGCTCGGAACTCAGCCAGATGATGGTTCCGACGCTGGTGAGGTTCGGCCGGTTGACCGACGGGTGCGCGTGCCCGGTATCTACTGCTGTTGCTGTCGCCACGACCGACATTATGTCGGTCGCTTATCTCGCGCTCACTCCGGGGGGTGCCGTTCGGTGTGTCAAGAGCGTATGCGCTGCTCGTACGGCCCAGGCCGGCGATCCCCCAAAGGGGGGAAGCGTCGCCTCCGCGGGCCCGCGCGGGCCCGGTGGGACGCGCTGGTGACGGGCCGTCGGGCGGGCTCGCGACGCATCCGGGTTTTCCCGCCCCTCCTCGGGCGCGGCGCCCGCGGAGTAGCATCCGCGCAACGGTGCGTTCCGCATCCGAGCCACAGCCGTGCCCTTCGTCCACAAGCCTGGAGGAACGATGCAGCCGACCGCCACGGTGCTGGTCTACAGCGACGACGCGGGCACCCGCGAGCAGGTACGGCTGGCCGCCGGGCAGCGCCCCGCCGCCGATGTGCCACCGGTGCGGTATCTGGAGTGCGCGACCCTTCCCGCTGTCCTGAAGGCCCTGGAGGAGCGCCGGATCGACGTGTGCGTGCTGGACGGCGAGACGGCGCCCGCGGGCGGCATGGGCGTCTGCAGGCAGCTCAAGGACGAGGTGTTCCGCTGCCCGCCGGTGCTGCTGCTCATGGGCCGCCCGCAGGACGCCTGGCTGGCCACCTGGAGCCGCGCGGACGCGGCGGTCACCCATCCGCTGGACCCGGCCGTCTTCGCCGGCGCCCTGGCCGGGCTGCTGCGCGACGCCGCGCGGCACTCGGTGGGTGCCTGAGGGCCTCTCACGGCCCGGAGCGGGGCTAGAGCTGCGGGCGGAGGCGGGCCGCATCGGCGGGGCTGCTCCCGTCGCGTTTCCCGGCCGCCAGGGCGCTGCCCTCGCGCCACTGCTGCCACGACATGTTCCAGTCGCCGAAGCCGTTGTCGAAGGGCGTCATGGTGGCCCCTGCGCTGCCCACGACCTTGACGACGTCGCCCAGGTGGATGGTGTCGAAGAACCACTTGGCGTTCTCCGTGCTCATGCCGGTGCAGCCGTGGCTGACGTTCTCGGCGCCCTGTGACCCCTCGGACCAGGGGGCGGCGTGCACGTACTCGCCGCTCCAGGTGACCCGGGTGGCCCAGTAGACGGGCAGGTCGTACGAGTCGTCGCTGCCCTCGGCGATGCCGATGCTGGTGCCGCGCATCCGTACGAAGGATTCGCGGCCGAGGACCACCTTGACCCCGTTGCGGGTGGCGTAGCCGGGCTTGCCGGTGGTCACCGGGATGGACCGGATCTCCTGGCCGTTGCGGAGCACGGTCATGCTGTGGCCAGCCGCGTCGGTGATGGCCTCGATACGGTCGCCGATGGTGAGCTTCACGGGCTTGGAGGACCCTCCGTAGAGTCCGCCGCCCACCTTGATGCCGTCCAGGCCGGAGCGGGCCTCCACGGTCGCGTGGGCGGGCCAGTACTCCTTGGGCCGGTAGTGCAGCGTGCGGTTGTCCACCCAGTGCCAGGCGCCCTCCACGGAGGGCTCGGAGTCGACCTTGAGGGCGCGCTCGATGGTGGACCGGGCCGCGGGGTCCTGGACGGGGGCGCTGAGTTCCGCGGTGATGGGCTGTCCGACGCCGTAGGTGCCGCTCTGCGGGCCGAAATTCACCCTCAGCAGGCGATCTGCCGCACTGGTGTCGAAACCGATCGTCCGGCGCCCTGGAGCGCCGTTCTCGTCCTCGGTGCTCACCCGCACCGTGTAGTGGGCGCCGGCCGCCAGGGCGCCGGTGCTGTGCCAGTGGGTGCCGTCGGGGGCGAGCTCGCCCTGCACGTAGCGCCCGGCGGCGTCCGTGGCGGTGACGTCGGTGATCCGGTCGGAGCCGCTCGCCCGCACCTCCAGCGGCTTGCTGGGGTCGGCTTTCTCCCCGTCACCGGCGCTGGTGAGCATGACCTGCCCGGTCGCGTCGTAGGGCTTGTCGGCCAGCGGGTTGGACGAGTCGCCGCACGCGGAGACCCCCAGGGCCAGCGAGACCATCAGCAGGGCCCCCCGGAACACCGTGCGGCATCGAGGTGAGTGACTCATGGTCACACCGTAGGAAGGAACGGGGGGCACGGCCTGCGGGATGCTGCGAACGGGTGCATTCGCGGCGGTGGCCCGGCACTGCTCCGTCCGTGGCACCGCCCCGGGCTCCCGGGGCGGAACGCGACCGGGCCCCGCACACCTTGCGGTGTGCGGGGCCCGGCGTACGCGGTCCGGCGGAACCTACTGGTTCGCGTTCTCGCCGCGGTAGAACTCGAACACCCAGCCGAAGAGGCCGACCAGGATGACCGGGGCGGAGAAGTACATCAGCCACCAGCCGAAGACGACGCCCATGAAGGCGAGCGCGCCACCGACGGCCAGGGCCAGCGGCTGCCAGCTGTGCGGGGCGAAGAAGCCCAGCTCACCGGCGTCGTCCGCGACATCGGCGTCCACGTTGTCCTGGGCGCCGACGTCCACCCGGCGCGCGGTGAACGCCAGGTAGTAGCCGACCATGATGCACAGGCCGAAGGCCAGGAACAGCGCGGTGGTACCGGCCGGCTCCTTCGACCACACGCCATAGACGATCGCCATGGCGAGGACGAAGACGGAGAGCCAGATGAACATCCGGCCTTGGACCTTCACTTGCCGGCCTCCTTGCCACCCGCGAGGGCCTTGTCGTGCGCGAGGTTCTCCTCGAGCTCCAGGGCCGCGATCTCCGGGTGGTGCAGATCGAAGGCCGGGGCCTCGGAGCGGATGCGCGGCAGCGTGAGGAAGTTGTGCCGCGGCGGCGGGCAGGAGGTCGCCCACTCCAGCGAGCGGCCGTAACCCCACGGGTCGTCGACCTCGACCTTCTTGCCGTACTTGGCGGTCTTCCAGACGTTGTAGAAGAACGGCAGGATCGACAGGCCGAGCAGGAACGAGCTGATCGTCGAGATCGTGTTCAGCGTGGTGAAGCCGTCCGCCGCCAGGTAGTCGGCGTAGCGGCGCGGCATGCCCTCCACACCCAGCCAGTGCTGCACCAGGAACGTGCCGTGGAAGCCCACGAACAGCGTCCAGAAGGTGATCTTGCCCAGGCGCTCGTCCAGCATCTTGCCGGTGAACTTCGGCCACCAGAAGTGGAAGCCGGCGAACATCGCGAAGACGACCGTACCGAAGATCACGTAGTGGAAGTGCGCCACGACGAAGTACGAGTCGGAGACGTGGAAGTCCAGCGGCGGCGAGGCCAGGATGACACCGGTCAGACCACCGAAGGTGAAGGTGATCAGGAAGCCGATGGCCCACAGCATGGGCGTCTCGAAGGAGAGCGAGCCCTTCCACATGGTGCCGATCCAGTTGAAGAACTTCACACCGGTCGGGACCGCGATCAGGAAGGTCATGAAGGAGAAGAACGGCAGGAGCACGCCGCCCGTCACATACATGTGGTGCGCCCACACCGTCACCGAGAGACCGGCGATGGCGATCGTGGCGGCGATGAGGCTGCCGTAACCGAACATCGGCTTCCGGCTGAAGACCGGAATGACCTCGGAGATGATGCCGAAGAACGGCAGGGCGATGATGTACACCTCTGGATGGCCGAAGAACCAGAAGAGGTGCTGCCACAGCAGTGAGCCGCCGTTGGCCGCGTTGAAGATCTGCGCACCGAATTTACGGTCCGCCTCCAGGGCGAACAGCGCGGCCGCGAGCACCGGGAAGGCCAGCAGGACCAGCACACCGGTCAGCAGGACGTTCCAGGTGAAGATCGGCATGCGGAACATCGTCATGCCCGGGGCGCGCATGCAGATGATCGTGGTGATGAAGTTGACCGAACCGAGGATCGTGCCGAAGCCGGAGAAGGCCAGACCCATGATCCACATGTCGGCGCCGACGCCCGGCGAGCGGACGGCGTCCGACAGCGGGGAGTAGGCGAACCAGCCGAAGTCGGCCGCACCCTGCGGGGTGAGGAAGCCGGCCACCGCGATCAGCGAGCCGAAGAGGTAGAGCCAGTAGGCGAACATGTTCAGCCGCGGGAACGCCACGTCGGGCGCGCCGATCTGGAGCGGCATGATCCAGTTCGCGAAACCGGCGAACAGGGGCGTCGCGAACATCAGCAGCATGATCGTGCCGTGCATCGTGAACGCCTGGTTGAACTGCTCGTTCGACATGATCTGCGTGCCGGGACGGGCGAGCTCGGCGCGCATGAGGAGCGCCATCAGGCCGCCGATGCAGAAGAACGCGAACGACGTGACCAGATACATCGTGCCGATGGTCTTGTGGTCAGTGGTGGTGAGCCACTTGATCACCTGATTACCGGGCTGCTTCTGGCGTACGGGTGGTGCTGCCGTGGCTGTCGCGGCGGCGGCACCCTGGGGTTCGTTGAGGATGCTCACTTGTTCTTGGTCTCCGCGTTCTTCGCGTGATCCGTCTGCGCGATGCCCGCCGGCTGGTAGCCGGTCTGGCCCTTCTTCGCAAGATCCTTCAGATGCTGCTGGTAGCGCTCAGGGGAGACGACCTTGACATTGAAGAGCATGCGGGAGTGGTCCTGGCCGCAGAGCTCGGCACACTTGCCGAAGAAGGTGCCCTCCTTGTTCGGGGTCACCGTGAAGCTGTTGGTGTGCCCCGGGATGACGTCCTGCTTCATCAGGAACGGCACCACCCAGAAGGAGTGGATGACGTCCCGCGAGGTCAGGACGAACTCCACCGTCTCACCCTTGGGCAGCCACAGGGTCGGGCCCGGGTTGCCGTTCTGCGGGTTCCGCTCACCGGGGGTACCGACCTCGTACACACCCTCCGCGCCCTGCGGTGCCTTCTTCAGGAACCGGTCGGGAATCGCCGCCAGCTCCTTGTTGTCACGGAGCGGCTGCGCGGGGGTGGCCGTGTTGCCGTCGACGTTCTCCATGTAGTTGAACGCCCAGCTCCACTGGAAGCCCACCACGTTGATGAGGTGCTTCGGCTTCTCAGGGTTGGTCAGAAGCTTGTTCTCATCGCGCGCGGTGAAGTAGAAGAACACCGACACGATGATGATCGGAACCGCGGTGTACAGCGCCTCGATGGGCATGTTGTACCGGGTTTGCGTGGGGATCTGCACCTTCGTCCGGCTACGCCGGTGGAAGATGACGCTCCAGATGATCAGGCCCCACACCAGGACGCCGACCACGAGGGCGGCGGCCCAAGAGCCCTGCCACAGGGAGAGGATCCTCGGGGCCTCTTCCGTGACGGGAGTGGGCATTCCGAGGCGGGGGAAGTCCTTATATGTGCAACCGGAGGCGGTCGCCAGGACAGCGCCCGCGGCCAGCGCCTGCAGCAGCTTCCGCCGCACCGGGCGCCGCGACGAGCGGTCGGAGCCGTTGGGACTCACGTAGCGCCTTCCCGAGAGTCTCGCCCGTGCGGCCGGCTGCGGCCGTCTGCTGGTCGGTCGCCGGCCCGCTGCGGGCAGGGGTTTGGATGTTTATGCGGACCAAACCCTACTGGACGCTATTTGGGGTCGCGCGGGGAGGGTGCCCAACGCGCCGGGTCACTCCCCGAAGGGATGGAATCTCGGCGTCCGGAGGCTATCTGGAAGACCGTCAGCAGACCCGCCCGACGCGCGGTGAGGTCACGCGATGGAGTGGGTTTCCGGCGCGCGAGCGGCCGCCGCGGAGAAGCCGTCCGGCGGGTGGATCACGAGTGGGCCGACCGGGCGGGTCGGCGGCCGGCGGCACCCGCGGCGGGGGTCCCCGGCGACGGGCCCGGCCGCGACGGGCCGCGTTAGCGTAAAGGCGTGCCCTACTTCGACGCCGCTTCCGCCGCGCCCCTGCACCCCGTGGCCCGTCAGGCCCTGTTGGCCTCGCTCGACGAGGGGTGGGCCGACCCCGCCCGGCTCTACCGCGAGGGGCGGCGGGCCCGCCTGCTGCTGGACGCCGCGCGCGAGGCCGCCGCGGATGCCGTGGGCTGCCGCCCGGACGAGCTGGTGTTCACCCCTTCGGGGACCCGCGCGCTGCACGACGGCATCGCCGGCGCCCTCGCGGGCCGGCGCCGCGTCGGCCGCCATCTGGTGGTGTCCGCGGTGGAGCACTCCGCCGTACTCCAGTCGGCCGCGGCGCTCGAAGCGGCCGGCGGCACCTTCACGGAGGTGCCGGTGGACCGTACGGGGCGGGTGGCGCCGGGCGCGTACGCGGCGGCCCTGCGGGCGGACACCGCGCTCGCCGCCCTCCAGTCCGCCAACCACGAGGTGGGCACGGAGCAGCCGGTGGCCGAGGCGGCCGAGGAGTGCCGGGCGGCGGGCGTGCCGTTGCTCGTGGACGCGGCGCAGTCGCTCGGCTGGGGGCGCGTCGGGGGCGGCTGGTCCCTGCTCACGGCCAGCGCGCACAAGTGGGGCGGCCCGTCGGGCGTGGGGCTGCTGGCCGTGCGCAAGGGGGTGCGGTTCGCGGCCCAGGGACCGGCGGACGAGCGGGAGTCGGGGCGCGCCCCCGGTTTCCCGGACCTCCCGGCGATCGTGGCGGCGGCGGCCTCGCTGCGTGCCGTGCAGGCGGAGGCGGCGGCCGAAGGGGCCCGGCTGCGGGCACTGGTGGAGCGCGTCCGGGCGCGGGTGCCGGAGCTCGTACGGGACGTGGAGGTCGTCGGCGACCCCGAGCGGCGGCTGCCGCACCTGGTCACGTTCTCGTGCCTCTATGTGGACGGCGAGAGCCTGCTGCACGCCCTGGACCGGGCCGGGTTCTCCGTGTCATCCGGTTCCTCGTGCACGTCCAGCACGCTGACGCCCAGCCATGTGCTGCGGGCGATGGGGGTGCTGTCGGAGGGCAACGTCCGGGTGTCGCTGCCGACGGGCACCGCCGAGGAGGACGTCGAGCGGTTCCTGGAGGTGCTGCCCGGGGTGGTGGCGTCGGTACGGGAGCAGCTGGGCGCCCCGACGGAGTCGGCGGTTCCGGCCGGGGGGACGGCGGAGCTGGTGGTCGACGCGCTCGGCAAGCGGTGCCCGGTCCCGGTGATCGAGCTGGCGAAGGCGTTCCCGGGGGTGCCGGTGGGCGGCCTGGTCACGGTGCTGTCCGACGACGAGGCGGCCCGGCTCGACGTGCCGGCGTGGTGTGCCATGCGGGAGCAGGAGTACGTGGGCGAGCGGCCGGTGGAAGGCGGGGTCGCCTACACGGTGCGGCGGAGCTCGTAGCAAGGGACGCCCCCGTGCCGCGGCACGGGGGCGTGCGGGCGGCCTCAGGCCAGGCGGGCCTTCACCTCGGCGGCGGCGTCCTCGCCGTACGCCTTGGTGAAGCGCTCCATGAAGTGGCCGCGGCGCAGCTCGTACTCCTGTGTGCCCAGCGTCTCGATGACGAGCGTGGCCAGCATGCAGCCGAGCTGGGCCGCGCGCTCCAGGGAGAGCTCCCAGGTGACGCCCGCGAGGAAGCCCGCGCGGAAGGCGTCGCCGACGCCGGTCGGGTCGACCTTGGCCTCCTCCTGGGCGCAGCCGACCTCGATGGCCGGCTCGCCGGCGCGCTCGATGCGCACGCCCCGCGCGCCCAGCGTGGTGACGCGGGTGCCGACCTTGGCCAGGATCTCGTCCGCCGACCAGCCGGTCTTGGTCTCGATGAGGGCCTTCTCGTACTCGTTGGTGAAGAGGTAGGCCGCGCCGTCGACCAGCTGGCGGATGTCGTCGCCCTCCAGGCGGGCGAGCTGCTGGGAGGGGTCGGCGGCGAAGGGGATGCCGCGGGTGCGGCACTCCTCGGTGTGGCGGAGCATCGCCTCGGGGTCGTCCGCGCCGATGAGGACGAGGTCGAGGCCGCCGACGCGGTCCGCGACCGGCTGGAGCTCGATCTGGCGGGCCTCGCTCATCGCGCCGGTGTAGAAGGACGCGATCTGGTTGTGGTCGGTGTCCGTCGTGCAGACGAAGCGCGCGGTGTGCAGGACCTCGGAGATGCGGACGGAGGCGGTGTCGACGCCGTGCCGGTCGAGCCAGGCGCGGTACTCGGCGAAGTCCTGGCCGGCGGCGCCGACGAGGACGGGCCGCAGGCCGAGGAGGCCCATGCCGAAGCAGATGTTGGGGCCGACGCCACCGCGGCGCACGTCCAGATCGTCGACGAGGAAGGAGAGGGAGACGGTGTGCAGCTGGTCCGCCACGAGCTGATCGGCGAAACGGCCGGGGAAAGTCATCAGGTGGTCGGTGGCGATGGAGCCGGTGACAGCGATACGCACGGCGGGTCTGCTCCTGCGGGGCGAGGTGAACATGGCGGCAAGACTGAGCGAACGGGAAAACGGGAAAAGCCACACCACGCTATCGGGTCCCGCCCCGGTCCCAGGGGGGTGAATCAAGCCACCGAAGGGACAAAATTACCTAATAGTAGCCCTTTCTCGGTGTGCTCCATGGTGCGTACGGTGCCGGTATGCCGAACCCTGTGAAGCACGTCACTCTCCCCGAGACCGAGTGCGACCCCGAGTCGCTGGAGGAGCTGCGCGGGCTCTGTGCCCGGATGGCTCCGCACTGGGCGACGTCCAAGGCGGCCGCGGCCGTCGCCCCCGTACCGCCCTCACGGATCCACGGGGTGTCGGTGCCCCCGCGGTCCGCCCGGCTGCTCGACGCCATGTCGGAGTACGGCGACTGAGCACTGGTGGAACCGCTCGCTCCTCCGCCCCGTCCAAGCGGCGTCCTCTTCTCGGGGGACCAGGCAGTACGGACATTGAGCGGAGCGAAGGAGCGATGTGGTGAGCACCGAAGGCGGCACACCGGACAGCAGTGGTCCCGCCGATCGCACCCCGGACCCCAAGGGCCGGCGGAAGCACCCGCGGCTGGCGGTGGCGTCGGTGGCGGCGGCGGTGCTGCTGGCCGGTGGCGGCGGCGCGTACTGGGCGTCGACCGCGTCGGACGGGGACTCCAAGGCGTCCGGCGGGCCGGGCGGCGACGGCTCTCCCCCGCCCCTGGCGCTGGACGGCTATCGCACGGGCGGCGGCTCCTCGCAGGGCATCGCGGTGGGCGAGCCGGATCCGAACGGCGTGCGCTACCGCGCGGAGGGGCAGTTGCCGGAGGGCCCGCGGAAGGCGGCGGTGTACCCGCCCGGGGACCAGGTCGGCAAGGACCGGGTGGCGGCACTGGCCAAGGCCCTGTCGGTGCAGGGCGCGCCCCGGCTCGAAGGGGGCGTGTGGCGGGTCGGCGGCGCGCCCGGTTCCGACGAGCCGACGCTCCAGGTGAAGCAACAGGGGCCGGGCGACTGGTCGTTCTCGCGGTACGGCTCGCCGGGCGGCGGCTGCGCGCACCCGCCGGGCGCGGGGCCCCGGGAGAGCGCGGACAAGGGCCTGGACAAGTCTCTCGCCTCGCCCTCCGGGAACTCCCCCGCCGGGAACTCCCCCTCCATGAACTGCCCGCAGTACAGGGGCATCGCGCCCGGTGACGCGCGGGCGGTGACGCAGGAGAAGGCGAAGAACGCGGCGGCGCCCGTGCTGAAGGCCCTCGGCCAGTCCGACGCGAAGCTCGACGCCCACCAGACCTTCGGGGCGGTACGGGCCGTGCGCGCCGACCCGGTGGTGGACGGCACGCCCACGTACGGACGGCAGACGACGCTGGAGGTCGGCTCGGACGCGCAACTGGTCAAGGGCGCCGGGCAGTTGGAGACCCCGAAGAAGGGTGCCGAGTATCCGCTGATCAACGCGACCGAGGCGCTGAAGGAACTCGACAAGCACAGCGGCCCGGGGCAGCCGGTGGCCGTCGGCGGCTGCGCGACGACCGTGCCCGCCACGCCGGACGACCCCACCACGCCCTGCCCGCCGGCGTCCGCCAAGCCGGGCGGGGAGCCCGCGGTGGTCCACGGCGCCTCGTTCGCGCTCGCCCAGCTGTATGTGCGGGGGCGGGAGACGCTGGTGCCGTCGTGGATCTTCCAGGTGCGGATGGCGGGGGCCACGGACAAGGAGGCCACGGTGCCGGTCGTCCAGCCCGCGGTGGACCCGAAGTTCCTCACGGCGCCGTCCACCGCGCCCTCGGCACCGTCCGGCCCTCCGGCGACGGGCACGCCCCGGACGACCGCGGTGCGCGTGTTCGGGTACGACCAGGACGGCACGAAGCTCGTCCTGCACTTCTGGGGCGGGGTGTGCGACACCTACGCGGTGTCGGCCGAGCAGTCGTCGGACGCGGTGACGGTGAAGGTCACCGGCACGGAGAAGCAGCCCGGCCGGATGTGCGTGATGATGGCGGAGCGCTTCGACCGGACGGTGACGCTGGACCGCCCGCTGGACGGGCGGAAGGTGGTGGACGCGGTCACCGGTGAGACCGTGCCGGAGGCCACCCGGGGGAAATAGGCCGCGGGAACGCCGAAGGCGGCGCCCCTTTTTCGGGGGCGCCGCCTTCACGCGTGGTGCCGGGCCGCGCCGGGGGCGGCCGGTCCGCCTAGCTGAAGGAGTCGCCGCAGGCGCAGGAGCCCGTGGCGTTGGGGTTGTCGATCGTGAAGCCCTGCTTCTCGATGGTGTCGACGAAGTCGATGGAGGCGCCGCCCAGGTACGGGGCGCTCATGCGGTCGGTGACGACCTTGACACCGTCGAAGTCCTTGACGACGTCGCCGTCGAGCGAGCGCTCGTCGAAGAAGAGCTGGTAGCGCAGACCGGAGCAGCCACCGGGCTGGACGGCCACACGCAGGGCGAGGTCCTCCCGGCCTTCCTGCTCCAGCAGAGCCTTGACCTTGGCGGCCGCGGCGTCGGACAGGAGGATGCCGTCGCTCACAGTGGTCTTCTCGTCCTGAACGGACATCTGCTTCACTCCCGGGTTTTGTGCGGACTGCTTGCCCTCGGCTGCAACCGCCGGTCTCCCGGATTCATTCCGGGCCTGGCATGTCACTTCTCGCCTTTCATGCTCGCACACCGTGCGCCCGATCGGGAATGCGTCACATCGACACTATGGACATCGTCAAAGTGACGTGAAGCGGTTATGATAGATAGCGTCAAATTGACGACAAGGCCGTTCAGGGCCGTCAGCGGAACAGAAAGGGTGCGTGTCGTGACCACCGCCCAACCCTTGGATGTCCAGCCCACCCCCCTCGCGCTCCTGCTGCTCGGCCGCGAGGCCGACCCCAGGAGCGAACGCGGCGTGGAATGTCCGGGCGACCTGCCGGCGCCGTCCGACCCGGACCTCGTCGAGCGCGCCCGGGCGGCCAAGGCCAGGCTCGGGGACAAGGTCTTCGTGCTGGGGCACCACTACCAGCGCGACGAGGTCATCGAGTTCGCGGACGTCACCGGGGACTCCTTCAAGCTCGCGCGCGACGCGGCCGCCCGGCCCGACGCCGAGTACATCGTCTTCTGCGGCGTCCACTTCATGGCCGAGTCCGCGGACATCCTCACCACCGACGCCCAGCAGGTCGTCCTGCCGGACCTGGCCGCCGGGTGCTCGATGGCCGACATGGCCACCGCCGAGCAGGTCGCGGAGTGCTGGGACGTGCTGACCGAGGCGGGCGTCGCCGAGGTGACCGTCCCCGTCTCGTACATGAACTCCTCCGCCGACATCAAGGCGTTCACCGGCAAGCACGGCGGCACGATCTGCACCTCCTCCAACGCCGAGCGCGCCCTGAACTGGGCCTTCGAGCAGGGCGAGAAGGTGCTCTTCCTGCCCGACCAGCACCTCGGCCGCAACACCGCCGTCCGGGACCTCGGCATGTCCCTGGACGACTGCGTGGTCTACAACCCGCACCGGCCGAACGGCGGGCTGACCCCCGAACAGCTGCGGGACGCGAAGATGATCCTGTGGCGCGGGCACTGCTCCGTGCACGGCCGCTTCTCGCTGGACTCCGTGCGCGACGTGCGCGAGCGCATCCCCGGCGTCAATGTGCTGGTGCACCCCGAGTGCAAGCACGAGGTCGTGGCCGCGGCGGACTACGTCGGTTCGACGGAATACATCATCAAGACGCTGGAGGCCGCCCCGGCCGGCTCCAAGTGGGCCATCGGCACGGAACTCAACCTCGTACGCCGCCTGGCGAACCGGTTCGCCGATGAGGGCAAGGAGATCGTCTTCCTCGACAAGACGGTCTGCTTCTGCTCGACGATGAACCGGATCGATCTGCCGCACCTGGTGTGGGCACTGGAGTCGCTGGCGGACGGCAAGGTCGTCAACCGCATCGAGGTCGACGCGGAGGTCGCGGCGTTCTCCCGGCTGGCGCTGGAGCGGATGCTCTCGTTGCCGTAGGCGGCGGGGTTGTCGCCGGGTGCGGGGTTGTTGCGGTTGGGGTTCGGGTGACCTCGATCGCCGGCCGGGCTGGTGTGTGGTGGGTGCCGGGGGTGGGGGCGCGCCATTCTTTTCAGCCCGTCCGGCGATCGAGGACAACGCGGCGAAGCCGTGTTGCGAGGTCTGAGGCGCAGCTCCCCCACGCGGCGGAGCCGCGGGATGCGGCCGGGAAGGGGCGGGGCCGGCG
Organism: Streptomyces sp. NPDC020379; assembly: GCF_044387105.1. NCBI lineage: Bacteria > Bacillati > Actinomycetota > Actinomycetes > Kitasatosporales > Streptomycetaceae > Streptomyces > Streptomyces sp. NPDC020379. Next base: position 333,629 of record NZ_JBIRVR010000001.1, read on the forward strand.
ACCTACTCCGCCCGCGGCCGCACCAGCCCCGACTCGTAAGCGATGACCACCAATTGGGCTCGGTCACGAGCCCCCAGCTTGGCCATCGCCCGGTTCACATGCGTCTTCACCGTCAGCGGGCTGACAGCGAGCCGCTCGCCGATCTCGTCGTTCGACAGCCCGCCGGCCACCTGCACCAGCACCTCCCGCTCCCGGCCGGTCAGGGCGTCGAGGCGGGTCGCCGCCGGGGCCGTGCCGTCGTGCCACGGCTCGGGGTCGCCCTGGGCCAGGAACTGCGCTATGAGGCCCTTCGTCGCGGCCGGTGACAGCAGCGACTCCCCCGCTCTGGTGATCCGGATCGCCGAGAGCAGCTCCTCCGGCTCCGCGCCCTTGCCGAGGAAGCCGGAGGCGCCCGCGCGCAGCGACTGCACCACGTACTCGTCGACCTCGAAGGTCGTCAGCATCACCACCCGCACCTTTGAGAGGGCGGGGTCGGAGCAGATCGCGCGGGTGGCCGCGAGGCCGTCCGTGCCGGGCATGCGGATGTCCATCAGGACGACGTCCGGGAGGTGGCGGCGGGCCAGCTCGACGGCCTCCGCGCCGTCCGCCGCCTCTCCCACCACGGTCATGTCGGGCTCGGAGTTCACCAGCACCCGGAAGGCGCTGCGCAACAGCGCCTGGTCGTCGGCGAGGAGGACGCGTATGGCTTCTGCGGGCGGCTCGTCAGGCATGGCCTCAGCCTAGGCGCGTTCTCCCGCCACGCCGATCGGCAGCCGGACGCGGACCCGGAAGCCGGGGGCGCCGTCCCTCGGGCCCGCCTCGCACGTACCGCCCAGGGCGCAGGCGCGCTCCTTCATGCCGACCAGGCCGTGGCCACCGGGGGCCCGGTCGGCGCCGCCCGGCTCCGGGGCCGGGTCGCCGCCGTCGTCCTGGACGACGACGAGGAGGGAGTTCGCGTCGCGTACGAGACCGGCCTCGGCGCGGGCGCCCGGCCCCGCGTGCTTCTGGACGTTGGTCAGCGCCTCCTGGAGCACGCGGTAGGCGGCCAGGTCGGCGGCGGCGGGCAGCTTGCCGATGACGGCTGCCGCCTCCGCCGCGTCTGTGGTGGTGCGGGGGCCGCCGGGGAGGCCCGAGGCCGCGCTGACGTCGACGCGCAGGCCCGCGCGGGCGAAGCCGTCGACGAGGGGGCCGAGGACGGCGAGGCCGGGGGCCGGTTCCGTGGGCGCCTCGGGGTCGCCGTACTGCCGCAGCAGGCCGACCGTGGCACGCAGCTCCGCGAGGGCCGAGCGGCTGGCCTCGCGGACGTGCGCGAGGGCCTCCTTGGCCTGGTCGGGGCGGCTGTCCATGATGTGCGAGGCCACTCCCGCCTGGACGTTGACGAGGGCGATGTGGTGGGCGACGACGTCATGGAGCTCGCGCGCGATCCGCAGCCGTTCCTCGGCGACGCGGCGCCGTGCCTCCTCCTCGCGGGTGCGCTCCGCGCGTACGGCCCGCTCCTCGATCGCCGCGATGTAGGCGCGACGGCTGCGGACGGCGTCGCCCGCGGCGGCCGCGAGGCCGGTCCAGGCGAGGAGGCCGAGGTTCTCCTGCGAGTACCAGGGCGGCACTCCGGAGAGCACCACGATGCCCCCGAGCAGGGCGACGGTGAGGGCGGCGATGCGCCAGGCGGCGGGCCGCTCGGTGCGGGACGCGACGGTGTAGAGGGCGACGACGACGGCCATCGCGATCTGGGTGCGCGGCAGGTCCTCGCGGCCGCTGACGACCTCGACGAGGGTCAGCGCGGAGGTGGCGCAGAGCACCGTCCTGGGGACCCTCCGGCGGGCCACGAGGCAGGCGCAGGCCAGGACGCTCAGCACGATGAAGCCGGGGCCGGGCGGGGGCAGGGTGCCGGAGCGGCGGTTGACGACCGAGCCGATGAGGACGGTCGCGAGGGTGGCGGCGGCCAGCAGCGAGTCGGCGGCGAGCGGGTGGGCGCGCAGCCAGCCGCGGGGGCGGGCCAGACCGGTGACGGCGAGAGAGGTCATCGGGTCCCATCAGGAGGGTCGCGCGGCGCCCTCGCGCCGCGCGGGCGCACCGGTGGAACCGGCCGCGCCCCCGCCCCACAGGGGGAGGGGGCGCCGCGGGTGCTGGAGTGTGCGGGGCCGGCCGGGGCGCGGGCGGTGGTGTCAGCCGGGGATGAGACCGTCGTCGCTCAGCATCTGCCTGACCTCGTCCAGCGAGGCGTCGGGCGCGGGGAGGATGAGCTCGGAGGGCTCCAGGGCGTCGTCGGGCAGGGGCTCGCCGAGGTCGCGCACGGCGCCGAGCAGGGCGCCGAGGGTGCGGCGGAAGCCCTCCTCGTCACCGCTCTCCATCTCGGCGAGCAGCTCGTCGTCCAGCCTGTTCAGCTCGGTGAAGTGGCTGTCGGCCAGCCTCACCTGCCCCTCCCCCATGATCCGCACGATCATGACGGTCTCCCTCGGTCCGGTGCCTGCTGACTCACTGCCGATCCTTACCCGGTCACTGCTTGTCGAAGCGCGGCCGCTCCTGCGGCTGCGCCTGCTGCGCCTGACCGCCGGTACCGCCCTCGATGGCCTGCTGCCGGCCGCTGGTGCCGCCCGCGAGCTCGGCCTTCATCCGCTGGAGCTCCAGCTCCACGTCCGAGCCGCCGGAGAGGCGGTCCAGCTCGGCGGTGATGTCGTCCTTGGCGGTGCCGGTGGGGTCGTCGAGGGCGCCCGAGGCGAGCAGCTCGTCGATGGCGCCGGCGCGGGCCTGCATCTGCTGCGTCTTGTCCTCGGCGCGCTGGATGGCCATGCCGACGTCGCCCATCTCCTCGGAGATGCCGGAGAACGCCTCGCCGATGCGGGTCTGGGCCTGGGCGGCGGTGTAGGTGGCCTTGATCGTCTCCTTCTTGGTGCGGAAGGCGTCGACCTTGGCCTGGAGGCGCTGCGCGGCGAGCGTCAGCTTCTCCTCCTCGCCCTGGAGCGTGGAGTGCTGCGTCTCCAGGTCGCTGACCTGCTGCTGGAGCGCGGCCCGCCGGGAGAGCGCCTCGCGCGCCAGATCCTCACGGCCGAGCGCGAGCGCCTTGCGGCCCTGGTCCTCCAGCTTGGTGGACTGGCCCTGGAGCTGGTTGAGCTGGAGCTCCAGGCGCTTGCGGGAGGTGGCGACGTCCGCCACTCCGCGGCGCACCTTCTGCAGCAGCTCAAGCTGCTTCTGGTACGAGTAGTCGAGAGTCTCGCGCGGATCCTCGGCCCGGTCCAGGGCCTTGTTGGCCTTCGCGCGGAAAATCATTCCCATACGCTTCATGACACCGCTCATGGGCCTCGGGCGCCCCCTTCTGACGGACTACGAACTCCAGCACATCTTGCAGAACCCACAGTACGGGGCCCGCTTCCATTACCGCACTGTTCGGGCGCCGATGCGCTCCTCCTCCAGGACGATCAGAAGGCCACCGCTCTCCGGCGCAAGGAGTACGCGGATGCCGGGGTGCCGGGGGTGCGCCCCGCCCCCGCCCCCGTACGGTGAACGCGCCGCCGTTGCCGGATCGTTCCCCCTGCGGCCGGTGACCCGCAGGGCGCACCCCGTACCCTTGGGTTTCGTGTTCCGAAGCCGTTCCACTTCCAAGGATGAGCAGGCCGCAGCCGCCAAGGCGAGCGCGGACCGGTCTCAGCAGCCCCGTGACCCGCAGGCCCCGAAGGGCCGCCCGACCCCCAAGCGCAGCGAGGCCACCGCGCAGCGCCGCAGCCTGGCCAGCACTCCCACCAATCGCAAGGACGCCACCAAGCGCGCCCGCGAGGCCCGCCGCGTGGACCTGGCCAAGCAGCGCGAGGCCCTCGCCAACGGTGACGAGCGGTTCCTGCCGGCCCGCGACAAGGGCCCGATCCGCCGCTTCGCGCGCGACTTCGTGGACGCGCGCTATTCGGTGGCGGAGTTCTTCCTCCCCCTCGCCGTGATCATCCTCATCATGAGCATGGTCAACCGCGGCTCCTTCCAGGCGTACGTGCTGCTCGCCTGGATGATCGTCATCCTCCTCATCGTCATCAACTCCGTGATCACGGGCATCACCCTGCGGCGCGCGCTCAAGCAGCGCTTCCCGGGTGAGAACCTGCGCGGCGCCGTGCCCTACGGCCTGATGCGCACGCTCCAGATCCGCCGGCTCCGACTGCCCAAGCCCATGGTCAAGCGCGGGGCGAAGCCCTGACCGGCGGCGCCCTCACGGCCGGCTTCGGCGGTGGCGCCGACGCCTGGCTACGAGGGCTCGGGGGGATCCGGAACACCGTCCGCCAGGAGCTGGTGGCGCGCCAGCTCGACGAACAGATAGCGGCCCGCTTCCCGGTGGGCCGCCGGCTGCGCGTCCTGGACGTCGGCCTCGGCCAGGGCACCCAGGCACTGCGGCTGGCCCGCGCCGGTCACGAGGTGACCGGCCTGGAGTCCGACCCGCGGATGGTGGCCGCGGTCCGGCAGGCGCTCACCGCCGAGCCGGAGGGCATCCAGGAGCGGGTGCGGGTCATCGAGGGCGACGGCCGGGACACCGGCGCGCACTTCCTGCCCGGCGCGTTCGATGTCGTGCTGTGCCACGGCGTCCTGATGTACGTGCCGGAGCCCGACCCGATGCTCGCCGGGCTGGCCCGGGTGCTCGCGCCCGGCGGCCTGCTGTCCCTGGTCGTGCGGAACGCCGACGCGCTGGCGATGCGCCCCGGGCTGGGCGGTGACTGGGAGACCGCGCTGGCGGCCTTCGACTCGCCCGCCTACACCAACCGCCTCGGCCTGGACGTGCGCGCGGACCGGCTGGAGACCCTGACCGCGACCCTCGCGGGCATCGGGGCGCCGCTCCACGCGTGGTACGGCGTGCGGGTCTTCACCGACCGGGCCCCGGACACGGCCGCGCCGCCGTCCGGCACGGAGCTGCACCGCCTGCTGGCGGCGGAGGACCGGGCGGGGCGGACGGACCCCTACCGCGCGGTGGCGGCGCTGCTGCATCTGTGCGGCGTGCGGGGCTGAGGCAGGCCGGGGGTCTTCGCGAGCGTGCGGGGCTCAAGGCGGGCCCGGGATCTTCGCGAGCGTGCGGGGCTCAAGGCGGGCCGGGCTCGGTTTCCGGGCGACAGACGCCCGGGGCCGGGCTCTTGTCCACCGTCCGCCCCCGTTGCCTCACCGGCCGGGACAGCGGCGGCCCCGGCCGTGATACTCCGAATATGGACGGTTCACGCGCACCTGCCCGCTCCCGCCGGATCCTCCTCCCCCTGAGCGCCGCGGCCTGTGCCGCCGCTCTCCTCGCCGGGTGCTCCACCTCGCACACTGCGGCCTCCCCGGCCCCCTCGACGGCCTCGTCCGCCGCCCCCGCCCCCGCGGCCGCCGGGGATCTCCAGGCCGCGTACGAGAAGGTCGTCAAGGACGTCCTTCCGTCCGTCGTGCAGATCACCACCGGCGAGGGCCTCGGCTCCGGGGTCGTCTACGACGACAAGGGGCATGTCGTCACCAACGCGCACGTCGTCGGGGACGCCACGAGCTTCAAGGTCACCCTGGCGACCGGCGGCGACGCCGTCGGCGCCCGGCTCGTCTCCAGCTACCCCGAGCAGGACCTCGCCGTCGTCCAGCTCGACAGCGTGCCGAAGAACGTCAAGCCCGCCACGCTCGGCGACTCCGCCAAGGTCGAGGTCGGCCAGATCGTGCTGGCCATGGGCAACCCCCTCGGGCTGTCCAGCAGCGTCACCCAGGGCATCGTCTCCGCCGTGGGACGCACGGTCAGCGAGGGCCGCGGCGGGGGCGGCACGGGCGCGACGATCTCCAACATGGTGCAGACGTCCGCGGCCATCAACCCCGGCAACAGCGGCGGCGCCCTCGTGAACCTCGCCGGCCAGGTCATCGGCATCCCGACGCTGGCCGCCACCGACCCGGAGCTGGGGCAGGGCGCCGCGCCCGGCATCGGCTTCGCGATCCCCGCCGCGACGGTGCGCACCATCGCCGGGCAGATCGTCAAAAGCGGCAAGGTCACCGACTCCGGCCGGGCCGCGCTGGGCATCACCGCGCGGACCATCATCGGCCAGGACTTCGCGCCGGCCGGGGTCGCGATCGTCTCCGTCACCCGGGGCGGCGCCGCCGACAAGGCGGGCCTGAAGGCCGGCGACATCATCACGCGGGTCGGCAAGAGCCCGATCACGACCATGCAGTCGCTGACCGAGGCCCTCGCGGCGCTCAAGCCGGGCGACCGGGCGGACGTGACGTACGACCGGGACGGCTCGGAGCACACGGCGAATGTGACCCTGGGCGAGATGTGACCGCGGCCCGGCACCCCGGTGGGGTGCCGGGCCCCAGGGCCTCAGCCGTCGACGGCCGCCCGCAGGCTCATCCGGTAGATCTCCGTGCCGTCCTCGAACAGCGTGACCTGCTCGGCCCCGCCGTCGAGGAGGTCCTTCCACACCTCGCCGATCCAGGACTCCGCGTCCCCTTGCGTAGTGAAGTCCTCCGGCTCCACCGAGGGCGACGTCTCCGTCCCGTCGGCCTTCTCGAACCGCCACACCCACGCCATGTCCGCCTCCTGGGCCTTCGCTAGCCGAACCGCACGTCCATGTGCTGTGCAGCGCAGCCTAGGCCGTGTGCGGCAGATCTTGTACGCCCCTTCCGCGCCGCTCCGCCCGCGCCCGGGTCACGAAGCGCGGCGAAGGGGTGAGCCCCGCGCGCCCGTGCCCGGCGGACGCGAGACGATCAGTGCGTGGAACTGACTCTGCTCGGCACCGGAGCCCCCGACGGGCTGCCGCGCCCCGCCTGCCCCTGCGCGTCGTGCGCCACCGCCGTCGGCGACGACGCGCGGGCCGCGACCGCGCTGCTCGTCGACGGGGCGCTGCTCCTGGACCTCACCCCGGGCCCGGCCTTCGCGGCCGCGCGGGCGGGGCGGTCGATCGCGGGGGTGCGGCAGGTGCTGCTCTCGCACCCGCACGACGGGCCCTCGGTCGAGTTCCCGGCCGGGCTGCCCGCGCCGGTGCGGGTCCCGGACGGGCGCGAGCTGTCGCTGATCAGCGGGCACAAGGTGCGGGCGATGGCCCTGGACTCCCCGGGCACCGGCTACGAGGTGGCGTCCCCCGACGGCGAGCGCCTGCTCTACCTCCCGCCGGGCGGCGCCCCGGCCGGGCCGGTGGGGGCGAAGCCGTACGACATGGTGCTGCTCGACGTCGCCGGGCGGCCCGACGCGCTGGCCCGGCTGCGCGGCGCGGGCGCGGTCGCCGCGACGACCGACGTGCTCGCCGTCCACCTCGACCACGACGTGCCGCCGGGCCGCGAGCTGCACCGGCGGCTGGCCGCCGCGGGCGCGCGGGCCGTGCCGGACGGCACGACGCTGGTCGTCGGCGACTACCACGCGGTGCCGGACCTGCCGCGCCGGACGCTTGTCCTGGGCGGCGCCCGGTCGGGCAAGTCGGTGGAGGCGGAGCGGCGGCTGGAGTCCTTCCCCGACGTGCTGTACGTGGCCACCGGCGGCACGCGGGAGGGCGACGCCGACTGGGCGGCCCGGGTGGCCCTGCACCGCGAGCGCCGGCCGGGTTCCTGGCGTACGGCGGAGACCTGCGACCTCGTCCCGCTGCTGGCCGCCGACGGCCCTCCGCTGCTGATCGACTGCCTGTCGCTGTGGCTGACGGACGCGATGGACTCCGTCGGTGCCTGGGACGGCGCGACGTGGTCCGACGGCGGCTCCGCCGCGCTCGCCGCCCGGGTGGACGCCCTGGTGGCAGCCCTGCGCGCGACGTCCCGCACGGTGGTGACCGTCAGCAACGAGGTGGGCTCGGGCGTCGTCCCCGCGACCGCCTCGGGCCGCCGCTTCCGTGACGCGCTGGGCCGGCTCAACGCGGCGGTCGCGGGTGAGTGCGAGCAGGTGGTGCTGGTGGTGGCGGGACAGGCGTTGCCCCTGCGCTGACCTGGACCGGGGGCCTTCCCGCCGGTCTCCGCGGCGGCCGCCGCGGCGCGAACTCCGGGGCGGCGGCGGGAAAGCGTGGCGCACCCACAGGGATACCCCCCGCCCCCACGGGTAGTGTTGCGCGGATGAGCGGTCTGAATCTTGATGACTTCGCCACCCTGATCGAGCGCCCCGACCCCGGCGTCCGCAGGGATGCCGAAGCACGGCGGGAGCGCCTCGCGCCCCGCCCGGGGGCCCTGGGCCGGCTGGACGAGCTGGGCGAGTGGCTCGCCGCGGCGCAGGGCTCCGTACCGGTCAAGCCGGTCGAGCGGGTCACGGCGCTGCTGTTCGCGGGCGACCACGGCGTCGCCGAGCTGGGCGTCTCGGCGGGCCCGAAGGGGGGCGCCCACGAGCTCGTACGGGCGGCCCTGGACGGGCGGAGCACCGGCGCGGTCCTGGCGCGGCGGGCCGGCGCGCGGCTGCGCGTCGTCGACATGTCGGTGGACTGTGACCCGGCGGAGCTGCCCGAGGACGTCACGCGGCACCGCGTGCGCCGTGGCTCAGGCCGGATCGACGTCGAGGACGCGCTGACGGCCGAGGAGGCCGAGGCGGCGTTCCGCGCGGGCATGGCGATCGCCGACGAGGAGGCCGACTCGGGCACCGACCTGGTGGTCCTGGGCGACCTCAGCGTGGGCGGCACCACCGCGGCGGGCACCCTGATCGGCGCGCTGTGCGGCACGGACGCCTCCGTGGTCACCGGCCGGGGCGGCGCGGGCATCGACGACCTGGCGTGGATGCGCAAGTGCGCCGCGATCCGGGACGCGCTGCGCCGGGCCCGCCCGGTGCTGGGCGACCAGCTCCAGCTGCTGGCGGCGACCGGCGGCGCGGACCTCACCGCGGCCACGGGTTTCCTGCTGCAGAGCGCGGTGCGCCGGACGCCGGTCATCCTCGACGGGGTGGTCTCGGCGGCGTGCGCGCTCGTGGCGCAGCGGGTGGCGTTCCGGGCGCCGGACTGGTGGCTCGCCGGGCAGTCGAGCGGCGATCCGGCCCAGGCGAAGGCGCTCGACCGGATGGCTCTCAACCCTTTGCTCGATCATGGCGTCACAGTGGGCGAGGGGACAGGGGCGCTGCTCGCGCTGCCATTGGTGCAGGCGGCCGCGGCCCTGGCGGCGGAACTCCCGGAGCGTGACTGAGGGGCCTGGGTGACCAGGGGTCCGTACGACGCCGGAATTCCACCGCAGAAGGTGCCCCATATGCTCACTTTTCATGGGAGAAGCTCGCTTGACTCCGGATGAGGGAACGCCGGCCGGCGGTGTCTGGCCGCGGCGTTCCGCCACGTTCGCCGTGTGGTATCTGCGCGTGGTCACGTTCGTCAATCTGCTCAGCGCGGTATGGGTGTCGTTCGGGGCGGACATCCGGCGGCACAACGTCGACGAGTTCTTCACCCCGTATCTGCTGACGGCGGGCTTCGCGTCGGCGCTGTGGTCGTTCGTCATGGCGGTCACCCTGCGCCGGCGCAAGCGCGCCTCGTGGATCCTCAATCTGGTGCTGTCCGGGCTGTTCCTGGTCTTCATGGCGCTGCTCATGACCGACCCGCAGTTCAGCAGGCACGGCCTGAACTGGTTCTCCCTGGTGATGACCGGTCTCTTCGTGGCCGCGCTGATCACGGGCCGCCGCGAGTTCTACGCCAAGGGCGACCGCGCCAACCCGCGCCTCGCCACGCTCGTCGCGGCGGGCGGCCTGCTGATCACCTCGCTGGTCGCCGGGCTGCTGGTGACGGCCACCAACGAGGCCGCCGACGCCTGGCGCTCCACCTTCTGGGACCGCTGGCTCTACGGCTTCATGCGGCTGATCTCGATCTCTGTGGACGAGGAGCGCTATCCGGGCGTCTCCACGCCCAGCTGGGTGAACGTCTTCATCAACGTCATGAGCACGGTCCTGCTGCTGCTCGTGGTGTACGCGGCCTTCCGCGCCCGGCGCGCCACCGACCCGCTCACCGGCGAGGACGAGGAGCGGCTGCGCGCCCTGCTGGCCAGGCACGGCGACCGGGACTCGCTCGGCTATTTCGCGCTGCGCCGCGAGAAGAGCGTCATCTGGTCGCCCAGCGGCAAGGCGGCGGTCACCTATCGCGTGGTGGGCGGGGTCTCCCTGGCCTCCGGCGACCCGATCGGCGACCCCGAGGCGTGGCCCGGTGCCATCGAGCCCTGGCTGACCGAGGCCCGCGAGCACGGCTGGAGCCCGGCGGTGATGGGCGCGAGCGAGGAGGGCGGCACGATCTACGCCCGGCACGGCCTGAACGCCCTGGAGATCGGTGACGAGGCCATCGTGGACACCGGCGAGTTCACCCTCGACGGGCGCGCGATGCGGACCGTGCGGCAGGCGTACAACCGGGTCAAGCGCGCCGGTTACAGCGTCACCGTCAGGCGCCACGAGGACATCCCCGAGGCGGAGATGGCCGAGCTGCTGCGGCGCGCGGACGACTGGCGCGACGGGGCCACCGAGCGCGGCTTCTCCATGGCGCTGGGCCGGCTCGGCGACCCCGGTGACGGCCGCTGCGTGATGCTGGAGTGCCACGACGGGAACGGTGAGCTGCGGGCGCTGCTGAGCTTCGTGCCGTGGGGCCCCAAGGGCCTGTCGCTGGACCTGATGCGGCGGGACCGGGACTCCGAGAACGGCCTGATGGAGTTCATGGTCATCGAGCTGCTCCAGCAGGCCAAGGGGCTCGGCATCACCCAGGTGTCGCTGAACTTCGCGATGTTCCGCTCCGTCTTCGAGCGGGGCTCGCGGCTGGGCGCGGGCCCGGTGCTGCGGATCTGGCGCTCGCTGCTGAGCTTCTTCTCCCGCTGGTGGCAGATCGAGTCGCTCTACCGAGCAAATGCGAAGTACCGCCCCATCTGGGAACCTCGTTTCATGCTGTTCGAGAAGAGCAGCGATCTGCTGCGGATCGGGATCGCGAGCGCCCGGGCCGAGGGCTTCCTGGAGGCTCCGGGGCTGCCGAAGTGGCTCAACCGCAAACACCTGGAGAGCTCGCGATGAACCGCGCGGCGCTGCGTCGCGCCGCGTATACCGAATGGGGTCCGCTCGTCGGCACCGTCCGGCGGGCCCTGGCGCGCGGGAAGCTGCGCGCGGTCCCGATGACGCTCTCGGCCGTGGTCCTGACCTCGGTCTTCCAGCTGGTGCAGAACCAGCCCTGGGGCTTCCAGCCGGTGCAGAAGCTGGGCTCCGTGCAGGCGCAGCTGCCCTGGTGGCTGGCGCTGCTGCGGACCCCGCTGTCGCTGTTCGTCCCCGCGCTGGACCTGCCGGTGTGGGGCGCGCTGGCCCAGATCCTGCTGGTCTTCGGCATCGCGGAGATCTGCCTGGGCAAGTGGCGCACGCTCGCCATCGCGTATATCGCCACGCTCGCCGGGACGATGTACGCGCGGCTGGCCATCCACATCGGCCCGGACTCCGTCCTCGGCCTGCCGCCCGACGCGGCCAAGGTCATCGACACCGGGCCCTCGGCCGCGGTGGTGGGGCTCGCGGTGTACGTCTCCTGGCGCTACCGGGCCTGGTTCACCTGCGCCACCGTGGTGCTGGCCATGGTGGGGGAGGCCGTGATCAAGCCGAACCTGGCGGGCAAGGAGCACATAGCGGCGGTCCTGGCGATGCTCGTGCTGTGCGTCGCCGACGAGGTGCGCAGGCGGCGCAAGCCGGGCCCGGACGCGTACGAGGAGGCCGCGGGTCAGCGGTCCGGGGCGCCCGCCAGCAGGTCGTGGAGGCGGTTGCGCACAGCGGCCCAGCGCGCGTCGTGGCGATAGGCGCGCACCCGGGCCTTGCGGCGGGCCCGTGGGCGGTGGCGGTAGAAGCGCCGGGCCCACGGTGACCCGGGCCGGGCCAGCCGCACCGCGCCGACCAGGGCCACCAGCGGCACCACGCAGCCGATCACGGCGATCCGCGGCTTGCCCTTGGCGAGGGCGAAGAGGGCGATCACGAAGTTGGTCACGAAGTTGGTGATCACGATGCTGCGGTTCTGGAGCTCGTCCGGGGTCAGCTCGTTGACGCCGAACGGCAGGAAGCCGGAGAGCACCAGCCCGACCAGGGCCGCCGTCATCACCACGACCTCGACGCTCTTGCGGCCCTGCTCCGTCCAGTAGACGTCGTCCAGGTGCAGGACGAGCGCGAACTCGTCCAGCACCAGCCCGGCGCCGGTGCCGAAGAGGACGGCGGAGACCGAGGCGCCGAAGCCGTGCCGGCCCTCCCCGACCGCTCCGAAGCCGCCGACGACCATCAGGACGATGCCGGGCACCACATGGTGCACATGCAGACCGCCGGGGCTGATGTTGCGGAAGGGGCCCCGGCCCGCCCGGATCAGCCGGGTGATCACCCGGGTCACCAGGAACGTCATGACGAAGGCGGTCAGCGCGAGCAGCAGGGGCAACTTGCCCGGTTCGACGATGTTGCGCGCCCACCAGTGGCCCATGGATCTCCCGCTCCCGAACGCCTCTCACCAGCAAACCTACTGCCCTGCGGGGGCGGGATAGGGTGCCCGCGATGACCGACACGACTTCAGCCCGCGCGACCCCCGGCGAGGCGCTCCGGTTCGCCTTCGGCACCCTGACCGTCCTGCCCGTGCGGGTCTCCCGCTGGGACCGGGCGGCGGCGCGCGGCGGCATGCTCGCGGCGCCGCTGGCGGGGCTCGCCGTGGGCGCGGCCGCGGGCGCGGCGGGGCTGCTGTTCCTGCTGCTCGGCACGGGCGCGCCGGTCGCGGCCGTGGCCACGGTCGCGGTGCCCGCCGTCCTCACCCGCGCCCTCCACCTGGACGGCCTCGCGGACGTCGCCGACGGCCTGGGCAGCGGCAAGCCGGCGGAGGACGCGCTGCGCGTCATGAAGCGCTCGGACATCGGGCCCTTCGGCGTCGTCACCCTGCTGCTGGCCCTCCTCGGCCAGGTGGCCGCGCTCGCCTCGCTCTACGCCGCGTCCCCGGCCCGCGGCGCGCTCGCGGCCGCCACGGCCGCCCTCGCCGCCCGCTGCTCGCTGACCCTCGCCTGCCGGACCGGCGTCCCGGCGGCACGGCCCGAGGGACTGGGCGCGGCCGTGGCGGGCGCCGTGCGGACCCGGTCCGCGGTGGCGGTGGCGGCGCTGGTGATCTGCGCGGCCGCGGCCGCGGGGTGGCAGGCCGGGCCGTACGGCGCGCTGCGCGCGGGGGTCGCGGTGGCGCTCGCCCTCATGGCGGGTGAGCTGCTGCTACGGCACTGCGTACGCCGCTTCGGCGGAGTGACCGGCGATGTCTTCGGCGCCCTCGCGGAGACCTCGGCGACGGCGGCTCTGGTCGTCCTGACCATGGGCTGACCGCCGGGCGGCACCCGCGCGCCCGGCGGCGGTCGCGGCCGAAGAAGGATCCCACCGGGAGGCCGCGCCCCGGCATCGCCCGGGAGACGCATACGATGCGCAGGGTGCGGCCGGCCCACCCATCGGCCGAAAACTCAACGGAAGTAGGGACCCCACCACCGTGTCTGCTCTGACTCTCAGCACATCCAGTGCGGCGACGCTCCGCGCGGACGCCATCGTCATCGGCGTGGCGAAGGGCCCCAAGGGCCCGGTCGTCGCGTCCGGCGCCGAAACCGTGGACAAGGCGTTCGACGGCAAGCTCGCCGCCGTCCTGGACACCCTCGGCGCCACCGGCGGCGAGGGCGAGACGACCAAGCTCCCCGCGCCGTCCGGGCTCAAGGCCCCGCTCGTGCTGGCGGTCGGGCTGGGCGACGCCCCGGCCAAGGACGAGGGCTTCGGCCACGAAGCTCTCCGCCGCGCCGCCGGCTCCGCGGCCCGCGCGCTGACGGGCGTCAAGAAGGCCGGGTTCGCCCTGCCGGTGGAGGACGCCGAGGCGGCCGCGGCCGTCGCCGAGGGCGCGCTGCTCGGCGCGTACTCCTTCGTGCCGGTCGACGGCAGCAAGAAGAACGCCGACAAGTCCGGCAAGAACGCCCCGCTCGGCGAGGTCGCGCTGCTGGGCGCCAAGCCCCGCGACAAGGCGTTCAAGGCGGCCGCCGAGCGGGCGACCGCGCTGACCGAGGAGATGAACCGGGCCCGCGACCTGGTCAACCTCCCGCCGAACGACCTCACCCCGAAGTCCTTCGCCGCCACGGCCCAGGCCGCGGGCAAGGAGCACGGCTTCAAGGTCGAGGTGCTGGACGAGAAGGCGCTGCTCAAGGGCGGCTTCGGCGGCATCATGGGCGTCGGCCAGGGCTCCGCCAACCCGCCGCGGCTGGTGCGCCTCGGCTACACCCACCCCAAGGCCGAGAAGACGCTCGCGCTGGTCGGCAAGGGCATCACCTACGACTCGGGCGGCATCTCGCTCAAGCCGGCCGGCCACAACGAGACGATGAAGTGCGACATGGCCGGCGCCGCCGCCGTGTTCGCCGCGGTCGTCACCGTCGCGCGGCTCGGCCTGCGGGTCAACGTGACCGGCTGGCTGGCGCTCGCCGAGAACATGCCGTCCGGCACCGCCATCCGCCCGGGTGACGTGCTGCGGATGTACGGCGGCAAGACCTGCGAGGTCCTCAACACCGACGCCGAGGGCCGCCTGGTCATGGGCGACGCCCTGGCCCGCGCCTCGGAGGAGAACCCCGACGCGATCGTGGACGTCGCCACCCTGACGGGTGCCATGGTGGTCGCGCTCGGCAATCGCACGTTCGGTGTCATGTCCAACGACGACGCGTTCCGCACCTCGGTCTACGAGATCGCCGAGGAGACCGGCGAGCTGGCGTGGCCGATGCCGCTCCCGGCCGAGCTGCGCAAGACGATGGACTCGCCGGTCGCCGACTTCGCCAACATCGGCGAGCGGATGGGCGGCGGCCTGCTCGCGGGCACCTTCCTGAAGGAGTTCGTGGGCGAGGGCATCCCGTGGGCGCACCTGGACATCGCCGGCCCCGCGTACCACGAGAGCGCTCCCTTCGGCTACACCCCGAAGGGCGGCACCGGCTCCGGCATCCGCACCCTGGTCCGCCTGGCGGAGCACACCGCCGACGGCGACCTCGGCTGAGCCTGATCGGACTCGCGTGCGAAATGTGCGGCCCCGAGCGTTTCGCCCGGGGCCGTCCGGCATTCGTTCGCCCGTAACGAAATCCACACCTCGTACGCGCGAGTAACCCCCGAAGGTGACGCATCAGTCTCCTCGGAGCCCCCGCCCGGCGTCCCGCCGTCCGTCAACAAGTGCGAAGATGTTGTCTCGGCAGGACAGGGCCCCATTGACCCAGGGCCGAAGCAAAAGCGGCCGAACAACAGCCGCCGCCCGGTCAGAGACGACCGGCTCCGGCGTATTCCATGCATGGAGGACGTGACGTGGCGAACGACGCCAGCACCGTTTTCGACCTAGTGATCCTCGGAGGCGGTAGCGGCGGTTACGCCGCTGCCCTGCGCGGAGCGCAGCTGGGTCTGGACGTCGCTCTGATCGAGAAGAACAAGCTCGGCGGCACCTGCCTGCACAACGGCTGCATCCCCACCAAGGCGCTGCTGCACGCCGGTGAGATCGCCGACCAGGCCCGCGAGGCCGCGCAGTTCGGTGTCAAGGCCACCTTCGAGGGCATCGACATCGCGGGCGTCCACAAGTACAAGGACGACGTGATCGCCGGCCTGTACAAGGGCCTCCAGGGTCTGGTCGCCTCCCGCAAGGTGACCTACATCGAGGGCGAGGGCCGCCTGTCCTCCCCGACCTCCGTCGACGTGAACGGCCAGCGCATCCAGGGCCGCCACATCCTGCTGGCGACCGGCTCCGTGCCGAAGTCGCTGCCGGGCCTGGAGATCGACGGCAACCGCATCATCTCCTCGGACCACGGCCTGACCCTGGACCGCGTGCCGAAGTCCGCGATCGTCCTGGGCGGCGGCGTCATCGGCGTCGAGTTCGCGTCCGCGTGGAAGTCCTTCGGGACCGACGTCACGATCGTCGAGGGCCTCAAGCACCTCGTCCCGGTCGAGGACGAGAACAGCTCCAAGCTGCTGGAGCGCGCCTTCCGCAAGCGCGGCATCAAGTTCAACCTCGGCACCTTCTTCCAGAAGGCGGAGTACACCGCCGACGGCGTGAAGGTCACCCTTGCGGACGGCAAGGAGTTCGAGGCCGAGATCCTGCTCGTCGCCATCGGCCGCGGCCCGGTCTCGCAGGGCCTGGGCTATGAGGAGCAGGGCGTCGCGATGGACCGCGGCTACGTCCTGGTCGACGAGTACATGCAGACCAACGTGCCGACGATCTCGGCCGTCGGCGACCTCGTCCCGACGCTCCAGCTCGCGCACGTCGGCTTCGCCGAGGGCATCCTGGTGGCGGAGCGACTGGCCGGTCTCAAGCCCGTGCCGATCGACTACGACGGCGTGCCCCGGGTGACGTACTGCCACCCCGAGGTCGCCTCCGTGGGCATCACCGAGGCCAAGGCCAAGGAGATCTACGGCGCGGACAAGGTCGTCGCTCTGAAGTACAACCTCGCGGGCAACGGCAAGAGCAAGATCCTCAAGACCGCGGGCGAGATCAAGCTCGTCCAGGTCAAGGACGGTGCCGTCGTCGGCGTCCACATGGTCGGTGACCGTATGGGTGAGCAGGTCGGCGAGGCCCAGCTGGTCTACAACTGGGAGGCGCTGCCGGCCGAGGTCGCGCAGCTCATCCACGCGCACCCGACGCAGAACGAGGCTCTCGGCGAGGCCCACCTGGCCCTGGCCGGCAAGCCGCTGCACGCGCACGACTAATTCCCGAGCGCACCACCATCCGCACTACTCGTAAGGAGCAACCGCAACCATGGCGGTTTCCGTAACACTGCCGGCGCTCGGCGAGAGCGTGTCCGAGGGCACCGTCACCCGCTGGCTCAAGGCCGAGGGTGAGCGTGTCGAGGCCGACGAGCCGCTGCTCGAGGTCTCCACCGACAAGGTCGACACCGAGATCCCGGCGCCCGCGTCCGGCATCCTGGCCTCCATCAAGGTCGCCGAGGACGAGACGGTCGAGGTCGGCGCCGAGCTGGCCATCATCGACGACGGCACCGGTGCCCCGGCCGAGGCTCCGGCCCCGGCCGCCGCCGAGGCCCCCGCCGCTCCGGCCGCTCCGGCCGAGGCCCCCGCCCCGGCCGCCGAGGCCCCTGCCGCCCCCGCCGCCCCCGCCGAGGAGGCCCCCGCCGCCCCGGCCGGTGCCGCCGAGGGCACCCCGGTCGTGCTCCCCGCCCTGGGCGAGTCCGTGACCGAGGGCACCGTCACCCGCTGGCTCAAGGAGGTCGGCGAGACGGTCGAGGTCGACGAGCCGCTGCTCGAGGTCTCCACCGACAAGGTCGACACCGAGATCCCCGCCCCGGTCGCCGGCGTCCTGCTGGAGATCGTCGTCGGTGAGGACGAGACCGCCGAGGTCGGCGCCAAGCTCGCCGTCATCGGTGCCGCGGGCGCCGCTCCGGCCGCCGCTCCGGCTCCGGCCCCGGCCGCCGCTCCGGCTCCCGCCGCCGCCCCGGCTCCGGCCCCGGCCGCTCCGGCTCCGGCCCCGGCCGCCGCTCCGGCTCCCGCCGCTGCCCCGGCCCCGGCTCCCGCCGCCGCCCCGGCTCCGGCTGCCGCTCCGGCCCCGGCCGCGCCCGCTCCGGTGGCCGCGCCCGTCACCCCGGCCCCGGCCGCCGCTGCCGCGACCGACGGCGCTTACGTCACCCCGCTGGTGCGCAAGCTCGCCGCCGAGAACGGCGTGAACCTCGCGGGCGTCCAGGGCACCGGTGTCGGTGGCCGCATCCGCAAGCAGGACGTCATCGCCGCCGCCGAGGCCGCCAAGGCCGCGCCGGCTCCGGCCGCCGCCCCCGCCGCCGCGCCGAAGGCCGCCGCCGCGGCCCCGTCGCCGCTGCGTGGCCAGACGGTCAAGATGACCCGCATGCGCAAGGTCATCGGCGACAACATGATGAAGGCGCTGCACGGCCAGGCGCAGCTCACCTCCGTGGTCGAGGTGGACATCACCAAGATCATGAAGATGCGCGGCAAGGCCAAGGACGCGTTCGCGCAGCGTGAGGGCGTCAAGCTCTCCCCGATGCCGTTCTTCGTCAAGGCCGCCGTCCAGGCGCTGAAGGCCCACCCGGTCGTCAACGCCCGGATCAACGAGGACGAGGGCACCATCACCTACTTCGACTCCGAGAACGTCGGCATCGCCGTCGACTCGGAGAAGGGCCTGATGACCCCGGTCATCAAGGGTGCGGGTGACCTCAACATCGCGGGCATCGCCAAGAAGACCGCGGAGCTGGCCGGCAAGGTCCGCTCCAACAAGATCACGCCGGACGACCTCGCCGGCGCGACCTTCACGATCAGCAACACCGGCTCGCGCGGCGCGCTGTTCGACACGGTCATCGTGCCCCCGAACCAGGTCGGCATCCTGGGCATCGGCGCGACCGTCAAGCGCCCGGTGGTCGTCGAGACCCCCGAGGGCACGGTCATCGCCGTCCGCGACATGACCTACCTGTCGCTCTCCTACGACCACCGCCTGGTGGACGGCGCCGACGCGGCCCGCTACCTGTCGGCCGTCAAGGAGATCCTGGAGGCCGCCGAGTTCGAGACCGAGATCGGTCTGTAGACCTCGCCTCCCCCAGGGCAGCCTGAAGGGCGCGGCCCCGGTCCCGTACTGCGGTACGGGACCGGGGCCGCGCCCTTCGCCGTCCCGCGGCTTTACGCTCCCGAAACCAGCCGGGCCGCGAGCGGCGTCCACCTCCCGGGAATAATGGCGTCCGGTCCGATCCGGGCCCGCCCCTAAGGAGCCCCCATGGCCACACCCGTCGTGCATTCGCTGCGTGAGCAGATCCGCGAGCACATCCTCGAGGGAATCATCCGCGGCCGCTGGCAGCCGGGCGAGCGGATCGTGGAGCGCCGGATCGCCGCCGAGCTGGCGGTGAGCCAGACGCCCGTCCGGGAGGCCCTGCGCGAGCTGGAGTCGCTGCGGCTGATCGAGTCGGTGCCCAACAAGGGCGTACGCGTCCGCGGCCTCACCGCCACCGACCTCAAGGAGAGCTACCCGGTGCGGGCGGGCCTGGAGCGGGTCGCGGCCGAGCTGGCGGCGCCCGTGCTCGCCGAGGACGACTCGACGCTGCGGCCGGAGGTGGAGGCGCTCTACGCCGCGGACCGCTCGGGCGACGGCGAGGCGCAGGTGCGGCACACGGTGGCCTT
Source organism: Streptomyces sp. NPDC020379 (assembly GCF_044387105.1). NCBI lineage: Bacteria > Bacillati > Actinomycetota > Actinomycetes > Kitasatosporales > Streptomycetaceae > Streptomyces > Streptomyces sp. NPDC020379. The sequence goes on from NZ_JBIRVR010000001.1 coordinate 352,590, forward strand.
CCACCGGGAGATCGTCAGAGCGGCCGGGAACGCCGTCCTGCTGCACACCTGGGAGTCGCTGGGCATCGAGGTGTGGACGACCCTGTCGATCCGCTGGCTGAGCCCGGAGCCGCGGTCGTACGCCGAGGACCACGCGGAGATCGTGGAGGCGTTCAAGCGGCGCGATCCGGAGATCGGCGAGCTGCTGAAGACCCACGTCCTGAGCTGCGCACCGCGGATCTGACCCCCCGGTCTCCGCTGCGCGGGAAAGTTTTTCCGCGTCCGGCATTGATCGATCATCGATCAGAGGCGTATCGTCTCCGCGGGACGCATCGCGTCCCGGTCATCCGGTCCTTCCGGTGCGAGCCCCGCCATGGCGCCCTGTCCTGTGACACGGCGAGGCTCGACGGTGAGGGCAGGACTCCGTGCGCCTTCCATGCCCTGGCCGACGCGCGGAGTCCTGTCGTCGCCGCGACCGCGAGGTCACCGGTAACCGCGAGGCCGCTGGAAACCGTAAGGCCGGTGCCGCTGGGCATGATGAACGCATGCGCGCGGCCAGGCTGATCAAATTGGTGCTGCTCCTCCAGTCCCGGACGTCGATGACGGGGTCCGAGCTGGCGCGGCAGCTGGAGGTCTCGGAGCGTACGGTCGCCCGGGACGTCCTCGCCCTGTCCGAAGCGGGCGTCCCCGTCTACGCCGACCGCGGCCGCTCCGGCGGCTACCGCCTCATCGGCGGTTACCGCACCCGGCTGACCGGTCTCGGGCGCACCGAGGCCGAGGCGCTGTTCCTCTCCGGCGTGCCGTCCGCGCTGCGCGAGATGGGCCTCGCCGACGCCGCCTCCGCCGCCCGGCTCAAGGTCTCCGCCGCGCTCCAGCCCGAGCTGCGCGACGCCTCCGCGAGCGCGGCCCAGCGCTTCCACCTGGACGCCCCCGGCTGGTGGCAGCCGGCCGACCCGCCCGAGCTGCTGCCCGCGATCGCCGACGCGGTGTGGGACGACCGCCGGCTGACGGCCCGCTACCTCAGGCGCGACGCCGAGGTGGAGCGCGACCTCGACCCCTACGGCCTCGTCCTGAAGGCCGGGGTCTGGTATCTCGCGGCCCGCGCGGTGGACACGCGGGAATTCCGCGTCTACCGCGTGGACCGCTTCACCGCGGTGACGGCCGGGGAGGAACGGTTCCCGCGCTCCGACACCTTCGACCTGCCGGTCTTCTGGGAGGAGCGGGCGGCGGAGTTCACCCGGTCACTGCTGCGCGAGCGCGCCGTGCTCCGCCTCACCCCCGAGGGCGCGCGCCGCCTCCCCCACGTCACCGACCGCACGGCGGCCCGCGAGGCGGTCGAGGCCGCGGGCCCGCCGGACGAGCGGGGCCGGATCACGGTCACCCTGGGCGTGGAGTCGCTGGAGGTGGCCTACGAGCAGCTGCTCGCCCTGGGCCCGGAGGCCGAGGTGCTGGCCCCCGGACCGCTGCGTGAACGGTTCGCCTCGGCGGCGGCTCGCGGCGCGGAGCTGTACGGGCCACAGGGCACGCCCTGAGCGGGCCGGGTGGAGCCCACCGCGGTCCGGCAGCGCCCTGAAGCGGCGCGGGGAGGCATCGGCGTGCGGCTCCGCCGCGTGGGCGCGACCGGCCACGACGGCGCCGCGGCCGAACGACGGCACCCAGCGGTGCCTCCGGCGGAGCGCCTAGCGGTAGTCCGCCGCCCGCCCCTCCTTGCCGCCGAGGACCACGTCCTTGAAGTACGCGAAGCAGTCCGGCCGCGACCCGTCCGCGTCGGTGAACCCGTACTCCCGGGCCAGCTCGCCGCTGGAGAGGGACGCGCCGTTCCAGCGGGCCCTGTCCGGGTCGGCCGCGAGGTGCGCGACCGCCCGCCCGATGAGCACCGGCGACTCCGAGATCGCGAAGTGCGGATCCTCGCGCACCGCGTCGCGCCACGTCTCCTCGGTCACCCCGAAGTGGTCGAGCATCGCCTCCGACCGCAGGAAGCCGGGCGTGAGCGAGAGGGCGGTCCCGCCGTACTCCTTCAGCTCTTCCGCGAGGCCGCGCGCCATCCGGATCGGCCCGTACTTCGCGAGGTCGTAGAAGAGGTTGCCGCGGTAGGCGGCGTTGAACTCCTCCGTGCCGTCGGTGATCTCCACGACCAGTCCCCCGGGCCGCCGGATCAGCAGCGGCAGCGCGTGATGGCTGGTGATCGCATGCGTCTCCAGGGAGAGGCGCAGCATGCGCAGGCCCTTGCCGAGGTCGGCGTCCCAGACCTTCGTGTCGAACTCGAGCAGGTGGTCGCCGCCCCAGACGTCGTTGACGAGCACGTCGAGCCGCCCCTGTTCGCGGTCGACGCGTTCCACGAGCGCCTTGACCCGGTCCGGCTCCAGGTGATCGGTGGGGACCGCGATGCCGGTCCCGCCCGCGGCCGTCACCAGCTCCGCGGTCTCCTCGACGGTCTCCGCCCGCCCGACCTCGCTGCGGTGGCCGCGGGTCGTGCGGCCCGTCGCGTAGACGGTCGCCCCCGCCTCGCCGAGTGCCACCGCCATGGCCCGGCCCGCTCCCCGCGTCGCTCCCGCGACCAGGGCGACCTTGCCCGCGAGCGGTCCGCCCGGTGTGCTCCGAGTGTTCACGTCCTGGTGTCCTTCCGTCGTGCCGGTGTCCTGCCGGCCTTCGCACGGGGGACCCTGCCAGCCAATCCGGACATCTCCTGTCGGGATTCGTGAGATCCCCTTCGGGCGACGCGCCGGTAACGACACGGCCGCATCCGGTCCGCTCCACGTGCGGCACCCGGTGGTTGGCCCGATGCTGGTGCCGTGATGGACGAGACGGAGTTCTGGGAACTGATCGACGCCACCCGCGAGGCCGCCGAGGGCGACGCCGAGGACCAGGCCGATCTGCTGGTCGAGCGGCTGATGCAGCTCGATCCCGACGACGTGGTGGACTTCGCCCGGCACTTCGAGGCGCGCTACAACCGGTCCTATCTGTGGGACCTGTGGGGCGCGGCGTCCGTCCTGCTGAACGGCGCCGGCGACGACGCCTTCGACTACTTCCGCTGCTGGCTCATCGGCCAGGGCCGGGAGGTCTTCGAGGGCGGCATACACGACCCCGACCACCTCGCGGAGCTCCTGGAGGACTTCGACGACGAGGTGGACGGCGACGGGGAGGACCTGGGCTACGCGGCCGACGAGGCGTACGAACAGCTCACCGGCGCCGAGACGCCGGACCTCGCGCTGCCCGCCCCGCCGCGCGAACCCCTGGGCACGCCTTTCGACCTGGAGGACGAGTCCGTCCTGGCGGAACGCTTCCCCAGACTGTGGTCCCGCTTCAGGGAGCAGTGAGCCACCGGACAGGATGGGTACATGCGGATCGCGATCACCGGCTCGACCGGTCTCATCGGCAGGGCACTCGTACGCTCCCTCACCGCGGACGGCCATCAGGCCGTGCGCCTCGTGCGCCGCCCGCCGCGGTCCGCGACCGAGGTGGAGTGGGACCCCGAGCGGCAGTGGGTGGACACCGACGGGCTCGCCGGGTGCGAGGGCGTGGTGCACCTGGCGGGGGCCGGCATCGGCGACCACCGCTGGACAGCGGCCTACAAGAAGAAGATCCGCGACAGCCGCGTGCTGGGCACCGCCGCCCTCGCCGAGGCCCTCGCCTCCCTCGACACCCCGCCGCGCGTGCTGGTCAGCGGCAGCGCGATCGGCATCTACGGCGACACGGGCGACCGGCAGGCCGACGAGAGCACCCCGCCCGGCCACGGCTTCCTCGCCGACCTCTGCCAGGAGTGGGAGGAGGCGGCCGGGGCCGCGGCCGAGGCGGGCGTGCGCACCGTCTTCGCCCGCACCGGGCTCGTCGTCTCCCGCGACGGCGGCGCCTGGGCCAAGCTCTTCCCGCTCTTCCGGTTCGGCCTCGGCGGGCGGCTGGGCAGCGGCCGCCAGTTCTGGAGCTTCATCGCGCTGCACGACCACGTCGCCGCCCTGCGCCATCTCCTGGACACCGAAAGCCTGTCCGGGCCCGTGAACCTCACGGCGCCCGTGCCCGTCACCAACCGCGAGGTGACCGCGGTCATGGGGCGCGTGCTGCACCGGCCGACGCTGTGCACGGCGCCCGCGCCCGCGCTCAGGCTGGCGCTGGGCGAGATGGCCGATGACGTGCTCGCGAGCCAGCGCGTACTGCCACGGCGGCTGCTGGACTCCGGCTTCTCGTTCGCCTTCCCGGACGTCGAGAGCGCCGTACGCGCGGCGCTGACCGACACACGCTGAACACGGCCCCGCCGCGGCCCTCCGGAACGTGCGACCACCGTGCGACCGTGCTCTGTCCGTGCGCGACTGTTGTTGACCGAATTTCTCTCTACGGTCGAGGCAAATCGCGCATTGCCGCTGCCCGTTGAGGGCATCAGGCCCCAGAGCGAGCGGACCGACCCCAGGAGGGCACGTGCTCAGCAGCGCACGCGACACCGCACACGACGCCGACGTCGTCATCGTGGGGGCCGGCCTCGCCGGGCTCTCCGCGGCGCACCGGCTCACCGCCGCCGGTGTAACGGTCATCGTCCTGGAGGCCGCCCCTTACGTCGGCGGACGGATGACGACCGGCCAGGTCGACGGCTTCCGGCTGGACCGCACGGCACAGCTGCTCAACACCGCCTTCCCCGAGCTGCTCCGCACCCCGGGCCTGGACGCGCTCACCCTGCGCCCCTTCGCCCCCGGGGTCCTGGTCCACGCCGACGGGCGCAACCAGCGCACCGGTGAACCGGGCCAGGGCAAGCGCGCGTTCACCACGGCCCGCGCCTTCGCGACGGCCGCCCGCGCCTCCCGCGCCGGCGGCCTCGACCAGGCCCGGCTCGGCACCGCCCTGGCCCGGCTGGCCGCCCTGCCCGCCCACCGGGTGCTCGCCCGCCCGGACCGGCCCACCGCCGACACCCTGGCGGGCCGCGGCCTGCCGTCCCGCACGGTCGAGGGCTTCCTGCGCCCGCTGCTGGCGTCGCTGCTGTGCGACCCGGACCTCACGACGTCCAGCCGCTGCGCCGACCTGGTGCTGCGCGGTTACGCCCGTGGCCGCCTCTGCCTGCCGGAGGGCGGCGCGGACACGGTGCCCGAGCTGCTCGCCGCACTGCTGCCGCCCGGCACGGTCCGTACGGGCGTGCGCGCCGAAGCCGCCTGCACCACCTCCGTCGGCACGGCCGGGCACGGCGAGTTCCGCTGCCGGTCGGTGGTCGTGGCCACGGGGGCCCGAGCCGCGGCGGAGCTGATCCCGGGCCTGCGGATGCCGGGGTTCCACCCGGTGACGGTGCTGCATCACACCACCCCGGAACCCCCGTTGCGCGAGGCGTCACTGATCATCGCGGGAGGCCGCCGCGGGCCGGTCGCGCACACGATGGTGGCCAGCGAGGTCGACCCCACCCGGGCGCCCGCGGGCCGGGCCCTGATCACCTCGACGGTGCTCGGCGCCGCGGCCGGGCTGCCCACCGCCGAACTGGACCGCGCGGCCCGCGCCCAACTCGCCCGCGTCTACGGCACGTCCACCACCGACTGGCAGCTGCTGGCCGCCCATCACGACGCGGACGCCGTCCCGGCCATGCCGGCCCCGCACGACGTACGCCGCCCGGTCCGCCTGCTGTCCGGCCTCTATGTCTGCGGCGACCACCGCGACACCAGCACCGTCCAGGGCGCCCTCTTCTCGGGCCGCCGGGCGGCACTCGCCGTCCTCCGCGACCTGGGCATCCGCGCACCACAGGATGCGGAGGAACTGCAGGCGGCGTAGGGCTGTCGCCGGGCGCGCTTCCCGAGAGCGAGGGCGCGCCCAGCCACGGCTACGACCTCCGAGGCCGGGCGCCCCGTGGGGGGGGGCTGCGGGTGACTGTGAAGCCGGGGGCGCCCCGTCGGGCGCGGGACCCTGACCCTGAGCGGCTCCGCCGCATGAGCGCGACGGGACCCAGAGGCTGCGCCCCATCAGGGGCGCGGGACCCTGACATTGAGCGGCTCCGCCGCGTGAGCACGACGGGACCCAGAGGCTGCGCCCCGTCAGGGGCGCGGGGAACTGCGCGACCAGCCCCCACCAACCCGCAGCCGCGAACCGGCCGCACGCTCCTCCCCAGTGGGCGGAACGGGGCAAGGGGCGAAGCCCCGAGCTCAAGGGGCGCGAGGCCGCGACACTGAGCGGCTCCGCCGCGTGGGCGCGGAACGCCGCGTGGGCGCGGAACGGGGCCCGGAAACGCGAAGGGGCCCGGGGACCAAGCCCCGGACCCCGTAAAGCGAGGGCACCGCTGAGGCTCCGTTAAAGCAGAGCCACCTTCTCCCGGTAAGCCCGAACGGCGGCCGCATCCCGATACGGCTCCAACCGCCGCTCGAAATCCCGGACATACTCCAGCGCCCGCACCGACCGCATCTCGGCCGCCTGCGCCGCCGCCTCCGCGCCCAGCGCGCACGCCTGCTCCAGCTCGCCGAGCCCCAGCCGCGCCGTGGCCAGCACCACGCGGCAGAAGAGGCGACTGCGGGCGTACGCCGCGCTGCGCAGCTGCAGGGACCGCTCCGCGTGCTGCGCCGCGGCCCGGTACTGCTGGAGGTCGCGGTGGCAGTGCCCGAACTCGTCGGCCAGCTGCGCCTCGTCGAAGAAGCGGGCCCAGTACGGCACCTCGTCACCCGGCCGCGCGCTCTCCAGCGCCCGCTCCGCCCGCGCGAGCGACGCCGAGCAGGCCCGCACCTCGCCGAGCACCCCGTGCCCCCGGGCCTCGACCGCGTGCAGCAGCGACTGCACCACGGACGGCGCCCCCGAGCCCACGCCCTGCTGGGCGACCCGGGCCAGCTGCACCGCTTCCCGGCCGTGCCCGAGATAGACCGCCTGCCGGCTCATGGTCACGAGCACATAGCTGCCGTAGGGCCGGTCCCCCGCCGCCTGGGCGAGCCGCAGCGCCTGGACGAAATAGCGCTGCGCCAGGCCGTGGGCGGCGATGTCGTACGACGTCCACCCGGCGAGCCGGGTGAGGTCGGCGACGGCGCCGAAGAGCCGCCGCCCGGCCGCCTCGCCGTAGGTGCCGCGGAGCATCGGCTCGGCCTCATGCTCCAGATAGCGCACCAGGGCCTGCCGGGCGTGCCCGCCGCCGTACGCGTGGTCGAGCGTCCGGAAGAGCTCACCCACCGACCGCAGCGCCGCGATGTCGCCCATCGAGACCCGGCCGCCGGGCCCGCGCTCGGCGTGCCGCTGGCGCGGCGGCAGGCCGCGGGACTGCGTGGGCACCCGGGCGGCGCCGTCCGTGACGGGCACGGGGGCCGCGCCGCGGGCCACGCGCTCGTCGGCCCGGCCGATCAGCCAGTCCCGGCTCGGCACCACCAGCCCCGCCGGGGTGAAGGCGATCTTCCGGAGCTCGGTGTGGCTGCCGGAGTCCTTTCGCCACAGGCCGCTGACGATGTCAATGGCCTCTTCCGGCGAAGCGGCGAATTCCAGCCCGGCGTACACCGGCGCGCACGCGTCCAGCCCGAGATCCTGTGCGGACAGCCGCCGGCCGAGCCGCCGGGTGAAGACCTCGGCGATCAGCGCGGGTGTGGTGCCGCGCGGCTGCTGGCCGCGCAGCCAGCGGGTGACCGAGGTCTTGTCGTAGCGGAGGTCGAGGCCGTGCTCAAGCCCTAACTGATCGACGCGCCGAGCCAGCCCTGCGTTGGAGAAGCCAGCCTCCGCGATCAGTGCGGCGAGCTGGCGATTGGGGATGCGCTGCGGGGGTCGTTCCGTCATCAGCCTGCCGGTCTCCCTGATCGCGTTGTGGAACGGCGCGAACTTAGCGGCCGCGCAACGCCCCGATCGCCGCCTTCGCCCCGCATTCATCCGATCGTGTGAGGACAGATCAAATACGCATGGAAGGCGTCCCCGGGGCCCATGAGAGCCGGGGCGGGCCGACCGGCCGCCTGCGGCGCTGTCGGCGGGCCGCCGTACAGTGGCAAGGGCGTGAGTGACAGCGTGCGGAATCGCGGGAGACGGCGTGAGACGCGCGGGAGACACCCACGGTGCACTGCAAGGTTCGAAAAGGTTCGAAGAGGAGCTGCCGTGAGTGAGCTGCGCTTTGTCCACCTGGGCTTCGGGGCGGACGCCGTCGAGTATCAGGAGGCGTGGCAGGAGCAGCGGCGGGTGCACGCGGCCAGGTTCGCGGACAAGGTCCCGGACACCTGTCTGCTGTTGGAGCACCCGGCGGTCTACACCGCGGGACGGCGCACGGAGGACAGCGAGCGCCCCCTGGACGGCACCCCCGTGGTCGACGTCGACCGGGGCGGGAAGATCACCTGGCACGGCCCGGGCCAGCTCGTCGGCTATCCGATCCTCAAGCTGCCGCGCCCGGTGGACGTCATCGCGCACGTGCGCCGCCTGGAGGAGGCGCTCATCCGCGCCTGCGCGGACTTCGGCCTGGAGACGACCCGGGTCGAGGGCCGCAGCGGCGTATGGGTGCTGGGCGACGCCCGGGAGGACGCCCCGGCCACCGGCGGGCTGAAGCTGGACTTCGACCCGCGGCTCGCGGACGAGGAGTTCGACCCGCGGCTCAACGGCCCGGAGTACGCCCCCTCGAACGCCGGCCAGCGCGGCGAGGACCGCAAGCTCGCGGCGATCGGCATCCGGATCGCCAAGGGCGTGACCATGCACGGCTTCGCGCTGAACTGTGACCCCGACAACACCTGGTTCGACCGGATCGTGCCCTGTGGCATCCGGGACGCGGGAGTGACCTCGCTCTCCAACGAGCTGGGACGCCGGGTGTCCGTGAGCGAGGTGGTGCCCGTGATGGAGAAGCATCTGCGAGAGGTCCTGGAGTCGGCGGAGCCCCTGCCGAGGGCGGTCTAGCGGTTACCCCGGGACACCCCGGCGGCCCGGGGGAATGGCCCCCACCGCCCACGGGTTGTCCCACCCATAACCCACACGCGCACCCCATACGCGTAAACACGTACGAATTAACGGGCGTACCCTGGTGTCCGCCGAAGAATCGAAGCCATAGGGAGCCGGACGTGTCCGCTGTCGCACCCGACGGACGCAAGATGCTGCGCTTGGAGGTCCGGAACGCCCAGACCCCCATCGAGCGCAAGCCCGAGTGGATCAAGACCCGGGCGAAGATGGGCCCCGAGTACACCAAGATGCAGAACCTCGTGAAGAGCGAGGGCCTGCACACCGTGTGCCAGGAGGCCGGCTGTCCGAACATCTACGAATGCTGGGAGGACCGCGAGGCGACCTTCCTCATCGGTGGCGACCAGTGCACCCGGCGCTGTGACTTCTGCCAGATCGACACCGGCAAGCCGCAGGCCCTGGACCGTGACGAGCCGCGCCGCGTCGGCGAGTCCGTGGTCACCATGGACCTGAACTACGCCACCATCACCGGCGTCGCGCGCGACGACCTGCCGGACGGCGGCGCCTGGCTGTACGCGGAGACCGTGCGCCAGATCCACCAGCAGACGGCGGGCCGCGAGGGCGGCCACACCAAGGTCGAGCTGCTGGCCCCCGACTTCAACGCGGTGCCGGAGCTGCTGGAGGAGGTCTTCGCCTCCCGCCCCGAGGTCTTCGCGCACAATGTCGAGACGGTGCCGCGGATCTTCAAGCGCATCCGCCCCGGCTTCCGTTACGAGCGCTCCCTCGAGGTCATCACCAAGGCGCGCGAGGCCGGTCTGGTCACCAAGTCCAACCTGATCCTGGGCATGGGCGAGACCCGCGAGGAGGTCGGCGAGGCGCTGCGCGACCTGCACGAGGCGGGCTGTGAGCTGATCACCATCACCCAGTACCTGCGCCCCTCCCCGCGCCACCACCCCGTCGAGCGCTGGGTGAAGCCGCAGGAGTTCGTGGAGCTCAAGGACGAGGCCGACGCGATCGGCTACTCCGGCGTGATGTCCGGGCCGCTGGTCCGCTCCTCGTACCGCGCGGGCCGGCTCTTCCAGCAGGCGATGGAGCGACGCACGGCCGCCACCTCCGCGCAGGCGCTCTGAGCGACCCGCCCGCAGGCCCCGACGCGGCCGGTACCGCCACCCGAAGGTGGGCACGGTATCGGTCGCGTCAACGTTTCATAGGTGTTTGACCAACTGGTCATCCATTGGTAACACCGTTCAGTGACGATGGAAGCACGCACCGCAGCAGTGCTCCCTCATCCGCACCGCCAGCCCCCCGCTGCTCTCAGTCATCCCATTCCGCTCTCCGAGGGGACCATGACATGCAGGCCGCGCCGGTACGCGCCTCTTTCGCTCCGCCCTCCGCACTGCCCGCCACCCTCTCCGTGCGGCCCCCGTCCGTCACGGGGGCCCTGCGCGCCCTGGAGGGGCTGCTGATGCGCCGTGGTCAGCGCACCGCCCGCCGGAACGCCTGGACCGCGGTGCTGGAGGACCGCCGCCGGGCCAAGGCCCGGCGCGAGGCGCAGCACCTGCTGGAGGCCGTGGCCACCCCAGGTCCGCAGGCCACGTAAACTTCGCCTTATGGCGAGGAAGGAAACATCCGAGAACCCCGGGCGACTGAAGCAGATCGCCCTGACCTACAAGATGACCAAGAAGGTCGACTCGAAGGTCGGTCTTGTCGTCGCGGCTGTGGGCATCGTCACCTTCGGTGTGCTCCTCGCCATCGGCTTCTGGATCGATCACCCGGTCTATCTGGGCATCCTGGGCTTCCTGCTGGCCTTCCTCGCGATGGCGATCGTCTTCGGACGCCGGGCCGAGCACGCCGCCTTCGGGCAGCTCGAAGGCCAGCCGGGCGCCGCCGCGGCGGTCCTGGAGAACGTCGGCCGTGGCTGGACCACGACGCCCGCGGTCGCGATGAACCGCAACCAGGACGTCGTGCACCGCGCGGTGGGCAAGGCGGGCATCGTGCTCGTCGGCGAGGGCAACCCCAACCGGGTCAAGGGCCTGCTGGCGGCCGAGAAGAAGCGCATGGCGCGCATCGTGGCGGACGTCCCGGTGCACGACATCGTGGTGGGCGACGGCGAGGGCCAGGTGCCCATCAAGAAGCTGCGCACCACACTGCTCAAGCTGCCCCGCGTGCTGCCCGGCGCCCAGGTGACGGTCGTCAACGACCGTCTGCGGGCGCTCGGCGACCTGCTCAGCAACATGCCCATCCCGAAGGGGCCGATGCCGAAGGGCACGCGGATGCCGAAGGGCCGCTGAGGCCCGTACGCACCCCCGTACAACGACGAAGGCGGGGCGGAACCTCTCGGTTCCGCCCCGCCTTTCCGTCTCTTGCGGCCCCGGCCTTTCCGCCGTCTTCCGGCCCCCTGTCCCGTGTCCCGCTCGCTCAGACTGTCCCGCTCGCTCAGATACGGACCTGGACGGCGCGGGCGAGCCGGTCGTGCAGGCCGCGGGTGTCGCGGTCCCAGATGATCGCCGGGATGCCGATCGCCAGCAGCACGCTGCGCAGCAGGACCCGCGGCAGCGCGAGCCGGCCGCCGTTCTCGCTGATCACGCGCAGTCCGAGCAGCCGCTTGCCCGGGGTGCAGCCGACCGTACCGACAGTGAGCACACTGAGTACGAAGAAGATCAGCAGCGCCCAGTTGCCCGTCTGCTGAGCCTTGCCTCCCGACAGGAAGGCGTAGGCGACGAGCATGCACAGCGCCCAGTCGATGAAGATCGCCGCGATGCGCCGGCCGGGCCGAGCGATCGAGCCCGGTCCGCTCTCCGGCAGTCCGAGGCGCTCCCCGCGGTAACCGAAGTCGACGCCCATCTCCTCGGCGGCCGCGCGCGGTCCGGAGAGCCATGAGCCCATTGCTTGCCTGTTGTCCACCCGACAACGGTACTGCGACCGCATACGTTCGCTTCCGCCCGGGTCCGGTATTAACCGTTTCGACCCTGCCCTGCGGCGCGTTCCGGTTAACCTCGGCGAAACAAATGGGTCATGCTTGGGAAATCCCGTCTCTCTAGGGTCGGCGTCAGCGCGGCACCGCATATGGACCCGCATATGAACGTGCCCCAACCCGCATATGGGCCGCGCCACCGAAGCAACCCCGACCGCTCGCGGCCGGGCTAGGAGGAGTTGGATGTTCCAGAACGGCGACGACGCCAAGAAGTTCATCAAGGACGAGGACGTCAAGTTCGTCGATGTCCGCTTCTGCGACCTGCCTGGCGTGATGCAGCACTTCACGATCCCGGCGGCGGCGTTCGACCCGGCCGAGGAGCTCGCCTTCGACGGCTCCTCGATCCGCGGGTTCCAGGCCATCCACGAGTCCGACATGGCGCTCCGCGCGGACCTGTCGACGGCGCGCGTCGACCCCTTCCGCCGGGACAAGACGCTCAACATCAACTTCTTCATCCACGACCCGATCACCGGCGAGCAGTACAGCCGCGACCCGCGCAACATCGCCAAGAAGGCCGAGGCGTACCTCGCCTCCACCGGCATCGCGGACACCGCGTACTTCGGCCCGGAGGCGGAGTTCTACGTCTTCGACAGCGTCCGCTTCGAGACCAGCGCGAACCAGTCCTTCTACCACATCGACTCCGAGGCGGGCGCCTGGAACACCGGTGCGGAGGACAACAACCGCGGCTACAAGGTCCGCTACAAGGGCGGTTACTTCCCGGCCCCGCCGGTCGACCACTTCGCCGACCTGCGCGCCGAGATCTCCCTGGAACTGGAGGCGTCCGGCCTCCAGGTCGAGCGCCAGCACCACGAGGTCGGCACGGCCGGCCAGGCGGAGATCAACTACAAGTTCAACACGCTGCTCGCCGCGGCCGACGACCTGATGCTCTTCAAGTACATCGTGAAGAACGTCGCCTGGCGCAACGGCAAGACCGCGACCTTCATGCCGAAGCCGATCTTCGGTGACAACGGCTCGGGCATGCACGTCCACCAGTCGCTGTGGAGCGGCGGCGAGCCGCTCTTCTACGACGAGCAGGGCTACGCGGGCCTCTCGGACACCGCCCGCTACTACATCGGCGGCATCCTCAAGCACGCCCCGTCGCTGCTGGCCTTCACCAACCCGACGGTGAACTCCTACCACCGCCTGGTCCCCGGCTTCGAGGCCCCGGTCAACCTGGTCTACTCGCAGCGCAACCGCTCCGCCGCGATGCGCATCCCGATCACGGGCTCCAACCCGAAGGCCAAGCGCGTCGAGTTCCGCGCGCCGGACCCGTCCTCGAACCCCTACCTCGCCTTCTCGGCCCTCCTCCTGGCCGGCCTCGACGGCGTCAAGAACAAGATCGAGCCGGCCGAGCCGATCGACAAGGACCTCTACGAGCTCGCCCCCGACGAGCACGCGAACGTCCCCCAGGTCCCCACCTCCCTCCCGGCGGTCCTGGAGGCCCTCGAGGCGGACAACGAATACCTCCAGGCGGGCGGCGTCTTCACCGCCGACCTGATCGAGACCTGGATCGACTACAAGCGCACCCAGGAAATCGCCCCGATCCAGCTGCGGCCGCACCCGCACGAGTTCGAGATGTACTTCGACCTCTAGATCGGCGTCGCCGTCACGCGCGAGGGCCGCTGTCTCCTTTCCGGAGATGGCGGCCTTCGCGCTGTCCGCGCCCGGTCCTCAGCCGGCCATGAGCGTGCGTACCAGGGCGCACGTCGTGTCCGAGGGGACGTGGACGCCTATCTGGGTCGCCGCTGTGCGGATGCGGCGGTTGTCGGCCCTGTCCGGGGTGTAGACGCCCGAGTGGAGCAGGGCGATGGCGAGGCGCATGGCCTTCAGGCGGCGGTTGTGGGTCTCGTACCACTCGCGGGGCTGCTCGGCGGGCAGGCGCTTCTTCGGCAGGGTCGGGAGACTGGGCAGGTTCGGGTGAGGTGGTGCGGCTGTGGGCATCGGCATCCTCCTGACACGTGTGTGAGCCCTCGCTCAACACCTCCTATTTTACTGCCGGGCACTGACAATCGGCCCAGGTCAAACGCCACTTGAGGGCTCTCGCGGTACGGTGTCCGGCATGGAGATCTGGATCAATCCCGCCTGTTCCAAGTGCCGCGGCGCGCTGTCGCTGCTCGATGCGGAAGGGGCCGCATACACCGTCCGCCGCTATCTGGAGGACGTACCGAGCGCCGAGGAGATCGGCGCCGTGCTCGACCGGCTCGGGCTGGAGCCGTGGGACATCACGCGGACGCAGGAAGCGGAGGCCAGGGAGCTCGGGGTGAAGGACTGGCCGCGCGACGCGGGGGCGCGGGACCGCTGGATCGCGGCGCTCACGGAGCACCCGAAGCTGATCCAGCGGCCGATCATCACGGCGGACGACGGTTCCGCGGTGGTGGGCCGTACGGACGAGGCAGTGCGGGAGGCGTTGGGCAGGTCGGCGAAGCCCTGATCCCGCCGCCGGGGTCCGGCGGGCCCGGGCCCCGGAGGGCTCGTCACGCGCCCTGAACGCATTCGACCATTACCGTAAGTAATTCGTTCACCTTAAAGCCGCTTTCAAGTAAGCCCGGCTGATTTGATGTTGACGGTTCGTCTGTTTCACCCCCGACCCCCAGGGAGACGCAGTGCCGCACATCAAGTCCACGAAGTCCGCGAGAATCATCGCCACCGCCCTCGCCGCGGTGGCGATATCCGCGGCACTGCCGCAAACGGCTCGGGCCGCGTCGACGGACGGTTCCGTTCCGGAGCTGAAGGTGCTGACGTACAACACCTTCCTGATGAGTAAGAACCTCTACCCGAACTGGGGTCAGGACCACCGGGCCAAGGCGATTCCCGCAGCCGGTTTCTTCCAGGGCAATGACGTCGTGGTGCTCCAGGAGGCTTTCGACAACGGCGCCTCCGACGCCCTGAAGGCGAACGCGGCCGAGCGGTATCCGTATCAGACGCCGGTCGTCGGGCGCAGCAAGGACGGCTGGGACGCGACGGGCGGGAATTACTCCTCCACCACGCCGGAGGACGGCGGCGTCACCGTGCTCAGCAAATGGCCGATCGTGCGCAAGGAACAGGTGATCTACCAGGACGCGTGCGGTTCGGACTGGTGGTCCAACAAGGGCTTCGCCTATGTGGTGTTGAATGTGAACGGCACCAAGGTGCACCTTGTCGGCACGCACACCCAGTCGACCGACAGCGGCTGCAAGGCGGGCGAGGCGGCGGCGGACCGCGCCAGGCAGTTCCGGCAGATCGGCGCTTTCCTGGACGCCAAGAGGATTCCGGCCGGTGAACAGGTCATGCTCGCCGGTGACCTCAATGTGGATTCGCACGGCCCGGAATACGCCTCGATGCTCGCGAACGCCGGCCTCGCGCCGGCCGCGGCCCGCACCGGCCATCCGTACTCCTTCGACACCGAGGAGAATTCGATCGCGTCCTACCGCTATCCCGGCGAGGCCCGCGAGGATCTCGACTACGTGCTGCACCGCGTCGGCCACGCGCGGCCGGGCAACTGGCGGAACACGGTGGTCAAGGAGCGGTCCGCGCCGTGGACGGTCTCCAGCTGGGGCAAGGACTACACGTACACCGATCTCTCGGACCACTACCCGCTGATCGCCGGGAACGAGTGAGCCCGACGGCGGGGTGCCGGGCGCCCGGTACCCCGCCGTCGCCGGGTTGTCAGTGGGGGGTGACAGGATTCCTCCAAGCGGGCCGCTGATCGCGAGCGGTCCCCGGAGCGAGGGGGAACCATGCTGCCCATCACCGTGAACACCGAGTCAGGAGAGGTCCGTTCGGAGATCGGCGCCGAGGAGCTGGCCCGCCTGATCGGCCGGCTGGGCGCGGACGGTGACCGGTTCGTGGTGGCCGAGCGCACGGCCGACGAGAGCGGCGGCGACCACTATCTCCAGACGTGGCACGAGGGCGACGGGCCGTACGAGGTGGAGTACCGCGAGGGCTCGGCGGAGCGGCACTTCGGGGTGCGGATGGCGAGCGCGGACGAGGTCGCGGACGTCTTCGTGGCGTGGGCGCTCGGCACGCGGGGCTGGTCGGAGGGGTATGCCTGGGAGCGGGTCGAGCTGGGCGCGGAGGAGCCCGGCGCCGGCCTCGGGGCGGACTTCGCGGACGTGCCCGTGGCGGAGCTGGAGGCCGAGCTCGGGCCCCGGCTGCTGAAGGAGGCCGAGGAGCAGGCCCGGCTGCTGATCCGGTGCGGCTTCGACCCGGCCGAGGAGATAGCGGACGAGGTCTCCGACTACTTCTCCGCGGACGGCGCCACGCCGCTTCCCGTGGCCACCGCGCGGCGGATCGTCGGCAGGCTGTGGCGCGAGCGGCTGGCCGAGCAGGCCGGCTGGCCCGAGGTGACGGACGCCGACCGGGTCGCGGCGGCCTTCGCGGCGCTGGACTCGGCCGGGATCACGGCCCGGATGCACTTCACCTGCTGCTCGCGGTGCGGGTTCGCGGAGATCGGCGCGGAGGCGGCGGAGGGGGACCACGGGTTCGTCTTCTTCCACTACGAGGACACGAGGGCCGCGGTGGCGGGGCAGGGGATGTGGCTGTCGTACGGGACGCACGCGTCCGGTGACCTGGAGGCCGTGGCGGAGGTGGGCCGGGACGTCGTGGCGGCTCTGACGGAAGCGGGCCTGCCGGCGTCGTGGGACGGCGATCCGGAGCGGGCGATATCCCTCACCGGGCTGGACTGGCGGCGGCGCCTGCGCTGGTCCTGACCGCCCTCGCCCCCCTGCCGCCGAGTGCTCGGGGCGGGGTGCCGGAGGGGGGCGGGCCCACGGGACTCCGGGGCTCGCCCGCCCCGGAACCCGTTCACCCCACATCAACAACCCCCGGTAACCCCTGCTCTCCCGTCACGCGGCATGCTTCAATAGGTGCATGGCCAGCTTCCAGAACACCGCGACGGGTCGCAGCGACCTCGAGCCCTTCTGGCCTTCCCGCCAGCACCACGACTTCGACCGAGTGTGTTGCCGCGCGACTTCCGCGCAGGCCCACTCCTCTCGCTGACCCCCACGTCGAAGTCAGCCGCCGGACACCTGGTCCCGGCCAACGGCCCGCGCACACGCACGTCCCCTCGACGGTCTCCCGCGCGAAAGAGCTGAGCTCTCCATGACGAACCTCCGTACCCTCGCCGCGCCCGCCCCGACGTCCTCGGGCACCCGCACCCCCGCCCAGGGGGCGCATCGGCACCGACTGCGGGCCGTCGCCCCGGACGAGGTGCCCCCGGTCGCCGAGCTGCTGCACTCCGGCGCGGCGACCTGGATGCCCGCCCCCCAGCACACCGTGCCCAGCCTCCCCGGCCAGCCGCCGATGATCGGCTACCTCGTGCTCGTACCGGCGGAGCAGCCCGCCGCCGAGACCCCGGCGCCCGGCGGCCGGGGGGACGCGCTGGTCAGCATCGACCCGGAGCAGCGGATCGCCCGTATCGCGGGCAGGCCGCTGGGCCTGACCTATCTGGAGTTCGAGCTGCTCGCCCATCTCGTCGCGCACCCCCACCGGGTGCACACGCGCGACCAGTTGGTGACCACGGTGTGGGGTTACGGTCACGTGGGCGACGGCCGCACGGTCGACGTCCACATCGCCCGGCTCCGCCGCAAGATGGGCGCCGAGCACCGCGCCTCGATCGTGACGGTGCGGCGCGTGGGCTACAAGTACGCGCCTCCCGCCGGCTATTGATCCGGCCAGCACGCGCCGGGCGGCCGCGCCGACGCGCGAGGCTCCCGGCGCGTGCCGCGCGACCGCCCCGGAAAGGGCGTCTGTCGAGGTCAGGGGGGTTAGGTACACCATGGCCGGGGTGCCCGCCCCAGTGACCGATCGCCTGTGCGGGCAGAGACTAGAGTCGGTCCAGGGCCGAGCCGCGGTCCCGGGAACGACGCACACGGGGGAACACCGGCATGAAGATCGCCAAGGCGCTGCTGGCCGCGGCGCGCGGGCTGTGGCTGACGGTCGTCGGGCTGGTGATGTCGACCCTGCTGTTCACCCTCACGCTGGTGTCGCTGGTGCTGATGGCGCTGGGCATCGGCTTCTTCACCACCCCGGTCGTCCTGTCGGCCGTGCGGTCGTACGCGAATCAGCGCCGACGGCAGGCCGACGCGTGGTCGGGGGTGCGCATCCCGGTTCCGTACCGGAGGCTGCCCGAGCGGCGCGGCGGGTTCGTCGGACAGGTGGAGCACTGCCTGACGCTGCTCAAGGACAAAGCGACGTGGCGTGACATCCAGTGGCTGTTCGTGGACCTGTCGGCGGGCGCGGTGCTCGCCGTGCTGCCCGCGACGCTGATCATCTATGTGTTCTGGGGCCTGGTCCTGGCCCTCGGGGTGTGGAAGCCGATCGTCCGGGTCAATGACGTGCAGTGGTTCGCGTTCGTGCCCGTCACCGACCAGTTCACGGCGAACCTCGCGGCGGCGGTGGGTCTCGGGTTCGGCGTGCTCGGGGTCTTCGTCAACCAGCACCTCCTGCGGACGCACTTCCGGCTCACCAAGGCACTGCTGCGGCCGGCCGCGGAGCGCGAGCTCGCCCTGCGCGTCGAGCACCTCACCGAGACCCGGCACGACGCGGTGGACAGCTCCGCCGCCGAGCTGCGCCGCATCGAGCGCGACCTGCACGACGGGGCGCAGGCCCGGCTGGTGGCGATGGGCATGAGCCTGGGCACGATCGAGGCGCTGGTCGAGCACGACCCCGCCCAGGCCAAGCGGCTGCTGGCCGCGGCCCGCGCCGACTCCGCCGAGGCCCTCGCCGAGCTGCGCGACCTCGTCCGCGGCATCCATCCGCCCGTGCTCGCCGAGCGCGGCCTCGGTGACGCCCTGCGCGCCCTCGCCCTGCGGATGCCGCTGCCCGTCGAGGTGGACGTCCGGCTGCCGGGGCGGGCCGGGGAGCCGGTCGAGTCGGCCGCGTACTTCGCGGTCAGCGAGGTGCTCACCAACGCCGCCAAGCACTCCCGCGCCCAGCGGGTGCGGCTCGACGTGCACCACGCCGAGGGGGCGCTGCGGATCTCGGTGGCTGACGACGGCCGCGGCGGCGCGGCGGTCTCCGGCGGCGGGGCCCGCGCAGGCGGCGGCACCGGCCTCCTCGGCATCGAGCGCCGCCTCGGCGCCTTCGACGGCGTCCTGGCCGTGAGCAGCCCGGTGGGCGGGCCCACGACGGTCACGATGGAGATCCCCTGCGCCCTGCGCTGACGCCCCGTCATCCCCCCATGGAGAACCCCTTGCGCGTCGTGCTCGCCGAAGACCTGTTCCTGCTGCGGGACGGGCTGGTCCGGATGCTGGAGGCATTCGGCTTCGAGATCGCCGCGGCGGTGGAGAGCGGACCCGAGCTCGGCCGGGCGCTCGCCGAGCTGAAGCCCGATGTCGCGGTCGTGGACGTACGGCTGCCGCCCTCGTTCACGGACGAGGGCCTGCAGTGCGCCCTGGCGGCCCGCCGGGAGACCCCGGGGCTGCCGGTGCTGGTGCTGTCCCAGCACGTGGAGCAGCTGTACGCGCGGGAGCTGCTCGCCGACGGCAGCGGGGGCGTCGGATATCTGCTGAAGGACCGGGTGTTCGACGCGGCGCAGTTCGTCGACGCCGTACGGAGGGTCGCGGCGGGCGGCACCGCGATGGATCCGCAGGTGATCTCGCAGCTGCTGACGCGGCGGTCGCGGGACACGCCGATGGGGCGGCTGACGCCGCGCGAGCGGGAGGTGATCGAGCTGATGGCCCAGGGGCGGTCGAACGCCGCGATCGCCGGGCAGCTGCACATCACGGAGCGGGCGGTCACGAAGCACACGTCGAACATCTTCGCCAAGCTCGGCCTTCCGCCGTCCGACGACGACAACCGCCGGGTGCTGGCGGTCCTCGCCTATCTGGACCGGGGCGCAAGCCCCGCCTGACCGCCCGCCGGGCAAAATCGCCGACGGGCTCTCCTTGCTCCCCCTGATGGCCCCCGCTAGCGTGCGCCTCGCACGCGCGCGTCGTCGCGTACCGCACAGTGGGGAGCGCCATGACCGAGCTGCCGACGCCGCCGTCCAGACGCGCGGTGCTGGGGGCCGTCGGAGCGATCGGCGCGGGAGCCGCCCTCGGCACCTCCTCCCCCGCGGCGGCCTCCGTCCCCCGGCTCCCCGCCCCCTTCGACCCCGCCCCCGCCCGTGCCGCGCTGGAGCGCCTGCTGGCCGCCCACGCGCGGCAGTTCACGCTGACCCCGCTGTCCTCGGGCCGGGAGCGCTTCGAGGTGACCGGCACGACGGGCCGGATCGAGGTGGCGGGCACGAGCCCGGCGGTGCTGCTGACCGGTGTGCACTGGTACCTCAAATATGTGTGCGGGGCCCACATCACCTGGAGCGCGCGCCACCTCGATCTCCCGGCCGCCCTCCCCGCGCCGAGCGAGCCGCTGCGGCGCTCCACCGCGC
Source organism: Streptomyces sp. NPDC020379 (assembly GCF_044387105.1). Taxonomy (NCBI): domain Bacteria; kingdom Bacillati; phylum Actinomycetota; class Actinomycetes; order Kitasatosporales; family Streptomycetaceae; genus Streptomyces; species Streptomyces sp. NPDC020379. Next base: position 372,680 of record NZ_JBIRVR010000001.1, read on the forward strand.
TCCCGCACCGCTTCGCGCTCAACGACACCAACGACGGCTACACCTTCCCGTACGCCGACTGGCCCTACTGGGAGCGGATGATCGACATCCTCGCCCTGCACGGCTGCAACGAGGTGCTGGTGATCGCCGGGCACGAGGCGGTCCACCACCGCGTCCTGCTGGACAGCGGCTACAGCGACGCCGAGGCGCGCGCCTGGCTGCCCGCCCCCTCCCACCAGCCGTGGTGGCTGCTGCAGAACCTGAGCGGGTACGGCGGCCCCCTCTCCCCCGCGCTGATCGCCCGGCGCGCCGCGCTGGGCAGACGGATCTGCGACCGGCTGCGCGAGCTGGGCATGGCCCCCGTCCTGCCGGGCTATTACGGCTCGGTGCCCGACGGCTTCACCGAGCGGAACCCGGACGCCCGGGTCGTCCCGCAGGGCGTGTGGCACGGCTTCGCGCGCCCCGACTGGCTCGACCCGCGCACCGGCGCCTTCGCCCGCACCGCGGCCTCCTTCTACCGCCACCAGCGCGAACTGTTCGGCGAGGCCGCGTACTTCAAGATGGACCTGCTGCACGAGGGCGGCACCGCGGGCGACGTCCCCGTCGCGGCCGCCGCCCGCGGCGTCGAGAAGGCGCTGCGCGCCGCCCACCCGGAGGCGGTCTGGGTGATCCTCGGCTGGGAGAGCAACCCGCTTCCCGAGCTGCTCGACGCCGTCGACCGCGAGCGGATGCTGATCGTCGACGGCATCTCCGACCGCTTCGAGGGGATCACCGACCGGGAGAAGGACTGGGGCGGCACGCCGTACGCCTTCGGCAGCATCCCGAACTTCGGCGGGCGCACGACGCTGGGGGCGAAGACCGACGTCTGGGAGGCGAAGTTCTTCGCGTGGCGGGACAAGCCGGGCAGCGCCCTGGCCGGCACGGCGTATCTGCCCGAGGGCGCCGACCGCGACCCGGCGGCCTTCGAGCACTTCTCGGAGCTGGCGTGGCACGAGGAGGCGCCGGACCGGGAGCGGTGGTTCCGCGCGTACGCGGACTTCCGCTACGGCCGCCGGGACGCCGCGGCCCGGGACGCGTGGGCGGCGCTGCGCGACACCGCGTACCGGCAGCACGCGCCCGGGCGCAGCGACCCGCACGACAGCCTCTTCGCCGCCCGCCCGGACCTGGCCACGGACCGGGCCGGGGAGTACGCGCCGGACGCCCTGTCGTACGACCCGGTCCGCTTCGACGCCGCGCTCACCGGCCTGCTGGCCGTCGGCGCGGACCTGCGCGGCCGTGACACCTACCGCTACGACCTGGCCGACGTCGCCCGCCAGGCGCTCGCGCACCGCAGCAGGCAGCTCCTCCCCGAGCTCCGGGCCGCCCACGACCGCGGGGACCTGGCCGCCTTCCGGGCGCTCGCCGCGCTGTGGCTGAGGCTGATGGGCCTGGCGGAGGACATCGCGGGCACCCACCGGGCGTTCCTGCTCGGGCCCTGGGACGCCGCCGCGCGGGCCATGGCGACGGGGCCGCAGGAGGCGGACGAGCTGGTGCGCGCGGGCCGGACGCTGCTGACCCTGTGGGGCGGACGGGCCACGTCCGACGGCGGCAAGCTGCACGACTACGCCAACCGCGACTGGCACGGCCTGATGAGCGGCTTCTACCTGCCGCGCTGGCGGCGCTGGCTGGAGGAGCTGGAGGACGCGCTGCGCGAGGGCCGCCCGCCGCGGGCCGTGGACTGGTTCGCGGTGGAGGAGCCGTGGACGCGGGCGCGGACGGCGTACGCGCTGCGGCCGGTGGGCGACACCTACGGCACGGCCGTACGCGTACGGGACACGCTGGCCGCCGCCCCGTACCAGGGCGCGCTGTCCACCGCCGTGAGCCCGGCCGCCGTGCCGCCGGGCGGCACCGCCACGGTCACCGTCGCCCTCACCAACATGAACGGCCTGCGGGCCACCGGCCGCGTCGACCTCGCCGTGACGGGCCTCAAGGCCGAGGCGCAGGGCCCCACTTCGCTGCCCGGCCTGCCGCCCGGCGGCAGGGGCACGGCCCGCTGGCGCGTCACCGCGCCCACCGCACCCCTCGACCGCCCGCTGCGCCGGCTGCCGTACGAGGCGGGCGCGCTCTACGGCCCGCAGGGCGCGGCGCGGGTGCGGAGCGTGCGGAGCGGTGTGCTGTTCCTGGCCGGTCCGCTCGCCGCCGGGTGGCGCACGGTCAGCGGGAACGCCGCCGTCTTCGGGCAGCTGGAGGACGACCGCTTCGCGATCGACGGCTCCGGCGAGGACCTGTGGAAGGGCACCGAGCAGTTCGGCGCGCTCTACCTCGCGGGCGCGCTGCGGGCGGGCGGCACGGCGACCGTGCGGGTCGACGCGCAGACGGACACGGGCAGTTGGGCGCGTACGGGCATCATCGCGCGCGACGACCTGACGGCGCGGTCGCCGGGGGCGGTGAACCTCGCGCTGACGCCGGGCCAGGGCGTGGTCCTGTCGTACGACGCCGGCGGCACCGGCGCGTTCGACGCCTACCGGCGCATCACCGGGGTGCGGGCGCCCGCGTGGCTCAGGCTCGGCCGGATCGCCCCGGGGGTCTTCCGGGGCGAGTGCTCCACGGACGAGGGCGGGTCGTGGCGGACGGTCGCGGAGGTGCGGGTTCCGGGCGCCGCCCGGGCGCAGGACGTGGGTCTCTTCCTGACCGCGGGCAACGACGGCAGCGGCGCGCGCGGGCTGGCGGAATTCAGCGGGTGGCGGCTCGGCTGAGCGTACGGCCCGCACCGGATACGGGCCCGGTTCCGGCCGAACCCTGCCGGAGCGGGCCCGCTCCGACGATCATGGCCGCATGACCACACCACGCACGCCCCGACGCCTCCCCCGCCTCGCCCCCGCCTATGTGGGCGCGCTCTCTCTCGCCTCGGCCGTCACCCACCACTGGCTCGCCCCGGACGACCGGGAGCGACTGCTGAAGCGCTGTTCGACGAATGTCGACAATCTGGAGAGCGGGCGCTGGGACACCCTCGCCACCAGCGCCCTGCTCATGGAGGGCGCGATGGAACTGCCCTACGCCCTGCTGCTCCTGGCGGTCCTCGGCCACGCCGAGTACGCGTACGGCGCGTGGTGGGCGGCGGGGGCCTTCGCCCTGGGGCACGTCGGCGCGACCCTGCTGGTCTACGGCGGGCTGCGGGCCGTACGCACCTCCCCGCGCACCCGGTCGGCCACCGACGTCGGGCCGAGCTACGGTTACCACGCGGTCCTCGGCGCGCTCGGCGCACTGCTTCCACGGGGCGCCGCGCGCACGACCGCGTACGCCGCGCTCCTCGCGTTCGGCGTGCGCCCCCTGCTGCGCAGGAGGCCGACGTTCACGGACGCCGGACATCTGACCGCGCTGGGGCTGGGGGTGGCCCTGGGGCTGGGGTGCGAGCGCGCCCTCGGCTACCGTTCGGCACAATAACGGTAGAAATCCGACAAGGGGAGACGCGCCCATGCCGCAGTTCGACGCCTCGACCATCATCAATCTCCGCGACCTCGGCGGCATCGCGCTCGCCGGCAATTCGGCCGTCCGCCCGGGCCTGCTGCTGCGCTCCGGCCAGCTCGACCGGCTCGACCCGGAGCTCGACCCCGCGGTCGCGGCCCTCGGCATCCACACGGTCGTGGACCTGCGCACCGAGCACGAGCGGCACGAGCGCCCCGACCAGGTGCCCGCGGGCGCCCGGCTGATCGTCGCGGACGTGATGGCCGCCGGGGTGACGGGCGGTGACCGCGTGCCGGCCAAGCTCGACTCGGTGCTCGGCAACCCCGCCGTCGCGGACGAGCACCTCGGCAACGGCAAGGCCGAGAAGCTGCTCTGCGACGCCTACCGCGCCTTCGTGACCTCCGAGTCCGCCTGCGGCGCGTACCGCCTCCTGCTGTCGGCCCTCGCCGAGCCGGACTGCGGCCCCCTCCTCTTCCACTGCACCGCGGGCAAGGACCGCACGGGCTGGGCGGCCACCGTGATCCTGCTGCTCCTCGGCGCGGACGAGGCCACCGTCCAGGAGGAATACCTCTCGGTCAACCCGGCCGTGCGGGCGGCCTTCGCCCCGCTCATCGACCGCTTCACCGAGGCGGGCGGCGACCCGGAGATCTCCGACGCGATCCTCGGCGTGCGGCCCGCCTACCTCGCGGCGGCGCTGGAGGAGATGGAGCGGGGGTACGGCGGGGTGGAGGCGTATGTCCGCGACGGGCTCGGCGTCCCGGACGAGGCGGTCGACCGCATCCGCGCACGCTACGTGGCCTGAAGGCCGCCGGCCGCCGGTCCGCCCGATCGTCAACCCGTCGCGCGGCGGACGCCGCCCGGCGGCGCCGCGGGAACCCCGGCCCGCGCACGTGCTACCAGCGCCGACCACGCGATCCCGGTCACCCGGCGGGCGTGAGGTGACCATCTCACCATTCACTCGTTCTACGGACCGTGGAGCAGCAAGCGACAGCCCCGAGGCCCATCCCGCCCGTCGACGTCGAGCAGGCGGAGGCCGCGCTCATCGAGCACTACCCGCGTCTCGTGCGGCTCGGGTATCTCGTGCTGCCGCCCGCCCTGGGCCGCAATCGCCGGGTGCTCACCGCGCACGCCCTCGTGCAGCGCGCCCTGCCCCGCAACAGGGTCACCGAGGCCGAGCTCGCCGGGCTGGCCGTGCCCGCCCCGCGCGGCGGCGCCGGCTCCCCGGGCGACCCGGGCTATGCGTATGTGCGGCAGCGCGTGCTGCGGGCCGCCCTCGAAGCGGGCCGCCCGCGCGGGCGATGGCAGCTCCCCAAGCCCGGCCGGCTCCCCCCGCTGCTGCCGCAGGTGTGGGGCCTGCGGCTGTTCCCCCGCTCCGGCGGCGCCGACGAACTCGCCCTGGACCAGGCCCTCGCCGCCCTCTCCGGGCCCGGCCGGGCCGCGTATGTGCTGCGCGCCCTGGAGCTGCCGTCCGACCGTGACGTCCGGCAGGCGCTCAAGGCCGCGGGCGTCGCGGACCCGGCGTCCGCGCTCATCGAGGCGGACGGGCTGCGCACACCGCCCGGGAGCCGGGACGCGTCGCTGCTGGAGTCGATGGAATTCGACCCCTGCTCCCTCCAGGCCCGGCCGACGGACCTGATGCGCCGCCGCCAGCACGGCCGGGCGGCCCTCGCGGCGGCCGCGGCGGCCGCCGTGTGCGGCACGCTGCTGGTGCTGCCGGGCAGCGACTGGGGCCCGGACGGCGCCGCCGCTCCCCCCTACGCGCAGAACGCCTCGGCGCAACAGGCCCTGGATCCAGCCAAGTTGACCCGGGCGGGCGCCGACACGTGGAAGCGCGCCGACCGCCCCGGCTTCGCCGTCTGGCCCGCCCGCGGCAGCCGCACCGCCGACCAGGCGCTGCTGCGCCGGGCCCTCGCCGTCTGGGCGCGGCCGGGCGGCAGCGTGCGGGTGACCGCCACACCGGGCACCGCCACCGGCCCCGCCGCGGGCCCCCCGCAGCTGCTGTACGCGGGCGAGGTCGGCCAGGCGGCGGTCGTGGTCTTCCACGACGGGCTGCGCCTCGTGCGCTACGCCGAGGCCAGGAACGGCGACACCGGCGGCGCGGCCCTGGACTTCGCCCGCGCGGACGCGGCCGACGAGGATTCCGCGACCGCGGTCGTGGTCGGCCGGGCCGACACCGACGTCCGCTATCTGACGGCCCCTTGGGTGAGCGAGGTCTCGGTGCGCGATCTCCTCAAGCCCGGTGACAGCGCGCGGCCCCTGCGCACGGCCGCGGACGGGGTGACCGACCCGACCATCAGCCCGGCCTCGGCGAACGACTGCCACAGCTGGCCGGCCCTCCAGATGGGCGGGCGCCTGGTGACCGACCTCGGCGAGCTGACCCCGGCCCGGCTCACCACGGGCGCCCCCGGCGAGCGGCGCGACGTCACCGGCCCGGCCGCCCGCGCCGACTGGGCGCACACCGCCTGCCATCTGCAGACCATGCGGGCGCAGGGCGTGCGCTCGGTGAACTCCTGGTCCTTCGCGACCCAGCCGCTGCCCGGCGGCGCGGCGGGCAGCGCGGAGTGGCTGTGCACCCGGGCCGAGACCTGGCGCGGCGCGGGCAGCCGGGTGCTGGCGCTGTTCCAGCCGCCGGGGACCCGGCCGGGCGCGGCGAGCCCGCCCGTCGCCCGCGCCGAGGGCTCCCCCGCGTGCGGCGAGCGCGACCCGCACGCGCTGGCGGGCGTGCTGTGGAAGTCGCCCGGCGGCAATTGGTACGCGCTCGCGGCCGGCAGCGACGACGTGCAGTCGATCACCGCGACCGGCGCGGTGCGGACCACAGCGGCCGGCCGGCTGCTGGCCGTCCCGGCGAAGCCCGGCTCCCGGACGGCGCTCACCGCGCGGCTGGCGGACGGGCAGAAGCTCACGGCCATCCAGTGACCGGCCCATGGGTGACGTGACGAACGCCCCCTGCCCGCCTGCCTCCTGGGCGTGATCCGCCCCTGCGGGCTGCCATTAGTATGACCGCCATGACGAACCGGATACGGCGCAGGATGGCGGTCGAGCAGCGACGCGAGCAACTGATCGCGGTCGCTCTCGAACTGTTCGGCCATCGCCGCCCGGACGATGTCTCGATCGACGAGATCGCAGCGGCGGCCGGGATATCCCGGCCGCTCGTCTATCACTACTTCCCCGGCAAGCAGAGCCTGTACGAGGCGGCGCTGCGCCAGGCGGCGGACGAGCTCGCGGCGCTCTTCGACGAGCCGCGCGAGGGCCCGCTGGGCGAGCGGCTCGCGCGGGTGATGAACCGGTTCTTCGGCTTTGTCGAGGAGCACGGCACGGGCTTCGCCGCCCTGATGCGCGGCGGCCCGGCGGCCGGGGGCAGCCGGGCGTGTGCGGTGATCGACGGAGTGCGGCGGGCGGCGTACGCCGAGATGCTGCGCCACCTCGGCGTGCAGTCGCCGCCCCCGCGGCTGGAGCTGGCCGTCCGCTCCTGGATCTCCCTGACGGAGACGACGGCCCTGCTCTGGCTGGAGGACCCCCGCGTCCCCCGCGCCGAGCTGGAACGCCAGCTCGTCCACGACTTCGTGGCGCTCACGGCGGTGAGCGCGGCCTACGACGAGGACATGGCGGAGGTCCTCCGCCGCATCCTCGCCGACGAGTCGGACCTCGGCCCCTTCACGGACCTCCTCACCCGCCTCTCCGCACTGGCCCCGCTGCCGGTCTGAAGGGTTCACTTGCCGGCCGACCGGCGTCCCCGCCTCCTGCCGGAGCGGTCCGCCATCGACATCGAGCGGAATCGCACGGGCGTCGCGACCCTGGGGTAGAGGCAGGCGTACATCCGGAACTGGGCGCGCATCACGCCCTGGCCACGCCGGCTGAGCGCGAAGGCACTGCCGTCGGCACGCACGACAAGGTTCACGAAGGACCGGTCGAGCAGGGCGTCCCAGACCTCGTCCTCCTCGGAGACCCGGTGCGGGGCGATGCCTTCCGCGCCCGCGTCCGACAGAGAGACCATCGTGCGCCACTGCTTCGCGCTCATGGCCACCGACAGAAAGTCGCTGAGCCTGTCGGCGGAGCGCACAGGGGCCGTCTCCAGCATTTCGGTGATCCTCCGCTGCCGGGCGCCCGCCTGCTCGGCCGCGCGCTCGCTCTGGGCGTAGGCGGCGTCGAGCCCGGCCATGGCCGCGTCCCTCAGCAGCCAGCGGTAGCGGCTCAGTTCGTGGTTGACCAGTCGGCAGACGACGGTGGGGGCCCGCTGGACGAGTGACCCTATGGCCACCATCCGTGAGTCGTCGGGAGCGACGGCCGTGGGCGCGTCCCGCTCCCGCGCGCTGGTGAAGACCTCCGCCAAGTGGTCGGTGATCTGGGCGCGTCGGGCGATGGCCAGCGGGTGGTGGTGCAGCGCATGGTCGATCTCGGTGCGCGGGACACCGAGGCGGACGGCGAGCAACCGCCGCAGGGTGCCGTCGTCGCGCACGGGTAATCGGGCGAGTCTTTCGATGTCCCGGTAGGTCGTGCGGCTCACGTCCAGGCTCTTCGCGATCTCCGCGGCGGTCAGCCCGGCGTGGACGCGCAGATCCCGCAGAGACAGGTGCCGGGCGTCGGAGGCCGACAACCGGCCCGGGGAAACGTCGAAGACATGGGCGAGTTGGGCGATCCTGGCGGGCTCCGGGACCGAGCGGCCGCGCTCGTAGGAGAGTATCCGGGCCTTGGAGGTGCCCACGCGAGCGGCGAGCGCGGCGGCGCTGAGCAGGCGCCCGTCGACGGATCGGGTGGTACGCAGCACGCGCAGGGCGTCACCGTCGAAGTCCGCACTACCACGCGCCACTGACATCGCCCCCGGCTCCGGCGTCAAGTCGGCTGCCCAAGCTACCGCTTAGGGTCAGTTCGCCGCCACAGCAAGCACTCGCACGGGTCTGCTCCTCGCCCTGGTCAGGACTTTTTTCCTGGTACCGTAAAGGACTAATCCTGGTTCCGTTCGACGCGTACGAGCGGGAGGGTCAGGAGGTCGGCGAGAGCGCCGGCACCGGAGTTCATCCTTGTGCGGGCATGTTGGGCCATGCACATTCGGGGCACTCAAGCGAATACGTACCCAGCACAACACGATGGACCCGCGTCGGTCGCGAGCCAGAGCACGGGTCCACCGGCCGGCTGGGTATCAGCCGGCGGGTGAAGGATCAGTCCTTCACTCGCCGGTGCCATATGTGTCGACGACGAACCGGATGATCCAAAGCAGCGCTTCGACGATCAGCCGGTTCCACCTCCACAGCGACGCGACACCTCGGTTCCGCTCCTCGTGGCAGTGACAGGAGGGGACTTCGGCGCTCCGGCTCCGAGCGTCCGCGCTCGACAGGCCGGAGACATCGTCATCCCGGTCCTGCGACCGTTCGGAGTCAGCCATCTGAACCTCACTTCCTTCCGGGGAACCGGGTCGGTCGACCCGCGCGGAAGCAACCGGCACAGGTTCGGAAGAAAGCTGGGCAAGAGCCTACCCCGCGTCACGAGCCCTCCACGGCGCGCACAGAAAAGCCTTGCGGCGGCGTCAACGGGCAGTGGTCTAGAACTCTTTCGATTGATGCGCCGACACCCCGAACGGCCGCCGATCACTCGATCGTGAATGCCGACGAACCTCGCATACCAAGGTCGCAGTCACCAACCACGTCTGAATCACCGGCTTTTATTACCCCTAAGTAGGGTGGAACCAAGGCGAGCCGCCGAAGAGGAGGGTGTTCATCCTTATAACTTCGCCGGTCAACTCCAGGGCCGCACCGGACAATTAACGGCAGTTGCCCACAGCGCATCCGCCAACGACTACCCTGCCCTTGACTTGTGCGCCGATCATCCCGCGCGCCGGAACACCGCCACCGTGCGCCCCGGCACCGTGAAGGTGCCCGACGTGCCGTCGTACGACGCCGACTTGACCACCGGGTCCGACCCTTGGGCCTGGAGCGGGTGGAGGGCGTACGCCGTTCCGGCGAGGGTGGGGACGCGCTGCGTGAGGCGGCCCGGGGTGGCGTTCAGGACGACGAGCAGGTTGCCGAGCCGCATCGTGATCACGCCCGGTGTCTCGTCCTTGCCGGAGAGCGGGAAGGAGAGGTCCGCCTGGACCCCGGCGGCCGTGGTGTGGCTGAACGCCTGCTCCGTCGTGCGGATCCGCAGCAGGTCGCGGTAGGCCGCGGAGGCCGCCTCGACGGGCGTGCGGCCCGGGAGCAGGGCCGGGTCGGCGAGGAGGGGGCGGGCGTAGGGCCACTTGGCCGCGTTGTCCGCGGCCGGGGGCAGGCCGCGGCCGAAGCCGTTGCCGTCGGTGCGGTCCCAGTGGATCGCGTTGAACCAGTCGCCGCTGTCGAAGGAGTTGCGGTCCAGCGACTTGGAGCGCAGGAGGTCCGTACCGGCCTGGGAGAGCGCGGGCCCCTGGGACAGCGTGGCGGTGGCCATGGCGAGGACCTGCGCGCGGGCCCGGTCGGACGGCGTGGTGCGCCGCGGGAGTTTGAAGGCGAGGGCGTCGTAGAGGGTCTCGTTGTCGTGCGCGTCCACGTAGGCGAGGGCGTCGCCGGGGGCGGCGGCGTAGCCGGCGGGCGCGCCGTTGTAGTCGACGTCCGCGCCGCTGACGCTCCGGCCGGTGGAGTCCGTGAAGCGGTACGCGGCGAGGTTGCCGGACAGGCCCACCTTGATGAGGTCCTGGGCGTGCAGGAGGCGGGCACGCTGTTCCCCGGGGGTGCCGGGGGTCGCGCCGTTGGGGTCGGTGTAGAGGCCGGAGGCGAAGCCCTGGACGCGCGGGTCCGTATCGAAGGGGCCGCCGCCGCGGACGGCGTCGCGGGCGCGGTCGGAGAAGGTCGCGATGCCGGTGCCCGCCATGTTCCTCTGGGTGGCCTGGACGAAGCGGGCGTCGTCCGCGACCTCGCCGAAGTTCCACCCCTCGCCGTAGAGGACGACCGCCTTGCCGTCGACGCCGTCCTTGGCGGGCGTGAGCGCGTCGAGGGCCTCACGCACGGCCAGGATGTTCGCCTTGGGGTGGTGGCCCATGAGGTCGAAGCGGAAGCCGTCGACCTTGTACGCCTTGGCCCAGGTGACGACGGAGTCCACGACGAGCTTGCCCATCATGGCGTGTTCGGGCGCGGTGTTCGCGCAGCAGGTGGAGGTGGCGACGGTGCCGTCGTCCAGCAGCCGCTGGTAGTAGCCGGGGACGACGCGGTCGAGCACGGAACGGGGATCCTGCCCGGACGCGGCCGTGTGGTTGTAGACGACGTCCATGACCGTGCGCAGCCCGGAGGCGGCCAGGCCCTGGACCATCCGCCGGAATTCGAGGGTGCGGCGCGGGCCGTCCGGGTCGGAGGCGTAGCTGCCCTCGGGGACGGTGTAGTGCAGCGGGTCGTAGCCCCAGTTGTACGCGTCCCGGGCGGCCGTCCGCCCCACGCACTCCTGCTGCCGCTCGGAGTCGGCGGGCAGGGCGGCGAGGTCGCAGGCGGGCGTGGCCTGGTCGGCGCGTTTCTCGGGGACGGTGGCGAAGTCGAAGGCGGGCAGCAGGTGGACGTAGGAGGTGCCCGCGTCGGCGAGGCTCCTCAGGTGGCGCATGCCGGCCGAGGTCCGGTCGGTGAAGGCGAGATACTGCCCCGGGTGCGCCGAGGTGCGGTCCGCGACGGAGAAGTCGCGGATGTGCAGCTCCTGGATGTGCGCGTCGCGCAGCGGCACGGCGCGGGGCTTGCGGAGCGTCCGCCAGCCCGGCGGGGCGAGGGCGGGGTCGGCGAGGTCGGTGACCACGCTGCGCGCGGAGTCCGCGGTGAGGGCGGTGGAGTAGGGGTCGGTGACGAGGTTGGTGACCGTCTTCCGCACGGTCGGGGCCCAGACGGTGACCGCGTACCGATAGGGCTTGCCGGTCCACTCCCGGGGGCCGGTGACGCTCCACACGCCGCTGGTGGCGTCGCGTCTCATGGGCACGGTGCGGCCGGCGAGTTCGAGGGCGACGGCTCGCGCGGTGGGGGCCCACAGGGAGAGGGTGGGGCGGCCCTGCCGGAAGACCGGGCCGAGCCGGGCCTTGGCGGCGGACGCGGCGTAGAGGTCGTCGAGGACGCCGGGTATCTGTACGCCGGTGGTGATGTCGTCCGTGGCGGCGACGAGTCGGCCCCGCAGCGCGTCGGCGACGCGTGACCGGTCGCCGGGGGCGATGCGGAAGGCGTCGTAGCCGGCGAGGTGGGGGTACTTCGCGCGCTGGCCGGGGGTGAGCCCGCCGGGCCGCGGGGTGAGGGCGAAGGTGCCGGTGTCGTGGACGATCCGGTGGGGGTGGCCGGGGTCGCCGAGGCTCTTGGGCCAGGCGACGGTGGTGCGGTCGATCCACTGCACGGCGGCTTCGGGCGGGGCGGGGGCGGGGTTCGCGTGGGTGGGGGCGGCGGCTGCGAGTGGCAGCAGGAAGCCGAGGGCCGCTGCCGCGGTGACCAGGCGTCTCATGGGGCTCCTTCACTGTCGGCGGGGCCGGGCGATCGGACGGGGATCTGTCGGAGATCAGGCGGGGGCGATCCGGGATCAGGCGGAGCTCAGGCAGGAGTCAGGCGGGCGCCGGGCAAGGGCCCGGCAGGGATCAGGCGCAGGAGCGGGCGCCGACGTGCAGGGCCAGTGCCGTGTTCGGGGCGAGCGTGGCGGTGAAGGTGCCGTCCTGGGCGACGGCCACCCGACGGCCGCTCTGCACATCGCAGTAGTCGCCCCCCGGCAGGGACGATGTGAAGGTGCGGCTCAGCGCGAACGACTCGTGGTTGACGGCCACATAGCCCTTGTCGCCGCGCCCGAACGCGATCGCCTGGTATCCGTTGTCCCACCAGTTGCCGACCGCCGCGCCCCGCGTCGCGTTGCGGAAGGCCACCATGGACTTGATCTCCGGCCATTTGTGCTGGCACTTCCAGCCGTCCTGCCAACAGGCGGTCACCGAGCCGCCGTTGGGCGGACCGGCGTCGCGGTCGGTGAACTCGTAGCCGGAGTGGACGTCGGGGGAGCCGTAGGGCCAGGCGAGCATGAAGACGTTGGCGAGGGTGTAGTCCGCCCCGTCCTTGTAGCTGAGGGTGTCGCCGTTGCGCTCGGTGTCCCAGTTGTCGGTGAAGACGGATGCCTGACCGCCGGGCAGATACCCCCAGCCCTCGCCGAAGTTCTTCAGATACGCGAGCCGCTCGCCGGTGAAGACGCGCTTGAGGTCGCGCGCGTAGCGGAATTCCTGGACGTCGCCGTTGCGCAGGTATTCGTCCGGCTGGACCGCCTCGCCCGCGCCGAAGATGGTCTCCTGCTTCCAGTAGACGTCAGGTCTGCTCAGCCGGGACTTGATCGCGGCGAGGTCCTCGGTCGCGATGTGCTTGGCGGCGTCGACGCGGAAGCCGTCGACGCCGAGCGAGAGCAGGTCGTCGAGGTAGGCGGCGATGCGGTCGCGTACGCGCTCCGCGCCGGTGTCGAGGTCGGCGAGGCCCACCAGTTCGCAGTTCTGGACGTCGCCGCGGTCGCGGTAGTCGCTGACGGGCTTGCGGCAGCTGTGGAAGTCCCGGTCCTCGTACGTGCCCGGGTAGCCGTACTTCGTATACGCGGTGCCGCCGGTGCCCGTGCCGGAACCGGCCGCCATGTGGTTGACGACGGCGTCGGCGACGACCTTGACCCCGGCGGCGTGGCAGGCGTCGACCATGTTCTTCAGAGCGGCGCGGTCGCCGAGCCGCCCGGCGACGCGGTAGCCGACGGGCTGGTAGGAGGTCCACCACTGCGGGCCCTGGATGTGCTCCTGGGGTGGGGAGACCTGGACATATCCATAGCCGGCCGGACCGAGGGTGTCCTTGCACTCCTTGGCGACGGAGGCGTAACTCCACTCGAAGAGCACGGCGGTGACGTCACGTTCACCGGGGGCCGCCGCCCGCGCGGGCGGGGCGCAGGTGAGGGTCCCCGCGACCAGCGCGGCGATGGCGAGCAGTGCTCCGCGGCCGGTTCCGGGCAGGGCGAAGGGGGGCATGGCGCCTCCTGAGGGGAGTGGCCGGTTCCTGACGAACCGGGACAGAACAGCCTGGTACGGCAACGCACCGCACCCAGCGGGCCGATGAAGGTTCTTGCTCTTCTTGCTGCAACTCCCGGTCCGCACGACCGCGACAACCGCTGCGCACGAGACCGTACGAGGCCGGTAGCCGCCGGTCAACCCTTGGGACACGGTCCGGTTACGACCCGGAAATCTCGCCGTTTCGTTCTTGCAAACCCTTTCGCAAGAGATTGCAGCCTGTTAACTTCCTCCACAGCTCGGGCCGTCCGCGACTGGTCGGCCTCCTTGATGAGGAGATCCATATGCGAAGAGGCATATCGGTTGCGGCCGTCATCGGCGCGCTGGCCCTGACCGCGACCGCGTGCGGCGGTGACGGCGGCAACGACGGCGGCGACGGATCCAAGGCGGCGAACGACCCGGGCAGTGTGAGCGGGACGGTCACCTGGTGGGACACCTCGGACGCCACCAACGAGGCACCGGCCTTCAAGAAGCTGGTGTCGGCCTTCGAGGCGAAGTACCCCAAGATCAAGGTCGATTACGTCAATGTGCCCTTCGACCAGGCGCAGCAGAAGTTCAAGACCGCGGCGTCCACGGGCAAGGGCGCGCCGGACGTGCTGCGCTCGGACGTCGGCTGGACGCCGGGCTTCGCCCAGCTCGGCTACCTCAAGGACCTCACCGGCACGCCCGCGCTGGACAAGCCCGAGGACTTCCTCGACGGGCCGCTGAAGAACGCCGCGTACCAGGGCAGGACCTACGGCGTCCCCCAGGTCACGGACACGCTCGGGCTGCTCTACAACAAGGAGCTCTTCCGGAAGGCCGGCATCGACAAGCCCCCGGCCGACTGGGCCGCGGTGAAGGAAGCCGCCCTGAAGATCAAGGACAGGACGGGTGCCGAGGGCATCGGCCTCAGCCCGGACAGCTACTACTCGCTGCCCTTCCTCTACGGCGAGAAGAGCGACATGGTCGACGTCGCGGACAAGAAGATCACCATCTCCGACGCCGCGTCCGTCAAGGGCATCGAGACCGCCGTCGACCTGGTGAAGTCCGGCGCGGCGCCGAAGCCGGCGGGCACGGACGGCTACAACGCGCTCAAGACGGACTTCAAGAACGGCAAGCTGGCGATGCTCATCGACGGGCCGTGGGCGACGAAGGAGATCTTCGGCGGCGACGCGTACAAGTCGAGGGACAACCTGGGGATCGCGCCGATCCCGGCCGGCTCAACGGGCACGGCGGGGGCGCCGGTCGGCGGGCACAACCTCGTCGTCTACGCGGGGGCGAAGAACTTCGACGCGTCCTACCTCTTCACGCGGTTCATGACCGAGGCCGCCCAGCAGGACTCGGTGTCGTCGGCGATCGGGGTGCTGCCCACGCGGAAGTCGGCGTACACGGCCGAGGTGCTGGCGGATCCGGTGCGGAAGTCTTTCTACGAGGCACTGGGCAAGGCGCACGCGCGGCCGCAGATTCCGCAGGGCGGGGATCTCTTCACGGACTGGCTCCAGCACTACACGAAGATCTTGACGCTGAAGGAGTCGCCGAAGGAGGGGCTGGACGCGACGGCCAAGGCCTGGCAGGGGGCGCTGCTGAAGGACTGGTCGGTGCGGCAGTAGGGGGCGGGGGATTTTTTCCCCACCCCGCCCCTTCCCGTAACCGGGGCTCCGCCCCGGACCCCGGACCCCGGACCGCGCTGACGCGCGTTGTCCTCAATCGCCGGACGGGCTGCGTTTCGCGAACCGTAGCCCGCATGTCCAGCCCGCCTCCGCCCCGGTCACGCCCCCGTCAGAAAGCCGCCACCATGACCGCAGCAGTCTCCGAAACCGGTAGCCCTCCCACGTTGTTCACGCGGCTCCGGCGGTCCTTCGATACGCACTGGTACGCCTGGGCCATGGTTCTGCCCGTGGTCGTCGTGCTGGCGGTGCTCGTCGGGTATCCGCTGGGGCGCGGGATCTATCTGTCCTTCACCGACGCCAACGAGGCCAACGTCGGGCGGACCATCGGCGTCAACCACATCGCGTCGACGTACAGGTCCGTCGGTCTCGACAACTACTGGAAGGTGCTCTCGGGGCAGGAGGGCCACTTCTACTCGCGGCTGGGCTGGACCGTCATCTGGACCGCGTCGTGCGTGTTCCTGCACTACACGATCGGTCTCGGGCTGGCTCTGCTGCTCAACCGGCCGATGCGGTTCCGGGCGCTCTACCGCGTGCTGCTGATCCTGCCGTGGGCGGTGCCGGCGTTCGTCGCGACGTTCTCGTGGCGGCTGATGTTCAACGAGAAGTACGGCGTCTTCAACGCCTTCCTGACCAAGCTCGGCCTGGACCCGGTCGACTGGCTCGGGGACTCGGCACTCCAGAAGGTGTCGGCCGTCGCGGTCAACGTATGGCTGGGCGTGCCGTTCATGATGGTCGCGATCCTGGGCGGGCTCCAGGCGATACCGAGGGAGTTGCACGAGGCCGCCGAGATGGACGGGGCCTCGCCCTGGCAGCGGTTCCGGCACGTCACGCTGCCGGGACTGCGGCCGGTGAGCGGGACCGTGATCCTGCTGGGTGTCATCTGGACATTCAACATGTTCCAGGTGATCTATCTGCTGATCGGACAGGGCGCGAGTTCCGACAGCGAGATCCTGGTGACCTACGCCTACCGCCTGGCCTTCCAAGGGGTGCGCGATTACGCGGGCTCCGCCACCTACGGCATCCTCATCCTCTCGCTGCTGCTGGTCTTCGCCGTCTTCTACCGCCGGATGCTCTCTCGACAGGAGGAGACCACGCGATGAGCTCCACCACCCCACGGGCCCGCGGCTCGCGGTCGCGCGGCGCCTCGGCCGCCCTGCACACGGCGCTGGTCCTCGCGAGCCTGGTCGCGGTCTTCCCCGTGCTGTTCGTCGTCTTCGTCTCGCTGCGCGGCCGCGACGGCTGGCAGGAGCCGACGCGGCTCGTCGGCTTCGGCTTCTCGAACTACTCCCACATCCTGGGCCACACCAAGTTCCTGACCTGGTTCGGGAATTCGGTGATCGTGGCGGTGGGCGCCACCCTGCTCGGGGTGTTCGTCGCGGCGACGGCCGGCTACGCCGTGTCGCGGATGCGCTTCCCCGGCCACAGGCCGCTGATGTGGACCTTCCTGATCGTGCAGATGTTCCCGATGGCGGTGCTGATCGTGCCGCTGTACAACATTCTGGGTGAGCTCGAACTCCTGGACTCCTACACCGGTCTGATCGTGACCTACTGCTCGGTGTCCGTTCCGTTCTGCGCCTGGATGCTCAAGGGGTACTTCGACACCATTCCCGCCGAGATCGACGAGGCGGGCCGGGTGGACGGGCTGAGCCCGTTCGGCACCTTCTGGCGGCTGATCCTGCCGCTCGCCCGGCCCGGCCTGGCCGTCACCGCCTTCTACTCCTTCATCACCGCCTGGGGCGAAGTCGCCTTCGCCACCCAGTTCATGAGCAGCGAGGAGCACTACACCCTCGCGGTCGGGCTCCAGACCTTCGTCGGCCAGCAGAAGGCCGAGTGGGGTCTGATGACGGCCGCGGCGGTCCTGATCACCGTTCCCGCGGCCGCCGTCTTCTTCCTCGCCCAGCGGCACCTGGTCGCCGGGCTGACCGCCGGTGGCACCAAGGGCTGACCCGGCCGGGGGTGCGTCACCGGACGCGCCGGACGCGCGTTGACACCTTCGTACCGCCCGCACCACTCCGTACGGCCCTTCGCACCGCCTGTTTCCGTGACCGCACTTTTCGACCTAGGGAAGTACATGACCCAGGATCTCGCGTCCTCCGTCCGCCCGGCCGCCGACTCCTCGTCCGCGCACGCGGAGGGCTGGTGGCGCAGCGCCGTCATCTATCAGGTGTACGTGCGCTCCTTCGCCGACAGCGACGGTGACGGCATCGGCGATCTGCGGGGGATCCGGCAGCGGCTGCCGTATCTGGCGGAGCTGGGGGTGGACGCGGTGTGGCTGACGCCGTTCTTCGCCTCGCCGCAGGCGGACGGCGGTTACGACGTGGCGGACTACCGCGCGGTGGACCCGCTGTTCGGCGATCTGTCGGACGCCGACGATCTGGTGCGGGAGGCGCACCGGCTGGGCCTGCGGGTCATCGTCGACATCGTGCCCAACCACACCTCCGAGCAGCACGCGTGGTTCCGGGCCGCGCTCGCGGACCGTCCGGGGGGGACGGCCCGCGAGCGCTATCACTTCCGGCCGGGCAAGGGCGTGTCGGGTGAACTCCCGCCCAACGACTGGGAGTCCGTCTTCGGCGGCCCGGCCTGGACGCGCACGCGACTCCCGGACGGCACGCCGGGCGAGTGGTATCTGCACCTCTTCGCGCCCGAGCAGCCGGACCTCAACTGGGAGAACCAGGAGGTCCGGGAGGAGTTCGCCTCCGTGCTGCGGTTCTGGCTGGACCTGGGCGTGGACGGCTTCCGGATCGACGTGGCGCACGGCATGGTCAAGGCGCCGGGGCTGCCGGACATCGGCCGCAAGGAGCAGGCGAAGCTGATCGGCGCGCAGGTGCTGCCGTTCTTCGACCAGGACGGGGTGCACGAGATCCACCGCTCGTGGCGGGCTCTGCTGGACTCCTACGAGGGCGAGCGGATCGGGGTGGCCGAGGCGTGGGCGCCGACCTCGGAGCGGCTGGCGCTGTACGTGCGCCCGGACGAACTGCACCAGGCGTTCAACTTCCAGTTCCTGACGTGCGCGTGGGACGCGGACGCGATGCGCACGGTGATCGACGAGTCGCTGGCCGCCACGCTGTCGGTGGGCGCGCCGACGACCTGGGTGCTCTCCAACCACGACGTGGTGCGGCACGCCACCCGCTACGGCGCCGGTGAGCCGGGGCTGCGGCGGGCGCGGGCGGCGGCGCTGCTGATGCTGGCGCTGCCGGGCTCGGCGTATGTCTACCAGGGCGAGGAGCTGGGGCTGCCGGAGGTCGTGGACCTGCCGGACGAGGTGCGCCAGGACCCGGCGTTCTTCCGGGGCGACGGCCAGGACGGCACCCGGGACGGCTGCCGGGTGCCGATCCCGTGGTCGGGCGAGGAGGCTCCGTACGGCTTCGGGCCGGGCGGCAGCTGGCTGCCGCAGCCCGAGCGGTGGCGGGAGCTGTCGGTGGCGGCGCAGTCGGGCGACCCGCGCTCGACACTGGAGCTGTACCGCTCGGCACTGACGCTCCGCCGTGAACTGCCGGGGCTGGGCGACGGGGAGATGGTCTGGCTGGACGCGCCCGAGGGGGTGCTGGCGTTCTCGCGGCCCGGCTTCGTGTGCACGCTCAACACCCTGGGCGAGGAGGTGGAGCTGCCGGTCCCGGGGCGTCCGGTGCTGGCGACGTCGGCGCTGTCCATCGTCTTCCCGGAGGGGCGCGGCGTGGCCGGCACGGTCCGGATCCCCGCCGATTCCTGCGTCTGGTGGGCAGTCTGAGATGCGACCGGTAAGGTCCACTCCTGTGACCGCCCGGCTTGCCGATATCGCAGCGCAGGCGGGTGTCAGCGAAGCAACCGTCAGCCGCGTCCTCAACGGGAAGCCGGGGGTGGCCGCCGCCACCCGCCAGTCCGTGCTGGCCGCGCTCGACGTGCTGGGCTACGAGCGGCCCGTCCGGCTGCGGCAGCGCAGCGCGGGCCTGGTCGGGCTGATCACCCCGGAGCTGGACAACCCCATCTTCCCGGCGTTCGCGCAGGTCATAGGGCAGGCGCTGACCCGGCAGGGGTATACGCCGGTGCTGGCCACGCAGACGCCGGGCGGCTCGACGGAGGACGAGCTGACCGAGATGCTGGTGGACCGGGGGGTCGCCGGGATCATCTTCGTCTCCGGGTTGCACGCGGAC
The DNA here is from genome assembly GCF_044387105.1 of Streptomyces sp. NPDC020379. NCBI lineage: Bacteria > Bacillati > Actinomycetota > Actinomycetes > Kitasatosporales > Streptomycetaceae > Streptomyces > Streptomyces sp. NPDC020379. The sequence continues at coordinate 391,870 of NZ_JBIRVR010000001.1, forward strand.
ACCTCCGCGGATATGCAGCGCTACGAGCGGTTGCGCGCCCAGGGCGTGCCGTTCGTGCTCATCAACGGTTTTTCGGCCAAGGTGCGGGCGCCCTTCGTCTCCCCCGACGACCGGGCCGCGGTCCGGCTCGCCGTTACCCATCTGGCCGCACTGGGCCACCGGCGGATCGGGCTGGCGCTGGGGCCGCGGCGGTACGTGCCGGTGCAGCGGAAGGTCGAGGGCTTCCTGGCGGCCATGCGGGAGGAGCTGGGGGTGGCGGAGGCCGAGGCGGCGGAGTCGGTCCAGCACTCGCTCTTCAGCCTGGAGGGCGGCCAGGCGGCCGCCTCCGCGCTCCTGGACCGCGGCTGCACGGCCGTGGTGTGCGCGAGCGACATGATGGCACTGGGCGTGGTGCGCGCGGCCCGCAGGCGCGGCCTGGAGGTCCCGCGGGACGTCTCGGTGGTCGGCTTCGACGACTCGCCCCTCATCGCCTTCACCGACCCGCCGCTGACCACGATCCGGCAGCCGGTGCAGGCGATGGGGCAGGCGGCGGTGGGGGCGCTGCTGGAGGAGGTCGGCGGTACGCCGGCGCCGCACAGCGAGTTCGTGTTCCTGCCGGAGTTGGTGGTCCGGGGTTCAACGGCGTCGGCGCCGGGCACGGCCCGTGGCGGAGCGAACACGCCACTGCCCGAACAGGCCCGCACAGACGCGCGTACGGGCGCTCGTACGGTGCTGCCGGATCAGGCGCGAAGCGGCGAAGACCAGTCTTGGGGATGATCTGCCTCAGGCGGCCGTCTGGCAGACTGGTTGGCTATGGGTGAAGCGACAGTAAGGCAACTGGAAGGCCGCGCGGCCGCCCCGCCACCCACCGAGGAGCGAGCGGACCGGCCGTCGGCGGAACGTGCCACTCAGCGAGAACCCGGCTCGTGGAAACCGCGTTCACCGCGTCGGCCGCGCCTGTGGTTCGAGGTGCTGCTCATCGCGGTGAGCTACTGGACGTATTCGCTTGTGCGCAATGCCGTGCCCGAGCAGCGGGCGGCGGCGCTGCGCAACGCCGACTGGGTCTGGCGCACCGAGCAGTCCCTGCACATCGCCGTCGAGCACTCCGTCAACCACGCGGTCAATTCCGTGACGTGGCTGATCGTGGGGATGAACTACTACTACGCCACCCTGCACTTCGTGCTCACCATCGGCGTGCTGGTGTGGCTCTACCGCTGGCACCCCGGCCGTTACGCCGCGGCCCGGCTGGTCCTCTTCGCCACCACCGGCGTCGCGTTGCTCGGCTACTACCTCTATCCGCTGGCCCCGCCACGGCTGATGAACAACGGCGGCTTCATCGACACGGTCGTGGTGCACCACACGTGGGGCTCGATGGCGTCGGGCAATCTGGCCGACATGTCGAACCAGTACGCGGCGATGCCGTCGATGCACATCGGGTGGTCGGCGTGGTGCGGCGTCACCATCGCGATGCTGGCCCGGCCCGTGTGGGTGCGGGTGCTGGGCGCGCTGTATCCGGTGGCGACGCTGGTGGTGATCGTGTCCACCGCGAACCACTTCTGGCTGGACGCGGTGGGCGGCCTGCTCTGCCTGGCGTTCGGCTTCGCGCTGTCCTACGGCTGGTACCGCACGTTCCCGTACCGCCTGGCCCGCCACGTGGCCACGGCGTCGGACTGAGTGCCGGCGTCGGGCCCCGCAGAGGGCGTCAGGCCCCGTAGAAGCGCTCCTCGACGACTGCCCGGGCCCGTCTCGTGACGCGGCGGTAGTCGTCGAGCATCTCCCCCACGTGGCCCGGCTCGTAGCCGAGGTAGCGGCCGACGGCGGCCAGCTCACGGCTGTGCGAGGGGAAGGTGTCGCCGGCCCGGCCGCGGACGAGCATCACGGCATTGCGGACGCTCGTCGCGAGCACCCACGCGTCATCCAGTATGGCCGCCTCCTCCGCGCTCAGCAGCCCGGCCGCGCAGGCCGCGTGGAGGGCCTCGCGGGTGCGGGTCGTGCGCAGGCCGGGCTCGGCCCAGCCGTGGCGCATCTGGAGGAGCTGCACGGTCCACTCCACGTCCGACAGGCCGCCGCGCCCCAGCTTGGTGTGGGTGGTGGGGTCGGCGCCGCGCGGCAGCCGCTCGGACTCCATGCGGGCCTTGAGCCTGCGGATCTCGCGGGCGGCGTCCTCGCCGAGGCCCTCGACGGGGTAGCGCAGCGGGTCGATCAGCTCGACGAACCGCTGTCCCAGCCCGGCGTCCCCGGCGACCGGCCTGGCGCGCAGCAGGGCCTGGCTCTCCCACACCAGCGACCAGCGGCGGTAGTAGGCGGCGTAGGAGGCGAGGCTGCGCACGATGGGCCCGGACTTGCCCTCGGGCCGCAGGTCGGCGTCGACGAGCAGCGGCGGGTCGGTGGTGGGCAGTTGCAGGAGCCTGCGCATCTCGGTGGCGACGGCAAAGGCGGCACGGGCGGCCTCCTCGTCGCCGACGCCGTCGCGGGGCTCGTGGACGAAGAGCACGTCGGCGTCCGAGCCGTAGCCCTGCTCGTGGCCGCCGAAGCGGCCCATGCCGATGACCGCGAAGCGGGCGGGGAGGGTGTCGCCCCACTCGGCGCGCACGGCGGCGCGCAGCGCACCGGCGACGGCGGCGGCGTTGAGGTCGGAGACGGCGGTACCGACGGTGTCGACCCGCAGGTGGGTGTCCTTGATCTCGGGCTCGCGGCCGTGCACAGAGGTGCCGTTGCCGCTCCCGGCGGGTCCGTACGCGCCGATGATGTCGGCGGCGGCGGTGCGGAAGAGCTCGCGGCGGCGCACCCCGCGCACGGCCACGATCGCCGCCTCCGCGCCCTCCGCGCGGCCCACCGCGGACAGCACCTCCTGCTCCAGGGCCTCCCGGCCGCGCGGGCGCAGCCCTTCGGGGTCGCCGAGCAGGGCGACGGCCTCGGGGGCGCGCAACAGCAGGTCGGGGGCGAGGCGGCCGGCGGAGAGCACCCGGGCGAGGTTCTCGGCGGCGGCGCCCTCGTCGCGCAGCAGCCGCAGGTACCAGGGGGTGCGGCCGAGGGCGTCGGAGACCTTGTGGAAGTTCAGCAGCCCGGCGTCGGGGTCGGCGGAGTCCGCGAACCAGCCGAGGAGCACGGGCAGCAGGGTGCGCTGGATCGCGGCCTTGCGGCTCACCCCGGAGGCGAGCGCCTCCAGGTGGCGCAGGGCGGCGGCGGGGTCGGCGTAGCCGAGGGCCTCCAGGCGGTGACCGGCGGCCTTGGCGCTCAGCCGGATCTCGCCGGGCTCCAGTTGGGCGACGGCGTCGAGCAGCGGGCGGTAGAAGAGCTTCTCGTGCAGCCGGCGGGCCTCGCGGGCGTGCTTCTTCCAGACCTTGGCGAGCTCGGCGACCGGTTCGGTGCCGGGCGGCCACTGGAAGGCGCGGGCCAGGGAGCGGCCGAGGCGGCGCCGGTCGGCCTCCTCCTCGGGCATGAGGTGGGTGCGGCGCAGCCGGTAGAGCTGGATGTGGTGTTCGAGGGTGCGCAGGAAGCGGTACGCGGCGTCGAGGGCGGCGGCGTCGGTGCGCCCGACGTAGCCGCCCGCCGCGAGCGCGGTCAGGGCGTCGAGGGTGCCGCCGCCGCGCAGCGTCGCGTCGCTGCGGCCGTGCACCAACTGCAGGAGCTGGACGGCGAATTCGACATCGCGCAGGCCGCCGGGCCCCAGCTTGAGCTCGCGGTCGACCTGGCCGGCGGGGATGGAGGCGATGACGCGGCCGCGCATCTGCTGGACGTCCGCGACGAAGTTCTCCCGCTCGGCGGCCTGCCAGACGAGCGGGGAGACGGCGTCCACGTACTCCTGCCCCAGGGCCGCGTCACCGGCGACCGGGCGGGCCTTGAGGAGGGCCTGGAACTCCCAGGTCTTGGCCCAGCGTTGGTAGTAGGCGAGGTGGCTGGAGAGGGTGCGGACGAGCGGGCCGTTGCGCCCCTCGGGGCGGAGGTTGGCGTCGACGGGCCAGATCGTCCCCTCGGCGGTGACGTCCGAGCAGACCCGCATCATCCGCGAGGCGAGCCGGGTCGCGGCCTGTACGGCGGCGCCCTCGGCGGTGCCGCCGCGGGGCTCCCCCACGAAGATGACGTCGACGTCGGAGACGTAATTGAGCTCGCCGCCACCGCACTTGCCCATGCCGATGACGGCGAGCCGGCAGGCCGCGGCGTCCTCGGGCCGCTCCTCGGCCGCGATGTCCAGGGCGGCGCGGAGGGTGGCCGTGGCGAGGTCGGCGAGCTCGGCCGCGGTCTGGGCGACGTCGGCGGTGCCGCAGACGTCCCTGGCGGCGATGGTCAGCAGGCAGCGCCGGTAGGCGGCGCGCAGCGCGTCGGCGGGCGCGAGCCCGGCGCCCCGCTCACCGCGCACCCCCTCGGTGAGGGCCTTCTCGAACTCCGGTGTCGTGGGGTTGAGGTCGGCCGGTTCGTAGGTGAGGAGGGCGTGCCAGTCGCCGGGGTGCCGGGCGAGGTGGTCGCCGAGCGCCTCGGAGGCCCCCAGCACCCCGAGCAGCCGGTCGCGCAGGGGCTTGGCGGTGACGAGGGTGTCCAGCAGCGTCTGCCGCTCGGCGCTGCCGGTGGCCTCGACGAGTCGTACGAGCCCGTGGAGGGCCAGGTCGGGATCGGCGGTGGCACCGAGCGCGTCGAGGAGCAGGGGGTCGGAGCGGACGGGGGCGAGGACGGGGGTGTCGAGGAGGCGTTCGGCTGTGGCGGTGTCGGTGAAACCGTGGCGCAGCAGCCGGCTGTACGAACTACTGCGACGCCCCTGCGGCACGGTCATGGAATCTTCCTCTCCCCGGCCTGGTCCGTTGGGCTTCCCGGCCGCGGTACGGCATTTCAGCCCGTCCGGCAGCTGAGGCCGCGGGCCGCTTCCGCCGGAGGCGGCGACGGCCCGCACCCGCTGACGTCAGAGAACCGGAAGCATCTTGCGGAGCTCGAACGCGGTCACTTCCGAACGGTACTCCTCCCACTCCTGCTTCTTGTTGCGCAGGAAGAAGTCGAAGACGTGCTCGCCGAGCGTCTCGGCGACCAGCTCGCTGCGCTCCATCAACTCGATGGCCTCGCCGAGGTTCTGCGGCAGCGGCTCGATGCCCATCGCCCGGCGCTCCGCGTCGGAGAGCGCCCAGACGTCGTCGTCGGCGCCGGCGGGCAGTTCGTAGCCCTCCTCGATGCCCTTGAGACCGGCGGCCAGCAGGACGGCGTAGGTGAGGTAGGGGTTGGCGCCGGAGTCGATGGAGCGGACCTCGACGCGGGTGGAGCCGGTCTTGCCGGGCTTGTACATCGGCACGCGGATGAGCGCGGAGCGGTTGTTGTGGCCCCAGCAGATGTACGAGGGGGCCTCGCCGCCCGCGCCCGCGGTGCGCTTGGAGCCGCCCCAGATCCGCTTGTAGGAGTTGACCCACTGGTTGGTGACGGCGGAGGTCTCGGCGGCGTGCCGGAGCAGTCCGGCGATGAAGGAGCGGCCGACCTTGGAGAGCTGGTACTCGGCGCCCGACTCGTAGAAGGCGTTGCGGTCGCCCTCGAAGAGGGAGAGGTGGGTGTGCATCCCGGAGCCGGGGTACTCCGAGAACGGCTTGGGCATGAAGGTGGCCTGCACGCCCTGCTCCAGCGCCACCTGCTTCATCACGAGCCGGAAGGTCATGACGTTGTCGGCGGTGGAGAGCGCGTCGGCGTAGCGCAGGTCGATCTCCTGCTGGCCGGGGGCGCCCTCGTGGTGGCTGAACTCGACCGAGATGCCCATGGATTCGAGCATGGTGATGGCCTGGCGGCGGAAGTCCATGCCCACGTTCTGCGGGGTGTGGTCGAAATAGCCGGAGTTGTCGGCGGGCACCGGCCGGGAGCCGTCGACGGGCTTGTCCTTGAGCAGGAAGAACTCGATCTCGGGGTGGGTGTAGAAGGTGAAGCCGAGGTCGGAGGTCTTGGCGAGAATGCGCTTGAGGACGTAGCGCGGGTCGGCGTAGGACGGGGAGCCGTCGGGCATCAGGATGTCGCAGAACATCCGGGCCGTGCCGGGGGCCTCGGCGCGCCAGGGGAGGATCTGGAAGGTGCCGGGGTCGGGCTTGGCGATCATGTCCGACTCGTACACACGGGCGAATCCCTCGATCGCCGAGCCGTCGAATCCGATGCCTTCGTCGAAAGCCTGCTCCAGCTCCGCCGGGGCGACGGCCACGGACTTCAGATAGCCCAGCACGTCGGTGAACCACAGCCGTACGAACCGGATGTCGCGCTCTTCGAGCGTACGGAGCACGAACTCCTGCTGCTTATCCATAATCCACCTATCCTCGGTCAGGCCGCCCCTTCCCAAGCCGCGGGGCACATCGGGGGCACATGAGCATCCCACCACACGATTTCGGGTGCGTTGCGTACGCGCGTCTGAACGTCTCCGCTCGTGCGGGGGTACCGTCCATGGCCACGGGCCCCTGGAAGAGCATCACTTTCCATACTGCCTGTCCGCCCCCGTCCGTGTAACGGCCGGGGGCGGACAGGGGAAACGTCAGGTGCCGTCGGGGACCATCGGCATGGCCAGCACGGCCGCCGCGATCGCCTGCGGGCGGTCGTACATCAGCAGGTGACCCGCGGGTGCCACCGCCTCGAAGCGGCCGTCGAGGCGGGTCGCGAGGGCGCGCTGGCGCTCCAGCCAGCGGCGCTCCACGGCGGATCCGGTGCCCGGGGAGGCCGCGAGGACGGTCACCGGCACGGGCGGCATCGGGTGCCGGTCCCGCAGCTCGTGGAGCTCGGCGGCGACGTCGCGGTAGCGGGCGTTCTCCATCAGCAGGGCGCGCAGCACCCGGCCGGTCCCGTAGGTGCGGCGCACCAGCTCGGCGGGGGCCGGGTCCTGGCGGGTGACGGAGGCGGCCCGGACGGTGAGCTTGCGCAGGGACGGGCCGAGCGCGCGGGGCAGCCCGGCGGCGGCGAGGACCAGGCCCCGGGCGTGCGCGGCGGTGGTGCGCAGCTCACGGGCGGGCGCGGCCCCGCGCTCCTCCGCCACGCTGCTGTCGACCAGCACGACCCCGGCCGTGCGCCGCGGGTGCAGCCGGGCGAACGCCTCGGCGTGGAAGCCGGCGAGCGAGTGGCCCACGACCGTGGCCGGTCCGCCGAGCCCCAGGGCGTCGAGGACGCCCGCTATCCGCGCGGCCTCCCCGGCGGCGGTGGGCGGTTCGAGGGGCGGCGCGCTGAAGCCGAGGCCGGGCCGGTCGAAGCGGACGACGGTGCGGTGCCCGGTGAGCAGCGGCACGACGGGGTCCCAGTCGAACCAGCCCATGCCGAGCCCCGCGCTCAGCACGCACACGGGCCCCGAGCCCTCGCACACGACGTGCAGCGGCACCCCGCCGACCCGCAGCATGTGCCCTGGTGGCCGCTCCATACCGTCCACACCGTCCCCCTTGTGACCGTCCGTCCACACCGCGCGGAGCGCGACGAGGACGACCGTACCGGCGCGCGGCGGCCGCCCGCGCCACGGCCCCCTCGCCGGGGAATGCCGTGGTGGCGGGGCGGCTACTCCCCGGCCGCCTGCGCGCGGTGTTCCGGTGCCACCCAGTGCGGCTTGCGGAGCTTCAGCAGGGCGAGCGGCGCGAGGAAGCCGAGGACCAGCAGGCCGCCGCCCACGGTGAGGAGGTAGCGCCACAGCGGGCCGCCGCCGAACTGGTCCGGCGGGACGAAGCCGATGCACATGGCCGCGATCGAGGCGGCGAAGCCGACGCCCGCCACCAGCCGCACGGCCGGGACGCGGAAACCGCGCGGCCGGTCCGGCTGGGTGGTCCGCAGCCGGACGACGGCGGCGAACATCAGCAGATAGACGACCAGATAGATCTGGGTGGTGATCACCGAGAAGATCCAGTAGGCGCTGGAGACATCGGGGATGAAGGCGTAGAGCAGCGCGATGAGGGTGGTGAGCACGCCCTGCGCGACCATGATGTTCCGCTGCACGCCGTGCTTGTTGAGCTTTTGCAGGACGGGCGGCAGATAGCCCTCCTGCCGGGCGACCATCAGCAGGCCCTTGGAGGGGCCCGCCAGCCAGGCGAGCATGCCGCCGAGCGCGGCCACGACGAGCATCACCCCGACGACCTTGGTCAGCCAGCCCACGTGGAAGTGGTCGAAGAAGCCCTGGAACGCCTGCATCACGCCCGCGGTCAGGCTGAGGTTCTCGCCCGGCATCACCCAGCTGATCGCGAGCGCCGGGAGGATGAAGATCAGCAGGACGAGTCCGGTGGCGGCGAAGACCGAGCGGGGGAACTGCCTGCCGGGCTCGCGCAGCGAGGCGACGTGCACACCGTTCATCTCCATGCCCGCGTAGGACAGGAAGTTGTTGACGATCAGGACGAGGCTGGCGAGCCCCGTCCACGGCGGCAGGAAGTGGCCGCTGTCCATGGGCGCGGCGGGGGCGTTGCCCTGGCCGAGGAAGACCAGGCCGAGCACGACGAGCACCACGCCGGGGATCAGCGTCCCGATCACCAGGCCCGCGCCGGCCAGCCCGGCGACCGCCTTCGTGCCGCGCGAGGAGATCAGCACGCCCGACCAGTAGACGACGACGATGACCAGGGCGACGTAGAGCCCGTTGCCGGCGAGCCGGGGGTCGATGACGTACGCGAACGTGCTCGCCACATAGGCCAGCAGGCTCGGGTAGTAGGCGATGGTCATCGCGAACTGGCACCAGACGGCCAGGAAGCCGAGCGGCTTGGAGAGCCCCTCGCTCACCCAGCGGTAGACGCCGCCGGTCCAGCCGGAGGCGAGCTCGGCGGAGACCAGCGCGGTCGGCAGCAGGAAGACCACGGCGGGTACGACGTAGAGGAAGACGGCGGCGAGGCCGTAGATCGCCATGGACGGCGAGGGCCGCAGGTTGGCGACCGACGCCGTGGTCATCATCGCGAGGGTCACCCACGAGATGAACTGCGTCTGGGTGGCGCCCGGGGTGGTGGCGCCCGCGGCGAGGGGACGGTCGTCCCTCACCTGGTCCGTGCTGGTCATGTGAGGTGGAGCGTCCTTCGGCGGGGCGTCGGTCGTGTGCGTCCCAATGATCCCATCCGCGACACCTGGAGAAGCCATACCCCGAGGGGGTAAGGTGCCGCGGAGGTGCGTCAGGAGTTCGGGGGACAGGCGATGGCAGGACGGCGCGGGGCCGCCGCCCGGTGCGTCCGGCTGCTGCTGTTCACCGCGCTGCTGCTGGGCATCGTGACCATGCACTCGCTGGGGCACCCGGCGGAGCACGGCGGCCCGGCGGCCGGCTCGCACACGATGCGGGCGGAAGCCCACCACGCCGCTCCCCCGCGGGCCCCTTCCGTCCACGGCGAGAGCCACGGCACGGACCCCATGTCCGTCTGCCTCGCCGTGCTCGGCTCCGCCCTCCTCGCGCTCGTGCTCCTCCTCGGGGCGGCCGCGCTGCGCCGCGCCGCCGCGGCCCTGCCCGCGCTCCGCGCGCGGCTGCTCCTCGCCCTCCGGCCCATCCCACCGCCACCACGGCACAAGGCCCTCGCCCGGCTGTCGGTCCTGCGCGTGTAGCGGCGGGTGCCGTCGCGCCCCCGTGCGCGGCGGCACGCACCGCTGCCTCTTTCACAGGACCCGACACCACGAGGTGCTTTCCCCCATGTCTTCCACCACCCGCCGCGCCGTGCTCGGCGCGGGACTCGCCGCTGCCGGAAGCGGACTGCTCGCCGCCTGTTCCGGGAGCCCGGACGGCCGTCCGGCCGCGGCCGCGCCCTCCGTCGGCTACCTCGCCCCGGACGGCGAGGAGGTCGCCGCCGCCGAGGCGAAGCGCGGCACCGGCCCCGTACGCGAGGTGGAGCTGACGGCCACCCGCGCCCGGCTCGACCTGGGCGGCCGTACGGTCGACTCCTGGGCGTACGGCGACCGGCTGCCCGGCCGGGAGATCCGGGTCACCGCGGGCGACACGCTCGCGGTGACCCTCGCCAACCACCTGCCCGAGGCCACCTCCCTGCACTGGCACGGGCTCGCGCTCCGCAACGACATGGACGGCGTCCCCGGCCTCACCCAGCGCGCGGTCCGGCCAGGAGCCTCGTACGCCTACCGCTTCACCGTCACGCACCCCGGCACCTACTGGGTCCACCCGCACTCGGGCGTCCAGCAGGACCGGGGGCTCTACGCCCCGCTGATCGTGGAGGACCCCAAGGAGCCGCTCTCCTACGACAAGGAGTGGGTGGTCGTCCTGGACGACTGGGTCGACGGCGTGGACGGCAGCACGCCCGACGGGGTGCTGGCCGAACTGAGCCGGGGCATGGGCGGCATGGAGGGCATGGACCACGGCGGGCACGGCATGGGGAAGATGTCCGGCATGGCGATGGGCGCCGGGCAGTCCTCCCCGGCCCCGGCCGGGCCGCCCCGGATGATGATGGGCGCCACCAGCCCGCTCCTCGGCGGGGACGCGGGCGACGTCGCGTACCCGCACTACCTCGTCAACGGACGGACGCCCGACGCCCCGGAGACCTTCACCGCGAAGCCCGGCGACCGCATCCGCGTCCGCTTCGTCAACGCGGGCGGCGACACGGCCTTCCGGGTCGCGCTCGGCGGCCACCGGATGACGGTGACGCACACGGACGGCTTCCCCGTCGAGCACGCGGAGACGGACGCGCTGCTGCTGGGCATGGGCGAGCGGTACGACGTGCTGGTCGAGGCCGGGGACGGGGTGTTCCCGCTGACGGCGCTGGCCGAGGGCAAGAAGGCCGCCGCGCTGGCGGTGCTGCGCACGGGCGGCGGCCGGGCGCCCGGGGCGGCCGCCCGGCCACGGGAGCTGGACGGCACCCTGCTGACGGCCGACCGGCTGAAGGCGGACCGGAGCGTGCGGCTCCGAGGCCGCCGGCCGGACCGCACGATCGAGCTCGACCTCACGGGCTCGATGGCGAAGTATGACTGGGCGGTCAACAACCGGAAGTACGCGCCCGATCAGCGTTATCCGGTGGCGGCGGGCGAGCGGGTCCGGCTCGCCTTCGTGAACAGGACGACGATGTGGCACCCGATGCACCTGCACGGCCACACCTTCGCGCTGCCCGGCGGCGGGCCGCGCAAGGACACCGCGATCGTCCGCCCGGGAGCGCGCCTTGAGGTCGACTTCGACGCCGACAACCCGGGGCTGTGGATGCTCCACTGCCACAACGTCTACCACGCGGAGTCCGGGATGATGACGGTCCTCGGCTACCGGCGCTGACCGACGGCCGCGGGGCCCGCGCCGGTTCGGCGCGGGCCCCGCGGGCTGTCGTACGGCGTGGCTCAGACGGCCAGCGGCACCTGGGTGCCGGGCTCGAGCCGGCCGTAGTGGTCGACGACCTTGTTCAGCTCGATCTGGTAGTAGAGCGCGTGGAAGCCGAAGAACGCGAGGAACAGGCCCAGGCCGCCGCTGCACGAGGGCGACAGGCCCGCGGCGCGCTGCGTCTCGGAGATGCGCCGGCCCGTGTTGAAGATCGAGACGTACGGCGGAACGATCAGGAAGAGGCCCAGCGTGATGGCGAGCACCGACATGGCGGGGTTGATGTGCCGCCGGCTGTCGAACTGCGCCATCTCCTTGTTGACCTTGTAGTGCCAGACGATGCCGTAGATGCCGAGGGTGATCAGCGGCAGGCCCAGCCAGGCGGCGAAGGGATTGCGGCGCTTCATCGACAAGCCGTAGGCGGCGGGCCCCGGGGCCGGGTAGCCCATCGGCGCCTGCTGCGGATAGCCCGCACCACCGTACGGGTTCTGCGGGGGCATGGCCGGAGGGTAGCCCTGCGTGCTCAACGCGGTCTCCTAGGAAGAACTTCGAACAAGACATGCTCACGGCATATGCCAGGAGCAACCCGCGAAGCTTGTCACAAGATCACATGCACCCGCCACGGCATCGGCTCGGCGGTCGGCTCCCCTAGATCGCGTCAGACAGACGATTAGACTGGGCGCCGTGCCTCAACTTCGTCTCGCTCTGAATCAGATCGATTCCTGCGTCGGTGATCTCGCCGGGAACGCCGAGTCGATCGTCCGCTGGGTCCGGCACTCCGCCGAGCGGGGCGCCCACCTGGCCGCCTTCCCCGAGATGGCGCTGACGGGCTATCCCGTGGAGGACCTCGCGCTGCGCTCCTCCTTCGTCGAGGCCGGCCGGGAGGCACTGCGCTCGCTCGCCGCCCGGCTCGCCGCCGAGGGCCTGGGCGAACTGCCGGTCGTCGTCGGCTACCTCGACCGCAGCACGCGGACGCAGCCCCGGCTGGGCCGCCCGGCGGGCGCGCCGCGCAACGCCGCGGCCGTGCTGCACCGGGGCGAGGTGGCACTCTCCTTCGCCAAGCACCACCTGCCCAACTACGGCGTCTTCGACGAGTTCCGCTACTTCGTGCCCGGCGACACCATGCCGGTGGTGCGGGTGCGCGGCATCGACGTCGCGCTCGCGATCTGCGAGGACCTGTGGCAGGAGGGCGGCCGGGTGCCCGCCGCCCGCGCCGCCGGCGCGGGGCTGCTGCTGTCGGTCAACGCCTCGCCGTACGAGCGCGAGAAGGACGACACACGGCTGGAGCTCGTCCGCAAGCGCGCCCAGGAGGCGGGCTGCACGACGGCGTACCTCGCGATGACCGGCGGCCAGGACGAGCTGGTCTTCGACGGGGACACCATCGTCGTCGACCGCGACGGCCACGTGCTCACGCGCGCCCGGCAGTTCGAGGAGCGCTGCGTGGTGATCGACCTCGACCTGCCGGCCGCCGCGCCCGAGGCGCCCTCCGGGGTGGTGGACGACGGTCTGCGCATCGACCACGTCGTGCTGACCGCCGACCCGCTCCCGCCGTACGAGGCGGAGGCGGCGGGCACGGTCGCGGAGCGGCTCGGCGACGACGAGGAGGTGTACGAGGCGCTGGTCATCGGCCTGCGCGCGTATGTCACCAAGAACAACTTCCGCAGCGTGGTGATCGGGCTCTCCGGCGGCATCGACTCGGCGCTGGTCGCCGCCCTCGCGTGCGACGCGCTCGGCGCGGAGAACGTGCACGGCGTGGCCATGCCGTCCCGCTACTCCTCCGAGCACTCCCTCGCCGACGCCGAGGAGCTCGCCCGGCGCACCGGCCTGCGTCTGCGGACCGTGCCGATCGCGCCGATGTTCGACGCGTACATGGGAGCGCTGGGGCTCACCGGCCTCGCGGAGGAGAACCTCCAGTCGCGGCTGCGCGGCACGATGCTGATGGCGGTCTCCAACCAGGAGGGGCACATCGTGCTCGCGCCGGGCAACAAGTCGGAGCTGGCCTGCGGTTACTCCACGCTCTACGGCGACTCGGTCGGCGCGTACGGGCCGATCAAGGACGTCTACAAGACCTGGGTCTTCCGGCTCGCCACCTGGCGCAACCGGGCGGCCGAGGAGCGCGGCGAGACCCCGCCGATCCCGGAGAACTCCATCACCAAGCCGCCGAGCGCCGAGCTGCGGCCGGGCCAGGTGGACACCGACTCGCTGCCGGACTACGAGGTGCTGGACCGGATCCTGGAGCGGTACGTCGACCGGGACCAGGGCCGGGCGGAGATCGTGGCGGCGGGCTTCGACGCGGAGCTGGTCGCGCGGGTGCTGCGGATGGTCGACACCGCGGAGTACAAGCGCCGGCAGTACCCGCCGGGCACGAAGATCTCCGCGAAGGGCTTCGGCAAGGACCGCCGCCTGCCGATCACGAACCGCTGGCGCGAGACGTCCTGAGCGCGGTGCGCGCCGTGTCCGCGCTCGCCGGACGGGCTGGATCGCAAGGGCCGTGGTCCTGGGGCACGGCCCGAGCCATATCAGCCCGTCCGGCGATCGCGGACTCGCCCGGAGGGCGGCCCCGCCGCGGACGGCAACGGGCCCGCGCCCGACGGCGAACGCGAGCCCCGGCATCCGCCCCGATCAGTAGTGCCCCGGGCCGTTGGCCTCCGGACAGACCACGACCGAACCGTCCGGCTGGGCGATGAGTCCCTTGCCCTCACAGTGCTGGCACGGCTGCTGTGGCTGCCGCTCGTCATCGCTCATGTCTGCGCCCCCCGTGGGATCTTGAAGACGTGCCCGCATCCTTCATAGGTGATCCGGCCGCCCGTGAGCGTGCCCGGTTCCAGCATCACGGACGACGGCAGCCGGCCGCACTCCGGACAGGTCGGGAATCCACTGCGCACCGGGACGACGACCGGCACCCCGGACGACATCTCCAGGTGGATGCCGCCCTGCACGCAGAACTGGCGGATCGCTGATACTTGGCCTTCGGTGAGCGTCGGCTGTGTCATGGCCTGCCGGGACCACTCCCCTTCCCTCTCTCGCCTCTGTCGATCCCGCTTACCGGTCGCTTACCGGTCGGGCCGGGCCGGGCTCACCCCGTGGCGGGGCGGCGCCCGGCGCCCGGGCCGCCCCGTATCTCCAGGCCGTCGAGCAGCGCCTTGGTCGCCAGCGCGACGGCGTCCACGGCGTGCTCGAAAACCGCCTGGTTGTGGGCGGCGGGTGCCCGGAAGCCGGACACCTTCCGTACGTACTGCAAGGCCGCCGCGTGGATGTCCTCGGCGCCCGCCTCGGGCGTCACCGGCGGTCTGAGGGTCTTGATACTGCGGCACATGCCCCCAGTGTGCCGCGCGTCACTGACAACCCGCCGCCCATGGCCAAGGGCTGTCAGCGCGGGACGCCCGCGGACTCGGCGGCCCGGTCGCCCGGCCGGTCGCCGGAGGCGACGACCCGGGACGCGCCCGCCGTGCCGGCGCGGTCGCGGTCCAGCAGACCGGCGGTGACCGCGACGGCCAGGCCCACGACCGCGAGGACCGCGCCGACCAGGGTCGGGGAGCTCCAGCCCCAGCCGGCGGCGATGGCGACGCCGCCGAGCCAGGCGCCACCCGCGTTGGCCAGGTTGAACGCCGAGTGGTTGGAGGCGGAGGCCAGGGTGGGGGCCTGCCGCGCCTTGTTCATGACGAGCATCTGGAGCGGCGTGGTGGTCATGAAGCCGACCGCGCCGAGGATCACCACGGTGACGAGCGCCGCCCACTTCACATGGACGGTGAAGTCGAAGAGCACGAGGACGGCGGCGAGCGCGGCCAGCGATCCGTACAGCGTGGGGCGCAGCGCCCGGTCGGTCAGGGGCCCCGCGATCAGCGCGCCGAGGGTCATGCCGATGCCGAAGAGGGCGAGCACGATCGTCACGGAGGACTCGGCGAAGCCGGTGACCTCGGTCGTCATCGAGGCGAGGTAGCTGTAGACGGCGAAGACCCCGGCGAAGCCGAAGACGGCGGTGAGCAGGCCGAGCAGCACCTGCCGGTCGCCCAGCGCGCGCAGCTCCTGGCCGAGGCCCTCGCTCCGCTCGCGCGGGACGCGCGGGACGAGGGCGGCGAGCGCGGCCATGGCGACGATCCCGATGGCCGCGACCACGAGGAAGGTGGCGCGCCAGCCGAGGTGCTGGCCGAGCAGGGTGGCGGTGGGGACGCCGACGATGTTGGCGACCGTGAGGCCGAGGAACATCGTGGCGACCGCCCGCGCCTGCCGGCCCTCGCGCACCAGGCGGGCGGCGACGACCGCGCCGACGCCGAAGAAGGCACCGTGCGGCAGCCCCGCGAGAACGCGTCCGGCGATGAGCAGTCCGAAGGACGGGGCGAGTGCGGAGGCGAGGTTCCCGATGGTGAAGAGCCCCATGAGCAGCACGAGCATGAGCTTGCGCGGGACGCGGGAGCCGAGGGCGGTGAGCAGCGGGGCGCCGATGACGACGCCGAGGGCGTAGGCGGAGACGAGGTAGCCGGCGGTGGGGACGGACGTGCCCAGGTCGTCGGCGACGTTGGGCAGCAGCCCCATCATCACGAACTCGGTCGTGCCGATACCGAAGGCGGAGACCGCGAGGGCGAGCAGCGCCAGGGGCATGAGGGGACAGCCTTTCGAGGGGGGATGTGTTCCCGCGGGGGACGTGGGCCTGCCGCCCACGGAAAGTTCCCCCGGAGAACAAAGCCTCCCAGGCGGATGTTCCCGCTGTCGTTCCCTTTGGTGAACGATCAGGTGAACGGCTCGGTCAGAGCTTCATCCGCGCGGCCACCGGCAGGTGGTCGCTGCCCGTCCTGGGGAGGGTCCAGGCGGAGACGGGGTCCATGCCGCGCACCATGATCTGGTCGATGCGCGCCATCGGGAAGCCCGCCGGCCAGCTGAAGCCGAAGCCGTCGCCCGCGGCGCCCTGCGCGGAGCGCAGCTGCGAGGTGATGGGGGCGAGCGAGCGGTCGTTCATGGTGCCGTTGAGGTCGCCGAGGAGGAGTACCTTCTTCTCCGGCTCCTTGGCGATGGCCTGGCCGAGCGCCTCGGCGCTGTTGTCCCGCTGTCCGGCGGTGAAGCCCGCGTTGAACTTCACGCGCACCGACGGCATGTGCGCGACATAGACGGCGACGGGGCCCTGCGGCGTCTTGACCGTGGCGCGCAGGGCGCGGGTCCAGCCCATGCGGATGTCGACGGGCTGGACGAGTTCGAGGGGGTACTTGCTCCAGATGCCGACGGTGCCCTGCACGGAGTGGTACCTGTAGCTGCTCGCGAGGGCCTTCTCGTACGCCGGGACGGCCGACGCCTTGAGCTCCTCCAGCGCCACCACGTCCGCGCCGGAGGCGGCGACGTCCTTGGCGGTGCCGGTCGGGTCGGGGTTCTCGGCGTTGACGTTGTGGGTGGCGACGGTGAAGTTGCCGCCCTTGCCGGACTTGTCGGTGAGCAGCCCGCCGAAGAGGTTGACCCAGGCGACCGCCGGCAGCAGCAGGGCGATCAGCGCGGTCGCGGAGCGGCGCAGCACGGCGAGGACGAGCAGCACCGGTATACCGAGGCCGAGCCACGGCAGGAAGGTCTCGGTGAGGCTGCCGAGGTTGCCCACCCGGTTGGGGAGGTGGGTGTGCAGCAGCATCAGCAGCCCGAGGAGGACCGCGAAGGCGGCGACGACCAGGCCACGGCGCCAGACGCCCGGGCCGCGCCACTGGCCCATGAGGCGCCGGGCCCGGGCGCCGGCCCGCTCCGGACCGTTCCCGTCTCGACCCGTCTCCTGCATGTACGCCTGCGCCATCGACTGCCTCACTGATCATCCGCTGCGGCCCCCGCACGACGATAGGTGATCACCGGTGCCGGGGCGTGCCCTCCACCCCGGGGTGGGGTGTCGGTCTCAAGGACGTGTCCGCGGCCCGGCCGGGTTCCGGTGGGCGGGCCGTGCGGGCGGGCTGTGACACAACGGGCATATTCGAGCGCGGCCGCCGCCCCGCGGGTCCTCGCGGGGCGGCGGCCGGGTCGGGCGGGTCAGTGGGCGGGGCCCTCCGCCCGGGGGCGCGCGCCCTCCATGACGGCGTCGACGATCTCCTCGGCGAGCCCCTCCGGCAGGTCCTCCCACTCGTGGAGCATGGCCCGCGAGAGCATCGGGCTGACGAAGAGGTCCGAGAGCAGCTGGATGTCGAGGTCGTCGCGGAGCTCGCCGGTGGTCATGCCGCGGCGCAGCACCGCGTGGACCGTCGCGCGCCGGGCGAGGATGACCGTCTGGTGGTATTCCTTCCACAGCTTGGGGTGGGCCTGGACCTGGCTGATGACCGTGCGCAGGACGGCGGAGGAGCGCTTGGCGAGGCCGCGCCTGCGCAGCAGTTCCAGGACGGCGACGAGGTCGTCACGGGCGGAGGTGCCCGGGAGCTCGGGGAGGGCGTCGTCCATGGAGCGCAGGACGTCGAGCATCAGCTCCTCCTTGCCGGCCCAGCGCCGGTAGAGGGTGGCCTTGCCGACGCCCGCCTCGCGGGCGATCCGCTCCATGGACAGCTCGCCCATGGTGACGCCCTCCTCCAGCAGGCGCAGGACGGTCTCGACGACGGTGGTGTCGACGGCGGCGTTGCGCGGGCGGCCGCGCCGCTCGGCGGGCTCCGCCGCCGGGAGGGGGACCGCCCCGGCCGTCGTCGTCCCGCCCGGTGCCCGCCCGGTCATGTGCCCGCTCCCGCCTGCTCCTTCTCCGCGCCGGGCCGGGTGTCCGCCCCGCTCTCGGCGGTGGCCTTCCGGCCCGGCAGGAAGAGCGCGACGACGGCCGCGCCGAGCAGGGCGACGCCGGCGGAGCCCAGCACGGTGACGTGCATGGCGTGGATGAAGGCGTCGTTGGCCGGGCCGACGAGCGCCTTGCCCTGCGGGCCGAGCTTCTCGGCGACGCCCAGGGTGGCCTCGATGGACTCGCCCGCGGCGTGCCGCGCGGGGCCGGACAGGCCGGGGACGGCGTCGAGGTCGCCGGAGATGCCGTCGCGGTAGGTGGTGGAGAGCAGGGAGCCCAGCACCGCGACCCCGAGCGCGCCGCCGACCTGCCGGAAGGTGTTGTTCACGGCGGAGCCGGAACCGGCCTTCTCGCGGGGCAGCGACTGCATGATCGAGACGGTGGCGGGCGGCATGATGTGCGCCATCGCCGTGCCCTGGAGGAAGAACAGCACCTCCAGGACCCAGATCGGGGTGTCGGTGCCGAGCAGCAGGAAGCCCGCCGTGGTGGCGGCGACCAGCAGCATGCCGGTCGTGCACACGGCCTTGGCACCGAACTTGTCGACGACGAGCCGGGCGCGCGGCGCGAAGAACATCTGGGCGGCGGCCAGCGGCAGCAGGAGCAGGCCGCTCTGGAGCGGGGTGTAGCCGCGCACGCTCTGGGTGTAGAAGACGATGAAGAAGGTCGTGCCCATCAGCGCGAAGAAGACCAGCGAGATGGAGGAGACCGCGGCGGAGAAGGCGGGGTTGCGGAAGTACCGCACGTCGATGGCCGGGTGGTCGCTGCGCCGCTCGTGCAGGACGAACGCGATCAGGACCAGCAGGCCGCCGCCGACCGTGCCGTAGACCTCGGGCCGGGTGAAGTCGGCGAGCTGGCCGCCCTTGATGATCCCGTAGACGAGGAGGACGAGGCCGACGACGGACAGCAGCACGCCGACCGGGTCGAGGCGGCCCGGCCGCGGGTCCTTGGAGTCGGGGACGAGCAGCACCATCGCGATCAGACCGACGATCACGATCGGGACGTTCACCAGGAAGACCGAGCCCCACCAGAAGTGGTCGAGCAGGATGCCGCCGGTGATCGGCCCTATGGCGATGGCGAGCCCGACGGCGCCGGCCCAGATGCCGATCGCCTTGGGCTGCTCCTCGCGCTCGAAGACGTTCATGATGATGGCCAGCGTCGCGGGCATCACGAAGGCGCCGCCGAAGCCCATCACGGCGCGGAAGCCGATCAGCTCGCCGGAGGAGCCGGCGAAGGCGGAGAGCACCGAGCCGATGCCGAACACCACCATGCCGAAGAGCAGGACCTTCTTGCGCCCGAGGCGGTCACCGAGCAGCCCCGCGGTGAAGAGTATTCCGGCGAAGACCAGGGTGTAGGAGTTGATCGCCCACTCGAGCTGGCTCTGCGTCGCGCCCAGGCCGTCGGGGGCCGGGGAGGCGATGGTCTTCATCGCCACATTGAGGATCGAGTTGTCCAGCACCACGATCAGGAGGCTGAACAGCAGCACCGTCAGGATCGCCCACCGTCTGCGGTGGACCGCCTCGGGAACCCGGCGGGCCGGGGTATCAGTCGACATGCGGACCAGCCTACGTTCCTTTCGATACGCACCCGTCTCGTATTGGAAAGTCTTTGCGAAGGACCGCTCTGGTCTGCCCAGCCGTGGCGTGTCAGCATGGAGGTGATCCGGGGACGCCGTCAGGGCGCCTCGAGACGACATCACAGGAGCCACCGCCATGACGCATGTCCCGAACACCCCCGACAGCAGCCCGGCCGATCCCAAGGCGCTGTACGGAGGGAAGAGCTCCCGGCGGATCACCGTCCGCGACATCGCCGCCGCCAAGGCGCGCGGCGAGAAGTGGCCCATGCTCACCGCCTACGACGCGCTGACCGCCTCCGTCTTCGACGAGTCCGGCATCCCCGTCCTGCTGGTCGGCGACTCCATGGGCAACTGTCACCTCGGCTACGAATCCACCGTGCCCGTCACGATGGACGAGATCGCGGTGCTCTCCGCCGCCGTCGTACGCGGCACCCGGCGCGCGCTCGTCGTCGCCGACCTGCCCTTCGGGGCGTACCAGGAGAGCCCCGTCCAGGCGCTGCGCAACGCCACCCGGCTGGTGAAGGAGGCGGGCGTCGGCGCGATCAAGCTGGAGGGCGGCGAGCGGTCCGCCGAGCAGATCCGGCTGCTGGTCGAGGCCGGCATCCCGGTCATGGCCCACATCGGCCTGACCCCGCAGTCGGTCAACGCCTTCGGCGGCTATCCCGTGCAGGGCCGCGGCGAGGAGGCGGCCCAGCAGCTGCTCCGCGACGCCAAGGCCGTCCAGGACGCGGGCGCGTTCTCGGTCGTCCTGGAGCTGGTCCCGGCGGAGCTGGCCGCGGAGGTCACGCGCACCCTGCACATCCCGACGGTCGGCATCGGCGCGGGGCAGGAGTGCGACGCGCAGGTGCTGGTGTGGACGGACATGGCGGGCATGACGGCCGGCCGGGTGCCGCGCTTCGTGAAGCAGTACGCGCGACTGCGCGAGACGCTGGGCGAGGCGGCGCGCGCGTTCGGCGCGGACGTGGTGGGCGAGGTCTACCCGGCGGAGGAGCACTCCTTCCACTGACGGTGAGAGCGCCTGGTAAGGGGGCGCGGGGAACCGCGCGACCAGCCCGCACCGGTCCGCGGAGGAAGGGCGGGGCGGGGTTCGGGGGCGAAGCCCCCCCGGTCTCGCGACCGCGTCGGCCACCTGTCGGCCGGCTGTAGGCCGATTGTCAGTGGGTCCTGTCACGGTTACCCCATGACGCGAAAAGACAACCGCGGCGGAAACGCCGTCGAAGTCCGGGGCCTGGTCAAGCACTTCGGTGCCACCAAGGCCCTGGACGGGGTCGATCTGGAGGTACGCGAGGGCACCGTCCTCGGCGTGCTGGGCCCCAACGGCGCGGGCAAGACCACTCTGGTCCGCGCCCTGTCCACCCTCATCAGGCCCGACGCGGGCACCGCCCGCGTCGCGGGCTACGACGTACTCACCCAGCCCCGGCAGCTGCGCCGGGTCATCGGGCTGACCGGGCAGTACGCCTCGGTCGACGAGAAGCTCTCCGGCTTCGAGAACCTCTACATGATCGGGCGACTGCTCGACCTCTCCCGCAAGGACGCCCGGCGCCGCGCCGACGCCATGCTGGAGCGCTTCTCCCTCACGGAGGCGGCCAAGCGGCCCGCCATGCAGTATTCCGGCGGCATGCGCCGCCGGCTGGACCTGGCCGCGTCCATGATCGGCCAGCCGGCCGTGCTCTATCTGGACGAGCCGACCACCGGCCTCGACCCCCGCACCCGCAACGAGGTGTGGGAGGAGGTCCAGCGGATGGTCGCCGAGGGCGCCACCGTCCTGCTCACCACGCAGTACATGGAGGAGGCCGAGCAGCTCGCGCAGGAGCTGACGGTCATCGACCGCGGCCGGGTGATCGCGGGCGGCCGCGTCGACGAGCTCAAGGCGAAGGTCGGCGGCCGCACCCTGGTGATCCGGCCCGCCGACCGCGGCGAGCTGTCCCGCATGGTGGGCGCGCTGGCCCAGGCCGGGCTGGACGGCGTCAGCGGCGCGACCGCCGACGAGGCGGCGGGCACGGTCAGCGTCCCGCTGCTGAGCGACGAGCAACTGACCGCGGTGATCGGCCTGTTGACCGAGCGCGGTTTCGCCGTCGCCGACATCGGCACCCATCTGCCCAGCCTCGACGAGGTGTTCCTGGCCATCACCGGCCAGAAGGCATCCGCCCCGGCGGCACAGGGCGACGACGCAGAGGCACTTCAGGAGGTCGCCGCGTGAGCACCGCAACGGCAACGGCGGGCGCGCCGGTGAGAAAGGCCGCAGGCGAGGGCCGGATCGGCCTCCGGTCCAACCTCCGCCACATCGGCGCGCTCGCGCGCCGCAACATGCTCCAGATCAAGCAGGACCCGGAGTCGATGTTCGACGCCGTGCTCATGCCGGTCATCTTCATCCTGCTCTTCACCTACGTCTTCGGCGGCTCCATCGGCGGCAAGGGCCATGAGCGGGAGTATCTGAACTACCTGGTCCCCGGCCTGATGGCGATGATGGGGATGAACATCTCCATGGCCGTCGGCACGGGCATCAACGACGACTTCAAGAAGGGGGTGATGGACCGCTTCCGCACCATGCCGATAGCCCGGTCCTCCGTCCTCGTCGCGAAGATCGTCGTCGAGGTCGGCCGGATGCTCATCGCGACGACGATCCTGCTGGCCATGGGCTTCGCCCTGGGCCTGACCGTCAGCACCTCGGTCCTGCACCTGCTGGCCGCGGTGGCGCTGTCGATCGTCTTCGGCGCCTCCCTGATGTGGATATTCATCCTGCTGGGCCTGACCATGAAGACGCCGCAGGCCGTCCAGGGCATCGCCATGCTCGTCCTGATGCCCCTCCAGTTCGGCAGCTCCATCTTCGCGCCCACCACGAACATGCCGGGCTGGCTGGAGGGCTTCACGAAGTACAACCCGCTGTCCAACCTCGCCGACGCCGCGCGCCATCTCATCAGGGGCGGCCCGGTGGCCCACTCGGTGTGGATGGTCCTCGCCTGGTCCGTGGCCATCACGGCCGTGACCGCGCCGCTGGCCGTCGCCCGCTTCCGCAGGAAGACCTGACGGCCGGACGGGGCCACGGGGGTCGCGTCATACGAGAGCGGTGGCCTCCTCCATGGTGAGGCCGCCGCCCTCGGCGTACGCGCGCTCGTAGGCCGGGACGCCGAGCGCCGGGCGGGCCAGGGCCCGCACACGCTCCACCGTCTCGCGCTCGAAGGACGGCGGGCAGTAGTCGACGGGCCGCAGCGCCTCGGAGGCACCCAGCAGACGGGCCGCGGTGGCGGCGTGTCCCGCGCCGCCCAGTTCGGCGTAGGCCAGCGCCGCGTACTTCAGCTGGAGCGAGGCCAGTTGCGGCAGGACGAGCTGCGCCAGCGCGTCCTCGGTCATCGCGAGCCCGGTCCGCAGCCGCTCCAGCGCATCGGCGGGCTTCCCCTCCAGGATGTCGAGCCAGCCGAGCTGACCGTGCATCAGGCTCTGGAAGACCACGAGGACGCCCTTGGTGAAGTCGGCCATCAGCTCGTCGAAGATCTCCCGGGCCTCCACCGTGCGGCCGTCGCGGGCGATCCGGCTCGCGAGCTGCACCCGGGCGAAGGCGGAAGCCTCCGGGTTGGCCTTGTCGGCCTCCCTGATCGCCTGCCGGAGCATGGCCTCCCCCTCCGCGGGGCCGATGGCTCCCGTCTCCAGCAGCGCCTCGGCCAGCCGGGCGCGGAGCGCGGGCATCTCGCCCGTCGCGCCGAGCTCCAGCACTTGCTCGACGGCCTCGCCGTACGCCTGTGCCGCGAGCTCGAACTCGCCCTGCCGCTCGTACGCCTCGCCGCGCCCCGCCAGCGCCTCGGCCACGCCCCAGCCGTCCCCGATCCGGCGGAAGATCTCCAGGGCCTCCTCGGCGTCCCGCGCGCCCTGCGCCAGCCGGCCCTTGCGATCGTTGAGGATCTTGGCGCGGAGCTGGAGGGCGTGGGCGAGTTCCCAGTCGTAGCCGAGCTCGCGGCAGCGCGCCACGCCCGAGTCCACGGCCGCCTGCACGCCCTCGAAGTCGCCGGACATCAGGATCGCGAAGAACCACATGAAGCCCGGCACACGGCAGTTCTGCGGCTGCCCTTCGCCGTACGCCTCCAGCACGCCGCGCATCCGCTGCTTCATCGCGGGCGAGCCGATCACCAGCATGTTGCTCTCGACATTGGCGAGCGCGATCATCCGCACCTGGCGCCGGGCCTCGGTCAGCAGCTCCGGCGACATCGGCGGAGGCGCGTCGGTGCAGCCCACATACAGCGGAGGTGCCGGTTCCACGGGATCGGCGAAGGGGTCCGGGCCCAGCGCCGCGGCCGCCTCCGACCAGGTGCGGGCGTCACCGCGGTGGTCCCGCAGCTGCCAGAACCAGGCCAGGGAGAGCACCAGGCACAGCGCCTCCTGCTCGTCCCGCGCGGCGACGGAGCGGCGCAACGCGCTGCGCAGATTGTCGTGTTCGAGCTCCAGCCGGTCCAGCCAGACGCGCTGCGCGGGACCGCGCAGGAGCGGGTCGGCGGTGCGCGCGAGCTCGCGGTAGGCGGCCAGGTGACGGCGCTCGACGGCCGTACGCTCCCCGGCCTCGTCCAGCCGCTCGGCGGCGTACTCCCCCACCGTCTCCAGCAGGCGGTAGCGCATGTCGCCGTCGGCGGCGGGCGCGGCGACGACCAGCGACTTGTCGACCAGCGAGCCGAGGAGCGCGGCGACGTCCCGCGGGCGCACGGCGCCCTCGCCGTCCGCCTCCTCGTCCGAGCCGCAGACCTCCTCGGCCTTGCCGAGGTCGCAGCCGCCGGAGAAGACGGACAGCCTGCGCAGGACGGCCCGTTCGGGCCCGTCGAGGAGGTCCCAGGACCAGTCGACGACCGCGCGCAGGGTCTGCTGTCTGGGCAGGACCGTACGGCTGCCCGAGGTCAGCAGCCGGAAGCGGTCGTCGAGGCGGTCGGCGAGCCCGCGGGGGGTGAGCATCCGCAGCCGGGCGGCGGCCAGTTCGATGGCCAGCGGCATGCCGTCCAGCCGCCGGCAGATCTCGGCGCACGCCTCGGGGTCGTCCTCGACGCGGAAGGCCGGGTTGGCGGCGGCGCCCCGGTCGGCGAGCAGTCGCAGCGCGACGGGGTCGGGCAGCGGCTCCACCGGGCGCACCAACTCGCCTGGTACAGCGAGGGGTTCGCGGCTCGTGGCGAGCACGGTGACCTCCGGGCAGCGCGCGAGGAGGGTCTCGGCGAGGCGGGCGGCGGCGTCGACGACATGCTCGCAGTTGTCGAGTACGAGCAGCATGCGGCGCGGCGCGCAGTGCTCGGCGAGCCGGTCCAGCGGGTCGAGCGAGGCGGCCTCGGCGGCCCGCACGCCCTCGGCGGTGGTGCCGCGCACGACGGTCTCGCGCGCGCCCAGCGCGGTGAGCACGGCCTCGGGCACGGTGCCGGGGTCGTCGACGGGCGCGAGCTCGGCGAGCCACACGCCGTCCGGCCAGCCGCCGTTCCTGACGGCCGCCTCCGCGGCCTCCTGGGACAGCCGCGTCTTCCCGGCCCCGCCGGGCCCGAGCAGCGTCACCAGCCGGTGCCGCCCGAGGTCGCCGCGTATGAGCTCCAGATCCCCCTCCCGCCCGACGAAGGAGGTGAGCCGGGCCCGGAGATTGCCGTGCCGGGGCGCGTCGTACGGCGCGGGCGGGGCGTACGGACCGGAGGCCGCGCCGGGCGCGGCCGAGGGGCGCGCGGCCGCGGCGGCGGGCGGTGCGGGAGCGCCGTACGGCAGGTGCTCGCCGTACGGCAGGTGCCCGCCGTACAGCGCGGCGGCTTCGCCCGGCACGGGCCCGGCGGGCGGGGCGGGAGAGGCGTGCGCACCTGTGGTCCCACTCGGCGCGGGAGCACCACCCTGCGCGGAAGCCGCGTCCAGCGCGGGGGCCCCGTCCAACGCGGCACCGGCATGTGTCCCGGAGGCACCGCCGCCGAAGTCCGAAGGCTCACCGCCCGGCGCGGAAGCCCCGCCCGGCGCGGGACCGGCATGCGTCCCAGAGGCACCACCCCGAAGCGGCGCACCACCCCGCGCGGAAGCGCCGAGCCGCGCCCGGCCCGGGTCCTGGGGTGGCGTCCCCGACAGAAGCTCCGCGTGCAGGGCGCGCAGTTCCGGGCCCGGGTCCGCGCCCAGGCGGTCGGCTATCGCGGTGCGGACCGTCTCGTACGCCGCGAGGGCCTCCGCCGGGCGGCCCGCGGCGCGCAGGGCGCGGAGGCGGAGGGCGTGCAGCGGCTCGTCCAGGGGGTGGTCGGCGCAGAGCTCGGCGAGCTCCGGAAGGACCCGCTCCGCGCGCCCGAGGGCGACCGCCGCGGCGAGGCGGCCGCGCCGGGCGTCGAGGTGGCGGGCCTCGTAGCGGCCCGCCATGGCCGAGCGGCCGGGCAGGTCGGCGAGTACGGGGCCGCGCCAGAGGGCGAGGGCCTCGCCGAGCAGGGCGTCGGCCCGCTCGGGGGCACCGGCGGCGAGCGCGGCCGTCCCCTCGTCGGTGAGCCGCTGGAAGCGGTGGAGGTCGACGTCTTCGGGCTCGGCGCACAGGCGGTAGCCGCCGTCCACAGAGGCCACCGCGTCCGGGCCGAGCGCGCGCCGCAGCCGGCCGACGAGCGCCTGGAGCGCCCCGGCCGCGTCGGCGGGCGGCTCGCCGTCCCAGACGGCGTCGATCAGCGCCTGCGCGGTGCGGGTGCGCCCCGGGTGCAGGGCGAGCGCCGCGAGGAGCGCGCGCAGCCGAGGGCCGCCGACGCCGGTGGGGCGGCCGTCGTCGGAATGGGCCTGGGTGGTACCGAGGATGCCGTAACGCACGATCCCATTCTCCCCGGCCCGTCCACCCGGTTTTTTCACCGCCTCCGGCAGGCGTTACGCGGACGAGGCGGGAGGAAGTACGGTTCGCCCCGTACGTTCGTACACCCGGGGCATTCCCGGCAGCACAGGCCAAACCTTCAGGAGCGCACACCTATGTCGACAGCGGCCCGCGGCGAACGGCGGGTGAGCCCCGTCTTCCTCGCCCTCGTCGCCATCATGGCGGTCTCCATATGGGCGGTGTGGACGGACTTCTCGGCGAGCCCCGGCTTCGCCGTCTTCCTCTTCATCGTCTCGGGCTGGATCGTCTCGCTCTGCCTGCACGAGTACGCGCACGCGCGCTCGGCCCTCTTCGGCGGTGACATCTCGGTGGGGGCGAAGGGCTATCTGACCCTCGACCCGCTGAAGTACACGCACGCCGTGCTCAGCATCGTGCTGCCGGTGATCTTCGTGATCATGGGCGGGATCGGCCTGCCCGGCGGCGCGGTCTTCATCGAGCGGCACCGCATCCGCAGCCGCTGGAAGCAGAGCCTGGTCTCGGCCGCGGGCCCGCTGACGAACGCCCTCTTCGCGGCCGTCGTCGCCGCGCCCTTCTGGCTGGACGCCATGGACGGCGTGCCGGACCACTTCCGCTACGCCCTGGGCTTCATGGTGCTGCTCCAGGTCACCGCGGCGATCCTGAACCTCCTGCCGGTGCCGGGCCTGGACGGCTACGGCGTGATCGAGCCCTGGCTGTCCCACGGCATCCGGCGGCAGGTCGAGCCGTTCGCGCCGTTCGGCCTGCTCGCGGTCTTCGGCTTCCTGTGGATCCCCGAGGTGAACCACGCCTTCTTCGACGCGATCAACTCGCTGCTGCGCGGCCTGGGCGTGACGGAGTGGGACACCTACTGGGGAAGGCAGCTGTTCCGCTTCTGGCAGGGCACGCCCGACATCCCGCGGCTGGCCGACATCGTCATCAGCTAGCGGCCTGCTCGGCGGCGCGGTCGTTCTTCGCCTTGCGCACGTAGTACCAGGCGATGTTGGACGAGACGCCGAGCAGCAGGATCCAGACGACGCCGAGCCAGCTGCCCTGGACGAACGAGATGACGGCCGCCACCGCCGCGAGGACGCATACGGCGAGGGCGTAGAGAGCGAGGCGGGGCATGGGGGACGGCTCCTGTCCGGGGGCGCATGTGCGTACGATCCTGGCCATTGTCCCCCACGGGGCGCTGCGCTTGGCGGGTGGCGGGGGTTCGGTCGGTTGCCGGGGGCGTTGCGCCTGCGGCAACGCGGCTTCGCCGCGTTGTCCTCGAACGCCGGACGGGCTGGATACGCGGCTACGGTCCGCAGTATTCAGCCCGTCCGGCGTTTGAGGACGCGCCCGAAGGGCGCTGGGGTCCGGGGTCTCCCCGGTTTCGGGAAGGGGCGGGGCTGGGGAAAGGCCCGCCGCAGGCGCACCCCGCCCGCACCCGCACCCGCCTAAACGTCAGTCACCCGCAACCCCGCATGCGCCTTGTACCGCCGGTTCACAGAAATAAGGTTCGCGACCAGCGACTCCACCTGATGCGCGTTGCGCAGCCGCCCCGCGAAAACCCCCCGCATGCCGGGAATGCGAGCGGCCAGCGCCTGGACGACATCCGTATCGGCCCGCGCCTCACCGAGGACCATCACATCGGTATCGATCTCGGCGATCGACGGGTCGGACAGCAGCACCGCCGACAGGTGGTGGAAGGCGGCGGTCACCCGCGAGTCCGGCAGCAGGGCGGCGGCCTGCTCGGCGGCGCTGCCCTCCTCCGGCTTCAGCGCGTAGGCGCCCTTCTTGTCGAAGCCGAGCGGGTTGACACAGTCGATCACCAGCTTCCCGGCGAGCTCCTCGCGCAGCGACTCCAGGGTCTTCGCGTGCCCGTCCCACGGCACGGCGACGATCACGATGTCGCTGCGCCGCGCGCACTCGGCGTTGTCCGCGCCCTCGACGCCCAGGCCCAGCTCCTCGGCGGCGGTCCGCGCGCGCTCGGCGGCCCGCGACCCGATGATCACCCGCTGTCCGGCCTTCGCCAGCCGGTAGGCGAGCCCGCGCCCCTGGTCACCGGTGCCGCCGAGCACGCCGACCACGAGCCCGGAGACGTCGGGCAGGTCCCAGGGGTCCTTGGCGGGGGCCTTCTTCGTGTCGTCAGAAGTAGTCATGGGGCGATCCTGTCACGCAGGCCCGGAGGTATCGCCTCCGGCGTTTCCCGGCCCGTACGGGTGAGACCCCGGGTAACCCGCCCCCGGACGGCACCCCGGCACGGCACAATCCGGCCGCATGGATGCCGTACGCGTCGCGCTCCTGCGCGAAGTCCTCGCCGGAACGGAATGGCTCCAGTCCACCCGCCGCTTCGCGGCAACGCTCCGGACCTCGGTCACCCGCCACCACGGCGGCCTGCTCCTCGTCGGCACCGCGGAGTACGAGCCCTGGCACCTGGCCGCCCACCTGGACGACGAGGCCGCCTGGTCCGGCCTGCCCGAGCTGTCGCCCACCCTCGTGCGGCACCGGGTCCCGCCCGGCGGCCCCGCGCACCTGTCGGTCGGGCTCGGCCGGCTCGCGGCGGCCCGCCGGGGCGAGACGCTGCTGGTGGTGACGGCCGAGCGGCCCGGCGCGGAGCTGCTGGAGCGGGTGCACGACGTGCGCCGCGGCGGGGCGACCGTGCTGGCCCTGGACGGCACCTCCGACGGTACGGACTCCGAGCTGTGCGCCCTCGCCCACGACCGGCTGACCGTGCCCCCCTCGCCGTCCTCCACCACCACCGAGCTCGACCTCGACACCGTGCAGCACCTGGTCAGCGCCGCCGCCGGGGAGAACAGCCTGCCCGAGCAGCGCGGCCGCCGCTTCCGCGACCGGCTGGCCCGTCTCGCCGACCAGTTGACGGCCCCGCCACCGCCCCGCTGGTGACCGCCGGGTTAAATCGGTTTGCTCCGCATGGCCCCGTTACGGACCATGGTCTCCCGTGACTGCGCAAGACCCCCCTTCCGAACCATCCGTCCCTTCCGCCCCCGTGCCCGGCCGCCGCCTGCGCGCACTGCTGCCCGACCTGTCCCCCTGGCGCTCCTCCCCCGACTACCGCCGGATGTGGCTGGCCGGGCTGGTGACGGTCTTCGGCACGTTCCTGACCTTCATCGCGGTGCCCCTTCAGCTCAAGGAGCTGACCGGCTCGGCGCTCGCCGTGGGCGCGGTCGGCGCGGTCGAGCTCGTTCCCCTGATCGTCTTCGGCCTCTACGGCGGCGCGCTCGCCGACGCCATGGACCGCCGCAAGCTGATCCTGTGGACCGAGGCCGGGCTCGGGGTCCTGTCGGTGATCCTGCTGCTCAACACGCTGCTGCCGGACCCGATGATCTGGCCGCTGTATGTGGTGGCGGCGCTGACCAGCGCCCTGAGCGGGCTCCAGCGCCCCGCGATGCAGGCGATCGTGCCGCGCATCGTCGCGCACGACCAGCTGCCCGCGGCCATCGCCCTGAACTCGATGCGCTGGCAGCTCGGCGCCATCGCGGGCCCGTCCCTGGCCGGCCTGATCATCGCGTTCGCGGGGCTGCCGTGGGCGTACACGCTCGACATCGCCTCGTACGCCGTCTCCGGCCTGCTGCTCCTCGGCCTCGCCCCCTCCCCCGCCGCGCGCGAGGCGGAGAAGCCGTCGCTGCGCGGCATCCTGGAGGGCGGCCGCTACGCGTGGAGCCGCAAGGAGCTGCTCGGCACATACGCCATCGACATGGCGGCCATGCTGTTCGCCTTCCCCACCGCGATCTTCCCCTTCCTCGCGGACGACCTGGGCACGCCCTGGGCACTGGGCCTGATGTACTCCGCCGGCGCGGTCGGCTCCCTCGTCGTGAGCCTGACCAGCGGCTGGGCCTCACGGGTCCACCGGCACGGCCGGATGGTCGTCTTCGCTGCCCTCGGCTGGGGCGCCGCGATGGCCGTGGCCGGCTGGATGCACAACGTCTGGCTCGTCCTGCTCTTCCTCGCGGTCGCGGGCGGCTGCGACATGGTCAGCGGCCTCTTCCGCTCCGCGATCTGGGACCAGACGATCCCGGACGAACTCCGCGGCCGCCTGGCGGGCATAGAAATGCTCTCCTACTCCCTGGGCCCGCAGATCGGCCAGGTCCGCGCGGGCGGCATGGCTTCACTGACGAACGCGCGGACGTCTGTCTGGGCGGGAGGTGTGGCGTGCGTGGCGTCGGTGGGCTTGCTGGCTGTCGCGCTGCCGAAGCTGATGGCTTATGACGGCAGGACGGATGAGCACGCGGTGCGTTTGCGTGCGGCGAAGGCGATGGCCGAGGCGGCGTAATGGGGTGCGGGTTGTTTGTGCGCGGGGCTTGTTCCCCAGCCCCGCCCCTTCCCGAAACCGGGGAGACCCCGGACCCCAGCGCTCTGCGGAAGCGTCCTCAAACGCCGGACGGGCTGGAAGGGCTGAGCTCAGCCACATCAGCCCGTCCGGCGTTTGAGGACAACGCGCGAAGCGTGTTGCTGGGGGGTCCGGGGTCTCCCGGTTTCGGGAAGGGGCGGGGCTGGGGAACAAGCCCCGCGCACAAACAACCCGCACCCAAACCCCGGTCACTCCCCCGGCGGACGCCCGCCCTCGTCATTCCACCGCGGATCCTCCTGCCACGATTCATTGCGCTCACGCGCCGTCTCCATCGCATGGGACGCCTCCTCGCGCGACCCATAGGGACCCATCCGGTCCGCGGCCCGGCACTCCGGCCCCTCTTCCACCACGCCGTGCTTGAGGCAGTAGTACCACTCCCCCGCCTGGCCGGCCGCGCGCCGCTTGAACAGTGCCATCAGCTCTCCCAACACTCATCGTGCTCTCGCCCACATGCTCCCCGATGTGCCCTGGATACACTCGCTGACATGTCTGGCCAGTCGCTTCTCAGTCCGGGGACGCTCTCCCCCACCCGTCCCGTGCCCGCTTCGATCCCGCGGCCCGAGTACGTCGGCAAGGACATGCCGACGCCGTACGACGGCGCCGAGGTCCAGAGCGCCGAGACGATCGAGCGGATGCGGGTCGCGGGCCGCATCGCCGCGCGGGCGATGGAGGAGGCGGCCAAGCTCATCGCCCCGGGCGTGACGACGGACGAGCTGGACCGCGTCGCGCACGAGTACATGTGCGACCACGGCGCCTACCCCTCCACGCTCGGCTACCGCGGCTTCCCCAAGTCGCTGTGCGCCTCCGTGAACGAGGTGATCTGCCACGGCATCCCGGACTCGACCGTGCTGCGCGACGGCGACATCGTCAACCTCGACGTGACGGCCTTCATCGGCGGCGTGCACGGCGACAACAACGCCACCTATCTGTGCGGTGACGTGGACGAGGAGTCCCGCCTGCTGGTCGAGCGGACCCGCGAGGCGCTGAACCGCGCGATCAAGGCCGTCAAGCCCGGCCGCCGCATCAACATCATCGGCCGGGTCATCGAGTCGTACGCCAAGCGCTTCGGCTACGGCGTCGTCCGCGACTTCACCGGTCACGGCATCAACTCGTCCTTCCACTCCGGCCTGATCGTCCCGCACTACGACAGCCCGCACCACGACACCCTGATCCAGCCCGGGATGACCTTCACCATCGAGCCGATGCTGACGCTGGGGACGTACGAGTACGACATGTGGGCGGACGGCTGGACGGTCGTCACGAAGGACCGCAAGCGGACCGCGCAGTTCGAGCACACGCTGGTGGTGACGGACTCCGGGGCGGAGATTCTGACCCTGCCGTAAGGCGGCCGGGGGCGGTAAGGTTTTACCGACAGCACGTCGGGAAAATATTGACTTAGGTAAGCCTAAGTAGAGAGAATCGGTGACGCGAGCGCGCCCGCGCGCCCCGTTCCGTCGCTCCCGCCCCTCGGTCCCCGGAGGTCCGCCTTGGACGCGCCCGCCAGCACGCCGTTCTCCACGCTGATCCGCACCGCCTCGCACGAGCAGCACACGGAAGCGGAGAACTCGTCGTTCATGAGCGACATGCTCGGCGGGCGGCTCGGCGTCGCCGCCTACCGGCGCTATACGGAGCAGCTCTGGTTCGTCTACCGCGCCCTGGAATCCGCCTCGGCGGCCCTCGCGGACGACCCGGTCGCGGGCCCCTTCATACGCCCCGAGCTGACCCGCACGCCCGAGCTGGAGCGCGACCTCACCCACCTCGGCGGGCCGGGCTGGCGTACGGAGGCCACACCGCTGCCGGCGACGGCGGCCTACGCGGCGCGCGTCGAGGAGTGCGCCCGCGAGTGGCCCGCGGGCTATGTGGCCCACCACTACACCCGCTATCTGGGCGACCTCTCCGGCGGCCAGATCATCCGCGGCACCGCCGAGAAGACGTGGGGCTTCGCGCGCAAGGGCGACGGCGTCCGCTTCTATGTCTTCGAGGGCATCGGCAACCCCGCCGCGTTCAAGCGGGAGTATCGCGAACTGCTCGACGCGCTGCCGGTCGACGACCTGGAGAAGCAGCGCGTGATCGACGAGTGCAAGCGCGCTTTCGCGCTGAACACCGCGGTGTTCCTTGAGCTCGGCCAGGAATTCCCGCTGAGCGCGTAGCTTTCCCGCGGGTCTGCTGCCGGGTGCGGGGCAATCGCTCCGGGCCGGGTTCTCGGCTCAGGGCCGTGCCACCCGGCCCCGCGGGGACCTGAGGCAGAACGTGGTGAGCGTGGCGCCCCGGGAGACCGCCTTCTCACGTGATGACGAGCTCGGCGAGTCCCGCGCCGTGCCGCAGCCCGACGGGGGTGAGGCACTCCGTCGGCAGTCCCTCGTGCAGCAACTGGGCGGTGCGGAGGACGGCGTGTCCGCGATAGCGGCCCTCGGTCACATGGCCGTGGAGGGTGTTGAGGCTGGCGGCTCCCGCGCGGGCCCTGAGATTCTCCGTGTAGGCGATCACGGACGTGCCGCCGTCGGCATAGCGGATGACTTCGCTGAACGGCGAGCCGTTCACTTGCAGGCAGGAGGCGGACAGGGTGCCGTTGAAGCTGCCGGCGGCCCGGCCGTCCGCGCAGGTGTAGGACTCGGTTGTCGAGATTCTCGCCGGCCGGGTCGCGAGCGTCAGACCCGGCGTCCATGAGGTCCGGTACTGGCCCAGGCACACGAATGGTTGCCGCTCTCCGTAGCCGTGGGCCTGGGCGACAGGCGCGTTTCCCGCCAGGGCCACCAGCGTCAGAACCGCCGCCGCGGCACCGGCCCCCACACGCCGCCGACTTCGCATGTTCCCCTCCTCCGACCTCACGCCCCGAGTGACGACACGGTGGTCCCTCTACCCGGGACGTGCCGGGCGACTCGCACCGTTCAGGGCCCTCGGAAGCACGTGCTGACGCGTGCACCAGGGTGCGCGCCCCTGCGCTCAAGCCGTTCCGCGCCGCACCGTCACGGTTCCTGCCCCGTAGGAGGAGTCCGTGGACAGCCACACGGAACCCGGCTCGCCGCGTCCGAAGGGGGAAAGGTCCACCGGCGCGTGGGCGTGGTGCACGAAGCGGACGCCGACCTGACTCACCAGGGGGCACGCCTCCAGCACGGCCGTCGCCGACAGATACGCGGAGTGCTGGGAGGAACGGCTGCGTTGATCGGCGGCCGCGCCGAGGAAGGCGCCGAGCACCTCAGCACGCAACGCGTCGTAGTCATCGGGTGGTTCGCCGCACTCCCACCGGAGTTCGCCGGACAGGTGCAGCACCCGGTCCTCGGCGGCCACCTGGTGCGGCAGGGTGTACTCGTCGACGAGAAAGTCCGTGAAACTCGATCCCGTCGTCACCGCCCGGTGCAGACCGCTCGCCCCGCTCGCCACCGTGACGGGCCGGCCGCGCTGGGCCCTCGCCTCTGTCAGCCAGAGGTCCGACGGGCCGGCGGTAAAGGTGTGGCGGCTGCCGGACACGCGGGCCCACGGGCACTCGGTCACGGCGACCTGTGCGACGTGCGCGGCCGGGCAGGCGAGCAGCAGGCGTTCCGCGACGGCCGCGGCGATCCGCTCGATGCAGGATCCCAAGTGATCGTGGACGAGGGCGGCGGCCGTGTTGGTCATGCTGCGGGTCGGCAACACAGCCGAGTTGTCCCCCTCGGCGAACGCGGCGGAGAAGTCGCCCTCGAGCGTCATGGACAGCCGGAGATCCCGGGCGTCATGGGCGGACGAGCCGGGGCGGACGCCCAGCAGCCGCAGCTCCTCCCGTCCGTACGACATGGCCACCATCTCGTGCGTCCGGCGCATACAGCCCCCCCTGCCCGCGTTCACGGCCCCGTACACGGGCAGAGTACGACGGGCGCCCGGGGGAGGGAGGCCGTAGACATGTCCAACTGATGGGCGTACCGGTTCAGTTCGACTCCTGGGGCTTCCGCCGGCTCGACGTGGCCGAGCGCCTTCGCGCGACTGCCTGTCTCCGGGGTGGACGTCATCACGACGCTGCGCCGCGCTCTCGGCCAGAGAGGTCAGAACGCGGTGAGCGCGTCACCCCGGACGGCGGAGACGAATGAGGACCAGGCACCGGCCGGGAGCAGGAGCGCGGGGTTCTGCGGGGTCTTGCTGTCACGGACGGGGACGACGCCGGATGCCGCGAACGCGGGGGCCCATTCGACGCAGGTTCCGCCGTTCCCGTCGCTGTAGCTGGACCGCACCCATATCGCACGGGTGAGGTCGAGGGTGGTGCTCATTTCTGTACGCCTCCATGACATGCCGGACAAGGGAGAGAGAGTCATCGAGTGACAGGGCATTCGCGCGCAACCGCTCAAAGGTCGCGCGCGCTTCGGCGACCGCTTCCGATCGGTCATGCACTTGCCCCTGCACGTAGCTCTCCGCATACAGGACTTCGGGCCCGTCCTGCTGCCTGAGCAAGATAAACGGCGTTCCCCGTGGAGGGACTCCTCCGAAGGGGAGCACCTGAACCGTGATGCGGGGATGCCCGGACACCGCCACCAAGTGCCGGAGTTGCCTCAGCATCACATCAGCACCACCCAGACCGGACCACAGCGCAGCCTCTTGCAGGATGACCCAGAAGGAAGGGGGCTTGGGCCGCTCGAATACTTCCCGGCGCCGCATGCGGTCCTCTACGCGCTGCATGATCTGTAGGGTCGCGTCCTCTGGGCGGGCCGCCCGATAGACGACTTCGGCGTACTCGGGGGTCTGCAAGATGCCTGGCACCAGGACAGGCGAGTAGTCACAGACGTCCGCCGCCTCACGCTCCAACTGGAGATACGGGATCATCCACGCCGGATTGCCCGCGTCCGCCGCTCGCTGACGCATTCTGGTGTAGACCCCAGGCGTGCCGAAGACCTTGTCGCACTGCTCGGCGAACTGGGCGCTGGCCAGTTGCTGGCCCGTCTCGACCTTGCTGACGTAAGGCTGTTGGCAGCACAGCTTGTCGGCGAGCATGGCTTGCGACCACCCACGCGCCTCACGGGC
This sequence comes from Streptomyces sp. NPDC020379, assembly GCF_044387105.1. NCBI lineage: Bacteria > Bacillati > Actinomycetota > Actinomycetes > Kitasatosporales > Streptomycetaceae > Streptomyces > Streptomyces sp. NPDC020379. The sequence continues at coordinate 427,440 of NZ_JBIRVR010000001.1, forward strand.
GTACTTGATCTCCACACCGAACGTCCGGACCGGCGACTCCGACGGGCCCGACTCATCGCTCATGTGTTCAACTCCCCATATTCCAGCCTGCTTTGGAATGGCTGGAGCCCTGGTCAGCGTAGCGGCAGCCGGTGGAATCTGAGCCTCAAGCTTGATGCCCGCTCCCCATGAGCGGAACACACGGAGGCTCGAACAGATGACGGAGACGACGGGCGCGGCACTGTGGACCGGCTACCGGTCCGGCGCGCTGGTGGTGGACAAGACCACCGGGCGGTTGGGTGTGTCCCACGCGTTCGACGGCGAGACATACACGCTCGCGGGGGTGGGGAGCACGGAGCGCTGGACGGCACCGGCAGCGTCCGTCCGCCTGGCGACGGACGAGGAACGCCGAGTCCTCGGACTCGGGCCTTGGGGCGTGGGCTGATACCGAGACCCTTGGGCGGGCTGCCCGCCCACTGCCCACCCGGACGGGACCTGCCACCTCACCCGGGGCACGTGGTCCGCCGTCATCGAGCAGGCCCGACCGCCCCGCCCACACGCTTCTCCCCAAAAGGCATGTGGGCGAGGCACTGGACGTCAGCCCTGCTGGCCGGCCTTGCGGCGGCGCGCCGCGTAGACCGCGCCGCCACCGACGGCGATCAGCGCGGCCGCGCCACCGAGGAGCGGGCCGGTGGGCGTGTTGGCGCCGGTGGAAGCGAGCGCGCCGGAGGCGGTGGTGTCCGTCGCCGTGGCCGTGCCACCGGTGGAGGCGGTGCCGCCCGTGGTGGTGGAGGTGTTGGTGGCGGTCGCGCCGGTGTTGCCGGTGGTGTCGGTGGACTTGTCGGAGCCGGTGTCCGACGGCATGTCAGGGAGCTTCGCACCATTGACCGTCGCGACGTTGGCCGTCAGCGGGTCCAGGGCGTCGCCCTCCTTGACGATATCTCTGCTCCCGTACTTGAACGCCTTCCCCGCGCCCTTCGCCAGCTTCGCCGGAAGCTTCGAAAGCCCCAACACGCCGTCCTTGAGCTCAAGGGGATCCACGACCGTCAGTTCCGCGAGCGTGGCCTTGTCAGCGAGGACAGTGTCGCTGTCGGACGTGACCTTGGCGCTGACCGTGCCGGTCTTGCCGGTCACGTTGAGCTTGAAATCGGTAAACTGGAGGTCCAGTTTGCTCCCGTGGCCGGTGAAGCGGACCGCGCCCTTGAACGTGACATCGAGCGTCGAGTCCTTGGCGACATACTTCCCTTCACCCTTGGTGAATCGGTAGCCCCCCTTGAAGCGCTCCGCGCCACCGGAGACCGTGGCCTTGCCGTTCGAATCGTCGACGTACTTACGAAGGGTCTCCGACAGCCCCCAGTCGAGGTTGCCGTCGACGACCTTGGTTTCGGCCTTCTGGCTATCCTCCTTGTTCGCGTCGCCGGAATCCTTGCCGTTCTGGCCGCCGTTGGCCCCGCCCGTGTTTCCGTTGTTCTTGCCTTCGTTGCCCTGGTTCCCGGCGTTGTTTCCCTTGTCCGTCGGCTCGCCCGTGACCGCCTTCGCACCCGAGAAGGCGATCGGGTCGATCTCCTCCTCCGCCTTGTAGGGCTCTTCCTTCTTGCCGTCCTCACCCTCGTGCGTGAACGCCTCCGCACCCGCCTTCGTCAGCTTCGCGGCTATCTTCTCGAAGCTGTACGGAGCATCCGCGACGCCATGCTCGACGTAATCCAGAGTGGCGATCTGGACCTTCTTCGTCTCTTTGCCGTCCTTCGTCACAGTGGCCTTGATCGAGCCCTTCCCCTGCGACTTGGGCGCGGTGACGACCTCCAGATCGGAAAGCTTCAGGTCGAACTTGTAGCTCTTGTCCGCCTTCTGGTGCCCCTGGAACTGCACGCTGCCCTTGAAAGTGGCGCTGATCGCCTGGGTCGACGTGTCGTAACTGGCCTTGTCCTCGGTGAAGGTGAATTCGCCGTTGTCCTTGGCCTGCTGGACGCCGGTCGGGGTGATCAGCCCATTCGTCTTGATGTCCTCACGGAGCGACTTCTTCACACCCCACGTGAGCTTGCCTTCCGTGAGCTGCGTCGGCGCATCGGCCTTCGGCTGAGCATGCGGCGCCTCCGCGGCGTACGCGGGCGCGGTCAGCACGGTCGCCCCGAGGGCGGTCGCCGTGGCCAGTGCCGCGAGGGCGGCACGGCGTGCGGTGACGGTCATGTTCGGCTCTCCTGGGAAAACTTGAGGCAGCTGGGATCAGTGTTCGATGCCCCATGACATCAGGTCACCGGGGACCGGGGAAGTGCCGGGTCGGCCGAGCCGCATGAGGGTGCGTCACGGACGACACCGGGCACCCCGGTCATTTCCCCGAAACGGAATCAGATACCCGCGTTGCGGACGCCGCCCAGCCCCTGCGTACCACCGGGAACACGGGCACCCCGGCACCCAAGCGGAAGCAATCGCGCCACCCCACCCCACCCAGTTGCAGATTAGGTAAGGCTAACCTAAGTTAATTCCCATCACGCCGGAGTCCCCGGCCGGAGCGAAAGGTGGAACCGTGCTTCAACGGCAGTCGACGGGCCCCTCGATACGTACCCCACGCCGCGCGGGCGCACCCGTCGCCCTGCTCGCCGTCCTCGCCGCGCTCATCGGCCTCGTCGGCTGCTCCTCCAAGGACAGCGGCGGCGACGGCGCGAGACCGGCCCGGAGCGCGGCCGCCGAGAGCACCGGCATCGAGCCGCTCGCGAGCGCGCACCGGGCCCAACTCCCCGTCACCGTACGGTCCGCCGACGGCCACGACGTGACCGTGCGCGCCACGGACCGGATCGTGCCGCTCACCGGAGGGCTCGCCGAGACCGTCTTCACGCTCGGCCTCGGCGACCGCGTCGTCGCCCGTGATGTCACCGCCACGTTCGACCAGGCCAAGAAGCTTCCCGTCGTCACCCGCGGACACGACGTCTCCGCGGAGAGCGTCCTCTCGCTCAAGCCCACCCTCGTCCTCGCCGAGACCACCACCGGGCCCGCCGAGGCCGTCGGCCGGATCCGGGACGCCGGGGTTCCCGTCGTCGTGCTCGACCCCGCGAAGAAGCTGTCCGACGTCGGGCCGCGCATCGGCAAGGTCGCCGAGGCGCTCGGCGTCCGGACCGCCGGTGACGAGCTGCGCCAGCGCACCGAGCAGCGCCTCGACGCCGCGCGGAAGGGCATCCCGCACGACGCGAAGAAGCCCCGCGTCGCCTTCCTCTATCTGCGTGGCTCGGCGTCCGTCTACATGCTCGGCGGCCCGGGCTCCGGTGCCGACTCGCTCATCGAGGCGGCGGGCGGGGCGGACGCGGGCGTGGAGTCGGGGCTGAAGCGGGACTTCACGCCCGTCACCAGCGAGGCCCTGGCCAAGGCCGCGCCCGACGTCCTGCTCGTCATGGACAAGGGCCTCCAGTCGGTCGGCGGCGTGGACGGCCTCCTCAAGATCCCGGGCGTGGCCCAGACCCCCGCCGGGATGGACCGCCGCGTCGCCTCGGCCGACGACGGCACCCTGCTGAGCTTCGGCCCCCGCACCGACACCGTGCTCACCTCCCTGATCGAGCAGTTCCATCCGAAGAAGTCCTGACGTGACCCTCCTGGCCAAACCGCCGGAGCCGACGGCCACGGCCGAGGACGCCCCGCGCCGCCGCACCGGCACGCTCCTCACGCTCGGCATGGCCGGGGCGCTCCTCGGCCTCTGCCTCCTCTCCGCGGGTCTCGGCGCGTACGACATCGCCGTCGGCGACGTGCTCCGCTCGCTGCTCCACCGCGTGGGCCTCGGCGGGCACCCGCTGGACCGGGTCGGCGAGAGCGTGCTGTGGAACGTCCGGCTGCCGCGCGTGGCCCTCGCGCTCCTCGTCGGGGCGTCGCTGGGGTGCGCGGGGGCGCTGATGCAGGGCGTGTTCGGCAATCCGCTCGCCGAGCCCGGCGTCATCGGCGTCTCCTCGGGCGCGGCCGTCGGCGCGGTCGCCTCGATCGCGCTCGGCCTGACCTTCCTCGGCAACTGGACGGTCACGGCCTGCGCGTTCGCGGGCGGGCTGGTGACGGTGCTGGCGGTGTACGCGCTGTCGCGGTCCGGCGGGCGTACGGAAGTGGTCACCCTCATCCTCACCGGCATCGCGGTGAACGCCTTCGCGGGTGCCCTCATCGGCCTGTGCGTCTTCCTCGCGGACAGCGCTCAGGTCACCCAGATCACCTTCTGGCAGCTGGGCTCGCTCGCCCAGGCGACGTGGCCGAAGGTGCTCGCCGTGCTGCCGTGCGCGCTGGCCGGGCTGGCCGTCGCGCCCTGGTACGCGCGGAAGCTGGACCTCCTCGCGCTCGGGGAGCGGCCCGCGCGGCACCTCGGCGTGGACGTCGAGCGGCTGCGCCTCGTGCTGGTGCTGGTGGTGGCGCTGTTGACGGCGGCGGCGGTGGCCGTGGCGGGGATCATCACCTTCGTGGGGCTGCTGGTGCCGCACCTGCTGCGCATGGCGGCGGGCCCGGGGCACCGCTTCCTGGTCCCGGGCAGCGCGCTCGGCGGCGCGCTCGTCCTGATCGCCGCCGACCTCGCCGCCCGCACGGCGGCCCAGCCGGCGGAACTCCCCCTGGGCGTCCTGACGGCACTGCTGGGCAGCCCGTTCTTCTTCTGGCTGCTGCGGAAGGCGCGGCACGGCCAAGGAGGTCGGCCCTGATGCGTTCCCTCTTCCGGTCCCGTACGCCCCACCCCCCGCTCCCCGCCCCCATCGGGACCGTACGAGCCGAGGCGCGGGCGCTGCGGGTGCGACTCGGCGGGCGCACCGTCCTCTCCGAGGCCGAACTGGCCGTCGTCGCGGGCGAAGTGCTCGCGCTCGTCGGGCCGAACGGCGCCGGGAAGTCCACCCTGCTCGCCGCGCTCGCCCACGACCTGCCCGCCGAGTCGGGCGAGGTCCGGATCGACGGGCGGCCCGCCGGCGCCTGGACGCCCGCCGACCTCGCGCTGCGCCGGGCCGTGCTGCCGCAGTCGGCGGAGCTGTCGTTCCCCTTCCCGGTCGGGGACGTCGTACGGATGGGGCGGGCGCCCTGGGCCGGGACCCACGCGGAGGACGAGGACGAGGAGGCCGTACGGAGCGCCATGGCCGCCACGGAGGTGACCGGCTTCGCCGCCCGGCCCTTCGCCGCGCTGTCCGGCGGGGAGCGGGCCCGGGTCTCCTTCGCCCGCGTCCTCGCGCAGCGCGCCCCGCTGCTGCTGCTCGACGAGCCGACCGCCGCGCTGGACCTGCGCCACCAGGAACTGGTGCTGCGGGTGTGCCGGGAGCGGGCCGCGGCGGGTGACGCGGTGGTGGTCGTCCTGCACGACCTGGGCCTCGCCGGGGCGTACGCGGATCGGGTGGCCGTGCTGCACCAGGGCCGGATCGCGGCCGAGGGTCCGCCGGCCGCGGTCTTCGACGCGGCATCGCTGAGCCGGGTCTACGCGCAGCCGGTGGAGGTCATCGCTCATCCGCGCACCGGCGAACCTCTGGTGGTCCCGCGACGGGAGGGCGGCAGTTGCCCCGTGAGAGCAGAATCACGCGCCGATCGGGGAACAGGATAGGCAAGCCTCAGATAAGTTAGGGCGGCCTAAATAGGCCACGCTGATTCGGCCATCTCGTCCGAGTTCAGCTCCATCCTCCTTGAGCACGCCTGGAGCCCCGTATGCGAGTCCTCCGCACCTCCGCCGTCACCGCCGTCGCGGCGGCAGCGGCCCTGACCGCCGTGTCCGGTTGTGCCGAGAAGTCGGACGGCAAGGGCTCCGACGCCGTCAACGTCACGGCGTCCGACGACAAGTGCGAGGTCTCCACAACGACCTTCCCGGCCGGGCACGTCAAGATCAATGTCCAGAACAAGGGCTCGAAGGTCACCGAGGTCTACGTCTACGCCCCGGACGACCGGATCGTCACCGAGCGCGAGAACATAGGCCCCGGCACCAAGGCGGAGATCACCGCCACCATCAAGGCCGGTGCGTACGAGATCGCCTGCAAGCCCGGCATGAAGGGCGACGGCATCCGTCAGAAGATCACCGTGACCGGCGGCGGCGCGGCGAAGAAGAGCGACCCGGAGCTGGACAAGGCGGTCGCGGAGTACCGCAAGTACGCGCAGGAGCAGGCCGACGAGACGATCCCCGCGGCCCAGAAGTTCGCGGACGCGGTCAAGAGCGGCGACCTGGACGAGGCGAAGAAGACCTACGCCCTCTCCCGCGTCGGCTGGGAGCGGACCGAGCCGGTCGCGGAGTCCTTCGGTGACATCGACCCGAAGGTGGACGTCCGCGAGGACGGCCTGGAGAAGGACCAGAAGTGGACCGGCTGGCACCGGCTGGAGAAGTCGCTCTGGGACGACAAGAAGATCACGGACGACGACAAAAAGCTCGCCGACCAGCTGATGACCGACCTCAAGGACTGGCAGAAGCGCGTCGGCACCGCCGAGATCACCCCGACCAGCATGGCCAACGGCGCCAAGGAACTCCTCGACGAGGTCTACCGGAACAAGATCACCGGTGAGGAGGAGCGCTACAGCCACACCGACCTCGTCGACTTCGAGGGCAACGTGGACGGCGCCGAGAAGGCGTACGGGCTGCTGAAGCCGGTCGCCGCCAAGCACGACCCCGAGCTCACCAAGGAACTGGACAAGCAGTTCGCCGCGGTGAAGAAGGCGCTCGACGACTACCGCGAGGGCGACGGCTTCAAGGCGTACGACACCGTCGGCAAGGACGACCGCAAGAAGCTGTCCGACGCCGTCAACGCCCTCTCCGAGCCGCTGTCCAAGCTCGCCGCGGCCGTCGCGAAGTAATGCGGGGGACGACCTTTCATGACTGACGAAAAGAAGAAGGAAGAAGTGACGGCCGACAAGTCCGCCGCGCCCTCCCGCCGTTCCGTGCTGGGCTGGGGCGGTGCCGGGCTCGCGCTGGGCGCGGCCGCCGCCGGCGGGACCGTCGCCGCGCTGCGCGTCGGCGACGACACCTCGCCCGCCGCCTCCGGGGGCGACGCGGTGGAGTTCTACGGCGACCACCAGGCCGGCATCTCCACCCCCGTGCAGGACCGCCTGCACTTCGCGTCCTTCGACGTGACCACCACCGACCGCGCCGCGCTGGTGAAGCTGCTCCAGGAGTGGACGGCCGCCGCCGCGCGGATGACGGCCGGGCACGAGGTCGGCGAGGGCGCGATCAGCGAGAACGAGGAGCTGCCGCCGGACGACACGGGCGAGGCCCTCGGCCTCAAGCCCTCCCGGCTGACGCTGACCTTCGGCGTCGGTCCCGGCCTCTTCGAGAAGGACGGCAAGGACCGCTTCGGGCTCAGGTCCCGCCGCCCGAAGGCCCTGATCGACCTGCCGGCCTTCCCCGGCGACAACCTCGACGCGGCCCGCAGCGGCGGCGACCTGTGCGTCCAGGCGTGCGCCGACGACCCCCAGGTCGCCGTGCACGCGATCCGCAACCTCGCCCGGATCGGCATGGGCCGGGTCGCGATCCGCTGGTCGCAGCTGGGCTTCGGCAAGACGTCCTCCACAACGCCCGACGCCCAGACCCCGCGCAACATGCTGGGCTTCAAGGACGGCACCCGGAACATCGCCGGGACCGAGACCGACCGCCTCGGCAAGTACGTCTGGGTCGGCGAGAAGGACGGCCCCGACTGGATGGTCGGCGGCTCCTACCTCGTCGCCCGCCGCATCCGCATGCACATCGAGACCTGGGACCGCACCTCGCTCAAGGAGCAGGAGGACGTCTTCGGCCGCGACAAGGCCGAGGGCGCCCCGCAGGGCAAGCAGCGCGAGCACGACGAGCCCGACCTCAGGGCGATGAAGGACACCGCGCACGTGCGGCTGGCCCACCCGGACAGCAACAACGGCGTGACGATCCTGCGCCGCGGCTACTCCTTCACCGACGGCACGGACGGCCTGGGCCGTCTGGACGCCGGCCTGTTCTTCATCGCGTACCAGAAGGACGTACGCGACGGCTTCGTGCCGCTCCAGACGCGGCTCGCGGCCAAGGACGCCCTCAACGAGTACATCCAGCACGTGGGTTCGGCGGTCTTCGCCGTCCCGCCCGGCGTCCGCGGCAAGGACGACTGGTGGGGCAAGGCGCTCTTCGCGTGAACGGCGGCCTGTTGACGGATCTCTCGAAGGAAGGGGAAGCCGCGTGTTCGGCAACTACCTGATCGGTCTGCGCGAGGGCCTGGAGGCCAGCCTGGTCGTCTGCATCCTCGTCGCCTATCTGGTCAAGACCGGGCGCAAGGACGCGCTGCGGCCGATCTGGCTCGGCATCGCCGTGGCCGTGCTGCTGAGCATGGGCTTCGGCGCGCTGCTCCAGTTCGGCTCGCAGAGCATGACCTTCAAGGCCCAGGAGATGCTCGGCGGTTCGCTGTCGGTCGTCGCGGTGGGCCTGGTGACGTGGATGGTCTTCTGGATGCGGCGCACCGCGCGGCACCTGAAGAAGGAGCTGCACGGCAAGCTCGACGCGGCGCTCGCGATGGGCACCACCGCGCTGGTCGTCACCGCCTTCCTCGCGGTGGGCCGGGAGGGCCTGGAGACCGCGCTGTTCATCTGGACGGCCGTGCAGGCGACGGACGACGGCGTACGGCCGCTGGTCGGCGCGCTGCTGGGCCTGCTGACGGCCGTGGTGCTGGGCTGGCTGTTCTACCGCGGCGCGCTGAAGATCAACCTCGCGAAGTTCTTCACCTGGACCGGCGCCATGCTGATCGTGGTGGCGGCGGGCGTGCTCGCGTACGGCTTCCACGACCTCCAGGAGGCCGACGCGCTGCCGGGGCTGGGCAGCAAGGCGTTCGACATCAGCGAGCAGATCCCGGCCGACAGCTGGTACGGCACCCTGCTCAAGGGCGTCTTCAACTTCCAGCCGGACCCGACCTGGCTCCAGGTCGCGGTGTGGGCGCTGTATCTGATACCCACCCTCCTCGTCTTCTTCGCCCCGGGTAGGGTGGCGCCGTCCCGAGCCGCCACCAAGGAGTCGACGTCCCATGAGACCCCGGCCGTCCCGCCGATCGCCGATAGCCCCGGCGGTGCTGACCGTGTCGGCGCTGCTGCTGACGGCGACCGGGTGCGTGACGGTGCACGGCGAGCGGGAGATCATCCCGGCGGTGGACAGGGCTGAGGCCCCCAAGGTCCTCCAGCGCTTCACGGAGGGCTACAACGAGGCGTACCGCAAGCTCGACCCGGGTGTCATAGCCCGGGTCGAGAGCGGTCCGCTCGCCGAGATCGGCAACGCCGACATGACGACGCAGAGCGCGCTGACGCCGGGCGGCAACCCCGGCTATCCGCCCCTCGTCCTCGACGACGCCCGCTTCACGATCCCCAAGCAGGCCGGCTGGCCGAAGTTCTTCCTCGCCGACACCCGCAGCAACCGCGACGGCAACCGCTGGTTCGTGGTCTTCCTGCGCGACGGCGTCAAGGAGCCCTGGCGGGCCGCCTATCTGTCGATCCTCAGCCCCGACAAGGTGCCGTCCTTCGCGACCGACAAGGACGGTTACGCCGAGGCCGTGCCGGCCGCCAAGGGCAAGGACCCGGGCCTGGCCGTCGCGCCGGACGCGGTGAGCGCCGCGTACACCGGCTTCCTGCGGACCGGCAGCGGCCGGACGTTCGCGCCGGGGCCGCGCACGACCGGTCTGCGCGAGGACCGCGACAAGATCAGGCGGACGCCCACGTTCTGGACGGAGTTCATCGACACTCCGGAGGCCGCCGACGGATTCCCCGCACCGGCCCTGCGCACATCCGACGGGGGCGCGCTCGCCTTCTTCACCGCGCATCACCGTGAACGGCGCACGATGGCCCAGGGCCTGCGGCCCGCGATCACCGATCCGCGGATGAAGGCTCTGCTGCGGGGTGATCTTCAGCGGTCCGTGACGTATACGAAGGTGTCGGAGTCGGCGGTGCGGATTCCGAAGTCTTCGGGGGCGGTGGTGTTCTTGAACCGGATCGAGAGCGTGACGGGTGTGAAGGGCGAGTAGTCCAGGTGCGTGGCGCCTGCGGCGGGCTTTTCCCCGGCCCCGCCCCTTCCCGAAACTGGGGGCAGGCCCCCGGACCCCCCGACAACACGGCTTCGCCGCGTTGTCCTCGAACGCCGGACGGGCTGGTTACGGCTGAGCTCAGTCATGACCAGCCCGTCCGGCGTTTGAAGAAGCCGCCCGCCAAGGGCTATCGCCCGATCGGCCACGCCGCGGACTCGTGGTGTTCCACCTGCGCACACGCATCCGTCAGAGCCTCGAGCAACGACAACGGGTCTGGAAGAGCCCGCTCGGGCCCGTACAGCCAAGCCACCTGTCCGTCGGACGGCAGCCGCGACGGCGGCAGGAGAACGTAGCTGCCACGGCAATGCCAGCGCAGCCCGGGATGCTCGTCCAGCGTCTCCGGGTGGCAGTCGAGCTCACAGGGCCACCACTCGTCCTCGTCGTCGGGCGTGCCGCGGGTGGCCGTGAAGAAGAGCATGCGGTCGGGGGTGACGGTGGCGACCGGGCCCACCTCGACGCCGGCCGCCCCCAGCCGGTCGAGGGCCTTGCGGCCGGCCTCGGCGGGGACGTCGAGGACGTCGTGGGCGATGCCGGTGGCGGTGATGAAATTGGCCTCGGGCTGGGCCCGCAGCCACTTGGTGACCTGTTCGGCGTCGGTGGTGGCGAGGGTCTGCCAGGCGAAGGAGACGGGGTGGCGGCCGGGCGTCGGACAGCCGATGCGCTCACAGGAACAGCCGTAGCCCGACGGGTGCGCGGCGGGGGCCAGTGGGAAGCCCGCGGCTGCCGCGGCCAGGAGCAGTTCTTCGCGGGCGGCCTCCGAGGCCGCTCCGGTACCCGTATCGCCGCCCGCTCCGCTCCTGGGGCGGCGCAGCCACTGGGAGAACCTGCTCTTGCGTTCCATCTATCCCCTCACTTCGACCGCGGTCCGGCCTCAATGCTGCCACCATCCGGGGCCTGGTGTGACCGTCGGACGTATCCGGACGGTGTGAGACGGACCGCTCGCGCGGCCCCCCGCGCCGCCGTCAGCGGGGGGCGAGGCCGCGCAGTGCCAGCTCGACGACGGTGTCCGCGTAGGCGTGGGTCAGCGGCAGGGTGCGGGTCTGCCAGCGGTGGAAGAGCGGGCCGACCAGGAGTTCCAGGGCGATCCGCAGGTCGACGTCCTCGGCGAGCTGCCCGGCCCGCTGGGCGGCGCGCAGCCGGCGGACGTACGCCTGGAGCTGGGGTTCGAGGACCTTCTCGGTGAGCGCGCGGCCGAGCTCGGGGTCGTTCTGCGTCTCGGCCTGCAGGGCGCGGGTGGGGGCGTCGAGGCGCTCGCTGGTGAGGTCGTCCACCGTGGCCCGCAGCACGAGCTTGAGGTCGGCCTCCAGGTCACCGGTGTCGGGCAGCTCGATGTCGGCCGGGTCGATGCCCTCGGGCACGACCGCCTCGAAGAGGACCGCGGCCTTCGAGGGCCACCAGCGGTAGATCGTCTGCTTGCCGACGCCGGCGCGGGCGGCGATGGCCTCGATGGTGAGCTTGGTGAACCCCACCTCCGCGACCAGTTCGAGGGCCGCGTCGAGGATCGCACGGCGGGAGCGCTCGCTGCGGCGGCTGACGTCGGGGCTCTTGGGAGCGGGCGTCTTCTGGGACATGGCCGCATCCTAGCGAGCACGCGCATCCCACGAACCGATACGTATCGTCTTGACAAGACGGTGCGTCTCGTTCAGCCTTACGAGTGAAGCGAGACGGAGCGTCTCACAAGACCGGAAGGGGATCCCATGAGCCGGGGCGGCGCGGGCAACATGCTCGGAGTCGGCGGCACCCGCAGCAACCTCTCGCGCGGCGCGCTCCGCGGCGGCGGCCGGGGCGGCCGCACCGGGGGCGGCGCGGACGCGAACGCCCAGAAGCGGGAACTGCTACGGAAGTTGCGCGAGGGAAGGGGCAAAACCACCGGAGCGTGAGCGGGTCACGGGTAAACCACCCGTACGGTTCATGTGCCAAAGCCCTTGGAGCGAGGACGATTTGGGGCACGTGCCACAACCCCGCACGTGCCCCACACCACCGTGAGGAGCTCTCCTTGCGTATCGCTCCACCTGCCACCGCCGCCCCACGACGGGCCGCCGGGCCGCGGCGCTATCTGATGTGCCCCCCGACCCACTTCAGGGTCACCTACTCCATCAACCCCTGGATGGATCCGGCCAAGCCGGTCGACCTGCGCCTCGCGCTCGCGCAGTGGGAGGACCTGCGCGACCGGTACCTCGCCCTCGGGCACACGGTGGAAGTGCTCGAACCGCGCCCCGAGCTGCCCGACATGGTCTACGCCGCCAACGGCGCCACCGTGGTCGACGGGCGGGTGCTGGGCGCCCGCTTCGCCCATCCCGAGCGGACCGCCGAGGCGGCCGCGCACGCGGAGTGGTTCCGCGCGCACGGCTACCGCGACGTCCTCGAACCGGAGCACATCAACGAGGGCGAGGGCGACTTCGCCGTCACCGCCTCCTGGCTGCTCGCCGGGCGCGGCTTCCGCAGCAGCCCGCTGTCCCACCCCGAGGCACAGGAGTTCTTCGGCCGCCCGGTGATCGGGCTCGACCTGATCGACCCGCGCTACTACCACCTGGACACGGCGCTGTGCGTGCTCGACGGCGACGAGGTCATGTACTACCCCGGGGCCTTCTCCCCCGGCAGCCGGGCCGTGCTGGAGCGGCTCTTCCCCGACGCGCTGATCGCCACCGAGGAGGACGCCTCGGCGCTCGGCCTGAACGCGGTGTCCGACGGCCGCCATGTGCTCTTGCCGCAGGCGGCGGTGGGGCTCTTCGGGCCCTTGCGGGCGCGGGGGTACGAGCCGATCGGGCTGGATCTGGGCGAGCTCCTGAAGGGGGGCGGGAGTGTGAAGTGCTGCACGCTGGAATTGCGGTGACGGTGGCTCAGGTCGCGCGCCGGCCGCGGACCGGTGCGCCCGCGGCGGGCTCTTCCCCCTGCCCGCCCCTTCCCGGCCGCATCCCATGCGCGGCTCCGCCGCGTGGGGGACTCGCGCCCCGAGCCGCGGGCCGGTTCGCCGCCTGCGGCGGGAGCGGCCCTGGGGGTCCCCCCGGACGAAGTCCGCGGGAGCGTCCTCAAGCGCCGGACGGGCCGATTCCAGGCGCCCCGCCGTCGCCCCACTCCTCGCCCCAGTCGATGTCACGCGCCGCCTTGTAGACCGCCCCGTGCCGCTTCGTCACCGTCTGTCTCGTGAGGCCGTTCCCGGGGGTGCACAGGTCGAGCAGGACCTGCCCCTTGCGGATCTGCGGCTTGCGTACGACGCGGGCCGGCGCGGGGGGCACGTCGAGGTCGCGCACCGCGGCCACGTACGAGAACTTCTCGTCCTCGTACGGCAGCGAGCCTCCCTTCACCTGCCGGTGGAGGGAGGAGCGGCTCACCCGGGCGGAGAAGTGGCACCAGTCCGTGCCCCGCTCTATGGGGCAGGCGGCGCTGTGCGGGCAGGGGGCGACGACGCGGAACCCGGCCGCGATCAGGCGGTCGCGGGCCTCGATGACGCGGAGGTAGCCGTCGGGCGTGCCCGGTTCGATCAGGACGACGGCACGGGCGGCGCGGGCCGCCTCGTCGGTCACCGCGCGGCGGTCCGCCTCGGTGAGCTCGCCCAGGACGTACGAGACGGTGACGAGGTCCGTCCCGTCGGGGATCGCCAGGGCGCTGCCGATGGTCTGCCGCCGCCACTCGGCGGCGCGCAGGCCCGCGTCGTGCGCGGCGCCGGCCAGTTCGGCGCCGAGCGCGAGGGCGGGCTCGGCCCAGTCGAGGACGGTCGTGCGGCGCTCGTGCCCCTCCCACGCGGCGGCCACCGCCCAGCTCGCGGCGCCCGTGCCGCCGCCGACGTCGACGTGCGTGGCGGGCACCCACTCCGGGAGCCGGTCCCGGAACGCCTCCAGCGCCGACCGCACGGCCTCGAAGGTCGCGGGCATGCGGTAGGCGGCGTAGGCGACGACGTCGGAGCGGTCCCGCAGCACGGGAGTGTGCGTCGGGGTGCGCCCCCGGTAGCTGGCGATCAGCCGCTCGACGGCCTGCGCGGCGACGCGCGGCGGCAGCCCGTCGAGCACCGCGGCGAGCGCGGACCGCAGATTGTCGGCGACGGGAAGGGGGTGGGGGGCGTGCATTCGCAGAATTCTACGGTCTGGGCGGACGTCCTCAGCTGCCGGACCGGGCCCGCCAGGGCCGGCACAGCAACACAAAGCTCAGCACCGCCGCCACCGCGCAGACGACCTGCACCACCGCCATCGGCACGGCCGTGCCCTCGCCCGCGATGCCCACCAGGGGCGAGGCCACCGCCCCGAGCGCGAACGTCGACGTGCCCAGCAGGGCCGACGCCGAGCCCGCCGCGTCCCGCGAGCGCATCAGCGCCTGGGCGTTGGTGTTCGGCATGGCGAGGCCCATCGCCGACATCAGCACGAACAGCCCGGCCGCGACCGGTGCCAGTCCCGCCTTGCCGAAGACGCCGGAGGCCATCAGCAGCAGGGCGACGGACGCGAGGGTGACGACGGCGAGCCCGACGGCGAGCGCCTTGTCGAGGCTGACGCGCCCGACGAGCACCTTGCCGTTGATCTGGCCGACGATGACGAGGCCGATGGAGTTGAGGCCGAAGAGCAGGCTGAAGGTCTGCGGGGACGCCCCGTAGATGTCCTGGATCACGAACGGCGACGCGGAGATGTAGGCGAAGAGAGCGGCGAAGGCGAAGCCGCCGGAGAGCATGTAACCGGTGAAGACGCGGTCGCCGAGGAGCCCGCCCATGGCCCGCAGGGTCTCGCGGAGCCCGCCGGCCTGGCGCCGCCCGGGCGGCAGCGTCTCGCCCAGGCCGCGCCAGACGACGACGGTGAGCAGCAGGCCGACGACGGTGAGGACGACGAAGACGCCCCGCCAGTCGGTGATCCGCAGCACCTGTCCGCCGATGAGCGGGGCGACGACGGGGGCGACCCCGGAGATCAGCATGAGGGTGGAGAAGAAGCGGGCCATGGCGTCGCCGTCGTAGAGGTCGCGCACGACGGCCCGGGCGATGACGATGCCCGCCGCGCCCGCCAGCCCCTGCACGAGGCGGAAGGCGATCAGCAGTTCCGCGGTGGGCGCGAAGGCGCAGACGGCGGTGGCGAGGACGTAGATCATCATGCCGGCGAGAAGGGGCCGCCTGCGCCCCCACTTGTCGCTCATGGGACCGACCACGAGCTGGCCGAGCGCCATGCCCAGGAGGCAGGCGGTGAGCGTGAGCTGGACGGTCGCCGCGGGCCGGTGCAGGGCGTCGGTGACCTCCGGCAGCGCCGGGAGGTACATGTCCATGGACAGCGGCGGCAGGGCGGTGAGACCGCCGAGGACGAGGGTGACGAGCAGGCCCGTGCGCCGGGCCGCGGCCATGCGGTCGCCGGAGCCGCCCTCGGGGGCACGCTGGGGCGCGGCTGTGCCGCGGCCGGGGTCCGTCATGCGTCGCACTCCACGGTAGTTGTCGGATCAACCATTCAGTCCACCATGGTGACATGATCACCGGCGGCCCGGCCCGCGCCGGAAGGCCCGTGAAGAGCCGCAGGGAACTCAACTCCCTTGAATTACATGGCATCCACAGGCAACCCGGGCCCCACGTTTCCCGTGTTCCTCGATGAAGGCCATGAATCAGGTCTACAGGGAGGAACACGCCATGAACCGCGCATACCGCCTCGCCCTCACCGGTGCTCTCAGCGCCGCCCTCGTCACCGGCGGCGCGACCGCCGCCTTCGCCGCCGCCCCGTCCGCTTCCCCCTCCGTTTCCTCCTCCGCTTCCCCCTCCGCCGGGATATCCGCGCGGCCCGCGCTGACCGCGCAGGCGAGCACGGCCGGCGTCAACGCCTGGCAGGAGTTCCGCGTCTCCGGCAAGGCGACCGGCATCAAGGCGGGCACGAAGGTCACCCTCCAGCAGAAGCAGGGCTCCAAGTGGGTGTCGCTCCCCGCCACCGTCGCGGTCGACAAGAGCTCGGCCTACTCGATGCGCGTCAAGCTCGGCATCAAGGGCAAGAACTCCCTCCGCGTCACGGGCGGCCAGGCGACGTCCCCGGAGTTCACGGTCACGGTGCGCTGACCGGCCGCGGCCCCGAAGGCCCCGGCCCCCACCGGGGCCTTCGGCCGTCCTGGAGCCCGGTCGGACCTCCGTCAGCCCCCCGTCGGGCCCCGTCAGACCTCCGTCACCACGACGTCCAGCGCCCACGGCCGGCCCGCGCGGGCGGGGGCCGCGGCCTCCACCGTGTACTCCAGGTCCCGCAGCGCGGTCACCAGCTCCGGCACGTCGGCGGGGACGATGCCCGCCGTCAGGAGGTCGCGGACCAGGCGGCCCTTGGTCGCCTTGTTGAAGTGGCTCACCACGGACCGCTTCTCGACCCCGTCGACGATCTTCGACTGGAGGACCCGCACCGTCGCGGTGCGGCCCGCCACCTCGCCCTTGGGCTTCCACGCCGTGGCGTAGGCCGCCGACCTCAGGTCGAGCACCAGCCCGTCCGCCGCCGCCTCCGCCAGGTGCGGCTCCATCGCGCGGCGCCAGTACGCGCCGAGCGCGCCCAGCCCCGGCAGCCGTACGCCCATCGAGCAGCGGTACGACGGGATCGGGTCGCCCACCCGCACCGCGCCCCACAGCCCGGAGAAGACCAGCAGGAACGCCTCCGCGCGGCGGCGCGCCGCCGGGGGCAGGCCTGCCAGGCCCAGCGCGTCGTACAGCACGCCGGTGTAGACCTCACCGGCCGGGCGGGCGCCCGCCGTGCGCAGGCCCGCGTTCTTCGCGATCTCCCCGCGCAGGCCGGGCGAGAGCCCCAGCACCTCGGCGGCCTTGTCCGCGTCGGCCGCGCACAGCTCCACCAGCTCCGTCAGCACGGCCTCGCGCGCCCCGGACAGCCCCGGCAGCGACAGTGCCCCGAGGTCGAGGGCGGCCCCGGGCCCGCCCTCGACGGCCGTGGCCTTCCCCTCGGACGGCGGCAGCAGCACGAGCACGGTCGATCTCCTCCAGTGGTTCTTCTTCCGGTACGGCCCCGGGGCAGCCTAACGCCGCGCGCCGCTCCCGCCGTGCCCCGCGCCCGCGCCCCGCCTACGCTCGATGTCATGCCCCGCCGGCCGATCCACGTGACCGACACGGACGGCACGCCCCTGCGGGCCGCCCTGCGCGAGCTGCGCGCGCGGTCCGGGACACCCGTGGACTTCCCGGCCGAGGTCCTCGCGGAGGCCGAGCAGGCGGCGGCGCGGCCCCGGCTCCCGGCGCGCGACGCCACCGATCTGCCGCTCTTCACCATCGGCCCGCCCGACTCGCGCGACCTGGACCAGGCGATGTTCCTCGCCCGCCGGGGGACGGGCGGCTTCCGGGTGCACTACGCCGTCGCCGACGTCACCGCCTTCGTCCGCCCCGGCCAGGCCCTCGACGCCGAGGCACACCGCCGCGTCATGACCCTCTACTACCCGGACCGGCGCGTGCCCCTGCACCCGGACGTCCTCGGCGAGGGCGCCGCCAGCCTGCTGCCGGACCACACCCGGCCCGCCCTGCTCTGGCAGTTCGACCTCGACCCGGACGGCCAGGTCGAGCGGGCCGACGTGCGCCGCGCCCTCGTCCGCAGCCGGGCCAGGCTCGACTACGCGGGCGTGCAGCGCGCCGTGGACTCCGGCGCCGCCGAGGAACCGCTGTGCCTGCTGCGGGAGGTCGGGCTGCGCCGCGAGGAGCTGGAGCGCGCCCGCGGCGGCGTCTCCCTCGACGTCCCCGAGCAGCAGATCGTCCGCCGCGGCAACCACTACGCCCTCGAATACCGCGCGCCCCTGCCCGCCGACGGCTGGAACGCCCAGATATCCCTGATGACCGGCATGGCCGCCGCCGAGCTGATGCTCCGCGCGGGCACCGGCATCCTGCGCACCCTCCCGCCCGCGCCCGAGTCCGCCGTCGGCCGGCTGCGCCGCGTGGCCCGCGCCCTCGGCGTCAACTGGCCCGCGAACATGCCGTACGCCGTGGTCATCCGCGCCCTCGACCCCGCCCACGCCCAGCACGCCGCCTTCCTCCAGGAGTGCACCGCCCTCCTGCGCGGCGCCGGGTACGCGGTCTTCGACCGCGAGCGGCCGTCCGCCCACCCCGTGCCCAGCGACCCGGCCGCCCTCGCCCATGCCGCGCTCGCCGCGCCGTACGCCCACTGCACGGCCCCGCTGCGCCGCCTCGTCGACCGCTACACGGGCGAGCTGTGCCTGGCCGCGGCCGCCGGGACCGACCCGCCGGAGTGGGTGCGGGCCGCGCTCGACGCCCTGCCCGGCGAGATGGAGACGGGCGCGCGGCGGGCGGCCGAGGTGGAGCGGGAGTGCGTGGACCTGGTCGAGGCGGCGCTGCTGCGCGACCGGATCGGCCAGGTCTTCGACGCGTACGTCGTCGACGTCCAGGAGGAGCGCCCCACCGCGGGCACCGTCCACCTCTACGAGCCCGCCGTGGTCGGCCATGTCGAGGGCGACGGGGACGGCCCGCCCCTGCGGCTGGGCCACCGGATGCGGGTCCGGGTGATCGAGGCGGACCCGGGCCGGGACAAGCTCTGGTTCGCTCCGGCGTGACCGGCCGGGCTCGGGCAGCGAGGTCCAGGGGGCTGCGTCACGCCAGGTAACATGGTCGGCACGGCGGACGAGCCGGCCGGGCGGCCGCGTGGGATCTTCGGATCTCCCGAGGAACGTCCGGGCTCCACACGGCAGGGTGGTGGGTAACGCCCACCCGGGGTGACCCGCGGGACAGTGCCACAGAAAACAGACCGCCGGAGGCCGCGAGGCTTCCGGTAAGGGTGAAACGGTGGTGTAAGAGACCACCAGCGTCCGGGGTGACCCGGACGGCTAGGTAAACCCCACCCGGAGCAAGGTCAAGAGGGGTCGCCTCACGGCGGCCCTGCGCGGACGACCGAGGGCTGCCGGCCCGAGTCCGCGGGTAGACCGCACGAACCTGTCGGCAACGGCAGGTCTAGATGGATGGCCGCCTCCCCGGCCGCCGCGAGGCGACCGGGAGACAGAACCCGGCGTACAGGCCGACTCGTCCGTCGGCCATCTTGAGCGAGGCCCCTTGTCCTGCCGAAGCGGCAGGACAAGGGGCCTTCGCCGTATGCCCCGGGCCGGGCGCGAGGCCCCGCGTTGCGCCCTCCGCAACCACCATTGCGCACCCCACTCCCCCACGGCAGGATGCCGTGCGTGATGCCACCCCGTGACGTGCTCAGCCTCGCTCCCGTGCTGCCGGTGGTCGTGCTCGACGACGCCGGCGACGCCGTGCCGCTGGCACGGGCGCTGGTGGCGGGCGGGCTGCGGGCGGTCGAGATCACGTTGCGTACGGGCGCGGCGCTGGAGGCGATACGGGCCGTCGCGGCGGAGGTGCCGGAGGCGGTCGTCGGGGCGGGGACCGTGCTGACGCCCGATCAGGCCGAGGCGGCGACGGCGGCCGGGGCCGGGTTCCTGGTGAGCCCGGGGTGGACAAAGCGGCTGCTGGCCGCGGCGACGGCGGCGGGGGTGCCGTTCCTGCCGGGGGTGTCGACCGCCTCGGAGGTCATGGCGCTGCTGGAGCGCGGCGTGCGCGAGATGAAGTTCTTCCCCGCCGAGGCCGCGGGCGGGCCCGCGTTCCTCAGATCCCTCGCCGGGCCGCTGCCCGCGGCCCGCTTCTGCCCGACGGGCGGCATCGGCCCGCAGACGGCGCGCGCCTACCTGGCCCTGCCCAACGTCCGCTGCGTGGGCGGCACATGGATGCTGCCCGCCGACGCCCTCGCGGAGCGGGACTGGGCCCGGGTGACCGAACTCGCCCGCGCCGCCGCCTCCTTGCGCGGCTGAACCGGCGCCACGGGCCCCGCGATCACGCAGCGGTCACCTCAGCCCACCGGTCCGGTGTCGTCCGAAAGGGTCAATCCTGGAAACGCGCCATGGAACGCCATCGAACGCCATGGCCCCGCCGTACCTGCACCGCCACCCTCCCGCGGCCCGCAAACATCCGCTCTTGAGCCGTGATCACCGCGCCTGACCCGCGCTCCTTCCGCGTAGCCTGCTGCTCGCCATGAACGATTTCGTTGACGAGGCCCGCTCGCGAGTCGCACACCTGCTCAGGATGGCCAACACCACGGACGCCCGGATCAGGGCCCGGATCATCGAGTACGCGGACACCACCCCGGAGCCGCCAGTCATGAGCCGCGCCGGGATCGTCACCACCGGCTGCCCGCGCTGTCTGAGGACGGCGTGGCGGCAGCACGACGCCGAGGGCCCCGTGTGGGTCTGCGCGTCGTGCGGCCATGTGGAAGGAGTGATCGTGAAGTGCCCCCACTGCGCTGTCGCCATGACACCGCCGCCCATGGGTGCCCCCGACCGCTGGCAGTGCCCGACGTGCCCGCGCGTCGCGGCGACGGGCGAGAGCCCCCAGGCCATCGAGGAGCGTGAACAGCAGCGCCTGGCCGCGCTCGCGGCCCTGAACGAGGCGATAGCCCTGCGCGTCGCGGAGTAGCCGGGCGGGCTCCCGCCGGCGGCGGGAGCCCGTCGTGCCGCTATCGCAGGTGCGACGTGTCGTTCAGCAGCCGTACGGAGGCGTTGCCGTCCGCGTAATAGGCCACCGCCGAGAGCGAGGCCGCGGACAGCTCCATCCGGAACAGCGACTCCGGCGGGGCGCCCAGCGCGAGGCGGACGAGGGTCTTGACCGGGGTCACGTGCGTGACCAGGAGGACCGTCCGGCCCGCGTAGCGCGCGAGGAGCCTGTCGCGGGTGAGCGCGATCCGGCGGGCCACCGTGGCGAAGCTCTCGCCACCGCCGGTGGGCGCGGCCTTGGCGGAGGCGAGCCAGGCGTCGAGGTCGTCGGGGTGGCGCTCCTTGACCTCGGCGAAGGTCAGGCCCTCCCAGGCGCCGAAGGACGCCTCGCGCAGGCCCTCCTCGACGCGCGCCTCCAGGCCGAGGCGCGCGGCCACGGCGGCGGCCGTCTCCCGGCAGCGCCGCAGCGGCGAGGTGACGACGGCCTGGACGGTGCCGCGGGCGGCGAGGGCGGCCGCCGTGGCCTCGGCCTGGCGGCGCCCGGCGGGCGAGAGCGCGGGGTCGTCGCCACCGCTGCCGGAGAACCGCTTCTGCGGTGTCAGGGCCGTCTCGCCGTGCCGCAGCAGGACGAAGGTGGTGGGCGTACCGAGGTCGGCGGGTGCCGCCCAGCCGACGGGCGCGGCCTTGGGCTCGGCGAGCGCGGGCTCGTCCGGGAGCGCGGGTATGACGGGTTCCGGGGCCGGCCGCTCGCGGACGGCCGCGGTGGACGCGCCGGGCTCCCACTGCCTGCCGAGCCGTCCGGCGTCCATGGCCTCGTTGGCGAGCCGGTCCGCGTGCTTGTTCTGCTCGCGCGGGATCCACTGATAGGTGACACGCCCGGCCGGGAGGACCGTACGGGCCTCGGCGGCCAGCGGCTTCATGTCCGGATGCTTGATCTTCCAGCGGCCGGACATCTGCTCCACGACGAGCTTGGAGTCCATCCGGACCAGCACGACGGCCTCCGGGTCGAGGGCCTTCGCCGCCCGGAGTCCGGCGATGAGGCCCTTGTACTCGGCGACGTTGTTGGTGGCCGTGCCGATGTACTCGGCGGCCTCCGCGAGCGCCTCGCCCGTCGCCGGGTCCAGCACGACCGCGCCGTAGCCGGCGGGGCCCGGGTTGCCCCGGGACCCTCCGTCGGCCTCGACGACGAAGCGATGCGCCATGGCTGCTACAGGCCCGACTCGGAGGTGCGGACCAGGATGCGGGTGCAGTTCTCGCAGCGCACGACGGTCTCCGGGGCGGCGGCCCGGACCTCGTTGAACGCGGTGATGTCGAGCTCCACGCGGCAGCCCTCGCAGCGGCGCTGGTAGAGGCGGGCCGCGCCGACGCCGCCCTCCTTGACGCGCAGCTTGTCGTAGAGCTTCAGCAGGTCGGCCGGGATGGAACCGGCGACGATCTCACGCTGCTTGGCGACCGAGGCGGCCTCGGCGTCGATCTCGGCGAAGGCGGCGTCACGGCGCGCGACGGCGTCGTTGACCTTGGCCTGCACGGACTCCACGCGGCCGGTCAGCTCGGTGGCCCGCTCCTGCGCGGACTCGCGGCGCTCCATGACCTCCAGGACGACGTCCTCCAGGTCGCCCTGGCGCTTGGCGAGCGAGGCGATCTCGCGCTGGAGGTTCTCCAGGTCCTTGGCGGACATGCCGACACCGGTGTCCAGGCGCTGCTGGTCACGGGCGGCGCGCTGGCGCACCTGGTCGACGTCCGACTCGGCCTTGGACTGCTCGCGGGCGGTGTCGCTCTCCTCGGTCTGCGCGGCGACGAGGAGGTCGCGGTGCTGGATGAGGTCGGCCTCCAGCGAGGTGATCTCGGCGTGCTCGGGCAGGCTCTTGCGCTTGTGGGCGAGCTGTCCGAGGCGGGTGTCCAGGGCCTGGAGGTCGAGAAGGCGGATCTGGTCGGCGGGCGCGGCGTTCAGTTGGGGGCTCCTGTGGTTACTTGTGCGGGAAGGAGGACGCCGCGTGGGCGGTCCAGGGGTCGGTGACCGTACGGGAGATGTGGGTGCGCAGGCCCCACCCGTGACGGTCGGAGATCTCGTCGAGCTGGGCGGCGGCCTGCTCGGTCCAGGGCCACTCGGTGGCCCAGTGCGCGGCGTCGACCAGGGCGAGCGGGCTGTGCTGCTGGGCCTCGGACGCGGGGTGGTGGCGCAGATCGGCGGTGACGTAGGCGTCCACGCCCGCGGCCCGCACCTCGTCGAAGAGCGAGTCGCCGGAGCCGCCGCAGACGGCGACCGTGCGGATCATACGGTCCGCATCGCCCGCGACGCGGATGCCCTGCGCGGTGGAGGGCAGCCGCCGGGCGGCACGCTCGGCGAACTCGGAGAGCTTCACCGGCGGGTCGACCGCGCAGATCCGGCCGAGGCCGCGGCGGCCCTCGGGGTCGGCCGGGTCGGGCACCAGCGGTCCGGTGACGCGCAGGTCGAGCGCGCCGGCGAGGGCGTCGGAGACGCCGGGGTCGGCGCGGTCGGCGTTGGTGTGCGCGACGTGCAGGGCGATGTCGTGCTTGATGAGGGTGTGCACGGCCCGGCCCTTGAAGGTGGAGGCCGCGACCGTGGTCGTCCCCCGCAGATAGAGCGGGTGGTGGGTGACGAGCAGGTCGGCGCCGAGCTTCACGGCCTCGTCGACGACCTCCTGTACGGGGTCGACGGCGAAGAGGACCCGGCCGACGGTGGCCTCGGGGTCGCCGCAGACGGTGCCGACGGCGTCCCACTGCTCGGCCCGCTCCGGGGGCCACAGAGCGTCGAGGGCGGCGATGACTTCAGACAGTGCGGGCACGGGGGAAAGGCTACCTGTCCGACGTGCCCGCACGGCCATCGCGCGGGGGGCGACCGCTCCGGGCGCTACTTCACCAGGAAGCCGCGAAGATCGTCGAGGACGCTGTTCGCGGCGGTGACCCCCAGGCCGAGGTACCAGGTCTCGTCCTTGACGTCCTTGGCGTGCCCGTCCTTGACCGCCTTCAGGTTCTTCCACAGGGGGTTGTCCTGGGCGCTGTCGCGCTTGGTCTTGTCGGGGTCGCCGTAGACGCCGGTGAAGATCCAGTCGGCGTCCGCCTGATCGATGTTCTCCGGGCTGATCTGCTCGGCGAGCTTGTCGCCCTGCTGGTTCTTCGGACGCGGCAGGCCGGCGTCCTTGAGAACGGTGCCGATGAAGGACTGGCCCGCGTAGAGGCGGGTGAACTGCGGCATGTAGCGCAGCATGGTGATCGTCGGCTTCTTCTCCCCGACGTCCTCGCCGAGCTTCTTCGCCTTGGCCTCGTAGGCGTCGAGGTTCTTCCTCGCCTCGGCGGTCCGGTCCAGGGCGGCGGCGTTGAGGAGGTAGTTCTCCTTCCAGGTGAAGCCCGGGCGGACGGAGAACACGGTCGGCGCGATCTTCGACAGGTTCTTGTAGCTCTTCTCCGCGCGCAGCTTGCTGCCGAGGATCAGGTCGGGGTGGAGGTCGTTGATGGCCTCCAGGTCGAGATTGTTGATGGTGCCGACGCTCTTGGGCTCCCCGGCGTCCTTCTTGAGGTAGTCGGGGATGCCCTGGCTGCCCTCGGTGGGCGCCCAGCCGACCGGCTTCAGGCCGAGCGAGACGACGTTGTCGAGCTCGCCGACGTCGAGGACGACGACGCGCTTGGGCCGCTCCTTGATCTCCGTGGTGCCCAGCGCGTGGGTGACCGTGCGCGGGAACCGGCCGGGCGCCGCGTCCGTGCCCATCTTCCTCGTCTGCTCGCCGGCCTTGCCGAAGTCCTTGCCGCCCTCGGCCACGGCCTTGGAGCCGTTGCCACCGTCCTTGCCCGCCGAGTCCTTGCCGTCGTCGGAGGAGCCGCAGGCCGCGAGGGACAGCGCGGCGGCTATGGAGAGGGCGACGGCGGCGGTGCCGCGGCGGCGAAGGGACATCACGTGCTCCAGGAGTGAGGGGTGCGAACGGGGTTCGGAGGCATACCCGTCGAGCGGCCGTCAAGACGGCCGGTCCAGCCACTTAGGTACGCCTTACCTTAATCGGACGGCACCGCACGAAGCACACCCACCCCCCATCGCTCAGGCGAATCGGACATCCGCCACCCTTACGCGTGAAGCGGACCCGCTCTCATTGTTCGGCAGGTAGTGCGATAACTACGTTCAGTGCCGGAGGTGACGTTTCTCATGACGGTCTGTGCCCCCCAGAGCACTCCACAGAGCACCCCACGGAGTGCGTCGATGGACATGAGACGCGCGGCATTCACGGTCACAGCGGACGGTTCGTACGCCGCGCGGCTGGCCCTCGACGGCGGAACGGGTGGCTGGTTTCCGGAGCGCTGGACGCTCGACGGCCCCGAACCGTACGCCGTGCCGCTGCCCGGCACCCAGCCCGAGGAGCCCGACAGCGATGTGCTGCCGCTCTCCGACGGCCGGGTCCTGATCCGGCGCAAGGTGGCCGAGCGGCACACGGTCTCGCTGCTCTACCCCACCGGCCCCGGCACCGGAGAGCTGCAGGTCGGAGCCGTGGAGTGCGAGCGGCTGTCCCTGCTGCCACCGGCGCCCGGCGGCACCGCGGCGTACGGCCTGGTGCACCACGAGCGCTCCACCGCGCTGTGGCTGCTGCACGGCGGCGCGTTCGGTCCCGAGCGGATCGCCGAGGTCGGGGGCCGCTGCACGGGCGGCGCGTGGCTCGACCGTACGGGCCGGCTGCTCGCCCTCGACCGCGAGCACGACGGGCGCACGAAGACCGTGATCGTCGATCTCGGGCGCGGTGGCGAGATCAGTCCCCTCCTCCAGATCACCGAGGAGAGCCAGGACCGGCTGCTGCTGGCCGACCCGTACAGCGGTCTCCTGCTCGTCCGCTCGGACGCGCCCGGCCACGACCGGCTGGGCTGGGGGGTGCTGGGCTCCGCGCGGCCGGTGCGCTTCCCGGAGTGCCTGCGGCTGCCCAACGCCGTGCTCACCCCCTTCGCCGCGCAGCCCGGCCAGGAGCTGGCGCCCGAGGGGTGCGCGGTGGCGTTCCGCATCGAGGGGCCGACCGGCAGCTGGGTGGGCGTGTGGCGCCCGGCGGCCCGCCGCCTCCAGCAGTTCCCCGCCCCGGCGGGCTGGCTGGTGGGCACGGGCCTGTGGACCGCCGGCGGCGAGCTCCGCCTGCCGTACGTGACGCCGTACGTGCGCTGCGGCCTGGCCCGCCTGCGCCTCCCGGACACGGATCGCGACCGGGCGCGCGGCGAGGACCGGGATACGGCCCGCGCCCCTCAGGGAGCCCCCGCACCCCCACCGGCCGCCGGCCACCCCCGGGGGCCGAACCCGTCCCCGGCGCCCCCCGGCCCCTCGGGGACACCGAGGCCCTCACGGGGGGAGCCGGCGCCTTCTGAACGGGGCGGCGGGACAAGCCCGTTGCCCTCGCGGGGGGCACCGGCGCCTCCTGACCGGGCTCGCCTGGCAGGCCCCATGCCGCCGCTGGGGGAACCGGCGCCTCCGGCCCCATCGGCCGCCGACCGGGCACGCGTGCCGAACCCCACGCCCGGTACGCCGGGGGGCCCGGCCCCCACCGCCCCGTCACTCTCGGACCGGGGCCCCCACCCAGCCGGTCCCGCCGCCCGGCACGTCCCTCCTGATGCGATCCGGACCCCGGGCTCGCTGGGAGAACCCGCACCCCTCCGGACCCCGGGCAACACCCCGGCAAACCCGTCCGCCTCCGCGACCCGGCCGCTCACCCCCGACCCGGCACCGCTGGGAGACCCCGCACCGGGCAGCACCCCCGCGGCCCGGCACCTCCCTCCCGGCCCGACGCCGCTGGGAGCACCGGCGCCCTCCAACCCGTCTCCCACCGACCCGGCCCAGGCACCGAGCCCCACGCCCCCGCCTCGGACCACCGACCCGCTGGAACAACGGACTTCCTTCCAGGCCCCGGGCAACAACCCTGCCGACCCGACCGCCTCGGCACCCCGGCGTCTCCCTGCCGACCCGATGCGGACCCCGGCCCCGCTCGGGGAACCCGCACCCGTCCGGGCCCCGGGCTGTCACACCCCACCGAGCCCCACCACCCCCGCCCCCCGGAACATTCCTCCCGGCCCGTCCCCGCTGGGGGAATCGGCCTCCCTCCGGGCCCCGGCGGGCCCGTCCACCTCCGCGACCCGGCCGCTCACCCCCGACCCGATGACCCAGCTGGGCGCACCGGGCCCCGGCCAGGACAGGCCGGCGGACGCCGTACCCGCCCCCCGAACCCTCCCTCCGGACGCCGGTCCGCTGGAGCGGCCGGCAACCGCCGACCGGGGGCAACAGCCCGACGGGCAGCCCCGGATCGTGCCCGCTGAGGCGACGGGGCCGTCCGCCGACCGGGGCCGCGTGCCGCACACCGGCCCGGCGCGTCCCTTCGCTTCCGCCCCG
Organism: Streptomyces sp. NPDC020379; assembly: GCF_044387105.1. Lineage (NCBI taxonomy): Bacteria > Bacillati > Actinomycetota > Actinomycetes > Kitasatosporales > Streptomycetaceae > Streptomyces > Streptomyces sp. NPDC020379. Next base: position 454,179 of record NZ_JBIRVR010000001.1, read on the forward strand.
CTGGGGCAACCGGCACCCGTGGCCCAGGGCGCGCGCCCCGGCCAGGCGAGCCCGGCCGCCTCCGTCTCCATGAGTGCGCCGGACCGAGCCCTGGGCCTGACCCCCCATCCGGCGAACCCGTCCGCCGCCGCCCCTCCTTCGGCCCACGACCAGGTCCGGATCCCGTCGCGCGAAGCGGCGGGCCCCGCCCCCATGACCCCGGATCCGGTCCCGTCGGGGCACAGGCCGACCGACGCCACCGGCCGGCCCCGGACCCCGGACCCCGAGCCGATGCGCCCGGCGGTCCCGACCGCCCGGAGCGTGCTCCGGGATCTGGCGGATCCCTCCCCCGGGCCTGCTCCGGCCCGCAGACCGCTCGCCACGCCGGATCCCGTGCGGGCCGCCGCCTGCGACACGGCGGCCCAAGGGCTGATCCCCGTGCCCGTGCAGGGGCCCGTGCTCGGGCCGCCGGCGCAGCGGGTGGAGCCCGAGGTGTGGACCGCTGTGCCGCCGTCCGTCTACCCCGGGCGGCCGGCGGCGATGCCGGAAGCCTGGTCGGCGGCCGCCCGGCCCGCTCCGGCCACGCGGGGGTACGAGTGCCCGTCCCGGCCCGTGCCCCTGCAACAGGCACCGCTCGGGCGGAATCCCCATCCCTGAGCGGGGCGACTCGCCGACGGACCGGGTGGCTAGGCGATCAAGGTCCCGTTAGTATCGGGCGGGGGCTGCGCAGCTGTACCGGACGGACACCGGAGTGGACCGGACGGTCGTGCGCGGAAAGTGTGTTGACTTCCGTCGACGCCGTGCGCCACTGCCATGGCCCCCGAGCGCAGAGCACGCAGACCCCATCCGACGGAGTGACTTTCCCCATGCCCGACGCCCGAACCGACACGACCGAAGCGCGCCCTCTCGAGGCCGCCCAGGCCGCAGCCGCCGGCTCCGGCAGGCACCGTGGCCCGGCCTCACCGCAAGATGCCAGTGCGCCTGCGCACGGCAAGCACCGCAGAACGGACAGGTAGTAGATCTGGCCGGCCGACGGGCCGGAAGTCGCTGAGCTCAGTGGCTTCCGGCCCGTCCGGCTCGGGGCTCCCGCCCAGTCCTCGGCTGCGGGTCAGTCGGCGCCTGCGGCGGGCTTTTCCCCAGCCCCGCCCCTTCCCGAAACTGGGGCGCGTGCCCCAGACCCCCGACTGCCGGTCCGTTGCCGCCTGCGGCGGGAGCGGCCTGCGGCCGCGTCCTCAAACGCCGGACGGGCTGGATATCCAGCCCGTCCGGCGTTTGAGGACAACGCGGCGAAGCCGTGTTGCTGGGGGTCTGGGGGCTTGCCCCCAGTTTCGGGAAGGGGCGGGTAGGGGAAAAAGCCCGCCGCCGGCGCACCCGAGCAGCACGCCATCAGCCCGTCCGGCATGAGGACAACGCACAAAGAGTGCCCCCCCGTCACGGCCGCCGCTTCAAGCCCAGAATCTCCTTCGCCGCGAACGTCTCGCCCAGCGGCCGCGTCGCGAAGTACGGCGTGAGCGCCGTCTCCAGTTCCTCCACCCCGAAGATGCCCTCGGCGGCATCGAACTGCGCCGCGATCCGGGGGCGTTCCAGCACCGCGACCATCCCGCCGTGCACCACGAAGACCTGCCCGGTCACCCCGGCGGCCGCCGGGGAGGCGAGATAGGCGACGAGCGGGGAGACGTGCCCGGGCGCGAGCGCGTCCGGCTCGCCCTCGGGGACGCCGATGCCGGCGAAGACGTCCTCCGTCATCCGGGTCCGCGCCCGGGGGCAGATCGCGTTGGCCGTCACCCCGTACTTGCGCAGCGCCTCCGCCGTCGACGTGGTGAGGCCGACGATGCCGCCCTTCGCGGCCGCGTAGTTCGGCTGGCCCGCCGAGCCGGCGAGGAACGCCTCCGACGAGGTGTTGACGATCCGTCCGTAGACCGGGCGGCCGGTCGCCTTCGACCGTTCCCGCCAGTACGCGGCGGCGAAGCGCGTGGTGTTGAAGTGCCCCTTGAGGTGCACATGGATCACGGAGTCCCACTCGTCCTCGGTCATCGAGAAGACCATCCGGTCGCGGAGGATGCCCGCGTTGTTGACGAGGATGTCGAGCGATCCGCCGCTGCGGACGGCCAGTTCCACCAGTTCCCGGGCCTGCGCGAAGTCGGCCACGTCACCGGCGTGGGCGGTGGCGAGGCCGCCGGCCGCCCTGATCTCGGCGACGACCCGCTCCGCGGGCCCGGCGGACGCGGCGCCGGAGCCGTCGCGGCCGGGCCGGCCGTGGTCGTTGACGATGACGTGCGCGCCGAGCCGGGCCAGTTCGAGCGCCTCGGCCCGGCCGAGGCCGCGCCCCGCGCCGGTGACGATCGCGGTGCGGCCCGCCAGGGATGTCGCCACGGTGCCCCCTTTCAGATCTCGACGCAGGTGCGCAGCGCCTCGCCCGAGCGCATCTGGTCGAGGGCGTCGTTGATCCCGGCGAGCGGGACACGGTGGGTGATGAGTCCGGCGAGGTCGATCCGTCCGGCCCGCCACAGGGCGATGGCGCGTTCGTACGAGCGCGTGATGGACCCGCCGCCGTAGAGGGAGGGCAGGATCCGCTTCTCGTCGAAGAACAGCTCGAACATGTTGATCCGGAAGTCGTCGTCCATCGCGCCCGCCCCGACGACGCACAGCGTGCCGCCGCGCCGTGTCGCCCCGTACGCGGCGCGGGCGGTGGCGGACTTGCCGACGACCTCGAAGACGTAGTCGAAGCCCTCGCCGCCGGTGAGCCGGGCGACGGCCTCGTCGAGGGCGCCGGGCGCGACCGCCTCGGTCGCGCCGAAGCGCAAGGCGGCCTCGCGCCGGGACGCGACGGGGTCGACGGCGACGATGCGGGCCGCTCCGCTGACGCGCGCGCCCTGCACGGCGCAGACCCCCACGCCCCCGCAGCCGATGACGGCGACCGACGAACCGGCCTCCACCGCGGCGGTGTTGAGGGCGGCGCCGAGGCCCGTGGTGACGCCGCAGCCGATGAGGGCGGCGATGTCGTACGGCAGGTCGTCGGGGATGGGCACGGCGCAGCCCGCGTCCACCACGATCTCCTCGGCGAAGGTGCCGGTGCCCGCGAACCCGAAGACGTCGGTGTCCCCGTGGCGGAAGTTGGGGGTGCCGGAGTTCATGAATCCGGCCAGGCAGAGCTGGGACTGTCCGCGCCGGCAGGCCGGACAACTGCCGCACGCGGGAAGCCAGCAGACGAGGACGCGGTCGCCGGGCCGCGGTCCGGCGACGCCGTCGCCGGTCTCGACGACGTCCCCGGCGCCCTCGTGGCCGGGGACGAAGGGGGCGGGCTGCGGCAGGACGCCGGACATGGCGGAGAGGTCGGAGTGGCAGAGCCCGGTGGCCCGCATCCGGATCCTCACCTTGCCCGGCCCGAACCCGGTGGGCTCGACGGAGTCGAGGACGTCGAGCTTGTCCTGCCCGGTCTGATGCAGTACGGCTGCGCGCATGGCGGACTCCTTGGATGTGGGGGCGCGTTCCAGCACGTTCCGGGCGGTGGCCGGCCCTAGTCGTGGGTGACCACCGCGTCCGTCAGGACGGGCGCGTCCCCCCGCTCCGCCACCGTCACCAGCAGCTGGATCCGCCCCGGCCCCACGCTCCAGGCCCGGACGCGGAGCGTCTCGCCCGGGAAGACGACGCCCGCGAAACGGGTCGCGTAGGAGCGGACGCGGGTGACGTCCCCGCCGAGCAGCGTGTCCACGACCGCCTTGAGGGCGATGCCGTAGGAGCACAGGCCGTGCAGGATGGGCCGGTCGAAACCCGCGGCGGCGGCGAACTCGGGGTCGGCGTGCAGGGGGTTCCAGTCTCCGGAGAGGCGGTAGAGGAGGGCCTGGTCCTCGCGGACGGGGCGCTCGGCGGTGACGGACGGGGCGGTCGTGGGCACGTCCAGCCGCGTGGACGTGCCGCGTTCGCCGCCGAAGCCGCCCTCGCCCCTGACGAAGATCTCGCACTCGCTCGTCCACAACGGCCCGTCCGCGTCGGCGGCGTCGGAGCGCAGCACGATGACGGCGGCCTTGCCCTTGTCGTGGACGGCGGTGACGCGCGAGGTATGGGTGGCGCTGCCGCGGAGGGGAATGGGCCGGTGGAGCGCGATGTGCTGTCCGCCGTGCAGGACCGCGGCGAGGTCGATGTCGATGCCGGGCGCGGCGAGGCCGCCGCCCAGCGCCATGCCGCCGCCCGCGACGGTCGCGAAGCTGGGGAGGACGTGGAGCCTGCTCTCCAGGGTGTAGCGGAGTTCGGCGGGGTCGGTGGCCGGGGTGCCCGCTCCGATGCCCAGGTGGTAGAGCTGGATGTCCTTGTGATCCCAGGAGAGTCGGGTGGTACGGGGCTCGGCGGCGACCGCCTGCGCTGCGTCGATCGGCATCGGGGCAGGGCTCCTTCGCGGCGAGGTGGAGACCCCGTCCCGGCCGTCCGCACCGCCGCCCGCGCCGGAGTCACTGCCGGTCGGCCCGGGACACGCTCGACGTAGAACGCGTTCTAGCCGACCCGATGGGACCCATGTATAGCCGATCGCCGTGAGGGTGGGAAGGCCACGGGCGGGGCGGTCCCCGGCGGCGCCGGGCCTTACGACAAATGTCACGGATCGTCGCCCACACTTGCATCTGCCCAGGTCACCACGGTGGTGCTTAAGGTCGGAGCATGAACGACAGCGCCAAGTCGGCGGCACGCCACAGACCACCGGGGAAATACGCCTTCCTGCCGTGGCTCTTCATGCTCACCGAGGACGTCCAGGCGCTCTTCCACGGGCAGGTACCGCTGCCCTGGCTGGGCGGCGCCGGGGTGCTCGCCTTCGCGGTGCTCTACAGCGTGGCGGTCCTCACCAGCCTCGACGAGCGGCGCCGCTACACCCCGACGCCGCACGTGGCGCTCGCCGGGCTGGCGGCCGTGACCTACGCGCTGACCGTCGGCTACGGCGGCGACTGGCTGCTGTGCTTCCCGCTGCTGTCGCTGGCCAGCGGGATCGTGCTCAGGAACCGCGAGGGCAACGGGCGCCTGCTCGGGGTCGTCGTCCTCGTCCTGTCCGGCTCCGCCGGGCTCATCGGCAGCTTCCGCGGCAGTCCCAGCGAGTCGCTGACCATCGGCTACGGCACCATGCTCTCCGGTCTTGTCACCGCCGCGATCCTCACCCTCTTCGAGACCGTCGCCCAACTGCGCGCCACCCGCGAGGAACTGGCCCGCAGCGCGGTCGAGCAGGAGCGGCTGCGCTTCTCGCGCGACCTGCACGACCTGCTCGGCCACACCATGTCCGTGATCGTGGTCAAGGCGGAGGCCGTACGCCGCCTCGCGCCCCGCGACCTGGACGCCGCGCTCGGCCAGGCCGCCGACATCGAGGCCGTCGGGCGGCAGGCGCTCACCGAGATCCGCGAGGCCGTCACGGGCTATCGCGAGGGCAGCCTCACCACCGAACTCGACCGCGCCGGCTCGCTCCTCGAAGCCTCCGGAATCGAAGCCGAGATCCGCCAGTCGGGCCCCCCGCTGCCCCCGCAGTCCGCGGCGCTGCTCGGCTGGGTGGTGCGCGAGGGCGTCACCAATGTCGTACGACACAGCGGCGCCGGGCGCTGCACGGTGGAGGTGCGCGGCGAAACCGACCAAGTGCGCCTGGAGATCACCGACAACGGGCGCGGCGTAGGCTCGGACGCACCCGCGAAGAGCTGCGGCACGGGACTGAAGGGGCTGGCCGAGCGACTGGCCGTCGCGGGTGGTTCCCTGACGTGCGGACCGGACGGACGGCGGGGGTTCCGGCTGGTCGCAGAACTGCCAGTGGACTCGGAGTCCGAGGAGGACCGCAAGAGATGATCAAGGTGTTGCTCGCCGAGGACCAGGGCATGATGCGGGGCGCGCTCGCGCTGCTGCTCGGGCTGGAGGAGGACATCGAGATCGTCGCCCAGGTCGGCAACGGAGACGAGATCCTGCCCAAGGCGCGCGAGACGCGGCCCGACATCGCCCTCCTCGACATCGAACTGCCCGGCCGCAGCGGCCTGGACGCCGCCGCGGACCTGCGGTCGGCGCTGCCGGAGTGCCGGGTGCTGATACTCACGACCTTCGGCCGCCCCGGCTATCTGCGCCGGGCGATGGAGGCCGGGGCGTCCGGCTTCCTGGTGAAGGACGGCCCGGTGGAGGATCTCGCCGCCGCGATCCGCAAGGTGCTCGCGGGCGAGCGCGTCATCGACCCCGGCCTGGCCGCGGCCGCCCTCAGCGCGGGCCCGAACCCTCTCACTCAACGCGAACGCGACGTCCTGGCCGCGGCGGTGGACGGGGCGACGGTCGCGGACATCGCGGCGAAGGTGCACTTGTCACCGGCGACGGTGCGGAATTATCTGTCGGCGGCGATCGGCAAGACGGCCACTCGGAACCGGATGGAGGCGGTGCGGGCGGCGCGGCAGAACGGGTGGCTGTAGCGGGGTTTGGGTGCGGGTCCGTCGGCCTGCGGCGCTCGTTCCCCTGCCCCGCCCCTTCCCGGCTGCGTCTGATGTGCGGCTCCGCCGCGTGGGGGGGCAGGCCCCCAGCAACACGCTTCGCGCGTTGTCCTCAAACGCCGGACGGGCTGAATCGCGCACCCACATCCGCCGAATCCAGCCCGTCCGGCGATTGAGGGCGCGGCAGCAGGCCGCTCCCGCCGCGGGCGGCGAACCGGCCCGCACTCGGGAGCCCCCGCCCCGTAGGAGAGCATGGCCTCACCAACCCGCCATGGAGGAAACCGTGCCCCCCAAACCCGCAACCCTCGCCGCGTTCGAGGCGGCGAAAGGCTTCATGCCGCTCGACGAAGGGCTCGCCCTCCACGAAGCCGCCGAGGCCGCGGCCGCCGCGCACCCCCACCCGCTCCTCGAAGTCGGCACATACTGCGGGCGGTCCACGATCCTGCTCGCCGACGCCGCCCGGGAGGCCGGGACGACGGTGGTGACCGTCGACCACCACCGCGGCAGCGAGGAGCAGCAGCCGGGCTGGGAGTATCACGACCCGACGGTCGTGGACCCCGAGGTGGGCCGGATGGACACGCTGCCCACCTTCCGGCGCACCCTGCACAAGGCGGGTCTGGAGGAGCACGTCATCGCGGTCGTCGGCCGGTCGCCACAGGTCGCGGCGGTCTGGGGCGCGCCCCTCGGGCTGGTGTTCATCGACGGCGGGCACACCGACGAGCACGCCACGGGCGATTACGAGGGCTGGGCCCCGCACCTCGCCGAGGGCGGGCTGCTCGTGATCCACGACGTCTTCGCCGACCCGGCGGACGGCGGCCAGGCCCCGTACCGCGTGTACCGCAGGGCCCTTGCGTCCGGGGCGTTCACCGAAGTCTCGGTAAAGCGCTCGCTGCACGTTCTGCGCCGTACCGGTCCCGGCGTCTGAGCCGCGGCGCTAGCATCGCCGGATGTCCAGAGGCACTTTTCCCCGCGTCCCTCCCCGCGCGCTCGTAGCCGGGGCGGCCGTGGTCGCGGCCGGTCTCCTGGGCTGGCTGCTGTGGGGCGCGAGCAGTGGCTCGGCGGACGGCGGCAAGCGGCCGGCGGCGGCCGCCGCCTCGTCCGCGGCACCGTCCGCGCACCGTACGGGCCCGTCCCCGAAGGCCCCCGCGTCCGCGTCCGTGTCGAAGGGGCCGTCGCCGTCCGCGGCGCCGGAAACGGAGGGCACCCCGAGCGCCGACGGCCCGCTCAAGGGCAAGGTGGTCGTCGTCGATCCCGGGCACAACATCCACAACAGCGAGCACACCGCGGAGATCGACCGCTCCGTGGACATCGGCACGGGCCGCAAGGAGTGCGACACCACCGGCACCTCCACGAACGCCGGTTACGCGGAGGCGACGTTCAGCCTCGACGTCGCCCACCGGATCCGGGAGATCCTCCAGGCACAGGGCGCCGAGGTGCGGCTCACCCACGACGGCGACCGGCCGTACGGGCCGTGCGTGGACGAGCGGGCCGAGATCGGCGACAAGGCGCACGCGGACGCCGCCGTCTCCGTGCACGCGGACGGCGCGGCCGTCGGCGACCGCGGGTTCCATGTGATCCTCCCCGCCGCGGTGCGGGCCGGCCGGGCGGACACCGGGCCGATCGTGGGGCCGTCGAAGGAGCTGGGCGAGCGGATCGCCGGCACCTTCGTACGGACGACCGGAAGCGCGCCGTCCAATTACATCGGCGGCGGCACCGGGCTCGACACCCGCTCGGATCTCGGGGGCCTCAACCTCTCGACGGTGCCCAAGGTGTTCATCGAGTGCGGCAATATGCGCGACCCTCAGGACGCCGCTCTGCTGACCGACCCGGCATGGCGCCAAAAAGCGGCGCAAGGGATCGCGAACGGTGTCGCGGACTTCCTGCGGAGGTAAGTACCGGCAGGCCACGGGCATGTCACGAGGGTGATACGAAGGAGACGCCCCGACCGTTCAGGCGATAGGTTCACCCGTACGATGGGGGGCCACCCCCGCGCCCCCTCGCATCTCGCGTACCGGCGACAGCGACGACACTGATCAACACTGACAAAGGACTTTAGGTGAACATCCGCTCCCTCACTCGAGGCGACGGCGTGGTGATCGGAGCAGCGGTGTTGCTGTTCATCGCCTCGTTCCTCAGCTTCTACTCGTACGACTGCGGCGCGCAGTCGTCGTTCTGCCCGACGGAGCCGAACGGCTGGAAGTCCGGCCTGTTCCCCGTACTGCCGTCGATCTTCCTCGCCGGGATCATCGCCGCCGCGCTCATCGTCGCCGCCCGTTTCCAGCCCGAGGGACGCAAGCTCGTCGGCATGGGCCTGGACCAGTGGGGCACCGCGTTCGCGGTGTTCGCCGCGTGGTCCTCGCTGTGGACGATCGTCGGCGGCGGTTCCCAGGTGTCCGCGGGTGTCGGCCAGATCCTCGGTCTGATCGCCAACCTCGCGCTCGCCGCGGCCGCGGTGCTCACGCCGCGCACCCCGGCGCTCAAGGCCCCGCTGGTCGGCACCCCCGGCCCGCAGGCCCCGGGTCCGTACGGCGTCGGCCCGAACCCGGGCTACGGCTACCCCGGCGGCATGCAGCAGCCCGGTGCCGCGGGCCCGTACGGCGCGCAGCCCTCGTACGGCGGCCAGCCGGGGCAGCAGGAGCACGGTGCGGACCACGGCATGGGCGAGGCGGCCGCCGCCGCTCCGCAGGCCGCGGCGCAGCCCGCCGCTCCGGCCGCGGACTTCGCCCCGTTCTGGTTCGCCGTGCCGGTGGCCCGTCCGCTCTACGCGGAGGACGGCTCCCCGACGCCGGTCGCCGAGCTCGCGCCCGGCACCTGGTACCTCGCGGTCGACCAGCGCGGTCAGGCCCTCGTCGCGCAGACGCAGGACGGCCGCCGCGGTGTGCTCCAGGACACCACGGGCATCCAGCGCGGCTGACGCGCGCCCGCCCTTCTCGACGGCCCGCCGGGTTCTTCCCGGCGGGCCGTCGTCTTGTCCCGCGCCTTGTCCCGCGCCGGGCGGGTCCGTACAGTCGCATAACTGACGCTCCGTCAGCTCAACGGAGGTGGCCATGCGGCTCGGACTCGCGCTCGGCTACTGGGGCCGCGGCCCCGACCCCCGCCACGTCGAGCTCGCCGTCGAGGCGGAGCGGCTGGGCTACGACTCCGTGTGGACGGCCGAGTCCTGGGGCTCCGACGCCTTCACCGCCCTCACCTGGATCGCCGCGCACACCCGGCGCGTACGGCTCGGCACGGCGGTGGCGCAGATGGCCGCGCGCGCCCCGACCGCGACCGCGATGCACGCGCTGACCCTCGACCACCTCTCCGGCGGCCGGATGCTGCTCGGCCTCGGGCTGTCGGGCCCCCAGGTCGTGGAGGGGTGGTACGGGCGCCCCTTCCCGGACAGCCCGCTGACCGCGACGCGCGAATACGTCGAGGTCGTACGGCAGGTGCTGCGGCGCCGGGCGCCGGTCGCCCTCGACGGCCGCTACCACCCGCTACCCTACACCGGCCCCGGTGCCACGGGCCTCGGCAAGCCGCTCAAGCCGGTCACCCATCCCCTGCGGCCCGGCCTGCCCGTCCTGCTGGGCGCCGAAGGCCCCCGGAACATCGCGCAGACCGTGCGCGTCGCCGACGGCTGGCTGCCGCTCTACTGGTCCCCGCTGCGCACCCATCTCCACGCGGCGGCTCTCGCCAGCGCCCCCGAAGGCTTCATGGTGGCCCCGCTCGCCCAGGCCCGCCTCTGCGCCGACGTGGCCGAGGGCCTGCGGCCGGTGCGGGCCATGCTCGCCTTCTACATCGGCGCCATGGGCCACGCGAGCCGCAACTTCCACGCCGACCTCATGGCCCGCATGGGCTTCCCCGAGGAGGCCGCCCGCGTCCGCGCCCTCTTCCTCGCGGGCCGCCGCGAGGAGGCGGTCGCCGCCGTACCATCCGCTTTCGCCGACGAGATCTCTCTGGTGGGGCCGCGGGCGCGTCTCGCGGAGCGGCTGGCTCTCTGGCGGGCGGGGCCGGTGACGGATCTGCTGGTGGTGACGCGGGATGTGGGGACGCTTCGGGTTCTGGCGGAGCTCAACGCTTAGAGGGTGCGGGTCCGTTGGCCTGCGGCGCTTTTTCCCCTACCCCGCCCCTTCCCGAAACCGGGGAGACCCCGGACCCCAGCGCCCTTCGGCCGCGTCCTCAATCTCCCCCGGCTACCGCTGGAAGGTGCCCCCAACGGGCTGGATATCCAGCCCGTCCGGCGATTGAGGACAACGCGGCGAAGCCGTGTTGCTGGAGGCTGGGGGGCTGGGGCTTGCCCCCAGTTCGGGAAGGGGCGGGGCCGGGGAAAAAGGCCCGCCGCGGGCGGAAGCAACCCGCACCCCCTCACGGCCGCCCCTCCCCCCAAAGCCACCCGTCGAAAAGCCGCTTCAAACTCCGCCCCGCCTTCCCCTCGCACAGCGCGATGAACTCAGCCGTATCCCCGTTCCCATAACGGTGATCGGAAGCCCACTGCCGCGCGATAGCGAAAAACGTCTCATCCCCCACACCCCGCCGCAATTCATGCAACAACATCGCCCCCCGCCCATAAACCGGCGGATCGGAAATCGTCTCCGCCGTGGGCTTCCCCGGCGGAAACGCCCAGATACCCGAACTCTCCGGATCCTTGCCGGAGTAGAAGTCGTCGAATATGCGCTGGGCGGAGCGGCCGCCCTCCTTCTCCTCCCACAGCCATTCCGCGTACTGGGCGAAGCTCTCGCTGAGCCACATGTCGCGCCAGGTGCGCGGGGTGACGGAGTTGCCGAACCACTGGTGGGCGACCTCGTGGACCACGATGGCGTCACTCGGTGCCTCGTCGAAGTACGGCTTGGTCTGGGTCTCCAGGGCGTAGTCGACGTACTCGTTGTGGTCGATGACCGCTCCGGCCGAGGAGAAGGGGTACGGGCCGAAGAGCCCGCTCGCCCACTCGATCGCGCGGGGCAGCAGCTTGGCCATGCGCGGTGCGGCGGCGGCCTCCTCGGGGTGGGTGGCGATATAGACGGGCAGGTCGCCGGCCTTCGTCGTGGTGACCTCGAATTCGTTCACGACGACGCTCGCCAGATAGCTCGCCATCGGCTCGGGGCTGTGCCAGGAGAAGGTGGCGCGGCCGCCGCGCACCTCCTTGCGCTTCAACTCGCCGTTGGCCACGGCGGTGTAGCCCTCGGGCACGGTCACCTCGATGTCGTAGGTGGCCTTGTCGGAGGGGTGGTGGTTGCCTGGGAACCAGGCCGTCGAGCCGGTGGGTTCGCCCAGGGCCGCGGCGCCGGTGTCCGTCTCCACCCAGCCTTCGAGGGAGTCGTCCGCGTCCGTGATCTCCTGGGGAACGCCTTCGTAGACGACCACCGTCTGGAACTCGCGGCCCTTGCCCACCGTCGTGCCGGGCCTCACCGTCAGCTCGGCGCCCTTGCGCGCCGTGCCGGCCGGCTTGCCGTCGACGCGGGCGTCGCGCACCTTCATGCCCTTGAGGTCGAGGTTGAAGGCGTCCAGGTCCTGGGTGGCGCGGGCGGTGATGACGGCGGTGGCGTGCAGCCGGTTGCCCTCCGGTGCGTAGTCCAGCGTCAGGCCGTAGTGCTGGACGTCGTAACCGCCGTTGCCCAGACGGGGGAAGAGCGGGTCGCCGGCCCCTGCGGCGCCCGCCTTCCCGCTGTCGCTCCCCGCCGAGCAGGAGGTGACGAGCATCAGGGCCGCGGGCAGCAGCACCCCGCGCCTCAGCCGACGCCGGCGGCGCGGAGCCGTGCGGCTCACGGAGGATCTGGGTATACCGGTCATACCCGCGATGCTCTCACCCGGGCGCCGCTCAGCCGAAGCTGGCCGTCTCCAGCCAGAGGTCGAGCAGCGCGCGGTCGCCCAGGACCTCGACGCGGCCGTCGGCTATCGGCTGCCGATGATAGAAGACCGCCAGCACGTCGGCCACCGGCCCGCGCACGGTGACGGCCGCCTTCTCGTGGCCGCGCCGCCACGCCATGCGCTCACCGGTGAGATCGACGAACCACTCCGCCGCCGCTTCCGCCGGGGTGTCCGTGGCGTGCAGATGGATCGTGCGGCCGGGGCCCAGCAGCCCCTTCAGCTCCGGCTTGCGCTCCAGCACCGCGGGGTAGGTGGACATCTCCAGCCATTCGTCCAGGCAGTCCACCGCCACCTCGGGATCGATGGTGAACTCGATACCGGCCGTCCGCTGCGCGTCGGCCCGGTGGATGGCCGTCTCGTGCGTCATCCGGCGGGCCCAGAAGTCCGCGGTGCGGCTCTCGGCGAACGTCCACACCGGGGCATCCGCGCCCGCCTCGCGCAGCGTGGAGACCAGGGTCTCCGCCCCTGCCAGCAGCCAGCCGCCGAGGGCCGTCTCGTCGCCGGGGGACGGGTCGCCGGGGCCGGACTCGGCGGAGAACTCCTCGGCGCGCACCTCGAATTCGGTGGTCCTCGTCCGCACCAGCGACTCGGCGAACCGGTGCGCCCGGCCGACATGCAGCACGAGCTGGGCCAGGGTCCAGTCCGGGCAGGTGGGCACGGTCGCCGCGAGGTCGGCGCCCCGGAGCGCGGCGCGCATCAGCGCGGTCTGGGCGAGGACCTCGGAACAGTAACGGTCATAGCTGAGTTTCGTCATGGGGCCACTGTAGAGAGGGCCACTGACAACAGCCTTGCCCGCGCCCCTTGTTCGGGCGGCTCAGCCCTTCTGGATGTCGGAGTAGGACGGCACCTGGTCCGTGACCGGGGCGCCCGCGCCCTTGCCCGCGTCCTTCACGTTGTTGATGACTTTGTCGAAGGAGTCGGCGTCGCTGTCGGTGGCGTCGCCCTTGCGGAACTTCGTGGTCAGCCCCTTGAGCGAGTCGATGCCCGCGCTGAGCGGCGCCACGGCCTTGGCGAGGGTCGGGTCGCCCTTGGCGTTGTTCACGGCGGCCTTGAAGCGGTTGTACGAGAACGTGCCCGCGAGGCCCGCCTTCACCAGAGCGACGGTGCGGCCGTCGGCGCCCTTCTTGAAGGCGCCGTTCCGGTAGGGCTTGATGACCCACTGGTACGCGGCTCCCGCGGCGAGCCCGGCATTGGTCACGAAGCGCGTCTTCGCGAACTTCTGCTTCTCCACGGAGCTGGTGGGGGTGGGGCCGCTCGTGCTCTCCGATTCCTTCTTCTTCCCGCCGCCGCATCCCGCACCGACGAAGAGAAGACCGCAGACGAGGGGCACGGCGATGACGGCACGGCGATTCACGGTGACCTCCGGTGGGGGCGACATCCCTCCGAAAAGGGTCCCCTGTACGGCGCGCCGCCGCCACAGGGAAGACCCGTTCGAGTGTCCTCGCCCCGCTCACCGCGGGCACGGCGTCAGCAGCAGTCGGGCTCCAGGCCGACGGGCAGCCGCTCGCCGCCGAAGACCGCCGTCGTCGCCTCGTCGCCGCCCAGTGCCGCGACCGCGAGCAGCAGGGAGCCGGCCGTCCACGTCGTCAGCTCCTCGGGCCAGATCGCGTCGTCCTCGAAGACGTAGCCGGTCCAGTAGAGGCCGCCCTCGGCCCGCAGGTGCTGGATCCACTGGAGGATCTCCACCGCGCGGTCGGACTCGCCCATCACCCAGAGGGCGAGGGCGAGTTCGCAGCTCTCGCCGCCGGTCACCCAGGGGTTCGGCAGGACGCACCGGACGCCGAGGCCCGGCACGACGAAGCGGTCCCAGCCCTCCTCGATGCGTTCCTTGGCCGCGGGACCGGAGAGCGCGCCGCCGAGCACCGGGTAGTACCAGTCCATGGAGTAGCGGCTCTTGTCGAGGAACCGCTCGGGGTGCTCGCGGATCGCGTGGGCCAGCAGGCCGGTGGCCAGCTCCCAGTCCGGCTGCGGCTCCTCGCGGTGCTCGGCGATGGCCAGGGCGCAGCGCAGCGCCTGGTGGATCGAGGAGGAGCCGGTGAGGAGCGCGTCGGTGACGTCCGTGCCGTCCTCCTCCCGCTTCCAGCCGATCTGGCCGCCGGGCTGCTGGAGCCGCAGGACGAATTCGACGGCGGCGAAGACGGTCGGCCACATGCCGTCGAGGAAGGCGTCGTCGCCGGTGGAGAGGTAGTGGTGCCAGACGCCGACCGCGACGTAGGCGACGAAGTTGGTCTCGCGGCCGCGGTCGGTGGGTTCGGCGGCGTCGCCGTCGGCGTACGCGGCGTACCACGAGCCGTCGGGGTTCTGGTGCTCGGCGAGCCAGCGGTAGGCGGCCGCGGCGCGGGCGTGCTCGCCCGCGGCGTCCAGGGCCATGGCGGCCTCGACGTGGTCCCACGGGTCGAGGTGGTGCCCGCGGAACCAGGGTATGGCGCCGTCCTCGCGCTGCGCGGCGGCGATGCCGGCCACCGTGCGGGCGGCCTGCTCCGCGGTGAGGACGCCGGACAGGACGAGGCGGTCGGTGCGGTCCGGCCCGCGGCCGGCCCTGGTCACGCGCGCTCCCCGGCGGGCGCGTGCGGCTTGGTCGCGTACGCCACGAAGCTCTTGCCGATGACGGGGTTGAGGAGCTGCTCGGCGACCCGGGTGGCCGCGGGCTTCTTCATGATGTCCCAGACCAGCAGCTTGTGGTAGGCGCGGACGGGGAGCGCCTTGTCGTTGTCGACGCCGAAGGCGCACTTGAGCCACCAGTAGGGGCTGTGCAGGCCGTGGGCGTGGTGGGTGCCGTACGGGGCCAGGCCCGCCTCGCGCATCTTGTCGAGGAGTTCGTCACCGCGGTAGATGCGGATGTGGCCGCCCTCCACCTCGTGATAGGCGTCGGAGAGCGCCCAGCAGACTTTCTCCGGGCCGTAGCGGGGCACGGTGACGGCGATCCGGCCGCCCGGCCTGAGGACGCGGACCATCTCGGCGAGCACGCCCTTGTCGTCGGGGATGTGCTCCATCACCTCGGAGATGATGACGACGTCGAAGCTCTCGTCGGGGAAGGGCAGGGCGAGGGCGTCGCCCTCCATGGCGGTGGCGGTGGCGCCGGCGGGGGCCTCACCGGCCTCCTTCATGGCCGCGAACCACTTGGCGACCTCGCGTATCTCCTCGGCGTTGCGGTCGAGGGCGACGACCCGCGCGCCTCGCCGGTAGCACTCGAAGGCGTGCCGGCCCGCGCCGCACCCCAGGTCGAGGACGCGGTCGCCTGCGGCGAGCGGGAAGCGGGAGAAATCGACGGTCAGCACGAATGTTTGCTTTCGTCCGGCGGGTCAGGTCGATGGGGGCGGAGGGACGCGGCGTGGCCGGGCCCGTCCGGGACCCGGCTGCGGGAAGGGGCGGGCGGGCAGCGACATCAGCCGCGCCGCCCCGCCACCGCGGCGGCGGTGCCCTGCCGGGCGATCGCCGAGCGGTAGCGCTCGGCGGTCCCGATGGCCGCCTGCCGCCAGGTGAAACGGGACAGCACGCGCTCGCGGCCGGCCGCGCCGAGCGTGCGCCGGAGCGCCTCGTCGCCGAGCAGCCGGTGCAGCGCGGAAGCCAGCGCTCCGGGGTCGCCCGGCGGCACCGCGAGGCATGTCTCGCCGTCGGGCCCGGCGACCTCGGGGATCGCCCCGCCCGTCGTGGCGACCAGCGGTGTACCCGTGGCCATCGCCTCGGCGGCCGGCAGGGAGAAGCCCTCGTAGAGCGAGGGGACGCAGGAGATCTGGGCCGAGCGCACCAGGCCGACGAGTTCCGCGTCGGTGATGCCCTTGACGAACTCGACCGCGCCTTCGAGGCCGCACCGCCGGATGGCGTGGGCCACCGGGCCGTCCTCCGCGCGCTTGCCGACGACGACGAGGTGGGCGGCGGGGTGCCGCGCGCGCACGACGGCCAGTGCCTCGACGAGGTGGACGAGGCCCTTGAGGGGGACGTCCGCGCTGGAGGTGGTGACGATCCGGCCGGGCACCTCGGGCACGGACGGGTCGGGCGAGAAGAGCTCGGTGTCGGCGCCGATGGGCACGACGTGCACCCGGTCCGGGGAGACCCCGAGGTGGGTGACGATCTCCTGGCGCGAGGAGCCGGAGACGGTCAGCACGGAGGGCAGCCGCCGCGCGACCCGCTTCTGCATGCGGGTGAAGCCGTACCAGCGGCGCACGGACGCGCGCCGCTTCCAGTCGGCCGCGGCGTCGAGGTCGAGCTGCCGGTCGACGGTGATGGGGTGGTGGATGGTGGTCACCAGCGGAGCGCCGAGCGCGGCGGGTCCGCCGAGCAGGCCGTAGCCGAGCGTCTGGTTGTCGTGCACGACGTCGAACCGGCCGCGGTGCGCGGCGAGGTGACGGCGGGCCCGCAGGCTGAAGGTGAGCGGCTCGGGGAAGCCGCCGGTCCACATGGTGGCCACCTCCAGCGCGTCGATCCAGTCGCGGTATTCGTCGCGGCCGGGCGTGCGGAAGGGGTCGGGCTGGCGGTAGAGGTCGAGGCTGGGCAGCTCGGTGAGGCTCACCCGGCCGCCGCCGGCGGCGCCGTCACCGTCGAGGACGGGATAGGGCTGCGAGCCGATGACCTCGACGTGGTGACCGAGCCGGGCGAGCTCGCGGGAGAGGTGGCGTACGTAGACACCCTGGCCACCGCAGAACGGGTTCCCCTTATAGGTGAGCAGGGCGATCCGCAGCGGGCGGTCACCGCCCCTGTCCACGGGGTGGTCGTCGTGCGCGAGCGTTGCCTCCGTGGCCTCCGCGGTCACTCCCGGCCTCCTTCTCGCTGCTGTTCCCGCCGGAGCGTAACCGGTCGCGCTAATCTAGAACAAGTTTCAGACTGGGTAGTCCGGAAGCCTTGAATCTACCGGCCGGACGGCCGGTGGAGCGGGCCGGATCGGGTGATTCGCGCCACGGCTTCGCCCCTGCCATGCTGTGCCGTCCGGGCCCCACGGACAGCGCCGGACGGCTTGCCACGGAATGGGACATATGACTACGGACTCCAGGTCGGCTCCGACGCCGGCGTCGGCCGCCCCTTCCCCGCTGCCCAGACCACTGCTGACGGAGCGTCAGGAGGCCCGGCGGCGGCGCATCCTGGATGCCACCACCCGGCTGGCGACCCGCGGCGGCTTCGACGCCGTGCAGATGCGGGAGGTCGCCGAGTCGTCGAACGTGGCGCTCGGCACGCTCTACCGCTACTTCCCCTCGAAGATCCACCTGCTGGTCGCCACCATGCAGGACCAGCTCCAGCAGCTCCACGAGACCCTGCGCAAGCGGCCGTTGACGGACGAGGACCCGGCGGCGCGCGTGGCCCAGACGCTGATGCGGGCCTTCCGCGCGATGCAGCGCGAGCCGCACCTCGCGGACGCGATGGTGCGCGCCCTCACCTTCGCCGACCGGTCCGTGAGCTCCGAGGTCGACACCGTCTCCCGGCTGACCACGGCGATCATCCTGGACGCGATGGGCCCCGCGGGCGCGGCCGGACCGCCCACCCCCGAGCGGCTCTCCGCCGTGCGCGTCATCGAGCACACCTGGCACTCGGCACTGATCACCTGGCTTTCCGGGCGGGCCTCCATCGCCCAGGTGAAGATCGACATCGAGACGGTTTGCCGGCTCATCGACCCCATCAGCCTCAACTCCCCCCGCTGATCACCTGCTTCATCCCGCTTTGCCCCAGGACGCCCGTATCCACATTCCACTGGCAAGAGGTTCCGGGGGGCGCGTTCGAGTGAACTTGGGGCGCGCATGGCGCGAAGTGTGCGCCCTTGCGCCCCCCGCAGGTCAGTTATCCGCGCCCGTGGCTGTGGCACCCGCCGGTATGAATTTGAAGTGCCCGGTACGGCGATCGCCGCACCGGGGTGGCGGGAGGGCGGGGGCTGACACGTGATCCGGGTCTTGCTGGTGCACGACACCCATCTGCTGCGCGCTGCCCTGGCCGCGCTGATCGGACGAGAGCCGGACCTGGAGGTCTCGGCGTCCTCCTGGACCCACGCCGTGGCCGAGTCACGGGTGCTGCTCCCCCATGTGTGCGTGGTGGACATGGACAGCCCCGAGGCCGGCGGGCCGTACGGCCTGCGGGAGCTCTCGGCATGGTGTGACGCCGGGGACGGCGCGACGGCCCTGTTGGCCCTGGCGACGGCGGAACGGCCGGGGCCACTGCGCCGGGCGTACGAGGAGCGGGCCTTGGGGTACTTGAGCAAAAACGCTTCACCTGGCCGGCTTTTCGAGGCCATAAGGCGGGTGGCGAAGGGCGAGCGCTATATCGACGAGTCCCTCGGTTACAGCTTCCTGCAAGCCTCCGACATACCGCTGACCAACCGCGAGCTGACCGTCCTCTCCCTCGCGGCCGAGGGCGCCTCCATCGGGGAGATAGCCGGCAGCCTGCACCTGTCGAACGGCACGGTGCGCAACTACATGGCGGCGATCACCCGCAAGACCGGAGCCCGCAACCGCGTGGACGCGATCCGCATCTCGCGGGTGGAGGGCTGGGTCTGAGCCCGAGCGGTGCTTCCGGGGGCTTCCGGAAGCACCGCTTCACGACGCCGAACCGAGCCTGTCCGGGTGCACCTCCGCCGTCAGATCACGATAGAGCTCCGACTCCGCCAGCAGTTCCCCGTGGGTGCCGAGGACCGTGCGCGCCCCGTCCATCACCAGCACCCGGTCCGCGCGGCGCGCCGAGCCCATGCGGTGGGCGATGACGATCAGGGTGCCGCCGGGCCGGTGCGCGAAGGCGTGCTCCACCCGCGCCTCCGTCTCCGCGTCGAGGTGACACGTGGCCTCGTCCAGGACCGCGATCCGCGCGGGCGACAGATAGGCGCGGGCCAGGGCGACGCGCTGGCGCTCGCCCTCCGAGAGTTCCGTGGGGGTGAGGGGGGTGGTGAAACCGCCCAGCCGGTCGACGAGTCCGGTCATGTCGAGGGCCCGGACCGCGGCCTGGAGCTCCTCCTCGGGCACGCCGTCCGGGCGGAGGTAGCCGAGGTTGTCGGCGAGCGTGCCGGAGAAGACGTACGCCTCCTGCGGGATCAGGACCCGCCCGGCGCGCCCCCCGGCCACGTGCACCTCGCCGCTCCCCGGCTCCAGCAGCCCGGCGACGAGCCCGGCCAGCGTCGACTTGCCGACGCCCGACGGGCCCACGACGGCGAGCCGGCCGCCGACGGGCACGACGAGGTCGAGGGCGTGGAGTACGGGGTCGGCGTGGTCGCCGTAGGAGAAGGTGACATTCCGCAACTCGACCGCCGCGGCCGCGGGTTCGGGGAGTGCCGGGGGCGGCGGTGGCACGGGCGGCCCGTCCGTCAGGCGGCGCAGGACCACGGCCAGCCGCGAACCGCTCGCCCCCAGGCCGTGGACGAGGTCCTGGAGGGCGGGCAGCAGCGACTGCGTGAGGTAGGCGAGGGCGCCGACGAGCGCGCCCGGGGTGACGCCGCGGTCCAGCAGCCACGGGGTGGTGACCAGCAGCAGGACGAGCGGGAGGCGGCCCGCGACGGCCAGTGCGACGACGCGCAGCACGGACCAGCGGGCCAGGGCGAGCGAGGCGCGGAACTCCTCGTCCACGAGGGCGCCCGTCTCCGCGCGGACGCGTGCCTCGGCGCCGCCCGCCGTGATGTCCCGCAGCCCCCCGGCCACCTCGCCCAGGGACTTCGCGATGGCCTCGTCCGTGGCCAGGAACGTCTCCTGGCGGCGGGCCAGCGGCCGGAGCGTCGCCAGGAACAGCCCGAGGCCGAGCGCGAGCGGCGGCACCACGACCACCAGCAGCACGGGCGCCAGCAGGGACAGGCCCACCAGCGCCCCGGCCGCCGTGAAGACGAAGGACCGCGAGACCATCACCAGCCCGGCGAACGTGTCGCGGGCGATCTCCACTTGATGCGTGAGCCGGGAGACGGCCGCGCCGTCGGCGTCCCGCAGCGCCCGCGTCACGACGCGGCCCACGAGCCGGTCGCGCAGCGGCTCGACGAGGGCGGCCACGCCGCGGTACGTACGGCCGGTGCCGTACGCGCCGACGACGACGGCGAGCGCGGCGAGCCCGAGCCAGCCGAGCCCCTCGCCGGGGCGGTGGGCGAGGAATCCGCTGTCCAGGGCCTTGGCCAGGGCGTATCCGGTGGCGAAGGTGTGCGCGGCCTCGACGGCGGACCAGGCGGCGAGCCAGGCGAGCGCCCGGCGGCGCGCCGCGAGGAAGCGCAGTCCCCGCCGGGAGAGGGAAGGTGTGGACGGGGGAGGTGTGGCTTCGGTCGTCATCCGGGGCTCCCTGCGGGGTGGCGGCTCGGGCGGCGGGCGGGTCTGCTCCCCGGTCTCCCCCCTCCCCGCGCCGGGCGCTCCGCCGGGCCCGGGGCGGCGGCCCACGGGTCCCCCGGCCGCGCCGCCCGGCGCCCGGGCAGCACCCGGCGCACCGCTGCCCGGCCGCGGACCGGCCGCGGCACACAGCTGTGGAACACGGCGGCCTCCGCCGCCGGGCCGACTCGATACGGCCGCCGCGGGCGCGCGTTCCAGCGCGCTCCGGGCGACAGCCGGCCCGTGGGGGCACCTCCCGGCGGTAGCGGGGGGTGCCCGCCGTCGCCGCCGCGCGGCGGTGGCGCGAGGAGGGGATCACCCGCCGCGCCCGGCCTACTCACCGAACACCGCCCGGTAGTCCGCGCGGCGCCACAGTTCCTCGTGCGTGCCCACCGCGCGGACGCGCCCGTCGTCCAGCCAGGCGACGGCGTCCGCGCGGGCCGCCGTCGACGCGCGGTGGGCGACGACGAGGCGGGTGCGGGCGGCCACGTCGCGGACGAGGGCCGTGGCGACCTCGTGCTCCGTGACCGTGTCGAGGCTGGAGGTCGCGTCGTCCAGGATCAGGACGCGCTCCGCGTGGGCGAACGCCCTGGCCAGGCCGAGGCGTTGGGCCTCGCCGCCGGAGAGGGGCGCCTCGGCGCAGGGGGTGGCGTAGCCCCGCGGGAGCCTGCGGACGAAGCCGTCCGCGGACGCGGCGCGGGCCGCGGCCGTCACCGCGCCGGGGCCCGGGTCGCGCACGCCGAAGGCCAGCGTGCCGCCGATCGTGCCGCCCAGCAGCGCGGGCCGTTCGAAGGCGTAGCCGACCGCGCGCCGCAGTTCGTCGTGGCCCAGCTCCGGCAGCGGGATCCCGTCGAGGGTGACCACGCCGGAGTCCGGGTCGGCCAGCCGTCCGGCGAGCGTGGCCAGGACGGACTTCCCGGTGCCGGAGCGGCCGACGACGGCCAGTGAGGTGCCGCCCGGCACGATCAGGTCGAGGTCGCGCAGGACGTGCCTGCCGCCGCGCACGGCGCCGACGCCGCGCAGCTCCAGCGTGCCGTCGCCGGGCGGCAGTCGGCGGACCCTCGGCCCGTACGGCAGCGGCGGCACGGCGAGGACGTCGGCGACACGGCCGGCGGAGGCGCGGGCGCGGACCGCCGCGTTGAGGTGGCCGACGAGCATGCCGACGCCCGTGGCGAGCACCGCGTAGCGGGAGGCGGCGAGCAGGTCGCCGACGCTCAGCAGGCCCTGGTTCAGGCGCAGTCCGGCGACGGCGAGGACGGCGATCTGCAGGAGCGGCACGACGGTGACGGCCTGGGCCGCGGCCCGGCCCTGGACCCGCCACATGCGGTGCCCCTGGTGGGAGAGGCCGGGGAGCGGTGCCAGGATCCGTTCGCGCTCGCGGCCGGCGGTCCCGGCGGCGGCGATCGTCCGGGCTCCGCCGACGGCTTCCACGAGGCGTCCGGCGATGTCCCCCTGGAGGTGCTGGTACCGCGCGACGCAGTCGGAGGCGGCGCGGGCCAGCGCCCGCAGCAGCAGGGCCAGCAGGGGCGCCCCGGCGAGGAAGGCGACGGCGAGCCAGGGGTCGATCAGGCCGAGGGCGACGATGGCGCCGAGGGGGGGCACGGCGGAGGAGGCGGCTCCGGCGAGCGTGGTGGGGGCGGTGCCCGCGTCGGCGGCGTTGCCGACGAGCCGGGTGACGAGGTCGCCGGGCGCGAAGCGGGCGGTGGCGCGGGGTCCGGCGGCGAGGAGGTGGCGCAGCAGGCGGTGGCGGAGCCAGGCGGTGGAGCGCGCGGTGGTGGTGCCGGTGAGCAGGCCGTCGAGCGCGTCGAGGGCGGCGGGCGCGCAGATGAGGGCGGTGCACAGGAGGACCCAGCCGCTCGCGGCGCCGGCGCGCCGGGCGAGGAGGAGGTCGAGGGTGTGGCCGAGGGCGGCGGGCAGGGCGAGGGCCACGCCGGAGGAGGCGAGGGCGAGGAGGGTGAGGGCGGTGGCCCGTACGGCGCTGTGGCGGGCGGTGTCGAGCAGCACCCGGTCCCCGGCGGACAGGAGCCGGGCCTTCCGGTGTGCCGCGGCGCGGCGCGGCTCCCGCTGCGCGGTCCCCGGGAGTTCGCGCGCGTTCTCCGTCCGCACCACCCGCCGTCACCTCCGTCGTGCGCCCGGGCGGGCCCTCCCGCGTGGGGAAGGTCCGCCCGGGCCCGGTCACATCCCGTGGGACGCCGTGGACAGTCGCGTCACACGCAGAGCAGGATGCTCGCGTCGCTGATACAGGAGAGCAGGCTGACGGTGCTCGCACCGCCGCCGCCACCGCCGTGCAGCTCTTCGGAGTCCATGTTCTGCAGGTCGAGAAGTGCCATGATCGTTCCTTTCGTGGGGACGGGTTCTTGCTCTTTCACGACTCCACAACGGCATGGAGCCGGCTCTTGGGCGCCCGCGAGGGCGGCAGGAACGGGAGCTGGGCGGTGCCGCCGTGGGCCGCGCCCAGGGCGAGGAGACAGCCCGCCGTTCCGGTGGTGAGGTCCATGGACAGGCGCATCATCTGGTGCCCGGGGAAGGCGAGTTCGCCCTCGTAGGCCATGGCGAACCAGGAGAGGGCCCGCACCTGGGCGGCCAGGTCCTCCGGGGTGGCGCCCGGTGTCGTCGTGCGGCTGAGGTGCAGGATCATCCCGGCGCGGCCCTGGAAGAGGCCGGGCTGCGCGTAGAAGCGGGAGCGGGCCGCCATGAGGATGCCCTCGCGCGCGTCGGTGAAGACCGGGTCGGGCTCGGGGCACAGGGCGAGGTAGTCGTCGAGGACCATGCCGATGCCCACGCTGCCGTCGCCGAGGTAGGGCATGATCCGCCAGCCCTCGTCGACTTCGAGGGCGCCGTTGTCCCGCCGTACGCAGCGGTCGAGGTCCGCCCGCAGGGCCGTTCCGGCGAGGTCGAGCAGGGCGGGGGCGCGGGTGCGCTCGTACAGCCGCAGGAAGAGCAGTGCCTGGCCGGCGCTGCCGCGGGTGAGCCCGGCGCGGCGCCGGTCCCGGCCGGCGGCCGGTGCCGCGTCGGCACTCAGCCGGTCGGCGAGGAGCTGGGCGGCCTCCACGGCCCGGTCGTGGAGCTGCTGTTCGCCCGTGGTCGACGCGAGGTGGTCGAGGGCGAGGCCGATGCCGGCGAGGCCGCTCCTGAGGTCGGAGGTGAGGCGCTGCCACTTCTCGTCGAGCAGGGCCCCGGTGAGGTCGAGGGCGCGGCGGGTGTGGCCGAGGCGGTCGAGGGTGAGGGCGACCCCGGCGATGCCGTCGTAGAGGCCGAGCGGGGTGCCGGGCGGCAGCGGGTCGGTGTGGTCGAGCAGCCATCGCTCGCCCGCTTCGTAGCGCTCCGCGCCCGTCTCGGCGAAGGCGTGCAGCACCCCGGCGGCGCCGTGCGCGAGCCCGAGGCCGCCGCCGTCGCCGAACTGCGCGATGTCGCCGGGGAACAGCCGGTCGTCACGGTCGGGTGTCGCGGAGGCGAGGATCGCGCGGACCATCGAGTCACGGGCGCGCGGCCAGTCGTCCGTGGCGGGCAGCGCGGGCGTGGCGGCGGCCCGGCCCGTACGCGCCGGTGTACCGGGCTCGGCGTCGCGGGTGATCTCGGCGACCGCCTCGTCGAGGAACTCCCGTGGCACGGGGAACTGTTCCGCGATCACCTCGGCCAGGTGCGCGGCCTTGCCCCGGTCGATGACGAACAGCGTGGTGACGGGCATGAACAGCGCGAGCCGCAGGCAGGCCAGGGCGTAGCGGTCCACGTCGGGGCCCCTGCGGTCCGGCGGCGCGAAGAAGCCGGGGTGGGCGACGACCTGGCGGCCGTGTTCGGCGGCGGGGGCGGCGGCCTCGAAGTCGATGAGGGCGACGGAGCGTTCGTCGGGCGCGACCATGATGTTGAACATGTGCAGGTCGTTGAAGACCAGCCCCCTGGCGTGCACGGCGGTGACCGCCTCCTCGACCGCGCGGTGGACGCGCAGCGCCCAGGCCGTGTAGTCGGCCGTGGCGGCGGGGTCGGGCTCGGCCGTGAGCAGCGGGTGGCGCTCGGCGAAGAAGGAGTTGAGGGTGCGGCCCTCGATGAAGTCCATGACGAGGAAGCTGTGGTCGCCGAGCGTGAACCAGTCGCGGACCTCGGGGGCGACGCCGAGGCCGGTCAGCCGCTCCAGCGCGGCCTTCTCGCGCTCCAGCCGGGCCACGGCGTCGGCGCCGTCGGAGGCGAGCCCGGCGTGCGGGCGGCCTTCCTTGAGGACGACCTTGCGGCCGTCGCGGGTGTCGGTGCCCGTATAGACGCCGCCGCCGTTGGAGAAGTGCAGGGCCTTCTCGATGCGGTACGGCAGGTCGCCGACGGTGGTGGCGTTGCGTGCCGCGAGGTGGGGTTCGAGGAAGGCGGGGAGGGTGACCCAGGAGGGCACCTGGAAGGCGGGGGTGCGCTCGTCGGGCACGAGCCGGCCCTCGGCGTTCTCGACGGCGGGCACGAGCGTGCCGCGGTCGTCGACGCAGAAGCGGCGGGCGAAGGCGCCGTAGCGGACGTAGAGCGGGCCCTCGTGCCAGCGCAGGTCGGTGAGGACGTACGGGCCGGGGCGGCCTCCGACGACCGCGTGCAGCTCGGTGAGCGTGGTGCGCAGCTGCTCCTCGCCGTCGGGGTAGATCGTGATGAACTTCCCGCTGTGGTCGCGCCCGGCGTATTTGGTGTTGCGCAGGTGCAGCAGGTGCGGGCCGGGCACGAACTTGAAGGGGATGCGCCGCTCGACGCAGTAGTCCCAGACGTCGGCGGCGGTCTTGTCCGCGGTGTCCGCCGTCGCGGAGACGTGGATCTTCCAGCCCTGGAGCGGCTGCCCGGGGCGGGGCTCGCCGGTGGCGTCCAGTGGCCGGAGGTGGAGCCAGTCGCCGCTGCGCGCGGTGTCCCAGCCGGCCGGGACCGGGCGCCGCGCGGTCTCGAACAGTGCGCTCGGACCCGTCCCCTCGGCGCCCTTCCCGGCGGAGGGCAAGCGGTCCGGGGTCTCGTAGAAGTGCCTGTCGGCCAGGCAGTAGACCTCGTACCGCTTGTCCATCGGTTGCCCCCTCGGCTGTGTTGCGTCGAGATTTCCACGGCGCGCGGGGGCGGGCCAGTCCCAACTGTCATGAACAGGCAGTGCGGAACTCATGAGTAACCGGTGGGGAGGGATCCGGGAGTTGATCCGGAGGGACGAGGGGCCTACGAAGCGGGCAAGTGGATCATCTTGTGCTCCAGGTAGGCCGCGAAGCCCTCGGGGCCGAACTCGCGGCCCAGGCCGGAGTTCTTGTAGCCGCCGAAGGGGCCGAGCATGTCGAGGCTGAAGGTGTTCACCGAGTAGGTGCCGGTGCGCACGCGGCGGGCGATGGCGATGCCGCGTTCGACGTCGGCGGTCCAGACACTGCCGGACAGGCCGTAGTCGGAGTCGTCGGCGATGCGCACGGCCTCCTCCTCGTCCTCGTAGGGCAGCAGGCAGATGACGGGGCCGAAGATCTCCTCGCGGGCGATCCGCATGGAGTTGGTGACCTCGCCGAAGAGGGTGGGCTCGACGTACCAGCCGCGGGCGGGCGCCGCCGGGCGGCCGCCGCCCGCGAGGACCTTGGCGCCCTCGCGCTGCCCGAGCGCGATGTAGTCCAGGGAGCGGCGCTGCTGGCGCCGCGCGACGAGGGGGCCGACCTGGGTGGCGGGGTCGAGGGGGTCGCCGACGACGAGGGCGCCGGCGGCCGCGGCGAAGCGCCCGGCCAGCTCGTCGTAGTGGACGCGGGGGACGAGGATGCGGGTCTGGGCGACGCACGCCTGGCCGTTGTTCATCCAGGCGCTGGGCACGATGCCCGCGACGGCGGCCTCCAGGTCGGCGTCGGGGAGGATGATCGCGGCGGACTTCCCGCCGAGCTCCAGGGTGACGCGGGTGAGGTTGCGGGCGGCGACCTCCATGACACGCTTGCCGGAGGCGACCGACCCGGTGAAGGACACCTTGTCGACCCCGGGGTGCCCGACGAGGTACTCCCCCGTCGCGCGTCCGGCGGGCAGGATCGACAGGACGCCCTCCGGCAGCCCGGACTCCGCGGCGATCTCGGCGAGGATGTAGGCGTCGAGCGGCGTCTCGGGGGACGGCTTGAGCACCACCGAGCAGCCCGTGAGCAGCGCGGGCGCGAGCTTCGCGGCGGCCACGAACTGCGGGACGTTCCAGGGGGTGATCGCCGCGACCACCCCGACGGGCTCGCGCCGCACCAGCAGCGGCCCGAGCACCCCGTCCCGCCGCTCCTCGTAGGGGATCTGGCGGGCGACGCCGATCGCGCAGTCCCACACCATCACCGCGCCGAGCGCCTGCGCGAGGACGCTCCACGAGCGGGGCGAGCCGTTCTGCGCGGAGATGACCTCGGCGATCTCCTCGTGGCGGGCGGCGATGCCGTCCTTGATCCGGGTGACGACCTCGATCCGCTCGGCGAGGGGCCGGTCGGCCCAGACGCCCGTGTCGAAGGCGGTACGGGCGGCGGCGACGGCCCGGTCGACGTCCTCCCGGCCGGCGTGGGGCACGCGCCCGATGACCTCCTCGGTGTGCGGGGAGACGACCTCGATGGTGCCCCGGCCCGCCGGGTCGGTCATCGTGCCGCCGATGAAGAGCTGTCCGTACTCGACGATCTCTGTCATGCCCCGCCGCCTCCCGCGCGTTCCGGTTTTCCTGACGCCCAGTCAGCTACGGCATACCAGGTCCCGCGTGAGTGGGCAACGGTGATGCGCCCCCGCCAGGGGCGCGGGGAACCACGCGATCAGCCCCCACCGGCCCACGGCCGCCGAGCGGCGCCCCACGGACCGAGCGGCAGCGCGGGGGCGGCGCGGGCAGCCGGGGCAGCGCGGGCAGCCGGGGCAGCGTGACACGGCGGCCGGACGGCGAGCGTAAAGTGTCCGTGACAACTTCATCCCGCCTCGGAACGGGGAAAGCCGGTGCAAATCCGGCGCTGACCCGCAACCGTGACTACGGCCCGCCACGGCGCGGCCGTACGAGCCGGACCACCCGGGCCAGGCGGCAGGCTCCCGGATCCGGGCGGCACCGCACCGCGGCGCCGCCCGGTCCACCGGCACCGTCGAGGTATGCGGAGCCGAGCCCGGTGCCACCGCGGAGCGAACCGCGGAGGGGCTGCCGTGCGCGGCTGTGACGCCCGTACCCCCTCGTACGCCGGCGACGCCGGTCCACCGCAGTGACACCCACCGAGAGGCACACCGACCCCATGGCCCCCTCCTTCGCCGTCCACGCGCGCCGCGGCGCCGCGGCTCTGGCCACCGCCGCCGTCCTGAGCGCGGGCCTGGCACCGGCCGCGTCCGCCGACGCGTCCCCGTCCCCGGCGGCCCCCGGCCTGTTCGGCTCCTCGGACCCGAAGTTCGACGGTGTCTTCCGGCAGTCCCTGGCCCTCCTCGCGCAGCACACGGCGGGCGTGGCGTCCCCGAAGCCGGCCATCGAGTGGCTGGCCGGGCAGCAGTGCGCGGACGGCGGCTTCACCGCCTACCGCGCCGACGCCGGCAAGGCGTGCGACGCGAAGACCCCGCTCGACAGCAACGCGACGGCCGCCGCCGTCCAGGCGCTCGCCGCGCTCGGCGGGCACGGCGGCGCCGTGACCAAGGCCGTGGGGTGGCTGAAGTCCACGCAGAACGAGGACGGCGGCTGGGCCTACAACCCCGGCGGCCCCAGCGACGCCAACTCCACCTCGATCGTGATCGGCGCGCTGGCGGCGGCGGGCGAGGACCCCAGGAAGGTGACCTCCAAGCGGGGCGCCTCGGCCTACGACGGGCTCGTCACCTTCGGGCTGGGCTGCGACGCCGCCGAGGCGGACCGCGGCGCCTTCGCCTATCAGCCCGACAAGTCCGGCAAGCTCGCCGCCAACGCCGACGCCACGGCCGCGGCCGCCCTCGCCGGGCTCGGCAAGGGCTACGCCGTGCCGGCCGCCGGCAAGGACAACACCGACCCGAAGCCGCTGTCCTGCAAGGGCGACGAGGCCGGGACGTCCGACCCGAAGGCCGCGGCCGACGCGGCGTCCGCGTACCTCGCGCGGGTCATGGACAAGGAGCAGGACGGCCCGCACCTGGTCGCCGCCCAGCCCGGTGCCGACAAGCCCGCCCCCGACTACGGCAACACCGCCGAGGCCGTCATCGCCCTCGCCGCGGGCGGTCACCGCGACGCCGCCGCGAAGCCGCTGAAGTGGCTGGAGCAGAACTCCGCGGCCTGGGCCAAGCAGGCGGGCCCCGCCGCCTACGCCCAGCTCGTCCTCGCCGCCCACGCGGCCGGGGCGGACCCGCGCGACTTCGGCGGCGCGGACCTCGTCTCCCAGCTCACCGCGACGGGCCCGAAGGCGGAGGCCGCCGCCTCCCCCTCGGAGAAGAAGGACGAGAAGAAGGAAGAGAAGAAGGACGACAAGGGCCTGGGCGTCTGGTGGGTCGTCGGCATCTTCTTCGTCGCGAGCGTCGGCGCGGGCTTCCTGCTGAGCGGCCGCAAGAAGAAGAACCAGCCGTGAGGGCCGGGCACCGGTCCCTGGCCGCCCTGCTGCTCGCCGGGATCCTCGCCGCCCTCACCGTCGCGCCCGCCCAGGCGGCGGGCTACCGCTACTGGTCCTTCTGGGAGGGGCAGGGCAAGGACTGGGCGTACGCCACCCAGGGCCCGGCCACCGCGCGTCCCGCCGACGGAGACACCATCGGCTTCCGCTTCGCCGTGAGCGAGGACGCGAAGAACGCCGCGAAGCCGCGCACCGCCCCCGACTTCGGGGCGGTGTGCGACCGGACGCCCGCCAAGGACGGCGACAAGCGCGTGGCCGTCGTCCTGGACTTCGGCACGCCCGCCGACGCGCCCGCCGGCGAGACCCCGCCCCCGGCGCGTACGGCGTGCGCGCGGGTCGGCGAGGACGCCGGCGCGGGTGAGGCGCTCGCGGCCGCCGCCAAGCCGCTGCGCTACAACTCCGCGGCGCTGCTGTGCGCCATCGCGGGCTACCCGAAGTCGGGCTGCGGTGAGCAGGTGAGCGGCAGGAAGAACACGGAGAGCACGAAGCCGGAGGCCACGTCCTCGGATTCCTCCGGCGGCCCCTCGGCCGGGCTGATCGGCGGCATCGCCGCCGTGGTCGTCCTCGGCGCCGCCGGGGTGTGGCAGGCCCGCCGCCGCAAGCGCGGATGAGCGCGGGCGTGCGGGGCGAGGGGCCGCGGCCGGTGGCAGAGGTCCTGCGCGGACCGGGCGGCCGGCTGCCCCGCCGTACCCACCCGACGACGCAGGCCGCGCCCGCCGCGCACCGCACCCACCGCGCCGACGCGCTGCACGCCGGCGCCTGGTGGGTGTGGGCGCTCGGGCTGGCCACCGCCGCGTCGCGCACCACCAACCCCCTGCTGCTCGGGCTGCTCATCGGAGTCGCCGGCTATGTCGTGGCGGCGCGGCGGACGGACGCGCCGTGGGGGCGCTCGTACGGCGCGTTCCTCAAGCTCGGGCTGGCCGTCGTCGGCATCCGGCTGGTGTTCGCGGTCGTGCTGGGCTCCCCGATCCCCGGCACGCACATCCTGCTCACCCTCCCGGAAGTGCCGCTCCCGGACTGGGCGCGGGGCGTGCGGATCGGTGGCCGGGTGAGCGCCGAGGGCCTGGTCTTCGCGCTGTACGACGGGCTGAAGCTGGCCACCCTGCTGATCTGCGTCGGCGCGGCCAACGCGCTCGCCAACCCGGCCCGGCTCCTGAAGTCCCTGCCGGGCGCGCTCTACGAGGCGGGCGTCGCGATCGTCGTCGCCATGACCTTCGCCCCGAACCTCGTCTCCGACGTCCAGCGGCTGCGCGCCGCGCGCCGCCTGCGCGGCCGCCCGGACCGCGGCCTCAAGGCCCTGCTCCAGGTGGGGCTGCCGGTGCTGGAGGGCGCGCTGGAGCGTTCGGTGGCGCTGGCCGCGGCGATGGACGCCCGGGGCTACGGCCGCACCGCCCACGTGCCGCCCGCCGTCCGGCACACGACGACGGCGCTGACGCTGGGCGGGCTGCTCGGCGTCTGCGCGGGCACCTACGGCCTGCTCGGCGACGTGGGCGCGGGCTACGGCCTGCCGGTGCTGCTCGCCGGGCTCGCCGCCGCGCTGGCCGGGCTGTGGCTGGGCGGCCGCC
This sequence comes from Streptomyces sp. NPDC020379, assembly GCF_044387105.1. NCBI lineage: Bacteria > Bacillati > Actinomycetota > Actinomycetes > Kitasatosporales > Streptomycetaceae > Streptomyces > Streptomyces sp. NPDC020379. The sequence continues at coordinate 484,742 of NZ_JBIRVR010000001.1, forward strand.
GCTCGGTCCGCACCCGCTACCGCCCGGACCGCTGGGGCGTGCGCGCCTGGCTGGTCTCCGGCTCGGGCGTCGCGGTCGCGGCCCTGATGATCCACGCGAACTCCTTCGCGCCCGCCGCGCTCCACCCCCCTGCCGTCCCGCTGGCGGCACCCGAACTGCCGCTCTGGCCCGCGGCGTCGGTCCTGCTGGGCCTGATCCCTGCCTTCGCGGCACCGGCCCCCGCCACCCGCACCCCGTCCGAGGAGGACCCGCAGTGATCCGGTTCGAGCAGGTGTCGGTCACGTACGACGACACCGCCGCGCCCGCGCTCGGCGGGGTGGACCTCACCGTGCCCGAGGGCGAACTGTGCCTGCTCGTCGGCCCGTCCGGCGTCGGCAAGTCGACGCTGCTGGGCACGGTCAGCGGGCTCGTACCGCACTTCACCGGCGGCACGCTGCACGGCCGCGTCACCGTCGCGGGCCGCGACACCCGCACGCACAAGCCGCGCGAACTCACCGACGTGGTGGGCACGGTGGGCCAGGACCCGCTGGCCCACTTCGTCACCGACACGGTCGAGGACGAGCTCGCGTACGGCATGGAGTCCCTCGGCGTCGCGCCCGCCGTGATGCGCCGCCGGGTGGAGGAGACCCTGGACCTGCTGGGTCTCGCCACCCTGCGCGACCGGCCCATCGCCACCCTCTCCGGCGGCCAGCAGCAGCGCGTGGCCATCGGCTCGGTGCTGACCACCCACCCGAAGGTGCTGGTGCTCGACGAGCCGACGTCCGCGCTCGACCCGGGCGCGGCGGAGGAGGTGCTGGCCGTGCTCCAGCGCCTCGTCCACGACCTGGGCACCACGGTGCTGATGGCCGAGCACCGCCTGGAGCGTGTGGTGCAGTACGCGGACCGGGTCATCCTGCTGCCCGCGCCCGGCGCGGCACCGGTCGTCGGCGACCCGGCGCAGATCATGGCGGTCTCGCCGGTCCACCCGCCGGTGGTGGCCCTGGGCAAACTGGCGGGCTGGTCGCCGCTGCCACTGTCGGTACGCGACGCGCGCCGCGCGGCGGCTCCGCTGCGCGAGCGGCTGACAACATCGGGGCTCCGCCCCGGACCCGCCTCGGAGCGTGCCGACGAGCCCGGCTCCGGGCAACCCCGCAAGCCCGTCCGGCGCTTGAGGGCAACGGGGGCTTGGGGGCTTGCCCCCAATTCCGGGAAGGGGCGGGCAGGGGAAAAATCCCCCGAGCCACCCACCCCGGCCCAAACCACCGGCCTCACCATCCGCCACACACATCTCACCGCCCTGCGCGACGTCGACCTGACCGTACGAGAAGGCGAGACCATCGCCCTCATGGGCCGCAACGGCGCCGGCAAGTCCACCCTCCTGCGCACCCTTGTCGGCGCGCACCGCCCCACCACCGGCTCCGTACGCGTAGGCGGCCTCAAACCGCACAGCACGGCCCCCGCCGAACTCCTGCGCCACGTGGGCCTCGTACCGCAGGAGCCGCGCGACCTGCTGTACGCGGACACGGTCGCCGGGGAGTGCGAGGCGGCGGACGGCGACGCGCGGGCGGAGCCCGGTACGTGCCGGGCGCTGGTCGACGACCTGCTGCCCGGCGTGGCCGACGCGACGCACCCCCGGGACCTCTCCGAGGGCCAGCGCCTCGCGCTCGCGCTCGCCGTGGTGCTGACGGCCCGCCCGCCGCTGATCCTCCTGGACGAGCCGACGCGCGGTCTGGACTACGCGGCGAAGGAGCGCCTGGTGGAGATCCTCCGCGGGCTGGCCGCCGAGGGCCGGGCGATCGTGCTGGCCACGCACGATGTGGAGCTGGCGGCGGAGCTGGCGCACCGGGTCGTCGTGATCGCCGACGGCGAGGTCGTCGCGGACGGCCCGACGGCGGAGGTCGTGGTCGCGTCCCCGGCCTTCGCCCCCCAGGTGGCGAAGATCCTGGCGCCGCTGCCGTGGCTGACGGTTCCGCAGGTGCGCGGGGCGCTGGAAGCTGCGGAGGGGACGGCGTGAAGGGGAACCCCGAGCGCCCGCGCGCGGACCGCCAGGCACGAGCCGTCCGCCTCGGTCCGCGGTCCGTCACCGCGCTCGCCCTGATCTCCGCGATCGGCGTCATGGCCTTCGGCTGGCCGCTCCTCGCCGACTCCGCGTCCGGGCTCGCCCACTCCCAGGACGCGCCGTGGCTGTTCGCCGCGCTGCTCCCGCTGCTGCTGGCCGTCGTGGCGGCCACGATCGCCGACACCGGCCTGGACGCGAAGGCCATCGCGATGCTCGGTGTGCTGGCGGCGGCGGGCGCGGCGCTGCGGCCGCTGGGCGCGGGCACGGCCGGGATCGAGCCGATGTTCTTCCTGATGGTCCTCTCGGGCCGGGTCCTGGGGCCGGGCTTCGGCTTCGTGCTGGGCTCGGTCTCGATGTTCGCGTCGGCGCTGCTGACGGGCGGCGTGGGACCGTGGATGCCGTTCCAGATGCTGGCGATGGGCTGGGTGTCGATGGGCGCGGGCCTGCTCCCGGGCCCGGACCGGCTGCGCGGCCGCGGCGAGGTGCTGCTGCTCGCCGCGTACGGCGCGGTGGCATCCCTGTGCTACGGCACGGTGATGAACCTCCAGGGCTGGCCGTACATCGGCTCCCTGGCCACGGGCATCTCGTTCGTCCCCGGCGACCCGCTGCCGGAGAACCTGGGGCGCTTCGTCGCGTACTGCCTGGCGACGTCCCTGGGCTGGGACCTCCCCCGCGCGGTCGTGACGGTCGTCGGCACGCTCGCCCTGGGCCCGACGATCCTGAAGGCGCTGCGGCGCGCGACACGGAGGGCGGCATTCGAAGCGCCGGTGGGGTTCGCCGAGCCTCCGGGCTAGCGCAGCTCCTTGCCCATCCACACCTCGGCGTAGGGGTTTTCCTCAGGGGTGTTGTAGCGGGGTACGGGGACGAACCCGTGCCGGGCGTACAGCGCGATCGCCTCCACCAGATCCTTCCGGGAGTCCAGCACGATCCGCCGCGCGCCCCACTCCCGGGCGACGCCCTCGGCCGCGGCGAGCAGCGCGGGCGCGGCCCCGAGCCCGCGCGCGGCGGACCGCACGTACATCCGCTTCAACTCGGCGGTCCCGCGCTCCTGATCGAACCACCGCAGCCCCAGGCACCCCACGGGCTCCCCGTCCCGCCGAGCGATCAGCAACACCCCGTGGGGCGGGTCGAGATCGTCGTGCGGCTCCTCGGCGACGTACCCCTGGACTTCCTCGCGCGTCGTGGTGCGGCCTTCGTGGAGCAGGAACCAGCGATCGGCGATCTCGGTCATGTACTCCCGCATCAGGGCCACGGCCTCAGGGGAGCGAACGGACTGCGGGGCGACGGTCCAGGTGGTCGTACGGGTCATGGCGGCATGGTCGCACGGCGGGTTCGCGGGCGCGCCCGGATTTACCGGGGCGCGTGATCCAGCCGCCAGTGGTTGCGGAACCGGCTCAGGGCGTCGGCCGCCGCGCTCGTACGCTCCCCGGCCGCGCACGCTTCGCGCCAGGCCGCGTCGAGCTCGGCGCACCGGGCGCAACCCGCCCCGCGGTCGCTGTTGGCCAGGGCGCGGAAGGCCGCACACTCTTCACCCATGGCCAGCCGCAACGCGCCTGCGGGAACCTCCCATTCGAGCCCCCCGCCGGGTCTGCGCACCTGCACGTGGGAGCCGCGGTGCCCGATCACTTGGGCCAGCTTCTCTTCCCTGGTGTCCACCACGTATGCGCCCACTCGGTACGTCACGGCACCCCTCCCCAGCTTATGCACTCATGTATATAAGTCCTCCCGCAAGGAAACCGGCATCTGGGCGAAGCAGTCAACTCATTCACTCTTCAGGGTGACTGACGCTTCATCAGTGATGCGTCAGTCACAAGCCGGGATCCGATAGTCGAGTACGAACCGGTCCGCGGCCATGACCGTGTCGCAGACTTCCACCACGTCGCCCTCGTCCGTTACCGCAGCGCGGACGAGGTGGATCACCGGAGCGCCGGGGCTGAGCCGCAGCGCGGCCGTCTCCTGCTTGGTGGCCAACCGGGCGCGAACCGTCTCGACGTACTCGGCGAGGTGATGCCCGTGCTCCTCCAGCCGGGCGTAGATACCGCCCCCACCAGGGTTGTCTCTCAGCAGTTCGGGAACGGCCTCGGCTATCGGCCAGGGCAGATACGACGTGGCTTCCTCTGTCGGCACGCCATCGACGAAGTACCGGCGGCGGCGTGCCAGAACCTTGCTCCCCTCGGTGACGCCCAGTCGTTCGGCAATGTCCGCCGGAGCACCCACGGGACCGACATAGAGCATGTGAACGCCAGGGGTGTGTCCCGCCGCCTCGACTTCGACCAGATAGGCAGCCTTGCCCGCCCTGCGATGGGAGCGACGGAAACGGTCAGAGGACTTCCTTGTCACCGGGGCCAGGCTCCTCGTGTAGGTGCCTCGTCCGTGGTGGGTCTCCACCAGGCCCGCCGTACGCAGTTCGGCGACGGCTTTGCGGACCGTGCCCTGCGAGACTCCGTAGCGTTCCATCACCTCGGACTCACTGGGGAGCTTGACACCGGGGGCCAGCACGCCCGTACGGATCTGATCGGCGAGATCGTCTGCGATTTGCAGATATCGCGGCTTCCCCGAGTGCCGAAGGGCCTCGCTGCCCATGGATCTCTGCCCTTCTATCCTCGTCCACATGAGTACGGCACCCCAGTCTCGCAGGTCCACACCGCTCCACTCCGTCTCGGTGGCAGGAGCCGTCGTGCGCGAGGACGGGCGTGTTCTCGCCATCAGGCGGGCCGACAACGGGCACTGGGAGCTGCCCGGCGGCATCCTGGAGATCGCGGAGTCCCCGGAAGCCGGCGCCCGCCGGGAAGTGCTGGAGGAGACGGGCATCGAGGTCGAGGTGCAGCGACTGACCGGCGTCTACAAGAACATGACACGCGGCATCGTCGCCCTGGTCTTCCGCTGCACTCCCGTCGGCGGCAGCGCACACACCTCCGACGAGTCCCTCGACGTCTCCTGGATGGCACCGGAGGAGGTGTCCAAGGCGATGACGGAGGCGTACGCAGTACGGCTGTTGGACGCTCTCAGCGACGACGCCCCGCACGTGCGGATCCACGACGGCCGTCGGCTGATACCGGCGTAGTCACCGGGCGATGCACGCGGCCGAGGGGCACTGGCACACGGTCGCCCCCGACATGCTCGCGGACCTCAGGCCCGCACTCCCCGATGTGGAGTGGTTGCCGCGCCCCACAGGACAGCCCCGCCCTCGCCCCGGAAGGATCGCCGCCCTCACAGCCGCTGGATGATCGTCCCCGTGGCCAGGCCACCGCCCGCGCACATCGTGATCAGGGCGAACTCCTTGTCCGCCCGCTCCAGTTCGTGCAGCGCCGTGGTGATCAGCCGGGCGCCCGTCGCTCCTATCGGGTGCCCCAGAGCGATCGCCCCGCCGTTGACGTTGACCTTCTCCAGGTCCTGGTCGAAGACGCGGGCCCAGGACAGCACCACCGACGCGAACGCTTCGTTGATCTCCACCAGGTCGATGTCCTTGAGGGACATGCCGGCCCGGCCGAGGACGGCGCGGGTGGCGTCGATGGGGCCGTCGAGGTGGAAGTGGGGGTCGGCGCCCACGAGGGCCTGGGCCACGACGCGGGCCCGGGGGCGCAGCCTGAGGGCGCGGGCCATGCGTTTGGAGGCCCACATCAGCGCGCAGGCGCCGTCGGATATCTGGGAGGAGTTGCCCGCGGTGTGGACGGCGGCGGGCATGACGGGCTTCAGGCCGCCGAGCGCCTCCATGCTGGTGTCGCGTAACCCCTGGTCGCGGTCGACGAGGCGCCACATGCCCTGCCCGGCGAGCTGCTCCTCCTCGGTCGTCGGCACCTGCACGGCGAAGGTCTCGCGCTTGAAGCGCTCCTCGGACCAGGCGCGGGCGGCGCGTTCCTGGGAGAGCAGGCCGAGCGCGTCGGCGTCCTCGCGGGTGAGGCCGCGTCTGCGGGCGATGCGCTCGGCGGCCTCGAACTGGTTGGGCAGGTCGACGTTCCACTCGTCGGGGAAGGGCTTGCCGGGGCCGTTGCGGGAGCCGCTGCCGATCGGGACGCGCGACATGGACTCGACGCCGCAGCCGATGCCGACGTCGATGACGCCGCTCGCGATCATGTTGGCGACGAGGTGGTTGGCCTGCTGCGAGGAGCCGCACTGGCAGTCCACGGTGGTGGCGGCGGTCTCGTAGGGCAGGCCCATCGCCAGCCAGGCGGTGCGGGCCGGGTTCATCGACTGCTCGCCGGCGTGGGTGACCGTACCGCCGACGATCTGCTCGACGCAGTCGGGCTGGATGCCGGTGCGGGCGAGGAGCTCGCGGTAGGTCTCGCCCAGCAGATAGGCGGGGTGGAGGTTGGCGAGCGCTCCTCCGCGCTTGCCGATGGGGGTGCGTACGGCTTCGACGATGACGGGTTCCGCGGCCATGGTGGCGTCCTTTCGTGGCATCCGCAGGGCGTCCCGGCGCCCCGGGCTCACGCCTCTCGCTCCTCGGGGCCCGCCGCTGCCGAGCCGGCCCCGGCCCCCCGCCGAACTGGTACGCGTTCTACTTCCGTTCGCAGTCTTATGACTGCTACCCCCGGTACGCAAGGGTGGCGCAACCCCCGGCCCGAGCAACAGATGGCGTTCCCGCCCTTGCCACTCCACGGCCCCCTCATTACCGTCGGGGCACACCTGATGCCCCGTCAGGCGTACGGAGGTGGTGGCCGATGTCCTGCCCAGCGCTGCCCGAAGGGTTCGACCTCACCGACCCCGGCCTCTACGAACAGCGGGTGCCGCTCCCGGAGTTCGCCGCCCTGCGGCGGACGGCACCCGTCTGGTGGAACGCCCAGCCGCACGGCATAGCGGGTTTCGACGACGACGGCTACTGGGCGGTCACGCGGTACGAGGACGTCAGGGAGGTCTCCACCCACCCCGAGCTCTTCTCCGCCGCCCGCAACACCTCCATCATCCGCTTCCACGAGCACATCCAGCGCGAACAGATCGACGTACAGCGGCTCATCATGCTCAACATGGACCCGCCCGAGCACACCCGTGTCCGCCAGATCGTCCAGCGCGGCTTCACCCCGCGCGCGATCCGGGCCCTGGAGGCCGCGCTGCGCGAGCGCGCCCGCGCGATCGTCGCCGAGGCCCGCGAGGGCGGCAGCGGAAACTTCGTCACGGACATCGCCTGCGAACTCCCGCTCCAGGCCATCGCCGAGATCGTCGGCGTCCCCCAGGCCGACCGGGCGCGGATCTTCGACTGGTCCAACAAGATGGTCGCGTACGACGACCCCGAGCTGGCCATCACCGAGGAGGTCGGCGCGACGGCCGCGATGGAGCTCATCTCCTACGCGATGTCCCTGGCCGCCGCCCGCAAGGAGTGCCCGGCCGCCGACATCGTCAGCCGGCTGGTGGCCGCGGAGGACGAGGGCAATCTGGCCTCGGAGGAGTTCGGCTTCTTCGTGCTGCTGCTGGCCGTCGCGGGCAACGAGACCACGCGCAACGCCATCAGCCACGGCATGCACGCCTTCCTCACCCACCCCGGGCAGTGGGAGCTCTTCAAGCGCGAGCGGCCCGCGACGACGGCCGACGAGATCGTCCGGTGGGCGACGCCGGTCGTCTCCTTCCAGCGGACGGCGACGCGCGACACGGAGCTCGGGGGCGCGAAGATCAAGGCGGGGCAGCGGGTGGGGATCTTCTACGCCTCGGCCAACAACGACCCCGAGGTCTTCGCACACCCCGAGGTCTTCGACATCACCCGGGACCCCAACCCCCACCTGGGCTTCGGCGGGGGCGGCCCGCACTTCTGCCTGGGCAAGTCGCTGGCCGCGCTGGAGATCGACCTGATCTTCCACGCGATCGCGGACACCCTGCCGGACATCCGGCTCGCCGGTGAGCCACGGCGCCTGAGGTCGGCGTGGCTGAACGGGATCAAGGAACTGCGGGTGTGCTACGCGCCGGACTGATCCACATCCCTGACGCGACGTCAACTTCCTTTACCGCGGCCTGAATCGGTACGTACCAAGACCTTGCCGACGGACACGGGTGGACTTACTCTCGGGTACACCTCCGGGCCAGGCACGTTCGTCACGCCACTCCCCCGCTCGTACGCGGCTCACCGAGAGGACATCGCATGAAGGACGCCCAAGGAAGACCGGTGACGGGACGCGTCAGGTGGCGGAAGTTCGCCGTGCTGGCCGTGCCCGGCTTCGCGGCCACGGCCGCGCTCGCCATCGCGCTCGCGGACGGGGCGCTGGCGGCCTCGTTCGCCGTGTCGGGCCAGCAGTTCAAGGTCAGCGCCAAGAGCCTGGACGGCGACGGCTTCGCGCAGTACGGCGGCGTGGACGGCCAGGTCGGCAAGGACAAGCCCGGCGACCTGCTGCCCGTCGCCATCACGGCCATCAAGAAGGCCGAGCTGAGGGACCTCTGCCAGTCCGTGGTGATCGGCATCCCCTTCATCGGCGACGTCTCGCTGAACCTCAAGGCCGGCGGCGGCAAGGACCCGGTCAAGGCGAAGGACCTGTTCGTCGACGCCACGCAGCTGCGGGGCAACGCCGAGTTCAAGCAGCTCGAGATCGGCCGGGACGCCTCCACGCTCGACAAGGGGCCGAACAACGCGCAGGGCATGCAGGGGCTCTTCGCCCAGCAGGCCGACCATGTGACCATCAACGATCTCCAGCAGGTCGCCTGGGCGACCAACGCCGCGACGTTCACCCTCTCCGGCCTGAGCATGGACATCGCCAAGGGCAAGCGGGAGTGCTTCTGACGTGGCGGTCGGCGTCGAGTCCGGCCGGCCGCCACGCCACCCCTGGCTGGCCTGGCGTCGCTGGCGCAAGGGACGCCCCTTCTGGGGCGGCCTGTTCGCCACCCTGGCCGGCCTGGAGATCTGTGCCATTCCGCTCGCCCCGCTGAAGATCATGCTGCACCAGGGGATCGCGGGCATCCCGTCGGTCCTGATGGGCCTGGTCATGGTCCTGATGGGCCTCAGCGCGTGGTTCGCGCCGCAGTACCGGACGCTCGCCGGGATCGTGACCGTCATGGTCGCCGCCGCCGCGCTCGTCATGTCCAACCTCGGCGGCTTCCTGATCGGAACGCTCATGGGTGTGGTCGGCGGCGGCATGATCTTCGCCTGGCAGCCGTCGCCGGCACAGCCGGAGCCGGCTGACGCCGGCGGAACCCCGGCAGGCGAACCCGGAACGCCGGACGGCCCGCTCCCCGGACCCGCGGCCACGGGCCCCGGGGTGGCCCCGGGCGATCCCCCGCCCGCGCCTCCGGGCGAGGAGCCTCGGCCATCGGCCGACGAGCGCGACGACCGGGACAGCGGCCGGGGCGCCACCACGCCCAGAGACCTGACGCCGGCCGGGAGCGAGGCGCCTTCAGAAGCGACGGCCGCGGGCCCGGGCCAAAGGCCCTCGACCCCCGGCGGCGGCCCGGGCACGCGGCCCGAGGGGGACGCGACTTCCGGACCGGCGGCCGCTCAGCCTCGTGGCGATCCGGCCGCGCACCCGGCCGGGCCCGCACCGGACGTCCGGCCCGGACCACCCCCGGCCCCTCCGGACCACCCCCCGGCCGGGCCCGCGCCCGACGCCCGGTCCAGCCCGGACGACGCCCCGCACCCACCCCCGCCGGAGCGCCCCGCGCCCCGGCCACCCGCCGGGCCCAGCCCCGAGATCAAGCCCTGGACCCCCGCCGAGCCGTCACCCGGCACCGGCCCCGGGCAACACCTCGATCACCGTCCCCGTCCGCACCTTCCGCACCAGAGGAGTTCCGATGACCGCTCGTAGACCCCGCACCCGCGCCCTGCTCGCGTCCGGCGCCGGACTCGCCCTCGCCTCCGGGCTCGCCCTCACCGGGACCGCGGGCGCGCACACCTCCGACGCCGGGTCCACGACCGTCGCCCCCGCCGGTCACTACTTCGCGGCCACGCTCAACGGAAAGGCCACCTTCAAGCTCGGCCCGGTGCTCGTCACTTGCACGGTCTCCGGCTCGCAGCCCACCGCGGGCGGCGGCGACGCCAACAACCAGATACCCGCCGCCCCCGCCAACCACAACGACTCGGGCCCGGTCGTCAGCAGCATCAACTCGCCCACGTATTCCTCGTGCACCACCAGTCAGGCGGGCGTGAGCGCGACCGTCACCACGTCCGGCGCCTGGAGCGTGGCCATGCAGTACGGCACGCCGGCGACGGCCACCCTCTCCATCCCCACCGGCGGCCTGGTCGTGCAGACCAGCGGGCTGGTCAGCTGCACGGTGACCGCGGCGCCCGACGCGTCCGCGGACCTCGCGGCCACCTTCGACAACGGAGCGCCGTCGCAGCTCGTCGTCACCGACGGCGCGGCTCCGGTGAAGGTCACCGGCGGCTTCGGCTGTCCGACGGCCACCACGTCGTCGCTCTTCAACGCCACGTACGACATCACGGACGCGACCGACCCGTCCTCGCAGATCACGGTGAACAGCTGACCCGCACCGCCTCAAGGACCGGCGCGGGGAAGGGGGTTCAGCCCGTGCTCCGCGCCGGTTCCGTCGGCTCCGGGGCGGCCAGCGCGTCGCTCGCGCTCCGCGCCCCCGGCACCTTGCCCAGGGCCTTTTGGCCCGGCCCGGTCAGCACGTACTGGACGGCGAAGCCCGCGGTGACCACGAGCGCGCCGCCGACCGCGTCCAGGACGTAGTGGTTGGCGGTGCCGACGATGACGGAGAAGGTCATCAGCGGATAGAGCATGCCCAGCCACCTCAGCCACCCCCTGGGCGCCACCGCGGCGATCACGATGCCGCACCACAGGGACCAGCCGATGTGGAGCGAGGGCATGGCCGCGTACTGGTTGGAGAGCTCGGTGAGCGCGCCGAAGTCGGGGTGGGAGAGATCCTGCGGGCCGTTGGCGGTGTCGATGAAGCCGCGGCCCGGCATCAGGCGCGGCGGGGCCAGCGGGTAGGCCCAGAAGCCGACGAGCGCCATCAGCGTCGCGATGGACAGGGCCGTGCGGGCCCAGCGGTAGGTGCCCGGGCGGCGCACGTAGAGATAGACCAGCAGCGAGACCGGCACCAGGAAGTGGAAGGTGCCGTAGTAGTAATCCATGCTGTCGGTGAGCCAGCCGACGCTCGCCACGAAGTGGTTGAAGCGGTGCTCGACGTCGATGTGCAGGAACTCCTCGGCGCCGAGGATCTGCCGGCCGTGGGATTCCGCGAGGGAGCGCTCGTCGGGCGCGCTGCCGCGGATGTAGGAGTAGGCGAAATAGCCGACCCGTATCAGCATCAGCTCCAGGAGGACATTCGGCCGGGACAGCGGCCGCTTCCAGAAGCGGAGCAGCGGCACCCAGGAGAAGCGCCCCGGCTGCGGCTCGGTGGCCGCCGTCGGCTCCGGCCGGTCCCACAGCGGTGACGTCCGCGGGAGGAAGGGCACCGCGCAGGCCGCGATGAGCGCGGCGAGCAGCGGCGCGTTGTCGCCGACGGGCCGCAGCACGGGGTTGTCGGGCATGAGGACCGTGCTGGTCAGCGTCATCACGAGGACGATCAGCACGGGCCACACGAGCCGGTCGGCGCGGCGCTTGCCGACCCGGCCGACGACGGCGAGCAGGATCCACAGCTGCTGGTGCTGCCAGGCCGTGGGCGAGACGGCGACCGCGACGCAGCCGGTGAGGGCGGTGGCCAGGAGCAGTTGGCCGTCGAGGGCGTAGCGGACGGCGCGGCGCAGGCCGAGCGCGGTGACGGCGACGGCGAGCAGGCCGTAGAGGGTGAGTTCGGCGGGGCCGTGCAGGCCGATGCGCAGCAGCAGGCCGTGCAGCGACTGGTTGGCGAGGCCGTCGGGCGCGTCGCCGAGGCCGGCCCCGGCGACGTGGTGGATCCAGTACGTCCATGAGTCGTCCGGCATGGTCACCCAGGCCACGGCCGTGCCGGCGGCGAAGGTGAGGCCGGCGGTGACGGCGGCGCGGCGGCGCCCGGTCAGCCGGAGCAGCACGGCGAAGAGCAGCACGGCGGGCTGGAGCGCGGCGGCGAGGCCGACGAGCACGCCGGGCAGGACGCCGGAGCCGCGGGCCAGGCGCGGCAGGCAGCACGCGAGGACCACCAGCAGCACCGGGATGATGCTGGTCTGGCCGAGGGTGAAGGTGTTGCGTACGGGCAGCGACAGCACGGCCAGGATGATCGCGGCGGGGGCCGCGAGCAGGGCGGTGCGGCGGCTGACCGGGGCGGGCAGCGAGCGGGCGGCGACCAGGGCGAGGGCGACGACGAGCAGGAGGGTGCCCAGCGTCCAGCCGATGCCGAGGCTGTGCTCGGCGGCCTTGGTCAGCGGTTTGAGCACGAGGCCGGCGAAGGGGGTGCCGGTGAACTTGTCGGTGTCGTACAGCGAGCCCTTCACATGGAGGACACCGTTGTCACCGATCCAGCGTTCGAGGTCGGTCAGGCGTCGCTCCGGAGGGAGCCGCAGCACCACCGCGGCCTGACGGACGGCCAGCACGCCCGCGAGCAGCCACAACAGACCCAGGGCCAGGCCCGTTCGCGACCTCGACGCCGGGAGACTCCCCAGCCCGGCCCGCTGTGCATTCGCCACGCCCCGCCACTCCTCCGGTCGCCCAGCCAGGTCACCCTCGTAGGGCTGTTTGAGACCTTACTGAGTCCTGGAGAACAGACGCAGGTCACCCCCGCGTCACCTGACAAGGTCCCACAACTGGCCGAATCCGTACGGCTGGCGGCGCGTTGTCCGCGAAAATGCCGGGCGCCTCACCGCCGCGGATCGTGATCCCGTTTCGCCGGGCCGTTGTGGGGCTGTTCCGAGTCCGAGCCGCACAGTTCCGCGTTGAGTTCGGTCACGAGCCGGTGGAGGTCGGTGGGGCGGTCCTTGGACCACCAGTCGCCCAGGAGTTCGGCGAGTGACTCCTCGCGGGCGCGGAAGAGGCGTCCGGCGACCTCTCGGCCCTCGGGGGTGAGAACCAGCGGGAGTCCTTCGCGTGCGGCGAGGCCGCGGGTCTCCAACTGCCGTGCGGCCTCGGTGATGATCCGCAAGGGGATGTCGACGCGCTCGGCGAGCAGGGCGGGCTCGGCGGAGCCGTACCGGTTCATGCGCAGCAGCATCCAGCTCGCGGCGGGGTGGAGGTCGAGGCCCGCCCGTTCGGTGATCTCCTCGTAGACCCGGCGCTTGCCCTCGCGGCTGCCGAGGAGGGAGAGCGCGCGGGCACATTCCTCGTGGGAGGTGCGTTCGACGGGGTTGCTGGAGAGGACCTCGCTGGTGTCGGGGGCGGTGACGCTGCCCCGCAGCGGCTCCTCCCGCAGGAGGAAGGCGAGGACGAAGGCCACGAGGACGGCGGGGACCGCGTAGAGGAAGACGTCGGTGATCGACGTGGAGTAGGCGTCGAGCACCCCGGCCCGCGGCCCGGCGGGCAGCGCGGCGACCGCGCGCGGGTCGGCCTTGAGGCGCTCCGGGGTGAGGCCGGGCGGCAGGTGCGCGCCGGCGAGCGCGTCGGCGATGCGGGGGCCGAGCATGCCGGTGAAGATCGTGCCGAAGATGGAGACGCCGAAGGAGGCGCCGATGGACCGGAAGAAGGTGGCGCCGGAGGTGGCGACGCCGAGGTCCTCGTAGCCCACGGCGTTCTGCACGATGAGCACGAGCACCTGCATGACCAGGCCGAGCCCGAAGCCGAACACGAAGAAATAGCCGCTCATCTCGGCCGTGCCGCTGGCCGGATCCAGTCGGTGCAGCAGGAGCAGGCCGATGGCGATCAGCCCGGTGCCGGCGATGGGGAAGACCTTGTAGCGGCCGGTGCGGCTGACGATCTGTCCGGAGCCGGTGGAGGAGATCAGGATGCCCGCCACCATCGGCAGCATGTGCACGCCCGACAGAGTGGGCGAGACGCCCCGCACGACCTGGAGGAAGGTCGGCAGATAGGTCATGGAGCCGAACATCGCGAAGCCGACGACGAAGCCGATCACGGAGCAGAGCGAGAAGGTCCGGATCCGGAACAGCTTCAGCGGCAGGACGGGCTCCGCGGCGCGGCGCTCCACGAGCACGAACGGCACCAGCAGCGCCACCCCCAGCACCCCGAGGCCGATGACCTGCCAGGACGACCAGGAGTAGGTGACACCGCCGAGCGAGGTCATCAGCACCAGGCAGGTGGCGACGGCGGCGATGAGGAAGGTGCCGAGGTAGTCGATGCGGTGCGGGGTGCGGCGGACCGGGATGTGCAGGACGGCGGCGATCACGCCGAGCGCGACGATGCCGATGGGCAGGTTGATGTAGAAGACCCAGCGCCAGCTCAGGTGGTCGACGAAGAGGCCGCCGAGCAGCGGGCCGAGCACGCTCGTACCGCCGAAGACGGCGCCGAACAGCCCTTGGTAGCGGCCGCGGTCGCGCGGCGGCACGATGTCGCCGACGATCGCCATCGACAGCACCATCAGCCCGCCGCCGCCCAGTCCTTGCAGGGCGCGGAAGGCGATGAGCTCGCCCATCCCCTGGGCGAGCCCGCACAGCGCGGAGCCGACCAGGAAGATGACGATGGCCGTCTGGAAGAGCTTCTTGCGCCCGTACTGGTCGCCGAGCTTGCCCCACAGCGGGGTCGCGGCCGTGGACGCGAGAAGATAGGCGGTGACGACCCAGGAGAGGTGGTCGAGGCCGCCGAGGTCGCTGACGATCGTGGGCAGCGCGGTGGAGACGATCGTCTGGTCCAGGGCCGCCAGCAGCAAGCCGAGCAGCAGCGCGCCGATCGCGACGAGCACGGTGCGCCGGGGCTGGCCCTCGCCGGGTACGGGCACGGGCTCCGCGGCGGCCACGGAGGGGCCCGGGGTCTCGTCCGCCATGCGCTGTCTCCTGGGTGCGACTCGGATGGCGCTCGGGTGCGGCCACCCGGTCCGGGCGGCCGGCACGTGCTCCCGTCCCATCGTCTTCCGGATCGGGCCGCCCGGCCCCCCGGGGTAGGCCATTGGCAGCTCATGACCGGGGCGACCACTGCCGCGATCAAGGCTGGACCTGGGCTGTTGGAGTTCCGCACGACTTTTTGTATCGTTAAGGAACAAAGTGGCTCCGCTCGTATTCCCTGACCGGCGGGCGGAGCCGCTTGTCTTCCTCCCGCGCCCTGGAGTCGCCGATGCCGGCCAACGCCCCCACCCCGACCACCCTGACGGCCCGCGCCCTCCTCCTGGACATGGACGGCACGATCGTCAACTCCGACGCCGTGGTCGAGCGCTGCTGGCGGGCCTGGGCGAACGAGCAGGGCCTGGACGCGGAAGCGGTGATGAAGGTCGTGCACGGCCGCCAGGGGTACGCGACCATGGCCGTGCTGCTCCCGGACCGCCCCATGGAGCTGAACCACGCCGACAACCGCCGCATGCTCGCGGCCGAGACCGCCGACGTCGACGGTGTCGTGCCGGTCCCCGGCGCCCCGGCCTTCATGGCCGCCCTCGCCGCCCTGCCGCACGCCCTGGTCACCTCCGCCGACCGCGGCCTCGCCGAGGCCCGCATGGGCGCGGCCGGGCTCCCGATGCCGCGGGTGCGGGTCACCGCGGAGTCCGTGGGCGCGAGCAAGCCGGACCCCGAGGGCTTCCTCAAGGGCGCCGCGCACCTCGGCTTCGACCCCGCCGACTGCGTCGTCTTCGAGGACTCCGAGGCGGGCATCGCGGCGGGCAGGGCCGCCGGCATGCGCGTCGTGGGCGTGGGCCCCCGCGCGGCGGCCCACGGCCCGGATGTGGCCGTGCCGGACCTCACGCACGTACGGGTGGAGGCGCTCCCGGAGGGCGGGATCGCCCTGCACGTCGGGAAGTGAGCGGTTTCCGCTCGGCCTGAGCCCGAAGGCAGGATGAGGGCGTGACCACGAACGCCGCGTCCCGTCCGCACCCGAGGCCCGCTTCCTCGATGTCACCGGTGGTCGTGGCCACGACGCCCTCCGGCAATCGCGGCTGAAGCTGACGCTCGACGCGCAAGGCCGCCAGGCCGTGACGGCCCGCCGGGGTCCTCATCTTGACGATCCGGCCGTCGCTGATCTCGATATGGGGGCTGAACAGCGGGGGCGGCGTGAAGTGTTCGGCGAAGGCACGCGGGTGCTCGTAGAGCTCTCGCTTCTCAGGGGTCACCACATCCGCAGCGCATGACGAAATCGTCATGCCGGGGTCGTCGAAGCCGAGGCGCCCCCGGCTACCGAAAAAGAAACGGCACCACAGCCCAGCCCCCCATAAAGTGGGCCCCTTCGCCACCGGAAGGGCTCAGCCATGGAAACCACCGAACGCGTCGGGCCGCCCCTCACCGGTGGCGAGCGGGAGACCCTGCGGGCCTTTCTCGACTTCCACCGCGCCACGCTCGCCATGAAGTGCGACGGCCTCTCCGACGAGGACCTGCGCCGCCGCTCGATGCCGCCCTCGGCCCTGACGCTCCTCGGGCTCGTGCGGCACATGGCGGAGGTCGAGCGCACCTGGTTCCGCCGGGTGATGGGCGGCGAGGAGGACATCCCCCTGGTCTGGTCCGCCGAGGGCGACTACCAGGCGGCCTACGACGTGAGCTCCGCCACCCGCTCGGAAGCCTTCGCCGCCTGGCAGGCGGAGGTGGAGCACGCGCGCCGTATCGAAAGGGCCGCGGAATCCCTCGATGTGACGGGCTATCAGCCCCGCTGGGGCGCGGACGTCTCGCTCCGCCTGGTGATGCTCCACCTCATCCACGAGTACGCCCGCCACAACGGCCACGCGGACTTCCTGCGCGAGGGCGTCGACGGCACGGTGGGGGCCTGAGAGCGGGCCCCGTCAGCCCACCGCCGCCTCGTACAGGCTGAACCCCGCCAGGGCCAGCATCACCAGGGCCGCGATCTTCGTGATCAGGGCCAGGGGGACGTACTTCATCAGCGTGCGGCCGCCCACGATGCCCAGGCCGGCCACCGCCCACAGGCCCAGCGTCGCGCCCACGCCCACCGAGACGGGGTCGTCGTAGCGCGCGGCGAGGTTCGCGGTCATGATCTGGGTGAGGTCGCCGAACTCCGCGACCAGGATCAGCATGAAGCCCGCGCCGGAGACCTTCCAGAAGGACTGGTCGGCGGGTTTGGCGATCTCCTCCTCGTCGTCGTCCTTCTTGAAGAGGAGCACGGCCGCGCCCGCGAGGAAGGCGAGGCCGACGATCACCTGGAGGATCCGGTGCGGGAGCAGGGTCAGCAGGCTGCCCGCGGCGATCGCCAGGACGACGTGCACGAGGAAGGCGGCCGCGACGCCCGCGAAGACGTACGAGGCGCGGTAGCGGGTGCCGAGCATCAGGGAGGCGAGAGCCGTCTTGTCGGGGAGTTCGGCAAGGAAGATCACGCCGAAGACCAGGGCGGCGACGGTGAAGCTGAACACAGGAGGATTCCTCGGTAGGTGGGACCGCCGTACCGAGAGACCTGCGGGAATCCAGGGGTCGCTTCGGCACGGCAGCGTCATGGACACTGCGGCCGAAGGTCTCGCTGGCCTACGGAAGACTTCCGTCTGCCTCCGGGCGCCGGCTGGTGTGACCCAGCAGTATGTCGACGGTCCGGCGAAGAGCTACTCCCCTTCTGCTCCGTTCAGAGTACGCGATGAGCCGCGGAATCGTTTCAGGCCGTACCACCGGGGGCCGCCCGGGGGCGGCTCCCGGTGCAGCACCCCGCGCGCGATCAGCTCCAGCGTGACGGCGACCGCCACCGTCTGGACGGCCATGAGCGCGACCAGGACGAACAGCTGCACCGCCCCCGCGAGCGTCGGCGACGCCCCGCCCAGCAGCATGCCCACGAAGGCACCCGGGAGTGTGACGAGCCCCACCGTGCGCGTCTGGTCCAGGCCCGGCAGCAGCGCGTCGGAGGCCGCGGGCCGGGCGACCTCCAGCCGCGCCTCGCGGTCGAGCAGGCCGAGCGCCATCCCCGCCTCCACCTCGCCGTGCCGGGTGCGCAGCTCGTCCAGCCCGCGCCGCCCGGCGAGGACGGTGGCCGTCAGCGCGCCGCCGATGAGGATGCCCGTGATGGGGATCAGGGCGATGCCCGTGACCGGGACGAGCCCGGTGAGCAGCAGTGTGACCACCACCGGCAGCACTCCCGCGCCGATCGGCACGGCCGCCCACCACCAGGTGGCGTTGTCCGTGACGCGGCGCCCGGCCGTCCGTACGGCCACGGCGAACATCAGCAGGACGAAGCACAGCAGCAGCGGCAGGGCGTGGACCACCCAGCCGATCAGCGCGGAGACGGCGGCCAGTTGGACGGCGGCGCGCAGCCCGGCGACGGCGATCGCGCGGGCGTAGCCACGCCCTCGTCCGTCGGCCAGCCGGGCGAGGGCGGCGACCCCCGTGGTGGCGACGAGCAGGACGGCGAGGACCACGCCGAGAGTGGTGTTGACGGGCAGGAGGGCTGCGGCGGCGAGCACGCCTCACCTTAGGCGGTGGGCCGCGGATTCCACGGCCGGTGCCGCGGGTGGTGTCGCTCCCGCACCGCCGCCGCGCGGCGGTGTGCCCACATGCCGGACGGCCGGGAAGCGGGCGCTGTCCTCAGGGGCCGGCCTGGCCGGGAAGTGGCCGACGCGAGCGCGCGGCGGCAGCCCGCCGCCGGGCCGAACTCCCCTCACCCGCGCGGGCGATGCCCCTCGGCCAGGATCAACTTCACGTTCGCAACCCCTTGCGTTGACATGATCGCGTCGTCACGCTGTTACCTGGCCAACACCCCCCGGAAACCGGCCGTCGCCACCATGGCCGCACCCCAGTGGCCATCACCCCCCACCAAGGGAGTTCTCATGCCCGGAATGCGCACCCCCACTTCCCCGCGCCGCGTCTACGCGCGTCGCGCGGCCGTCGCCGGCGGGCTCGCCGCGCTCGTCGGATCGCTCGTCCTCGACGGACCCGCCGCGCAGGCCGCGCCCCCGGCCCCGGCGGACGCCGCGACGGCCCGGGCGTATCTGGGTGAGCTCACCGTGCAGCCCGAGGGGTCGATGGACGGCTACAGCCGCGCCAAGTTCCCGCACTGGATCACGCAGCACGGGGAGTGCAACACCCGCGAGGTCGTCCTCCAGCGCGACGGTGACAGCGTGAAGCAGGACGCCAAGTGCGCGGCGGTGTCCGGCACCTGGCACTCCGCGTACGACGGGGCGACCTGGACCGACGCGCAGAGCGTCGACATCGACCACATCGTGCCGCTCGCGCAGGCGTGGCGCTCGGGCGCCGCCAAGTGGACGACGGCCCAGCGACAGGCGTTCGCCAACGACCTGACCCGGCCTCAGCTGATC
Organism: Streptomyces sp. NPDC020379; assembly: GCF_044387105.1. Taxonomy (NCBI): domain Bacteria; kingdom Bacillati; phylum Actinomycetota; class Actinomycetes; order Kitasatosporales; family Streptomycetaceae; genus Streptomyces; species Streptomyces sp. NPDC020379. Next base: position 503,892 of record NZ_JBIRVR010000001.1, read on the forward strand.
GCGGTCACCGACCGGGTGAACCAGGCGAAGGGCGACAAGGACCCGGCGCAGTGGATGCCGCCGCTGAAGTCCTATGGGTGCACATACGTGGAGATGTGGGTGACGGTGAAGCACTACTACAAGCTGAGCGTGGACTCCGCGGAGAAGAGCGCGATGGAGAAGGTGCTGGGCGGCTGCTGACGGGCCGCGGCCCTCACCGCCGCCCCGAGAAGCCGAACCACGCCGCGACCCCGTGGACGACAGCGATGAGTCGCCGCATGCGGACTCCTTTTCACAGCAGGGAAGTTGAGGACCGACCGAGGACTTCCCCACCCCGCGCGGCGCCACGCGCGGTTCACTCGGAAGGGGTAAGTCAACCACCACGCGCGGACCCGCTTCCGGTGAACCGCGGAATCCGTTCGACGTGCTCCGACCCGCCGCCATGATGGGCCGACCTTGCCGCCCTCGGCCCCCGGGAGAGCACTGTGGCGCACCATGCGATAGCCGTCGTCGGAGCGGGCCCGCGAGGGTCCGGCGTGCTGGAGCGGATCTGCGCCTCGGCGCCCGAACTCGCCCCGGACGCGCGGCTGACGATCCATATGGTCGACCCCGCGCCGCCGGGGCCGGGGAGCGTCTGGCGCGTCGACCAGCCCGCGGAGCTGCTGATGAACACCGTGGCCGCGCAGGTCACGGTGTTCACCGACGACAGCGTGGAGTGCGCCGGCCCGATACGCCCGGGGCCGAGCCTGCACGCGTGGGCGGGCGGGAGCCTCGGCCCGGACGACTATCCGACGCGCGCGTGCTACGGGCGCTATCTGGCGTGGGCCTTCGCGCGGACGGTGCGGACGGCGCCGGAGAACGTGACGGTCCGGGTGCACCGGGCGAAGGCCGTATGCCTGGCGGACGAGCGGCCGCCGTTCCAGCGCCTGACCCTCGACAGCGGCCGCACGCTGCGCGGACTGGCCGCCGTGGTCCTCGCCCAGGGGCACCTGCCCGCGGTCGCGAGCGGGGAGGAGGCCCGGCTCGCCGCTCACGCCGCCCGCCACGGACTGCGGCACGTCCCGCCCGCCAACCCCGCCGACGTCGATCTCGCCGGCGTCCGCCCGGGCGAGGCCGTGCTCCTGCGCGGCCTGGGGCTGAACTTCTTCGACCACCTCGCGCTGCTCACGACCGGCCGCGGCGGCACCTTCGCCGCGCGCGACGGCGGGCTCGTCTACCGCCCGTCGGGCCGGGAGCCCCGGCTGTACGCGGGATCGCGGCGCGGCGTGCCGTACCAGGCGCGCGGCGACAACCAGAAGGGCGCGTACGCCCGGCACACCCCGCTGCTGCTGACGCCGCAGGTCATCGACGGGTTCCGCGAGCGCGCGGCGGCCGGTGACGCGCCGGACTTCCTGGCCGAGGTGTGGCCGCTGGTGGCCGCGGAGGTCGAGGCGGTGCACTACGCGACGCTGCTCGCGGGCGGCGGGCGGCCCGTCGGCCGGTTCCGCGAGCGCTTCCTCGCGGCGGCGCTCGCCCGGGATTCCGCGGGCGTACGGGAGGTGCTCGACGGCTTCGGCATCGCGCCCGGCGACCGCTGGGACTGGGCGGCACTGGCCCGGCCGTACGGCGACCGGCGCTTCGGGGGACGGCGGGACTTCCGCGCCTGGCTGCTGGCGCATCTGCGCGAGGACGCGGAACGGGCCCGCGCGGGCAATGTCCGCGGCCCGGTCAAGGCGGCGCTGGACGTGCTGCGCGACCTGCGCAACGAGCTGCGGCAGATCGTCGACCACGGCGGACTGGCCGGCGCCTCGCACCGGGAGCACCTCGACGGCTGGTACACGCCGCTGAACGCCTTCCTGTCGATCGGCCCGCCCCGCCGTCGCATCGAGGAGACGGCCGCGCTGATCGAGGCGGGCGTGCTGGAGGTGCTGGGGCCGGGACTGGGGGTGACGACGAGCACGCCGGGCGCCTTCACCGCGCGCTCGGCGGTGGTGCCCGGCTCCGCCGTGTCCGTGACGACCGTCATCGAGGCGCGGTTACCGACGCCGGATGTGCGGCGCACCGGGGACGCCCTGCTGGCCGGGCTGCTGCGGACGGGCCAGTGCCGGGCGCACCGGGTGGGCGGTCATGTCACCGGCGGCCTGGACGTCACGCCGAGCCCCTACCGGCTGATCGACGCGCGGGGGCGGGCGCATCCGCGCCGGTTCGCGGTGGGCGTGCCGACGGAAGGGGTGCGCTGGGTGACGGCGGCGGGCGCCCGTCCGGGGGTGAATTCGGTGACGCTCGCGGACGCCGACGCGGTGGCGCGGGCCGTGCTGCGAACGTGTCGTGGGTGGTCATCGGGGGCGACTCCCCAAGAGCTTGAACTTGCAAGTATCGATTAGGTGTACCTAACCTGTGCTCCTCGGCGTTCCTGTCCCCGACACGAGGAGCACTTCCGCGATGCCCCCCACCACCGCTTCCCCCACGTCCGCCGGCACCGCCGTCGGCGGCACGGCCCAGGCCCTGACGCTCACCGAACGGCTCGACGCCGCCCGGCCGTACGCCCTCTCGGCGTTCCGCGTCGTGGTCGGCCTGCTCTTCGCCTGCCACGGCGCCGCGTCCCTCTTCGGCGTGCTCGGCGGCGCCGCGGGCGTCGGCGGCACGATCGCGGCGGGCACCTGGCCCGGCTGGTACGCGGCCGTCATCCAGCTCGTCGGCGGCGTCCTCGTGCTGCTGGGCGTCGGCACCCGCAGCGCGGCCCTGATCTCCTCCGGCTCGATGGCGTACGCGTACTTCGACGTGCACCAGAGCATGGCCCTGTGGCCGATCCAGAACGGCGGCGAGGCGTCCGCGATGTTCGCGTGGGCCTTCCTGCTGCTCGTCTTCACCGGCCCCGGGGCCCTTTCCCTGGACCGGGTCCTCCGCCGCACGCGCTGACCCGGCCCCGCCCCGGATCCGGCCGGCCTTGCCGTTGATCCGCGGGCCGGATCCTCCGCACCACCGCTGTGCGGCGGTGTCCTCGCTCGCCGGACGGGCTCGTTCCCGGCTGAACTCGGCCAGGGGCGGGCCCGTCCGGCGCGGGCGCCCGGCCCCGGGCCGCCGTCCGCGCAACACCCCACACCGGCGCAACTCCGGCACGTGATTCAAACAACATCACCGGCCCCGCGCTCATGTCACAGGAGTCCCAGGCGTACGCTGTGCGGTTGTGAAGGCCGCCCCTGCCGCTCCCCTGCGACGTCGCGGCGGGGGACCGTACCGGGAGATCAGGACGTGCTGGAGCAGTTGGGGGCCTTGGCCGACACCCCATGGATCTATGTGATCGTCGGGATCTCCGTACTCCTCGACGTCTTCCTGCCCGTGCTGCCCAGCGGCGTGCTGGTGATCACCGCCGCCACCACGGCCGCGGGCTCCGCGGCCGGCGCGGTCGGTGACGCGGCACACGGTCACGCGGGCTTCCCCGAGATGTTCGCACTCGTGATGTGCGCGGCGACCGCCTCGGTGCTCGGCGACATGGTCGCCTACCGCCTCGCCTGGCGTGGCGGCGACCGCTTCGACCGGGCCATCGCCCGCTCCCGCCGCCTCACCGCCGCCCAGGCCAAGCTCGGCACGGCGCTGCTGCGCGGCGGCGGCCCGCTCGTGGTCGTCGCCCGGTTCGCGCCCGCCGGCCGGTCGGTCGTCAGCCTCGGCGCGGGCGTCATGCACCGCAGGGTGGCGGAGTTCCTCCCCTGGTCGGCGCTGGCGGGGCTGACCTGGGCGGCGTACAGCGTGAGCCTGGGCTATTTCGGCGGGCAGTGGCTGGGCGCCACCTGGCTCGGCACGGCCGTCTCCTTCTTCGCCCTCTTCGCGGCCGGGCTCGGCGCCGCGTTCGTGGTGAAGCACCCCCGCCACCGTGAGGCACAGGCGCGGTAGGGACCGTTACGGCACCGGCCGTACACGGCCGCGCCGCCCGGCCGAGGCGGGCCTTCCGCATCGGTACGAGCGTGCTTACGCCGCCCCCGCGAGCGTTCTCCTCATGAGCGGGCACCCCGCGGCGGGACGCTCCCGCGGGGCCTCCGCCGCGCTCAGAGCTTGGTCAGCTTGGTGTACGGGCCGGGGATGCGCTCCTGCCGGGAGGCGAAGTCGACGAGCACGGCGACGTCCTCCTCGACACCGATGACCCGGCCGAGGCCGTAGCGGTCGTGGGTCACCCGGTCCCCCACGGTGAAGTGCTTCACCGGGACGGGTGCGGCGGGAGCATTGAAGGGGCTGGTGGGCAGGAACCGTCGGTGCGCTGCTGGCTTCGTCATTGTCCTCAGTATGCGCCCTCCGCGGGCGGGCGGCGCCCGGGAACGGCACAGCGGCCCGGCTCCACGGGGGAACCGGACCGCTGGACGATCATCCGCCGGAGGTCGCCGGGACCTCGGCCGGATCAGTGGACCTTGGCGAAGGCGTCCTTGTCGAACGCCGTCAGACCGTTGGCCCACAGCGCGTTGACGCGGCTCTTCTCCTGCGCGTTCGGGTAGGGGTTGGTGCAGGACGGGCCGGGGCCGCCACCGGACATCAACTCGCTGCACGGGCCCTGGTAGTGGTCGGGCAGGCCGAGCACGTGCCCGGTCTCGTGGGCGGTGACGCGGGTGGAGTCGTACTGCTGGTTCTGCTGGTAGTCGAGGAAGATGTAGCCGCGCCCGTGGCCGTCGGTCTGGGCGTACGAGCCGCGGGAGTCGTTGCCCTCGTAGTACGAGAAGTCGGCGTTGCCACCGGCTCTCAGCTGGACGTTACGGACGGAGCTGTTCCAGATCTGCGCCGCGTTCGCTATCTCCTGCTGGAAGCTGGGCGCGTTGCTGGGGTCGTAGGTGACCGTGACGGTCTTCAGGCCGGGCGACTTGGCGGCCTTGGCCTTCGCGGACTTCATCACGGCCTCGAAGAACGCCTTGTTGCCGGCCTGCTCGGCCGCCGAGCCGACGTACGACGACCGGGTGACTGCGTGCGAACCTTCGGCCACGGTCGCCGCGGTGGCGGGGACGGACAGCGCCGCCGCCAGACCGAGACCGAGGGCGGCCGAGAGCACCATGGTGGAGCGATTCATGTGGGGGACTCCATTCGTTCCGAGAGCCCCGGCCGCTGGTGGTGGGTCGGCCGGAGCGCGTCGGTGAACTGCTGGTCCCGGGCAGTCTCTGACGAGATATCAGTGATACGGATGATGCCAATTGGCCATAGCTCCGTCCAATCACCTACCCTGCCCCCGATGTGCCTGGTGTGACATCCGAGGTGCGGTTATGCTCCCCCCGTGGAGCTCGAGGTCAGGCATCTGCGCGCGCTTTGCGCCATTGCCGACACCGGAAGTGTGCGGAAGGCCGCGCTCCGGCTCGGCATGACACAACCCTCCCTCACCACCCAACTCCGCCGCATCGAGAGTGCCGTCGGCGGTCTCCTCTTCACCCGCGGCCAGACCGGCAGCCACCCCACGCCGCTCGGCCACACCGTGCTGCTCCGCGCGCGGCCCATCGTCGCCGAGATGTCGGCCCTGGTGACGGCCGCCCGAAATGCCGCTGTCCGCACGGGCGGTGAGCGGCTGCGGGTGGGCAGCGTCGGCAGCCGGGTGGTGACGGGGTGGCTGCGCCGCCTCCACGAGCGACTGCCCGATACGGATATCACCATCCATATAGAGGTATCGGCGAACACACTGCTCCAACTGCTCGCCACCCACCAGCTCGACGTGGCCTTCGTGCACGAGACCGAGGGCTTCCCGCTGGACGTGCCCGGCGGTGTCGAGCGGCGCGTGCTCACCGCGCGGGAGCCGAGGTTCGTCGCCCTCGCCGCCGGGCACCCCGCCGCGGGCCGGCCGGTGGTGAAGCTCGCCGAACTCGCCGACGACTCCTGGATCGTGGACCCGACCGCCGATCACGAATGGGCCGCGCTGTGCCGGGCCTTCGCGGGGATCGGGCTCGACCCCCGGCTGATCCACGTCCGTGACAACGCCACCGCCGCGGACCTGGTCGCCTCCGGCGAGGCCGTACGCCCCTGCCAGCCCACGGCCGAACCGGCCCCCGGCACGGTCGTCCGCCCCCTGCACGGCGACCCCCTGACCACCGAACTCTCCCTGGCCGCCCGCGCCTGCGCCCTCCCCCTGCCCGAACTGGACGCGCTCTTCACCGACTTGGAGGCGGCCTACACGGAGGCGGCCTCCCGGAGCGCGGCCTACGGCACGTGGCTGGACATGAGGGGCGTCCCGCTCCTCCGCGGCTGATGCCCGCGCGGCGGCCGACGGGCCGCGCCTGACGGACGCGCCTGCCCTGGTCGTCCGACGCCCGTGCGCCAGGCCGTGTCCGATGACTCTTGAGCCGGCCGCCCCGCGGCTGCGGGTACCTCCGGAGAGGCGGCCGACGCCTCACGCGGCGCGCCGCGTGGCGGAGAAGCTCTGCCCGGCGATCGGGCAAGGCCCGTCCGGATGGGCGCTAGCCGGCGCGGCCCGGCACCACCGGGCCGGACTCGTAGGCGATCACCACCGCGTGGGTGCGGTTCTGCGCGCCGAACTTGGTCCGCACGTTCCCGGCGTGCGTCTTTACCGTCTCCAGGCTCACCGTGCAGGACCGCGCGATCTCCGGGTTGGACAGGCCCGTGGCCATCAGGCGCAGCACCTCCTCCTCCCGCCCGGTCAGCGCCGCCTTCGGCAGCGTCGCGGCGGAGCCCAGCGTGCGGGCCGCGACCATCCGGCGCAGCGCCGCCGGGAAGAGGAGCGCCTCGCCCTCCACCACCACCCGCACCGCCTCCGCGATCCGCCGGACCGGGAGCCGCTTGAGCACGAACCCGCTGGCTCCCGCGCTGAGCGCGGCGGTGACGTAACTTGAAGCTTTCCGAGGAAGTGAGACGGCGGTACGACATCATCGGTTTCGACCTTCGGGGTGCCGGCCGGAGCTCTCCCGTCAGCTGTGGCCTGACCGCCGAGGAGCAGGCCGCACCCCCGTACAAGGCCGAGACCTTCGCGAAGGACGTGGAGCGGGCGCGCACGGTCGCCGGGAAATGTGAGGCGGAGGCCGGTGCCGAGCTGCCGCACCTCACCACCCGCAACGCCGCGCGCGACATGGACGTCATCCGTGCCGCGCTGGGCGAGCAGAAGATCTCCTTCCTGGGCATCTCCTACGGCACCTGTCCCGGCGCCGTATACACGCAGTTGTTCCCCCAGCGGGCCGACCGCTTCGTGCTGGACAGCGCGACCGGCCCCACGCGCGTCTACCGGGGAATGTTCCAGGACATGGCGAAGGCGGACGAGCAGGCTTTCACCCGCTGGACGCGCTGGACCGCACAGCGCCACGCCGTCTACGGACTGGGCCGTACCCCGGCCGAGGTCCGCGAGACCTTCCGGGCGCTGATCGCGCGGGCGGATCGCGCGCCCATCCATGCCGACGGGCAGCCCCTCACCGGTGACGACATCCGCGCCGACAACCGCACGTCCATCCACGTCCGGAAAGCCGCCGAACGAATCGCCGCCCTGAAGAAGGCGGCCGAAGGCGGCGATCCCGGCACTCCCCGCCGGGCCCGGGAGCCGGAGGAGAACGACGACAACTACATAGCCATCGCCTGGTCGTTCATGTGCGCCGGCACCCGGACCTGGCCGCACGACCCCGAGAGGTACCGTCGCGACGCGATCCGCGACAAGGCCCGGTATCCGCTGTACGGCGACTTCGCGGCGGCCATCACGCCGTGCGCCTTCTGGAAGCAGGGCGGCGAGCCGCAGACCACGATCGACAACAAGGTGGCGGCGCTGACCGTGCAGAACGCATGGGATTCCCGGACTCCCCTCTTCGCCGCCCAGGCCCTGCACGGCTCCCGGATGCTCACGGTCACCGACGGGGAGGGCCACGGCGCCCTCGGCGCCGACCCGGTTCCCGCGCGGACAAGAACGCGACGGCCTGCCTGACCACGGGGGACCTCCCGGCCGAGGGCGTGACCTGCCGGGCGCCGACCGGGTGAGCGGCCGCCGCACGAGGAAGGGCGCCGTCGAGGGCCCGTGGATGTCAAAGGCCCCCAGCCAAGATCGGCTGGGGGCCTTCGCACTGGTGGGCACAGACGGATTTGAACCGCCGACATCTGCTTTGTAAGAGCAGCGCTCTACCGCTGAGCTATGCGCCCGGGAACGAATGGATAGCCTACATGGCCACGGGCCGGTCCCCGCAAACCCCGGCGGAGGGGCCGGGGGCATCCCCGCCCCCTCCGGTAGTGGGCCGCGTTCCGGGCGTCGCGCCCGCCCGGTCAGGGTCCGCTCCGGCAGCGGCAGCGTCCCGATCGCGCTGAAGCGGGTTCCGGACCTGGTGGAGACGGCCGAGCACGACGGCGGCACCCGGACCGGGCTCTCGCGCGCCCCGTACACGGCCGACGCGCGCAGCGGCAACGGCGGCCACGAAGGCGGACGTCCCCCGGGACGGCGCCGCCCGGCACACGGTCTCCGCGAGCGGCGACAGCGGCGGGGTGCGGGGCGTCGCGGCGGGCTGACCGTCCTGTGTGTCCGTCCCCGGCGGGTGGGAGAATGGCATCCGGGCCAGGGGCGATCCATCGGGAGAGGGCAAGTGACGGCGACCATCGCGCAGTCCGTACGACCGGCACGCCGCCGTCCGCGCTCCCCGGGGGCCGGACGTCCGTGGGCGGCGGTGGCCGCCGCGGCCCGGGAGACCGCCGGGCTCGCGCTGCTGCCCGTGGCCCTGCTCGCCGCGACGGTGCCCGCGTCCTTCGCCGGCGGCGGCACGCGCCGCTGGGGCTGGGGGCGCGGCGAGGGCCAGCGCGCCGACGCGCAGGCGGCCAAGGACGCGGCGGCCGCGGCGTTCTACGAGCTGGACACCGCCCAGCGCGACCTGCGGATCTCCATCGAGACGATCAGCGCGGCCGACTCCTCCCCCGCCGCCCGCAAGGCGGCCGCCGACTTCGCGGCCTTCGGGCAGCGCATCGACGAGGTGTCGCACGCCTACATCACCGCCGTCGACTCCCACGACCTCGACCGCGACGACCTGGACGCCGGGGCGGCGGCCCGGGCGCGCACGGATCTGACCCGCGCCAAGGACGAGCTGCTGCGGGTCAAGGCCGACCTGGAGCGGTTCGGGCAGAGCCTGGGCCCGCTGCTGGGTTCGGCCGAGGAGCGGCTGGCGCGGCTCGCGCCCGCGGTCGAGCGGGCCCGGCAGAAGCTCCTGGCCGCGAGCGACGCGCTCGACGCCGTACGGGCCTCGGGCCTGCGCGCCGACGACCTCGCCGCCCGGCTGGCGGCCCTCTCCCCCGAGCTGACCAAGCTCAACCAGGGCGCCGGGCAGCACGGCGTGCAGGAGACCGTCGCCCGCGCGGAGCGGGTGCTGCGCGAGGCCGAGGCCATCCGCGACGAGGCCGAGGGCCTGCCGCGGAAGGCGGCGGACATCGACAAGCGGCTCGTGTCGCTGCGTACCCGCGCCCAGGCGATCACCACGCGCGCCGGCGGTGTCGGGCCCGTCCTCAGCGAGCTGCGCCGCCGGTACAGCGCGGCGTGCTGGCAGGACCTCCAGCAGGTGCCCGCGGAGGCGGAGCGCGCCGTCGAGCAGGCGGAGGCGAAGCTGCGGGAGGCGCAGACGGCGCGCGACGGACAGCGCTGGCCGGACGCCCTGGCCGGGCTGTCGACCGTACGGGCCCTGCTGAACACCACCGACGAGGCGGTCTCCGCCGCCGGTGAGCGGCTGCGCCGGCTGGACGAGGTGTCCTTCGACCACCAGAAGGAGGTCGAGCGCACCCGCTTCGCCGTGCGGGACGCGCAGCGGCTGGCGATGGCGGGCCGCAGCACGCCGGACCCGCGGCACGCGCGGCCGCTGGACGAGGCGGTGGCCCGCCTGGAGCGCGCGGTGGCCGGCCTGGAGGGACGCCACCCGGACTGGTGGCACTTCCTGCTGGAGAACGAGGCCGTGCGCGACGCGGCGGCGCGGGTGGTGCGGGACATCAGGGAAGCCCGCGGCCACTGAGGGCGCGGGGCTCGGCGAAAGGGGCGGGCCCGGGAAAAATCCGCCCGTTATCCTACGCGCATGCCTCGTTACGAATACCGGTGCAAAGCCTGCGGCGACACCTTCGAGCTCAACCGCCCGATGGCCGAGTCGTCGGCCCCCGCCACCTGCCCCGAGGGCCACTCGGACACCGTGAAGCTGCTGTCGACCGTCGCCGTCACCGGCGCCGCCGCGGCAACCCCCGCTCCCCGTACGGGCGGTGGCGGTGGCTGCTGCGGTGGCGGCTGCTGCGGCTGAGACCGGGCCCGAGGCCGGACCGGTCCGCCGTCAGCCGGTCCGGCGGGAGAGGGTCAGGCCGTCGGCGACCGCCAGCATCACGGAGTCCATGCGCTTGTCGGCGGCCACGTGCTCGTTGAACGCGTGCACCGCCGCGCCCGTGCCTGACGTCTCCAGGGTGAGGACCTCGCCGCTGAAGAGGACGTTGTCGGCCACGATCAGCCCGCCCGGGCGCAGCCGGGGCACGAGCTCCTCCCAGTAGCCGATGTAGCCCTCCTTGTCGGCGTCGATGAAGGCCAGGTCGATGTGCGGCTCGGCCGGCATGGCCCGCAGCGAGTCCAGCGCGGCGCCGATCCGCAGCTCGACGCGGTCGGCCACGCCCGCCTGTTCCCAGGCGTCGCGCGCGTAGGCCGTCCACTCCTCGGAGATGTCGAGGGTGATCAGCCTGCCGTCGGCGGGCAGCGCCTGGGCCATCGACAGGGACGAGAGACCGGTGAAGGTGCCGACCTCCACGATGTGCCGGGCGCCGGTGAGCCGGACGAGGAAGGCCAGCAACGGGCCCTGCTCCCGGGCGATCTGCTTGACGGCGACGCCGGGCAGCGCGCTGTGGGTGAGGTCGACGAGGGAGCGCTGCACCGGGACGAGCGGCGGGTTGTGGGCGAGGACGTACTCGTAGAGTTCCGGGGTCATCCGGATGCCCTTGAACGCGGTCACGCGAAGCTCCTCGGAAAGGGAGGGACGGCCAACGGCCGTGCGACCCACCGAGATTACGCCGCCGCACCGCCGAACGCCCTGAGGATCTCCTCACCCGCCAGCACGCCCCGCGTCTCCAGGGCGGTCACGTGCGGCGCGGTCCAGCCCACGTCCGCGAGTTCGCCGTGGCCCGGGCGCCAGCCGCGGTCGGCGGCGAGCAGCAGGTCCGCGTCGAGCAGGGAGTCGCCGGCGGCCAGCACCTCGGACGCGCCCGTGCGGCGGGCGATCTCGGCGACCGCGGCGCTCTTGGTGAGCGGCTCCGGCACGGCGTAGAGCTTGCGGCCCTGGAGGGAGACGGACCAGCGGCGGGCACGGGCCCACTCGGCGAGCTCCTTCACCCAGCCGTCGGGCAGCAGCGGCCGGTCCACGACGAGATAGGCGAAGAGGTCCTCGGCCGTGCGCTCCTTGAGCAGCCAGGCCGGGTCGGCGGTGCGCGCCAGGTGCGCGCGGACCTCGTCCAGCGAGGCGCACTCGGCGGCCAGGCACCGCTCCACCCGCCGCCGCCAGCCGGTGTCGGACTCGCCGCGTACGAGCAGTTCACCGCCGTTGGCGCAGATCGCGAACTCCGGTACGGGGCCGGGCAGCCGGATGCGGGCGTACTGCTCGCGGGTCCGGGTCGTGGTGGGGACGAAGGCGGCGGTACGGGCCAGGCCGGCGAGGAGTTCCGCCGCGGTCTCCGTCATGTACGAGAGCGGTCTGCTCTCGTAGACCTCGACGCAGAGCAGGCGCGGCGCCCGCGCGTCCGGCATGCCGAGGGCGAGCGCGGCGGCGGAGTAGATGAGGGTGCGGTCGAGGTCGCTGGCGACGAGGAGCGTCACGGGGCGGTCACCGCCGTGCCGTCCGCGCCGGTCGCGCCGCGGGTGTAGCGGGGGTGGATCAGGCCGACGCAGCTGTACGGCAGGCCGTCCACCTCCTCCACCGGGACGCCGCGCTGGGCGGCCAGCAGCCGCACATGGCCGAGGTCCGCGCCCGCGCCCCGGCGGGCGAGGATCTTCCACGGGACGCGGCGCAGCAGGACCCGGGTGGTCTCGCCGACGCCGGGCTTGACGAGGTTGACGTCGTGGATGCCGTACTCCTCGCTGATGCGCTCGACGGCCGCCCAGCCCGCCCAGGTCGGCGTGCGGTCGGCGGCGGCCATGTCCTTGGCGTCGAGGGCGACCTGCTCCTCGACCTCGGGGAAGCGCGCGGTGACGGCGTCGACGAGGTCGCGCGAGACATCGGCGCCCGCGAGCTCGCGGTAGAACTTCGCGCCGTGGAAGTCGTGCGGGCCGACGAGGTCGGCGCGCAGGACCGTACGGGATATCAGGCCCGACACCGTCGAGTTGAGGCACGCGGAGGGGATGAGGAAGTCGTCGCGCGTGCCGTAGGTCTCGACGCAGTGGCCGGGGTCGGCGAGCACGGCGAGGCGGGGGTCGAAGCCCTCGGAACCGGCCAGGGCGTCGGCGAGTTCGCGGGTGATCGCGCCCTTGCCGGTCCAGCCGTCGACGAAGACGACGTCGGCGGGATCGTGGTGGGCGGCCAGCCAGCGCAGCGCCGTGCGGTCGATGCCGCGGCCGCGGACGATGGACACGGCGTAGTGCGGCAGGTCGAGGCCGTACGCGTGCTGTGCCCAGCGGCGCATCAGCACGCCGACGGGAGTGCCCGCGCGGGCCAGGGACACCAGCACCGGGCGCGGCGAGCGCTCCGCCAGCACGGTCTCGGTGACGACGCCGACGGCGCGCGCCATGCGGGCGGCGGAGGTGTCCAGCGCGGCGCGGAACAGCGCCTGGTACTCCGCGCTGGGCTGGTATTCGACGGGCAGCGACTCGGCGTAGTGCGCGCCGCCGCTCTGTATCGCCTCCTCGCGCTCCTCGGTGGGCGCCTCCAGGGTGACGTCGGAGAGGTCCTGGAGCAGCCAGCCGACGTCCCCCGGGGCGTAGGAGGAGAAGGCGGGGCCGCGGAGGGGCTCGGGCACGGTCGGGGCCTCGGGGGTGTGGGAGGGGACGACGGCGAGCAGGACGTGCCCGGTGTGCGGGGCGAGGGCGTCCAACAGCCCGCCGGGGGCGTGCAGTTCGGGGGTGTCGCCGTGCGAGTCGACGACGGCGACGACGGCGTCGAATCCGGCGCCCGCGACGTTGTAGGCGTAGCGGGTGCCGGGGCCGTCGGCGGGCGCGTCGTGGGCGGGGAAGGCGAGGCGCGTGCGGATGGCGTAGCCGGGGTCGTCGACGGCGAGCACGGGCGACCGGGTGGTGGTGGAGAACCGCACGTCGACGGCGGGGACATGGCTTGGGCGGTCCGCGGCGGAGCCGGCCTCGCGGCGGCCTTCGCCGTGGCCGCTCGCTCCGCCGCCCCGCCGCGCGTCGTCGCATCCCCGGACGCGGTTCGCGCGGCCCGTCCCCCGGCACGGCTGGTCCTCCGCCGGGCCGCCGAGCGCGGTCTCCAGCGCGCACGCGAGCCGCAGGGGTGCGTACATCAACTCCTCGTTGCCGAGGACGAGCACGCGCCGGGCGTCGGCGGGGAGCGCTTCCGCGATGCGGGCGGCCATGGCGGGCAATGCCTCTTCCAGGGCCGCGCGGTGGGCGGGTGTGAAGCCGTGCCGGCCGCCGTCGGGGACGCCGGCCGGCCAGTGGAGGCCGACGCGGCGCAAGGTCCCGCGCGGTCGCGGGGGCGGCGGCGCCGCCGGAGCGGACTCGTGCCGTGCCACCAGCTCCCGCCCCCGTTCCAGCACCCCCTCCGGCAGGCGCACCGTGCCGGAGGCGAGGGAGAGGACGTCCACGCGGGCGCCCAGCCCGGCCGCGAAGTCGGTCAGGTGCGCGCGGTCGGCCGGGCCGCGCATGTCGACCAGGGCCACGATCACGTACCGCTCGCGCGGGAAGCGGGCGTGCAGCGCGGTGATCGTGTTGAGGACCGTACGGCCGGTGGAGAACTCGTCGTCGACGAGCACCAGCGGGCCGTCGCCCGACAGCAGCGCGGGGTCCTCCGGCAGCAGCAGGTGGGACGTGGCGTGGCTGTGCTCCTCCTCGAAGCCGCCGACCGGGGTCACACCCGGGACGGGCCGCCGGGTGGAGTGCAGGTACGGCGCGAGGCCGAGGCCGTCGGCGACGGCGTGGCCGAGGCCGGTGGCCGTCTCCGCGTAGCCGAGGACGACGGCGCGCGCCGCCTCCGTGTCACCGAGGAGCGCGCGGACCCGCCGCCCGAGCCCGGCCCCCGAGCCGTGGACCGCGGACGGCGCCACGGGTATGTGCTTGCCGAGCACCTGGGAGACGAGCAGGTGCGCCCGCTTGGGGTTGCGCCGCAGGGCCAGGCCCAGCAGGCCGCGCAGGGCGGCGTCGCCCTCCAGTCCGATGCCGAGCCGGTCCTCGACCCACCGCCCCTGCCACATCACGCGGCCGCCCCGACGCCCGCCGCCAGCAGCTCCACAAAACCCACGTCCTCCCGCGCGACACCGAACACCTCGGCGCGGAGCATGGTCCGCTCCGCCCAGGCCCGGTGCGGCTTCACTTCGTTCATCTTGTTCGTATAGGCGGAGCGCATCACTCCGCCGCCCTCGCGCTCGGGTCGCAGGATGTCCGCGGCGTCGCTGAACTCCTCATGGCTGACCACGGAGAGCGCGTGCACGGGGGCCACGTGGGAGGGGTGGATGCAGGTCTTGCCCTGGAGGCCGTTGGCCCGGTCGAGCTGGATCTCGCGGAGCAGGCCGTCCATGTCGTGCTCGATGAGCGCGGTGCGCAGTTCCTCCGCGGGTCCGGCGAAGGGCGTGCGGCGCAGCTGCGGCTTGAACATCCGCTCGTGCTGTCTGAAGTACTCCCAGACGGGGCCGGTGACGGTGAAGCCGCTGCCGTCCGCGCGGCCGAGGACGTTGACGACGTCGGAGATGACGGAGGCGACGAGCTGGACGTCGTAGGCGGTCATGTCGGGCGCGCGGCGCAGTCCGTACGCCGAGCAGAAGTCCGTCACGCCGAGCCGCAGGGCCAGCACGCGGTCGCGGTACTTGTCGACGGTGCGGGCGATGCCGGCGAGCGTCGCGGTGCGGGTCTCCAGGTGGAGCAGCTCGGGCGATTCGAGCACGGGCATGGCGAACAGCCGCCGCCCGCAGTCGCTCTCGGCCGCGGCGAGCTTCTCCAGGAAGGGGATGCCGCGCTCCTCGGTGAACTTCGGGAGGACGAATCCGGACAACCGCCGCCCGGCCGGGCCGAGCCGCCGGACGAGGTCGGTGATCTGGGCGGGCTCCCGGACCCGGACGAAGAGGAGGGGCAGGGTCCGGCCGGTCGCGGCGAGGTCGTCGAGCACGCGGAGCTGGCGGACGAGGTTCTCCTCGGCGCCGTCCACGTCGGCGTCGCCGATGGAATCCTCCAGGCAGAGCACCATGGAGACCACTCCGCGGTCCGCCTGCTTGACGACGTCCTCGGCGAGGGCGGGCCGGGTGGCGGGGCTGTAGAGCGTGGCGCCGAGGGCGACGGCGAGCGTGGCGGCCGGGGAGTGCGCGTCGAAGGCGGCGGGCTGCCTATGGAACAGCCCATTCCGTATCGAGGGCGCAAGGTGCTCGAAATGCCTCATTACTCTCCCCGTGTCCACGGCTGCCCACCGGACCGTCCAGCCGGAAGCGTGGCCGATTATCGTACGTCCGGGAGGTGGTCAAGAGTTCCCCAAATGCATGAGAATCCGGCCTCCTGGATGGGTGAACATCCCGGACGGCCCCTGCGTTGTCCGCGGCCGGTACGGGAAGGCAGGATTGCGGGCATGACGCACGCCATGCTGAAGGGGTCGAACATCCCGCTGGACGCCCGTAACGTACGGGCCGTCCTGCGCTGGACCCCCGGCCCGGGCATCCCGGACGTGGATGCCTCCGCGCTGCTGGTGGGCGACGGCGGCCGCGTGCGCTCGGACGCGGACTTCGTCTTCTACAACCAGCCCCGCCACCCCTCGGGCGCCGTCCGCCATCTGGCGAAGAAGCGGCTGGTCGAGGGCGCGACGGACTCCGTCGAGGCCGACCTCCACACCCTGGAGCCCTGGGTCGACCGGGTCGTGCTGGCCGCCTCGGCGGACGGCGGGCCCTTCGGGCGCGTACGTGACCTGTGCGTACTGCTGTACGACGCGGGGGCGGCCGGCACCGAGCCCCTCGCGCTCTTCGAGGTGCAGCCGGAGACCGGGGCCGAGACCGCGATGATCTGCGGCGAGCTCTACCGGCGCGGGGAGGGCTGGAAGTTCCGGGCGATGGGCCAGGGCTATGCCTCCGGGCTGGTCGGGCTGGCCACGGAGTTCGGCATCTCGGTCGACGAGTCGGAAGCGGAGCCGGAACCGGCGGCGGCCACCCCGCCGGCGCCCGCCCCGGCGGCGGGATACGGCTATCCCCCGCCGCCGCCCGTCCCGCCGTCTGCGCCCCCGGCCTACGGCTACCCGCAGCGGCAAAGCGCGCCGGACCCCGCCTTCCGCCTTCCGCCGCAGGGCCCGCAGTTCCAGCGGAACCGTTAGCCCGCCGCCGGCCTCACACCTTCGACTTGTAGCCGCGGCCCCACTGCAGGCCCCAGCCGTAGAGCCGGTCCAGCTCCGCCTGGAAGCCGTAGACGTACTTCATCTCGCGGCGCAGGGTGATCTCGCCCTTGGTGTTCTCGATCATCACGACGGCGCACGAGCGGGCCTCGGGGGCGCGTTCGTGGAGCGGGATCTCGATCCGGGGGCCGTTGCCGGGATAGAGCGTCACCATCGCGTGCGTACGGTCGAACGCGGGGGTGCCGTCGTAGATGTAGACGAAGATCAGCAGTCGCTTGATCTCCGCGCGGTGGTCCATGTTGATGTAGATCGTCTCGCCGGACCCGGAGCCGAACCGGTCGTCGCCGCTGAGCTGGACGTACGGCGGACTGTTGAGGCTGCCCAGTATCGAACCGAGGGGCTGGACCACGCCTTTCGAACCGTCCTGCAGTTCGTACATGCAGGCGAGGTCGAGGTCGACGTTGACGAAGGCGGGGCCCTGCGCCTGCACCATCTCGGGCCGGAACTTCCGCAGCGGGTGGCGCAGCCCGTCGCCCAGCGTGCCCCTCTCGTCGAAGGCGGACGTGGTGCGCATCCGCCAGGACAGGTTGACCCGGAGGTTGCCCGTGACGGCGCCCTGCTTGGTGAGCGAGAACGAGGGGTGCCGCTTGGTCAGCTCGACCGCGCCGTTGGCACCGCCGAAGTCGAGCTGCTGTTCGCCCGCACGCCCCCAGTTGCCGAAGAGCTTGTCCCAGATCGCCATGGCTGTGAACCCCCCACCCCAAGTGAACCGAACGGCCGCGGGGCGGCCGCGAGGTGACCCTCACGACCGCCCCGATCAGAGCGTTCCTCAAATGTGCCGGAGTCACACCCCGGAGGAGACCTCGGCCTTGCTGTCCGAGCCGTCGCCCGACGCCATGGCCCTGCGGTTGCGCACCACGGAGGACCAGAAGGCAAGCCCGATCAGCACCACGCCGATGAGCCCGGTGATCACCTCGTTGATCTCGTGCTTGATCGTGACGAGGAGGATGACGGCGAGCGCGCCGATCGCGTAGTGCGCGCCGTGCTCCAGATAGACGTAGTCGTCGAGGGTTCCCTTGCGGACCAGGAAGACCGTCAGCGAGCGGATGTACATCGCGCCGATACCGAGGCCCAGCGCCATCTCGAAGATGTCGTTGGTGATGGCGAAGGCGCCGATGACCCCGTCGAAGGAGAACGACGCGTCGATGACCTCCAGATAGAGGAACATGAAGAACGCGGCCTTGCCGGCGAGACCGACGAGCGCGCCGTTGCCGCTCTTCTTCGCCGTCCGCGCGCCCTCCTCCTCGTCGTCCTCCGCTTCCTCCAGGCGGTCCTCGAAGAAGCCGGAGACACCGCCGACGATCAGATAGGTGACCAGACCTGCGATGCCGGCGAGCAGCACCGTGGAAGCCTTGTCGACCGTGCCCTCACCGCCGTGGACCGGCACCGCCGTGGCGAAGGTGGTGGCGGCGATGAGCAGCACCACGAGCGAGACGACGATGGAGAGGGTGTCCAGCTTGCCCAGGCGGGCGAGCGGCTTCTCCAGCCACTCCAGCCACCTGATGTCCCGGTCCTCGAAGATGAAGTCCAGGAAGATCATCAGCAGGAACATGCCACCGAAGGCCGCGATGGCCGGGTGGGCGCTGGTGACCAGCGACTCATAGCGCTCATGGTCCTGAAGGGCGACCTTGACCGCCTCGATCGGTCCCAGCTTCGCCGTGATGGCCACGATGACGACCGGGAACACCAGCCGCATGCCGAAGACGGCGATGAGGATGCCCACAGTCAGGAACATCTTCTGCCAGAACGGGTTCATCTTCCGGAGGATTCCGGCATTGATGACCGCATTGTCGAACGAGAGCGAAATTTCCAGGACGGAGAGGATCGCGACGACCGCCAGCCCCTGCCACCCCCAGAGAACGCCGGCCAAGGCCAGTCCCGCCGCCGTGATGGCGAACGACCAGCCAAAGGTTTTCAGGAGCACTGGCTACCCAATCCTTCGCTAAGGGGTTCCCCCGCGCCGCGCGCGGCTTTACGAAACGTTGACCCCGAAGTCTAGGGCGATGCCGCGCAGCCCGGACGCGTACCCCTGTCCCACGGCCCTGAACTTCCACTCACCGCCGTAGCGGTAGACCTCGCCGAAGATCATCGCGGTCTCGCTGGAAGCGTCCTCGCTGAGGTCGTAGCGCGCCAGCTCGCTGCCGTCGGCCTGGTTGAGCACGCGGATGTAGGCGTTGCTGACCTGGCCGAAGCTCTGGCCGCGGAGGTCGGCCTCGTGGATGGAGACCGGGAAGACGATCTTGTCGCAGGTGGCCGGGACCTTGGTCAGGTCGACCAGGATGGACTCGTCGTCGCCCTCGCCCTCACCGGTGAGATTGTCACCGGTGTGCTCCACGGAGCCCTCGGGGCTCTTGAGGTTGTTGTAGAAGACGAAATACTCATCGCCGAGGACCCGGCCCGAGGCGCAGAGCAGGGCGCTGGCGTCGAGGTCGAACGGGGCTCCGGTGGTGGAGCGCGCGTCCCAGCCGAGACCCACGGTGACATGGGTGAGATTGGGTGCGGCCTTGGAGAGGGAGACATTGCCTCCCTTGGCGAGCGTGACGCCCATGATCTTGTTTCCTCCCCGAGTTGAACGGTGTCCGATGCACGTCCGGCGCCGCACACCACCGCCCCCGGGAAAACCGGGGAGGGGCATGCGGCGCCGGACGCCGTGCGGCAGTGTCGGTCAGACGTTGACGCCGAAGTCCTGGGCGATACCGCGCAGACCCGAGGCATACCCCTGACCGATGGCGCGGAACTTCCACTCGGCACCATTGCGGTAAAGCTCACCGAAGACCATGGCGGTCTCGGTCGAGGCGTCCTCGCTGAGGTCGTAGCGCGCCAGCTCGGTGTTGTCGGCCTGGTTCACCACGCGGATGTAGGCGTTGCGGACCTGGCCGAAGCTCTGCTGGCGGCCCTCGGCCTCATAGATCGAGACCGGGAAGACGATCTTGTGGACATCGGCGGGCACGCCCGCCAGGTTGACCTTGATGACCTCGTCGTCACCCTCGCCCTCACCGGTGAGGTTGTCACCCTGGTGCTCGACGGAGCCGTCGGGGCTCTTGAGGTTGTTGAAGAAGACGAAATTCTGGTCGTTGGCGACCTTGCCCTGGTCGTTCGTCAGCAGCGCGCTGGCGTCCAGGTCGAAGTCCGTACCGGTGGTGGTACGGGCGTCCCAGCCGAGACCGACGATGACCGCGGTCAGGTTGGGGGCCGCCTTGGTCAGCGAGACGTTGCCGCCCTTGCTGAGACTGACTCCCACGAGTCCTCCATTGGTTCGAGGGGGAGGGCATGACCTGCGCCCCGTTGTGCGATGGCATCGGATCAACGTTTGGATCCTAGTGACCGGTTCCCACCGATTACAGGCTTCTCGCACGGGACTCGCACACCCGCCCCACTCAGAGCGGAACCACGGCTTCCGGGAAGCCGTGAAAAACGCCGAATAAGGGTTCGGCGAGGTATCAGAGCGCCGCGAGCGCCTTGGTGTACTCGTTCAGGTCGCGCGCGTCCGGCAGGCCGTTGACGACGGTCCAGCGGACGACGCCCTCCTTGTCGATGATGAAGGTGCCGCGGACCGCGCAGCCCTTCTCCTCGTCGAAGACGCCGTAGGCGCGGCTGGTCTCGCCGTGCGGCCAGAAGTCGGAGAGCAGCGGGTAGTCCAGGCCCTCCTGCTCGGCGAAGACGCGCAGCGAGAACGGGGAGTCGTTGGAGACGGCCAGCAGCTGGACGTCGTCATTGGCGAACTTCGGCAGCTCGTCGCGCAGCGCGCACAGCTCGCCGGTGCACACGCCGGTGAAAGCGAAGGGGTAGAAGAGCAGCACGACGTTCTTCTCACCGCGGAAGTCGGAGAGCCGCACGGTCTCGCCGTGCTGGTTCTTCAGCGCAAAGTCCGGAGCCTTGGTGCCGACCTCGATCGCCATGGGTTCGCATCCCTCTCTCGACGGGTGCCGGCCCCGGGGCCCGATCCTCGGCGGCCCCGGCCACCGGCGGTGGTGCGGCCAGTCTGTCACTGCGCCCCCCGGCACATGCACCGCGCCCCCCGGCAGCGGTGCTGCCGGGGGGCGCGGTAGGGCTCTGCGAAGGCCGGCGCTAGCGCTTGGGGGCGACCATGCGGGTGCCGGTCCAGTCCTTGGCCACGCTGATGCTCTTGGTCTGGCTCAGACCCGCGGTCTGCGACGCCTCGCTGATGTCGCTCGGCTCGATGTAGCCGTCGCGGCCGGTCTTGGGGGTCATCAGCCAGATGTCCCCGCCGTCCTCGAGCATGCCGATGGCGTCCACGAGCGCGTCCGTCAGGTCGCCGTCCTCGTCGCGGAACCAAAGGACGACGGCATCGGCCACATCGTCGTAGTCCTCGTCGACGAGATCCTGGCCGGTGATTTCCTCAATGGCCTCGCGGAGTTCCTGATCGACGTCTTCGTCGTAGCCGATCTCCTGGACCACCTGTCCGGGCTGGAAACCCAGCCTGGCGGCAGGGTTGGTCCGCTCCTCCGCGTGGTCCGCGGTCGCGCTCACTTATTGCCTCCTGTCATCTTTCGAGAAAGTGTCTTGTGTTCCCCGCATACGCGAGTCATTGGCCGTAGTCCACACGTGCCGGACCGATCGCGCAAGTACCCGGCCGCCGAGACCGCCGAAACGGTGACGGAAGCGGCTCTCCCACCGCAACCCTCACCATGGAAGGGCACGGGCGGGTGATTCATGCCACAGCATTCTGCCGGGTTTGCGAAGTTGCCCCGTGTGATTACGGCCCACAGGCCCGAACGGCCGTACGCGGGCACCCCCCAAAGGGAGCGTATGGTTGCGATTTGGCCGCCCCCAGGCGGCCACCCCTTGACACGTCGTCTCATGGAGTGGTGGTTACCGCCCGGTAGAGATGACGTATCCGTCGCCGCGGTCCACGATGGGAGCCGACGCGACAGAGCAGCAGACCGTAGTTGACCGCGTGCTGAGCACGACCCGAACACCGAAGGAACAGCGTGGCTTCCGGATCCGATCGCAACCCGATCATCATTGGCGGCCTTCCCAGCCAGGTCCCGGACTTCGATCCCGAAGAGACCCAGGAGTGGCTCGACTCGCTCGACGCAGCCGTCGATGAGCGAGGCCGGGAACGTGCCCGCTACCTCATGCTTCGCCTGATCGAGCGGGCCCGCGAGAAGCGTGTGGCCGTGCCCGAGATGCGCAGCACGGACTACGTCAACACCATCGCCACCAAGGACGAGCCGTTCTTCCCCGGCAACGAGGAGATCGAGCGCAAGGTCCTCAACGCGACCCGGTGGAACGCGGCCGTGATGGTCTCCCGTGCCCAGCGCCCGGGCATCGGCGTCGGCGGTCACATCGCCACCTTCGCCTCCTCGGCGTCGCTCTACGACGTGGGCTTCAACCACTTCTTCCGCGGCAAGGACGAGGGCGACGGCGGCGACCAGATCTTCTTCCAGGGGCACGCCTCCCCCGGTGTCTACGCGCGCGCCTTCCTCCTGGACCGACTGTCCGAGCAGCAGCTCGACGCCTTCCGCCAGGAGAAGTCCAAGGCCCCCTACGGCCTGTCCAGCTACCCGCACCCGCGGCTCATGCCGGACTTCTGGGAGTTCCCGACCGTCTCGATGGGCCTCGGCCCCCTCGGCGCGATCTACCAGGCCCGGATGAACCGCTACATGGAGGCCCGCGGCATCGCCGACACCTCCAAGTCGCACGTGTGGGCGTACCTGGGCGACGGCGAGATGGACGAGCCGGAGTCGCTCGGCCAGCTGTCCATCGCCGCCCGCGAGGGCCTGGACAACCTCACCTTCGTCGTCAACTGCAACCTCCAGCGCCTCGACGGCCCGGTCCGCGGCAACGGCAAGGTCATGCAGGAGCTGGAGTCGCAGTTCCGCGGCGCCGGCTGGAACGTCATCAAGCTGGTCTGGGACCGCTCCTGGGACCCGCTGCTGGCGCAGGACCGCGACGGCATCCTGGTCAACAAGCTCAACAGCACCCCCGACGGCCAGTTCCAGACGTACGCCACCGAGACCGGCGCGTACATCCGTGAGCACTTCTTCGGCGACGACCAGCGGCTGCGGAAGATGGTCGAGGGCATGTCCGACGACCAGATCCTGCACCTGGGCCGCGGCGGTCACGACCACAAGAAGATCTACGCGGCGTACGCGGCGGCCAAGGCGCACAAGGGCCAGCCGACCGTGATCCTCGCGCAGACCGTCAAGGGCTGGACCCTCGGTCCGAACTTCGAGGGCCGCAACGCGACCCACCAGATGAAGAAGCTCACGGTCGAGGACCTCAAGCGCTTCCGTGACCGGCTCCACATCCCGATCGCCGACAAGGAGCTGGAGTCCGGCCTGCCGCCGTACTACCACCCGGGTCGCGACTCGGAGGAGATCCAGTACATGCACGACCGCCGCAAGGCGCTGGGCGGCTATGTGCCGAGCCGTGTCGTGCGCGCGAAGCCGCTGGTCCTCCCCGAGGACAAGGTCTACGCGACCGCCAAGAAGGGCTCCGGGCAGCAGTCGATCGCCACGACCATGGCGTTCGTCCGCATCCTGAAGGACCTCATGCGGGACAAGGAGATCGGCAAGCGCTTCGTGCTGATCGCCCCCGACGAGTACCGCACCTTCGGCATGGACGCGTTCTTCCCGTCCGCGAAGATCTACAACCCGCTGGGCCAGCAGTACGAGTCCGTGGACCGCGAGCTGCTGCTCGCCTACAAGGAGTCGCCCACCGGCCAGATGCTGCACGACGGCATCTCCGAGGCGGGCTGCACGGCCTCGCTGATCGCGGCGGGCTCCGCCTACGCCACGCACGGCGAGCCGCTGATCCCGGTCTACGTCTTCTACTCGATGTTCGGGTTCCAGCGCACCGGTGACCAGTTCTGGCAGATGGCCGACCAGCTGGCGCGCGGCTTCGTGCTGGGCGCCACCGCCGGCCGTACGACGCTGACCGGTGAGGGCCTCCAGCACGCGGACGGTCACTCGCAGCTGCTGGCGTCCACCAACCCGGGCGTCGTGTCCTACGACCCCGCGTTCGGTTACGAGATGGCGCACATCGTCAAGGACGGTCTGCGGCGGATGTACGGCGAGAACGCCGAGGACGTCTTCTACTACCTGACGGTCTACAACGAGCCGATCCAGCACCCGGCCGAGCCGGCGGATGTGGACGCCGAGGGCATCCTCAAGGGTCTCTACCGCTTCAAGGCGGGCGAGAAGGGCGACATCCCGGCGCAGATCCTCGCCTCCGGTGTGGCCGTGCCGTGGGCCGTCGAGGCCCAGCGGATCCTCGCGGACGAGTGGAACGTCAAGGCGGACGTCTGGTCGGCGACCTCCTGGAACGAGCTGCGCCGTGACGCCATCGAGGTGGAGGAGTACAACCTCCTGCACCCCGAGGAGGACATGCGCGTCCCGTATGTGACGTCCAAGCTCGCCGCCGCCCAGGGCCCGAAGGTGGCCGTGTCCGACTGGATGCGGGCGGTTCCGGACCAGATCTCGCGCTGGGTGCCCGGTGCGTACCAGTCGCTGGGCGCGGACGGCTTCGGCTTCGCGGACACCCGTGGCGCGGCCCGCCGCTTCTTCCACATCGACGCCCAGTCGATCGTGCTGGCGGTGCTCACCGAGCTCGCCAAGGAGGGCAAGGTCGACCGCTCCGCCCTGAAGCAGGCGGTGGACCGCTACCAGCTCCTCGACGTGACGGCCGCCGACCCCGGCGCCGCGGGCGGCGACGCGTAAGCGTCCCCTCCAGTCACCCGCCCTGGGCCCCGGCAGGCATCGCCTGCCGGGGCCCAGGCATGTGCTCAGCTCTCCCAGACCTTGTAGGCCCGGACCGCGTACGGCGACTCCGGCACCCAGGAGCCCGAGGGATACGTCGCGAACTCGCCGGTCTCCGCGCAGGTCGCGCTCTGGTAGGTGGTGACCGGGCGGCCGGTGCGGTTGACGAAGGAGGCGGCGCCGGCGCTCGCCGGTAAGGTCACACAGCTCTCGATGTCGATTCCGGAGAGCTCGCTCGTCGTCCGCACGCCCCTGTAGTCCGTCTTCGGCCACAGACACAGCTGCCCGGCCCCGCACGAGCCGGGCCGCCCCGGGGCCGGCGCGGTCGCGGTCGCGGCGGGCGCGCTCACGAGGGCCAGCCCGGCGGCGGCCCCCGCGGCGAGGGCGGCGAAACGGATCGTACGCATATGCATCACTCCCTGTGATCGGTGACTGCTGCGTCGATCGTGGCCACCCGGGGCGGCCCCTGCCAAGAGGGCCCCGCGAGCGGGGCCCTGATAGGGGAAGACGGCGGTCACCGGGGGAAGGTGCCGGTGGGCTCAGACCATCGCGGCGCCCGCCGCGGCGTCGGCGTTCGCGCCACGCTTGGTGAACAGCGCGAACACGGCGGCGACCAGCGCGATGACGCCGGCGACCGTGAAGGACAGGCTCATGCCTGACACGAAAGTGTCATGCGCCACGCTCGTGATCTTCTCCGCGACCGGGGCCGGGGTGTGCGGCGGCACCGGGGCGATGCCGATCGCGATGAGGTCGGAGCCCTGGGACAGCTGGTCGTGCGAGACCGGCGGGAGCCCGGCGTCGGCCCACTTCCCGGGCAGCAGGTGATCGACGCGGGCGGCCATGACCGCGCCCAGCACCGCCGTGCCGAGCGAGCCGCCGACCTGCATGGCGGCCTGCTGGAGGCCACCGGCCAGACCGGCGTGCCGGAGCGGGGCGTTGCCGACGATGACCTCGGTGGCGCCCACCATGACCGGCGAGAGACCGAGGCCGAACAGCGCGAACCACAGCGACATGATCGCCGTGCCGGAGCCGGTGTCCAGCCGAGCGGTGCCGAAGCAGGCGGCCGCGGTGAAGAGCATGCCCACGACCAGGGGGATACGGGGGCCGAACCGGGTGATCACCGCGCCCGCCGTGGGCGCCCCGATGATCATCATGCCGGTGAGCGGCAGCAGGTGCAGACCGCTGTCGACCGGGCTCATCCCGTGCACGTTCTGGAGATAGAAGGTGACGAAGAACAGGCCCCCGATGAAGGCGAAGGCCATCAGGACCATCAGGACCGTGCCCGCGGTCAGCGGCACGGAGCGGAACAGGCCGAGCGGCAGCAGGGGTTCGCGGACCCTGGTCTGCCAGACGGCGAAGGCCACGAAGGCGAGCAGCGCCACGCCCAGGAAGGTCAGGGTCCTGGAGTCGCCCCACTGCCAGGTGGGCGCCTTGATGACGGCCCAGACCAGGCAGAACATGGCCCCGGAGAGCAGCGCGATGCCCGGCAGGTCGAAGGACTCGGGCGCCTTCTCGGGCCGGTGGTCCCTGAGGATGATCAGGCCGAGGACGAGCGCGAGGACGCCGACGGGGACGTTGACGTAGAAGACCGACTGCCAGTTGACGTGCTCGACGAGCACGCCGCCGAGGATCGGTCCGGCGGCGGTGGAGGCGCCGATGACCATGCCCCAGATGCCGATGGCCATATTGAGCTTCTCGGCCGGGAAGGTGGCCCGGAGCAGGCCGAGCGCCGCCGGCATCAGCAGGGCGCCGCACAGGCCCTGGAGCACCCGGAAGCCGACGATCATCGAGACGGTGTCGGAGAGGGCGATGGCGCCGGAGGCGGCGGCGAAGCCGGTGGTGCCGATGAGGAAGGTCAGCCGGTGGCCGAAGCGGTCCCCCAGCTTGCCCGCGGTGATCAGGGCGACCGCGAGGGCGAGGAGATAGCCGTTGGTGATCCATTGGACGTCGGCGAGCGAGGCGCCGAGGTCCCGCTGAATGGCGGGGTTCGCGACAGCGACGATGGTGCCGTCGAGCGTGACCATCATCACGCCGATCGCGACGGAGAGCAGTGTCAGCCAGGGATGGCCCCGTAACCCCTTCCGGGGCCCGAGGTCCGGCGTCGCGTCGGCGACGGTGGTCTGAGACATCATATTTCGAGATTATGGCAGCGTCTGACAGTTGACCAGCGGTTTCATGAGACGGCCGCTGCCAGATCGGTCACAGCTATCCTGAGCAGCCGAAACGCGGGTGAGGAGAGGCGTCGATGCGTGCGATCGAGGATGTGGCGGGACCCGAGGCACTGCCCGGGCTGCGCGAGCGGAAGAAGCGCCGCACCCGGGACACCCTGATCCGCTGCGCCCTCGAACTGTTCGCGGAGAAGGGCTTCGAGGGCACGACCGTCGACGAGATCTCCGACGCCGCCGATGTCTCCCAGCGCACCTTCTTCCGCTACTTCGCGAACAAGGAGGAGGTCGCCCTGGCGGTGCAGGACTCGGTCGAGTCCTTCTTCTTCAGCCGGCTGCTCCTGCGGCCCGCCTCCGAGGCGCCGCTCACCGCGCTGCGCAACGCCGTGCTCGCCTCCTGGGACAGCGTGGGCGAGGCCATCGAGGCGGTCGTGCCTCTGGAACTGCACATGCGTACCTACCGGATGATCGAGTCGACCCCGCAGCTGTTCGCCGCCCATCTGCACCGCCTGGCCGGGCTGGAGGAACAGCTCGCGCGGGAGATCGCCCGCCGCGAGGGCCTGGACGTGCGGACCGACCCCAGACCCCAGGTGCTGGTGGCCGCGTTCGGCGGCGTGATGCGGGTGACCGGCAAGCTCTGGGGCGAGCGCGGCAACGCCGGGCTGGACGAACTCCGGGAGATCACCACGGAGTATCTCGACCGGCTGGGACCGGCGTTGGCGGAAAACTGGCGCAACTGATCGTCAAGCGCAAACGAGTGCACAATCACCCTCGTTTCAAACGTGAGATGACTCACTGACTTCACGGTCACCGCCGGCTTTCTCCTAGGGTGTTCGGCGGTGACTTCTTTCCCGGAGCTCGGCTCCCCCTCCGCCCCGTGGACGACCACGACCGCTGTGTGGCGCGCGCTGCTCGCACTGGCCGTGGTCTTCGTCATGCTCGCGACCACCGGCTGGACCGCCGTCAGAAGCCACAGAGCGGGCGAGGACGTGCGGGCCGCGTCGCTGAGCGCGTGGCTGCACGGCTCGATAGCCGGACGCCCGCTGCCGGACCCCACGACGGCACCCGACGCCCTGGCCCGCTTCTTCGGCTCCCTCACCGGCGCCCAGCGCGAGCAGCTCGCCGACCGCTACCCCCTCGTCGTCGGCAATCTCGACGGCGCCCCGCTCACCCTGCGCTACCACGCCAACCGGGTCGCCCTCGACCAGGCGCGCAAGGTGGAGAAACACCGGATGCGCGAGAGCGACCTGAAACCCGCCGGCCGCCAGGACGCGGAGCGGCGCATGCACCGCTTCGCATCGCTCATGGGCGACGACCGGCAGATCCTCGCCTTCGACCCCACGGGCGCCGGCCGGGTCGCCGAGGTCACCGGCGACCTCGAGCACGCCGAGCGCGTCTCCGTGGTCGTGCCGGGCGTCGACACCAACGTCCTCACCTTCGAGAAGACCCAGCGCGCGTACACCGCGCCCGAGGGCATGGCCCGCTCCCTCTACGACGCCGAGCGGAAGACGAGCCCCGGCACCCGCACCGCCGTCATCGCCTGGGCCGACTACACCTCGCCCGCCGGGGTCGGCATGGACGCCGCCACCGGCAAGCTCGCCACCGAGGGCGCGCTGCGCCTGCGCTCGCTCGTGCGGGGCCTGCCGGGCACCGCGCCCGTCTCCCTCTTCTGCCACAGCTACGGCTCCGTCGTGTGCGGCGTCGCCGTGCGCGACATGTCCCCCCGGGTCACGGACGTGGCCGTCGCGGGCAGCCCCGGCATGCGTGCCGACCACGTCTCCGAGCTGCGCACCAGCGCCCGGATATGGGCGATGCGCGACCCCGACGACTGGATCCAGGGCGTTCCCCACCTGGAGGTCGGCGGCCTCGGGCACGGCGCGGACCCGGTCTCCGCGGGCTTCGGCGCGCGCCTGCTGTCCTCGCGCGGGGCGCAGGGGCACGCGGGCTACTTCGAACCCGGCACGACGAGCCTGGCCAACTTCGCCGGCATCGGCGTCGGCGTCCCCGCCGCGGTCAGCTGCGCCAAGGCGTCCAGCGGCTGCGCGGACGATCTCTCGTAGACCCCCTCGACGGCGCGGAAGGCGGGGCCGCGTCAAGGGGGGCGGGCGCGAAACCCCGGGAAATATTTGCCCACCGGACGGGAGCACGTCACTTTGACGCGCGTAGCGACGAGCGGCCGACCGCCGCATACGATGAGCCGCATGGGTGATGTGCTGGCCGGTTTCCACGCCGCCTGGGAGTTCGGCACCGACTCCGTGCTCATCCGCTTCGAACGGGGGATCCGCACACCGAAGCTGTTCCAGGCTCTCGGCGAGCGCCGCGTCCCTTACGAAGCGCTCGCGGCCGTCGAGCTGGCCCCGGGGAAGCGCGGGACGGTGGTGCTGCGCGCTGTGCCCAGACCGGGCGCCGACCCGCTGATGGACGCCGCCGCCGGACAGCTCAAGGAGGGCTGCGACCCCTACCGCCTGGTGCTGCCCGAGGAGCGCGACGCCCTCGCGGGGTACTACGCCGACGAGATACGGTCCGCGCTCGGCCCGTACGCCGCCGAACCCGCCGAGCGCCACCTGGTGACCGCCCCCGCCCCGCCCCTGTCCTTCAAGGCGTACGACGGCAAGGCGTCCTTCGACGGCGCGGCCGTGGCCTTCCGCTGGTTCTGGACGGGCGCCTCCTCCGCCAAGTGGAAGGCGGGCGACCAGCGCTTCCCCGTCGACGAGCTGTCCGGCGTCGAGTGGCGCTCCCCCGACGCGGCGGGCGGCTGCCTGCGGCTGGTGCGGCGCGGCCACGCCCCCGACGCATACCCCGGCGAGGCCGACCAGGACCCGGCGGCGGTCGTCTTCGGCATGGGCTATGGGCTCGTCCACGAATCCCTCCCCTTCGCGGCCGCGGTCCTGGAGGCCGTACGGTCCACCACGCCGGTGGCCGCGCTGCGCGTCCCGGCGGCCCGCCCCGACCCGGGCGGCATCGCGGACCGCATCCGCCACCTGGGCGCGCTGCACGACGCGGGGCTGCTGACGGACGACGAGTTCACGTCGAAGAAGGCCCAGCTGCTGGCCGAGCTGTGAGGCGGCGGAGGCGTCACTGATACCTGGGTACGACGCCACGGTCCACACCCCGGTGTGACGTCCGGGCGCCCCTACGGCGCCTACGCTGAGGGCGTCATGATCCAGTCGCCGCCGCTGCGCTTCCTGCGCGAGCTCTTCACGCCCGTCGGCCCGCCGACACCCCTCCTCGGCCAGGCCAGGCGGCGGTGGGTGCGCCTCCTGCCGTACGCCGTCGCCGTGGTGTTCGTCGCGATCCTGCTGCCCGTCACCGGCACCGTCCTGGTCCGGGAGTACGGGCTGGACACCGGCCTCGCCGTCGTCCTCGCCTTCCTCCAGGCCGGGCCGCTGTTCTTCGCCGTGCGGCGGCCGCTGCTCGCGTGGGCGGTCGTCCTCGCCGCCGACGTCGTGGGAGCGGCCGCGCTGCTCGGGGTGCCGGCGCGCGCGGAACACCCCTGGCCATGGCCGCCGATGGAGATCATCGGCATGCTCCTGCTGATGCTCGCCGTCGGGCTGCGCGAGCGGCCCCGCACGCTGGTGGCCGTGTGGACGCTGACCTTCGCGGCGAGCGTGGCCCTGCGGAGCGTCGCGCCCGGCCGCAGCTCCGCGGTGTGGGTGGCGCTCGTGGTGATCGGCGGCGTGCTCATGCTGCTCGGCGGCGCGCTGCGCGGCCGGGGCGACGCCCGGCGGGCGCTGGCCGAGCAGGAGACGATCAGCGAGGCCGAGCGCGCCCGCCGCACCCTGCTGGAGGAGCGCGCCCGGATCGCCCGCGAGCTGCACGACGTGGTCGCCCACCACATGTCGGTGATCACCGTGCAGGCCGACAGCGCCCCGTACCGCATCGCCGGGCTGCCGCCCGGGGCGAGCG
Source organism: Streptomyces sp. NPDC020379 (assembly GCF_044387105.1). Classification (NCBI taxonomy): domain Bacteria; kingdom Bacillati; phylum Actinomycetota; class Actinomycetes; order Kitasatosporales; family Streptomycetaceae; genus Streptomyces; species Streptomyces sp. NPDC020379. Next base: position 534,111 of record NZ_JBIRVR010000001.1, read on the forward strand.
AGGAGTTCGCCGCGATCGCCTCCACCGCCCGGGAGTCGCTGACCGAGATGCGGCGGCTGCTGGGCGTCCTGCGCAGCGAGGACACCGGCGAGGAACCCGGCGGCGAGCGCGCGCCGCAGCCGGGGGTCTCGCGCATCCCGCAGCTCGTCGAGGCGACCGTGCGGTCCGGGCAGCCCGTGGAGCTCACGGTCGGCCCGGAGGTGGCGGCCGCCACCACAGCCCTGCCGCAGGCCGTGGACCTCTCGGCGTACCGCATCGTGCAGGAGGCCCTGGCCAACGCCGTGCGGCACGCGCCCGGTGCGAGGACCCGGGTGTCGGTGTCCGTCTCCGCGGAAAGCCTGATGGTGCTCGTCGTCAATGACGCGGTGGCGGAGCCGGACGCCCCGCTGGAATCCTCCGGCACCGGCCACGGCCTCGTCGGGATGCGGGAGCGGGTCCGGCTGGTCGGCGGCTCGCTCGACACCGGGCCCCTGCCGGAGGGCGGCTACCGGGTGGCCGCCCGGCTGCCGTTCACCGGGCACGACTGACGCGCCGCCGCCCTCAGGCCCCTCCGCAAGCAGCGCTCCGAAAGGGAAGCACCCACCGCATGACCATCAAGGTGATCATCGTCGACGACCAGGCCATGGTGCGGGCGGGCTTCGCCGCGCTGCTCGCCGCGCAGTCCGACATCGACGTCGTCGGCGACGCGCCCGACGGGCGGCAGGGAGTCGAACTCAGCCGCCGCGCGCACCCCGACGTGGTGCTGATGGACGTCCGGATGCCGGAGATGGACGGGCTGGAGGCGGCCCGGCAGCTCCTCGACCCCCCGCCCGGGGTCACACACCGGCCGAAGGTGCTGATGCTGACGACCTTCGACGTCGACGACTACGTCTACGAGGCGCTGCGCGCGGGCGCGTCCGGCTTCCTGCTCAAGGACGCGCCCCCGGCCGACCTGATCTCGGCGGTGCGGGTCGTGGCGGCGGGCGAGGCGCTGCTCGCCCCGTCCGTGACCCGCCGGCTCATCGCGGACTTCGCGCGGCAACGGCCCGCGCGGCGCCGGGATCCGGCCTTGCGGCTGCGCGGCCTGACGCCGCGTGAGACCGAGGTGCTCGAACTCATCGCGCGCGGGCTCTCCAACCAGGAGATCGCCGCGTCCCTGGTCGTGGCGGAGCAGACCGTCAAGACGCACATCGGCAGGGTCCTGGCGAAGCTCGGCCTGCGCGACCGGGCGCAGGCCGTGATCTTCGCGTACGAATCGGGGCTGGTGGCCCCGGGCGACGGCCGGTAACCGGCGCCCGGGGCACGTCCCTTACTCCCGGCCCGCCGACGCGAAGGACATGTCCGGGTAGCGGTCGCCCGCCACCTGGGCGGCGATCGGCTCCAGAGCCGTCAGCTCCTCGCCGGTCAGGACGACGCGCGTGGCGGCCGTGTTCTCCTCCAGGCGGGAGCGCTTGCGCGTGCCCGGGATCGGAACGACCGTCAGGCCCTGGACGGCGGCCCGCTGCTGGACCCAGGCCAGGGCCACCTGAGCCGGCGTGAGCCCGCGTGCCTCGGCGATCGCGCGCACCGGCTCCAGCAGGGCGGCGTTCACCGCCGCGTTGTCCCCCGTGAAGCGCGGCTGGTTGCGCCGCCAGTCGTCGTGCGCCAGATCCTTGTCCGCGTTGACGAACGAGCCGGTCAGGAAGCCGCGGCCGAGCGGCGAGTACGGCACGAGGGCCACGCCGAGCTCACGCGCCGCGGGCACCACGCCCGCCTCGATGTCCCGGCTGAACAGCGACCACTCCGACTGCACCGCGGCGATGGGGTGCACGGCGTGGGCGGCGCGCAGTTCGGAGCCGGTGACCTCGCTCAGGCCCAGGTGGCCGACCTTGCCCTCGGCGACCAGCTCGGCCATGGCGGCGACGGTCTCCTCCATGGGCACCTCGACGTCACGGCGGTGCATGTAGTAGAGGTCGATGTGGTCGACGCCCAGCCGGCGCAGGCTGCCTTCGACGGACTCGCGGATGTAGGCGCGGTCGTTGCGGATGGCCTGGTACGACGGGTCGTCCTCGCGCCGCACGATGGCGAACTTCGTGGCCAGCGTGACGCGGTCGCGGTGGGCCCGGACGAAGGGCGCGATGAACTCCTCGTTGCGGCCGAAGCCGTAGACGTCGGCCGTGTCGAAGAGGGTGACGCCCACCTCGAGCGCCCGCTCAAGCGTCGCCCGCGCCTCGGCCTCGTCGGTCGGGCCGTAGGCGTGGCTCATGCCCATGCAGCCGAGCCCCTGCACGCCGACCTCGGGACCGTCGGTGCCGAGCTTCGCGGTGGTGATCGTGTCGTTGCTGCTCATCAGCGTTCAGACCCCTTCGGACGCCCGGCGTCGGGCGTCGGCGTAATTGTCGATCTTGTAGTCGAGCACGTCGAGCGTGCTCCGCAGCTCCGCGATGCGGCGCCGCACGTCGTCGCGGTGCGCGCTCAGCAGCCGTTCGCGTTCGGCGACGGTGTGTTCGCCCTCGCGGACCAGCTGGGCGTAGCGCACCATGTCGGCCACCGGCATCCCGGTCAGCCGCAGCCGGCCGACGAGGTCGAGCCAGTCCAGGTCGCGATCGGTGTAACGGCGCTGGCCCGTGTGCGAGCGGTCCACGTGGGGCATCAGCCCGATCCGCTCGTACCAGCGCAGGGTATGCGCGGACAGCCCGGTGTACTCGGCCACCTCGCTGATCGTGTGGCGCTCGCCCCGCGGCCGTCCGGGCCGCGGCCCCGGCGCGCAGGGCTTGCCGTCACCGAGCACTTCCGCCGGCGCGTGGTCCACAACGGTCATACGGATCCCCCTCGCGTCGCGGGCCGTTCGCGGTCGAAAGCCCTTGCGACATCCATAACGCTAGAGAGTTGGAGTGCACTCCAAGCAAGCGAGATCTTGGCGGCACCCCGGCCGGGTTAGGCTCGCACCCATGGAGAGCCTGCGGAAGATCGACAACTGGCCGGTGGAGACCGCTGCGGCGGCGGTGGTGAGGGCCGACGGCAGTCTCGCGGGGGCCCACGGGCCGACCGCGCACCGCTTCGCCCTGGCCTCCGTGACGAAACCGCTCGCCGCGTACGCCGCGCTGCTCGCCGTCGAGGAAGGCGCGATCGAGCTGGACGAGCCGGCCGGTCCGGCCGGGTCCACGGTCCGCCATCTGCTGGCCCACACGTCCGGGCTGGCCTTCGACGAGCACCGGGCGATGGCCGGCCCGGGGACGCGGCGGCTGTACTCCAACGCCGGTTTCGAGGTACTCGGCGACCACATCGCCAAGGCCACGGACATCCCCTTCCCCGAGTACCTGCGGCAGGCCGTGCTGGAGCCGCTCGGCATGACGGCGACGGACCTCCAGGGCTCCCCCGCCAAGGACGGCGTCTCCACCGTCGACGACCTGGCCCGCTTCGCCGCGGAGTTGCAGGCTCCGCGGCTGCTGTCCCGGCAGACGCTCGACGAGGCGACGGCCGTGGCCTTCCCCGGCCTGACCGGCGTCCTCCCCGGCTACGGCCATCAGCGGCCCAACGACTGGGGCCTCGGCTTCGAGATCCGCGACGGCAAGTCGCCGCACTGGACGGGGGCGTCGTCCTCACCGCGCACGTTCGGCCACTTCGGGCAGGCGGGGACGTTCCTGTGGGTGGACCCGGTCGCGGGCGCGGCGTGCGTCGCCCTGACGGACCGCCCGTTCGGGCCGTGGGCGACGGAGGTCTGGCCTGCGCTGACGGATGCGGTCCTGGCTGAGCTGGGCTGATTTTCTTCCCCGGCCCCGCCCCTTCCCGGCCGCGTCTGATGTGCGGCTCCGCCGCGTGGGGGCGCGTGCCCCAGCCCCCCGGCTGACCCGCCGTCGCCTCCCCCAGCTACCTCCCCCGGACTCCGTCCGGGGGAGCCCCCAACGGGCTGGAATGTGCGGACCGTAGCCGGCACATTCAGCCCGTCCGGCGGTTGAGGACAACGCGCGAAGCGTGTTGCGGGGGTCCGGGGGCTTGCCCCCTCAGCCGAAGTGCGGCTCCGCACTCATCTCCCAGATGAGCAACTCCGCGGAATCCAGCGCCTCCACCGTCACCCCCACCGCCTCGAACAACCGCAGAGCATCGCCCTCCGACACCACGTCCCCCTCCACCCGCGCCCGCCCCCGCACGACATGGACGTACAACCACTGCCCGTCCGGCAGGGCACCCCCCTCACCGGCTCCCAGCCGCCGCACATGCAGCACCGCCTCCGCCCCCGCCAGGGGATACGCCCCGTCCGGGACCCGCGGCAGCAGCTCGTAGGAGGGTTCGCCGTCGGCCTCCGACGGGGTGAGCCACATCTGGACGAAGCGCAGGGGGGCGGAGCCCTCGTTCCGTTCGGAGTGCCGCGCCCCGGAGCCCGCGCTGAAGCGCTGGAGGTCGCCGGGGCGGACGACCGCGCGGCGACCGGTGGAGTCCTCGTGGGTGAGTTCGCCCTCGACGACCCAGGTCACGATCTCGACATCGCGGTGCGGGTGCTCGGCGAAGCCCGCGCCGGGCGCGAGGTGCTCCTCGTTGCAGGCGGCCAGCGGCCCGAAACGGACGTTGTCGGGGTCGTAGAAGCCGGAGAAGGAGAACGCGTGCCAGGTCTCGATCCCGGCCTCCGGGTCGCCGCCGCGGAAGCGTTCACCTGCGCGTTGTACGGCGCGTCGCACGTGCGTCATCGGGCTACCGTAGCCCGGCGGCCCCGCTCCGCACCCGAATGAGGCAGGCTTGTCCCCGTGCCTGAACCCGCCGCTAACACCCCGCACCCCCACAGCGCCACCCTCCGCCGTCTGGAGAAGTCGTCCGGCACCCTGGCCGCCGCCGCCATCGCGCGGATGGACGCCCAGCTGCCGTGGTACCGGGCGATGCCCCCGGAGAACCGCTCCTGGATCGGCCTGGTCGCGCAGGCCGGCATCGCGGCCTTCACCGAGTGGTTCCGGCATCCCGAGACGCCGCAGGCCATCAGCACGGACGTCTTCGGCACGGCGCCGCGCGAGCTGACGCGGGCGATCACTTTGCGCCAGACCGTGGAGATGGTCCGCACGACCATCGAGGTCATGGAGTCGGCGATCGACGAGGTGGCCGCGCCGGGTGACGAGTCGGTGCTGCGCGAGGCGCTGCTCGTCTACGCGCGGGAGATCGCCTTCGCCACCGCTCAGGTGTACGCACAGGCCGCGGAGGCGCGCGGCGCGTGGGACGCCCGGCTGGAGTCGCTGGTCGTCAACGCGGTGCTGTCGGGCGAGGCCGACGAGGGCGCCCTCTCCCGGGCGGCCGCCCTCGGCTGGAATTCGCCTTCGCACGTCGCGGTGGTGCTGGGGACGGCGCCCGACGGGGACAGCGAGCTGACGGTCGAGGCGATCCGGCGGGCGTCGCGGCACGCGAAGCTCCAGGTGCTGACGGGGGTGCTCGGGGACCGGCTGGTGGTGATCGCGGGCGGCTCGGACAATCCGCTGCAGGCCGCGAAGGCCCTGATCGGGCCGTTCGCGGCGGGCCCGGTGGTGGCCGGCCCCGTGGTGCCGGACCTGCTGGCGGCCACCCGCTCCGCGCAGGCCGCGGCGGCGGGGCTGAAGGCGTGCGCCGCCTGGCCGGACGCCCCCCGGCCCGTACTCGCCGATGATCTCCTCCCGGAGCGCGCGATGGCCGGGGACGCTACCGCGCGTGAGCAGTTGGTGGAGGAGATCTACAGACCGCTGGAGGAAGCGGGCTCGGCCCTGCTGGAGACCCTCAGCGTCTATCTGGAGCAGGCAAGTAGCCTGGAAGGCGCGGCACGGATGCTGTTCGTCCACCCGAACACCGTGAGATACCGCCTCCGACGTGTGACGGACGTCACCGGCTGGTCACCCTCCGATGTGCGTTCGGCCTTCACCCTGCGAGTAGCGCTGATCCTGGGGCGCCTGGCAGACGCGGAGTGCCAGCTCTAGGCTTTTGTTGGACATCAACAATTCCCCTGACGGTTCTTGGTCCCTGTCCCCACCGGTGACCAGGGCCGTCCACGAGAGAGAGTGTGAGGGTGCTCGTACTCGTCGCCCCCGGCCAGGGCGCTCAGACGCCCGGCTTCCTGACCCCCTGGCTCGACCTCCCCGGTGTCGAAGACCGACTCCGTGAGTGGTCGGCCGCCATCGACCTGGACCTGGTCCACTACGGCACGAACGCCGACGCGGACGAGATCCGCGACACCGCCGTGGCCCAGCCGCTGCTGGTCGCCTCCGCGCTCGTGTCGGCCCGGCAGCTGTTCCCGGCGGCCGGGGACCTCGCCCGCCTGGTGGGCGCCACCGCGGGTCACAGCGTCGGTGAGCTCGCCGCCGCCGCCCTGACCGGGGTCCTCCCCGAGCAGGCCGCCCTGGAGCTCGTACGCAAGCGCGGTCTCGCGATGGCCGAGGCCGCCGCCGTGACGGAGACCGGCATGTCCGCCCTGCTGGGCGGGGACGCCGACGTCGTCCTGCCGCACCTGGAGAAGCTCGGGCTGACGCCCGCCAATGTCAACGGCGCGGGCCAGATCGTCGCCGCGGGCACCGCGGAGCAGCTCGCCGCGCTCGCCGAGGACAAGCCGGAGGGCACGCGCAAGGTCGTCGCGCTGAAGGTCGCCGGCGCCTTCCACACGCACCACATGGCCCCGGCCGTCGCGGCCCTGGAGACGGCGGTGGCCGAGCTCGCCCCCGCCGACCCGCACACGCGGTACGTGTCCAACAAGGACGGCCAGGTCGTGACCTCGGGCTCCGAGGTCGTGCGGCGGCTCGTCGGCCAGGTGGCCAATCCGGTCCGCTGGGACCTGTGCATGGAGACCTTCAAGGAGCTCGGCGTCACCGCGATCGTCGAGCTCGCCCCCGGCGGCACCCTGGTGGGCCTCGCGAAGCGGGCGCTGCCCGGCGTCCGGACCCTCGCGCTCAAGTCCCCGGACAACCTGGACGCGGCGCGTGAGCTGATCGCCGAGTACGCCGACGCCGCGACCCCGGCCGAATAAGGAGCCCCGAGAGCATGACCGCGAAGATCAGGCCCAGCAAGGGCGCCCCCTACGCGCGCATCCTCGGCGTGGGCGGATACCGCCCGACGCGGGTGGTTCCGAACGAGGAGATCCTCAAGCACATCGACTCCTCGGACGAGTGGATCCGCTCCCGTTCGGGCATCGCCACCCGGCACTGGGCGGGCCCCGAGGAGACGGTGTCCGCGATGTCGGTCGAGGCGGCCGGCAAGGCCATCGCCGCCGCGGGCATCAGCCCCGAGCAGATCGGTGGCGTGATCGTCTCCACCGTCTCGCACTTCAAGCAGACCCCGGCGATCGCCACCGAGATCGCGCACAAGATCGGTGCGGGCAGGCCCGCCGCCTTCGACATCTCCGCGGGCTGCGCCGGCTTCGGCTACGGCCTCACCCTGGCCAAGGGCCTCATCGTCGAGGGCTCGGCCGAGTATGTGCTGGTCATCGGTGTCGAGCGGCTGTCGGACCTCACGGATCTGGAGGACCGCGCGACGGCCTTCCTGTTCGGTGACGGCGCCGGTGCCGTGGTCGTGGGCCCCTCGGCGGAGCCGGCGATCGGCCCCACCGTCTGGGGTTCGGAGGGCGACAAGTCCCACACGATCAAGCAGACGGTCGGCTGGGACGAGTACCGCACCACGCCCCTCCCCGGCGGTGACCGCGACGAGGTCCGCCAGGCCATCGAGGAGATCCGTTTCCCCGCCATCACCCAGGAGGGCCAGGCGGTCTTCCGCTGGGCCGTCTTCGAGATGGCGAAGGTCGCCCAGCAGGCGCTGGACGACGCCGGGGTCAGCCCGGCGGACCTGGACGTCTTCATCCCGCACCAGGCCAACATGCGGATCATCGACTCGATGGTGAAGACCCTCAAACTGCCGGAGAGCGTCACGGTCGCCCGCGACGTGGAGACCACCGGCAACACCTCCGCGGCCTCCATCCCGCTGGCCATGGAGCGGCTCCTGGCCACGGGGCAGGCGAAGAGCGGGGACACCGCGCTCGTCATCGGTTTCGGGGCGGGTCTCGTCTACGCCGCCACGGTCGTTACCCTCCCCTAGGCGAGAATCCGCGCGGCCCCGCCGTACGGCCCCTCCCGCATCAGCAGATTTCCATAACGCAGCAGTTTCACCGCACATAGAAGGAGCGCCGCAATGGCTCACACCCAGGAGCAGATCCTCGAGGGTCTCGCCGAGATCGTCAACGAGATCGCCGGCATCCCCGTCGAGGACGTCAAGCTGGACAAGTCCTTCACCGACGACCTGGACGTCGACTCGCTGTCCATGGTCGAGGTCGTCGTGGCCGCCGAGGAGCGCTTCGACGTCAAGATCCCCGACGAGGACGTCAAGAACCTCAAGACCGTCGGTGACGCTGCCGACTACATCCTGAAGCACCAGGCCTGATCCAAGCGTTCGTCGCCACCCCAGTGGTGGCGGTTCCAGCACCTCTACACGTGGAGACAGAATCCCTGTGAACCCGACCAATCGCACCGTGGTCGTCACCGGTATCGGCGCAACCACACCGCTGGGTGGCGACAGCGCATCGACCTGGGAGGGCCTGCTCGCCGGGCGCTCCGGGGTCCAGCCCCTGGAAGGCGAGCGATTCGCCGACCTCCCCGTCCGGATCGCGGCCCGCGCGGCCGTCGACCCCGAGGACGTCCTGCCCCGCCCGCTCACCCGCAAGACGGACCGGTCCGCGCAGTTCGCGCTGATCGCCGCCCGTGAGGCGTGGGCCGACGCGGGCTTCACCGCCAAGGCCGGCGAGGACGCGTCGATCGCGCCCGAGCGGCTCGGCACGGTCATCGCCTCCGGCATCGGCGGCGTGACCACGCTCCTCGACCAGTACGACGTGCTCAAGGAGAAGGGCGTCCGCCGCGTCTCCCCGCACACCGTGCCCATGCTGATGCCCAACGGCCCCTCCGCCAACGTCGGCCTGGAGGTGAACGCCCAGGCGGGCGTGCACACCCCGGTCAGCGCCTGCGCGTCCGGCGCCGAGGCGATCGGCTACGCCGTGGAGATGATCCGCACCGGCCGTGCCGACGTGGTCGTCGCCGGCGGCACCGAGGCGGCCATCCACCCGCTGCCGATCGTGGCCTTCGCCAACATGATGGCGATGTCCAAGAACAACGACGAGCCGCAGAAGGCGTCCCGCCCGTACGACAAGGGCCGTGACGGCTTTGTCCTCGGCGAGGGCGCGGGCGTCGTCATCCTGGAGTCGGCCGAGCACGCCGCCGCGCGCGGTGCCCGTGTCTACTGCGAGGTGCTGGGCCAGGGGCTGTCCGCGGACAGCCACCACATCGCGCAGCCCGAGCCGACCGGCCGCGGCATCGCCGCCGCGCTCCAGAACCTGCTCGACAACAGCGACCTCAAGCCTTCGGAGATCGTGCACCTCAACGCGCACGCCACCTCCACCCCGCAGGGCGACGCCGCCGAGATCAAGGCCCTGCGCAAGGTCCTCGGCGACGACCTCGACCACGTCGCGGTGTCCGCCACCAAGTCGATGACCGGCCACCTGCTGGGCGGCGCCGGCGGCATCGAGACGGTCGCGACCGTCCTGGCCCTGCACCACCGGATGGCCCCGCCGACCATCAACGTCGACGACCTGGACGAGGACATCGACGCGGACATCGTCCGCGACCGGCCGCGTCCGCTGCCCGAGGGCCCGATCGCGGCGATCAACAACTCGTTCGGTTTCGGCGGCCACAACGTGGTCCTCGCCCTCCGCTCGGTCTGATCCCGCGCCCGCGACGCGCGAGCGGCCCGCCCCGGTTCGTCCGGGACGCTGTTGGCGAATTACGGGCCGTGTGCGTGACGTCGGCCTCCAAGACCTGGTTGTGGTCTTGGAGGCCGACGTTGTCGTATGGGGTGGGTGCGGATGTCGATGCAGCCGAAGGGGTCTGGGGAGATCCCGGCGGAGACGGTGCGGGTGGCGCGGGCCGCGTTCCCGAAGGGAAGCCTGGCGATTCGGGTGAGGGACGAGCTGGGGCCGTTGTTCACGGACGAGGAGTTCGCCGACCTGTTTCCGGCGCGGGGCAAGCCTGCCTGGTCACCGGGGCGGCTGGCGGTGGTGCTGGTGTTGCAGTTCGTGAAGGGGCTGACCGACCGGCAGGCCGCGGAGGCAGTGCGGGCGAGAATCGACTTCAAATACGCCCTCGGGCTGGAGCTGGGTGATCCAGGGTTCGATTACTCGGTACTTTCGGAGTTCCGGGACCGTCTGATCACTGCGGATGCCGGCCGCCAGGTGTTGGACGGGATCTTGGCCGCGGCCCGGGAACGAGGGCTGCTCAAGACGGCAGGCCGGGCCAGGACCGACGCCACCCACGTGCAGAGTGCGGCAAGGGCGCTGAACTGGCTGGAGCATGTCGCGGAAACATTGCGCTCTGCCCTGAACGCGCTGGCCCAGGCAGCCCCCGACTGGCTGGCGGAGGTGGCCGAGCCGGACTGGTTCAAGCACTACGCGACCCGGGCCGAGGACTCACGTTTCCCCCAAGCTCGGTCCAAGCGGGAGGAAGTCGGCCGAAGGATCGGGGCGGACGGGATGCACCTGCTGATGGCGGTGACCTCCCCCGAAACGGACGGGCGACTGCGCGTGCTGCCCGAGGTGGAG